>CAZPVP010000008.1:0-32994 GCA_964590345.1 uncultured Gammaproteobacteria bacterium | reverse complement strand
TCTTGCTCAATACTCTCACCTAAGTGGAATACCCCTTCCTTTTAGGACTTGTAAAGTTACCTCTGTATAAATATGTTTCGCCAAGCATTAAGTGGGATACCCCTTCCTTTTAGGACTTGTAAATTTACAATTTCAGCTGAACACTTGGTTTTTCCCTTTCTGTGGGATACCCCTTCCTTTTAGGACTTGTAAATTTACCTTCCTCTTGCTCTTGCTCAATACTCTCACCTAAGTGGAATACCCCTTCCTTTTAGGACTTGTAAAGTTACCTCTGTATAAATATGTTTCGCCAAGCATTAAGTGGGATACCCCTATCCTTTTAGGACTTGTAAATTTACTAATAAATTTTAATTTTAAAGGGGTTTCCTGCGGCGTTTCCCGCAGATTGCCTAAAAGACCAGATCTCTTAGACAGCCCTCCCACAGGGCATTTTTGTCCGCCTCAGGCGGACTTTTATAGCAGCTATTTTTTTAACCTGAGAAAAATATCTATTTGGCCTGAAAAACAGGACTTATTTTTCTCAGCTCTTATTCGTGGCTAATGCCAAAAATACATAAAATTTTGTAAAATTAAAGATATTTTTCTCAGCTTTATTTTAAATGTCCATTCTACCTCTCAACTTAGCAGAATATTTTATTTTTGTCAAGGCCATTACCTATTTTCGTCTTTTCAGCTCCAGATCATACATTATATCTTCAATTTTGCGCAAATTATTTTTCGCCTGGTCAAATTTTGTCCGCAAATGGCCTGCCAGATTCATTTGAATTAATTGGGCTAAAATTTCTTCAATCGCCTTTTGGCATTTGGCTATTTCTTTGTATTTTCTCTTTGTTGCCAGATAAACCGCGCGCCTGACGATTTCACCCGTCAGATCGCAAAATCCGCCCAAATAACTGTTGGTAGCGACAGTAAAACCTTTAATTTCCCCGACATTTCCGGTCTTAATAAACTGGTAAAAAAGATTGGCTTCAACAAATTCTTCCACAGCCGCCAGATAAGAGCCCTCATATTTCAAGCCCTCTTCATCCTTAATCTTTTTCTCCAAATATTTTAATTCTTCGCCGGCTTCATCAATCTTTTTCTTGGCATCTTTAATATTATCCCTATGCAAGGCAAATATTGCCTGTTTAGAGTATTTCAAAATATCATTAGAATGCTTGATTATAATCCGGCGGCCGATATCATAGGACTCGTAATCTTTTTGTAATTTTGCGAATAATTTTTTGTCAATCATAAATGGCATATTAGTAGATTAATTTATTGGTTAATTAGTAAAAAATGGCCGATTAGTTTTCGAAATATTTTGCCCGATTAGCTTTATGCTGTTCAAAATTTTCAGCAAAGATCATTTCACCGTCAGGCGTATTTATAAAATAATAATAGTCATTTTCATCTGGATAAATTGCCGCCATAATTGAATCCAAGCCAGGATTGCAAATCGGCCCCGGCGGCAAGCCAGGATACTGATAAGTATTGTACGGATTATCGCTTTCAATATCATCTAAACTCGGCCTGTCAGTAGACTTGCCAGTTATATAATTTACCGTAGGATCTGCCTGCAAAGCCATGCCAATATTTAAGCGATTATAATAAACTCCGGCAACTTTCTTTTTATTTTCAGCCGTATCCCCTTCTTTTTCAATTATTGAAGCCAATGTCAAAATTTCATACAAAGTTTTGCCCTGATTGTCTATTTCGCCCAGCATTTTAGAGGTAATTTTTTTGTCAAAATTATCCAGCATTTTTCTGACTATATCTTCAATACTAGCGTCTTTAAAAATCCTATAAGTATCCGGGAATAAATAACCTTCTAAACTTAAATTTTTCGGCTTTTCAGTTAAAAATTCGTAATCAGGGGAAAAATCTTTCGGCCTTTTTAAATCAGGATTTCTGTCATAATCAATGGCCGGATAACCGACTAATTCAAAAAATTGCTGAGGCTGAACAATGCCCTGATTATCCAAATAATCAGCGATATCACGTAAATTCCAGCCCTCGATAATAGTAATTTCCATTTCATTTTCAATTGCATAACCCGAAGTTAAAGCATTTATCAGCTGGCGAATGCTCCAAGTATCTTTAATCTTATGTTCACCAGCCAAAATTCTATCTTCAGCTTTTCTTAGCCATAAACAAGTTTCAAAGATAAACTCACTATCAAGCAAACCCTGCTTTTTTAAATTCTGGCTAATCTCATTAACACCCTGCCCTTCTTCAACCATAAAATTTTTAGTTTCTCCGCTCCCCTCTTGGGAAATAAAAACAATTTTAAAAAGATATCCGGCAAAAACAACTATGACGATTAAAATTATTAAAATAATTATAAATTTTTTCATGATTTATTTTATTATAAAAAAATATATTAAAATTGCCACTCCTAATATTATACGATAAACAGCAAACCAATTCAAAGAATATTTTTGTAAAAATCTTAAAAAATATTTTATACAAAAATAACCTATTACAGCGGCTGATAAAAAGCCTAAAAAATAAATTAAAATCCCTTCCGTCACTATTTGCGATTGGATTGCGTCATATATTTTCTTAATAGCCGCGGCAAAAACAATAGGAATAGCCATTAAAAAAGAAAATCGGGCGGCTATTTCTCGCTTTAAATTAAAAGCCATGCCACTTATAATAGTAATTCCAGAACGAGAAACGCCTGGGATTAAAGCTATTGCCTGGGCCATGCCTATTAATAACGACTTTTGCCAGGTTAAACTGGCGAAATCTTTGCTTTTTTTTGAATATTTTTCAGCCCCAAAAAACAAAAACGAAACTAAAATCAAAACAATCGCTACAGGAAAAGATGCGCGAAAAACACTTTTAATTATCTCTTCAAAAAAATAACCGACAAAAACGGCAGGAATCATTGAAATCAGAATCAACCAAGCTATTTTCTGATTCAAGTCATTTTTTAAATTCCAATTAACAAAACTCTTTAAAAATGCCTTTAAATATTTTATAATATCTTTATAGAAAAACACAACTAACGCGACCAATGTTCCCAAGTGCAAAGCCACATCAAAAGTCAGGCTGTCAATTTTGCCGATCTGAAAAATATCGTGTAACAAAACAAGATGTCCAGAACTGGAAATAGGCAAAAATTCAGTTAAACCCTGAACAATTCCTAAAAAAATTGATATAATTAAATCCATAAATATGTCTTATACAATAGTCTTAGTCCCCTTTATTGCCTTAATTAGCGCCCAGATTATTAAAGTAATCATTGATTCAGCCAAAGGCGAGTTTTCCTGGCGCAATTTTAATAATTATGGGGGGATGCCTTCTTCTCATGCTGCTATGGTTGCCGCGCTTTGTACTGAAATCGGCACACAAATAGGCTTTAATAATGCCAGTTTCGCTATCGCCCTGGCAATAGCGTTTTTAATTATCAGAGACGCAGTCGGCCTGCGCCGCTATCTGGGCAATCATGCTAAAATCTTAAATATGCTGATCAAAGACCTGCCTGATTATCAAGAAGACAAATATATTTACCTTGAAGAAAGATTAGGCCATACTTATATCCAAGCTACTGTAGGAGTCGTAATTGGTATTATAATTGCCTTATTAATTTAATTGCCTGTCCCTAATTACTCAATACTCACACTCATTACTCACCTACAATCTGGACGGTTATTAATCTGTCTCTTTTTTTATGGTCAAATTCAAGCAGGACAATCTGTTGCCAGCTGCCTAATACCAATTCACTATTAATCAATGGAACCACCAAAGAAGTACCTACAAAAGTTGAACGAATATGGGAAAAACCGTTATGATCCTGCCATTTTTTATCATGATGATATTCTTTATCTTTAGGAGCAACCAGCTCTAAAGCTTCAGCCAAATCCTTATCTAATTCCGCCTCTATTTCCATAGTAGAGATTGAAGCGGTTGTACCAGTGACAAAAATTAAAACCTGACCATTTTCAATTTTTGCCTTTTTGATTATTTCTTCCACTTTATTGGTAATATTATGGACATCATTAGTCCCTTTCGTGGAAATCACAAAATTATCATTATAAACCATATATTTTATTTTTGACATTTTGGACAAAACGAAGAAGTCCTGCCGCCTATTTTAATTTTTTTAATTTTAGCCTGACAAACTTTACAATTTTCTCCATAACGACCGTAAACTTTTAATTTATCGCTGTAAGCTCCCGCATCGCCATTAACATTGCGATAATTAGAAAAAGTCGTGCCCTGCGCTTTTATTGAATCGTTTAAAATCTTTTTAATACCTTTATAAATTAAATTTACCTCTTTTTTAGTTAAAGTTTTAACTAAACGAGCTGGCCTAACTTTGGCAAAAAAACAAATTTCATCAGAATATATATTGCCAATGCCTACAACATTTTGCAAATCCATTAAAAACTGTTTAATTTTACTTTTTGGCTTATTTTTTAAAGCCTGACGAAAATATTCTAAAGTAAATTCTTTGCTTAAAGGCTCGGGACCCAATTTTAATTTTTGCAATTCATTTTCCAGTTCTTGATCGTTAAGTAACCTGAGCCAGCCGAATTTGCGTACATCATTGAAATATAAATGGCTTTTATCTTTAAAAGTAAAAATAGCATGAGTAAAGCGATTCGGCAAGCAATCATAGCCTTCTTTTATTGGATGGCCGCCAATAAGGCATTTCTTTTGATTGCTATAAACTAATTGCCCGGTTAATTTTAAATGAATCAAAATGTTCCAGCTTTTGCTCAAATCTAAAATTATCATCTTTGCTCTTCTTCTAACATCTTCTATCTTTAAACCCTTAATTTGCTCTTTATATTTTTTCAAAGGATAATTGATTGCTTTAGGCCAATCACAATCAAAGTCAATTATTATCTTGGCAATAATATTTTTTTCTAAACCCTTTTTTATTGTTTCTACTTCAGGCAATTCCGGCATAAAACTTTTTCTAAAATTAAATTAAGGATGTGCCTGTCATTTCTTCAGGTTTTTTAATATCCATAATTTTTAAAATTGTAGGCGCCACATCAGAAAGCACTCCTGCCGGTGTAAATAGACTCAAATCATTACCCAAACTATCCGGCAAACCGATATTTTTACCTTCAAACTGATCACCGATAATAATAAAAGGGACAGGATTTGTGCTGTGTTCTTTGTCAACTTTGCCAGTTTGAATATTTTGCAATTCTTCAGTATTGCCATGGTCAGCTGTAATTAAGACTACGCCATTTTTGCTTAAAATTAGAGGCACAATCTTACCTAAGCATTTATCGCAAACTTCACAGGCTTTAATTGTGGCTTTTAAATTGCCGGTATGAGCAACCATATCAGGGTTGGCAAAATTAACCACAATAAAATCATATTTATTTTCTGAAATAGCTTTAATTAGATTATCAGTAACTTTAAAAGCCGACATTTCCGGCTTTTCATCATAAGAAGGGACACGCGGCGATGGAATAACAATTCTATCCTCACCTTCAAACGGTTCCTCTGTCCCGCCATTTAAAAAAAAGGTGACATGAGCATATTTTTCTGTCTCGGCAACATGCAATTGTTTTAAGCCAGCATCACTAATAACCCTGGCTAAAGGCTTTTTGATTTCTACAGGATCAAAAGCAACGGCATCAACCGGTAAATCCTTGTCATATCGTGTCATACTGGCAAAAAACAAGTTTTTAAATTGCGAAGGCCTTTCAAATTTATTAAAATCAGGCAAAATAAAAGCCTGGCTAATTTGCCTGGCTCTATCCGCACGGAAATTAAAAAAGATTAATGAATCCTTATCTTCAATTAAAGCCGCCGGATTTTTTTTATGCGTAATAACCACTGGCACGAATTCCTCATCATAAATTTTTTTGTCATAAGAGCTTTCAATTGCCTTTATCGGATCATCAAATTTTTCTTCGCTTTCACCCTTAGTCATCGCGTCAAAGGCTTTTTTTGTCCTTTCCCAATGGTTATCACGGTCCATGGCATAGAAACGGCCAGAGATAGTGGCTATTTGCGCATCAATTTTAATTTCTTTTATCTTATCTAACAATTCTTTTATCAAGCCTTTGCCGCTATTATAAATCATATCCCGGCCATCCAATATGGCATGAATATAAACTTTTTTAACTTTTTGCCTTTTTGCCAATTCTAGCAAGCCATAAAGATGTTCTATGTGAGCGTGAACTCCTCCACTGCTAATTAAACCCATCAAATGAAGTTTTGAACGATTTTTCTTAACATGATCTATTGCATTCAAAAAAGCCTGATTTTCAAAAAAAGTTCCATCAGCTATAGACTTGCTTATTCTGGGCAAATTTTGATAAAAAATCTTACCGGCACCCAAATTAGTATGTCCGACTTCAGAATTGCCCATTTCACCCCAAGATAAACCAACCGCCTCTCCTGAAGCGACTAATGTCATTGCCGGATAACTGGTAATATATTTATTTATATTGGGTGTCTTTGCCTTAGTAATCGCATTGCCAGGCGCGTCCGGCGCAATTCCCCAACCGTCTAAAATAATTAAAACCACTGGTCTATTTTTTAATTTAGCCATTTTTAATAACCTTCTTATTTTTAATTAAGCTTTTTCCTGTCATTTCTTTTGGCTTTTCTATGCTGAGCAGATCCAAAATTGTCGGCGCAATATCGCCTAAAATTCCGTTTTTGCGGAATTTTAACTTATCTTTATTAAATTTCTCGTTTATTATCATAAAAGGAACCGAATTTGTACTATGCTCGGTATCAATTTCCCCGGTTTTTAAATTTCTTAATTCTTCGGCATTGCCATGGTCAGCAGTAACTATCATGGTTCCGTTTAGCGCTTTAATTGTTTTATAAACTCTTTTTAAATTTTCATCAACTACTTCAACTGCTTTTATGGTCGCCTTTAAATTGCCTGTATGGCCAACCATATCGGCGTTGGGGAAATTAACAGCTATAAAATTAAATTTCTTATTTTTTAATTTGTCAATTACAATATCGGTTAATTTTTTGGTTGACATTTGCGGATAATTTTCATAATTTCCTCTGCCTGAAGAAGGTATTACCTGCCATTTTTCGCCATTAACTGGCTTGCCATGGCCGCCATTAAAAAAATAAGTGATATGGGCGTATTTTTCCCTTTCAGAAATATATAATTGTTTATAATCTTCCAAAACAAATGGAAAAGTCTTTTCCAGATCAGGATTCGGAAAAGCAGTCAAAACACTGTCCAGATCAGGACCAAAATCAGTAAAAGCGACAAATTTAATATTTTTTAATTTCTTTTTCCTTTGGAATGTTCCGCTGTTTTTTTTCTCAAAATCTTTTTGGACAAAAGGCTTGGTTAGCTGGCGCGCCCGGTCAGAACGTAAATTAAAAAATATAATTGCATCATTATTGTCAATAAATTTAGATTTCTTCTTCGGATTTACAATAATTGTCGGCGTTATAAATTCATCAGTTTCTCCCCTATTATAAGCCTCGCTGATTGCTTTGTAAGGATTATCAGAACAAACGCCTTCAGCCAGAACCATGGCATTATAAGCCATTTCTGTCCTTGACCATTTCTTGATGCGATCCATAGCATAAAAACGTCCGATTATAGCTGAGATAATTTCATCATTTTCAAAATTATTGATCAACTTACTTATCAATCTTGCAGCGGCATGAGGCGAAGAATCCCGTCCATCAGTGAAAAGATGGAGATAAACTCTGTGAAATTTTCTTTGTTTCAAAAAATCCAAAAGCGCATATAAATGTTCGGGATGAGAATGAGCGCTTTGACCGTCTGACAAAAGACCCATTATATGCAAATTGGATTTATTTTTTTTCGCATGATTAACTGCTTCAATTAAAGCCGGGTTTTTATAAAATGTGCCATTTTTAATTTTATCTAAAATTAAAGCAGCATCCTGCTTAGCAATACGTCCTGCGCCGATATTCATATGCCCTGCTTCTGAATTGCCGTCCTGACCATTGGGCAATCCTACTTTTTTGCCATGAGCAGTCAATTCAGTATGGGGATATTTTTTATAAAATTTATCCATTGTCGGCGTATCAGCCAAGGTTATAGCATTAGAATCAGACTCGGGTGCAAGCCCCCAGCCATCCAAAATAACTAAAACCAAAGGCAAAAATTTTTGTTTTTTGTCTTTTGCCATATACTATTATTTTATCGCAAAAAACTATTATTTTCAAGCCAATTTAAAAACCCTAAATACCATGATCCAGGGCTTATTTTTTTTATTTAAAATTAGCCTAATTCTTCTTCTATTTCCATTAAACGATTATATTTAGCAATTCTTTCGCTGCGCGATAAAGAACCAGTCTTTATATAATCAGCATTGACTGCCACTGCCAAATCAGCAATAAAAGTATCACAAGTTTCACCGCTGCGATGGGAAATTATAACTTTATAATTATTTTGCTTGGCCAGATAAATCGCGGCAATTGTCTCAGTCAAAGTGCCGATTTGGTTAGGTTTAGTTAAAATTGCATTTGCTACATTCATATCAATGCCTTTTTGCAATCTTTCTGCATTAGTCACAAATAAATCGTCGCCCACAAGTAAACATTTTTTGCCCAATTCCTTTGTTAATTTTTGCCAATCCTCCCAAGCATCTTGCGCCAAGCCATCTTCAATTAAAGCTAACTTATATTTTTTTATCCAACTTTTATATAAATTTATCAGCTGGCGAGCCGAAAGTTTTTTATTTTCAACTTTATATTTTTTATTGCTCTTTTGATAAAATTCACTGGCTGCCGCGTCAATTGCTAAATTAACATCTTTATACGGCCGATAGCCTGCCTTTTTTATCGCCTGCAAAATCAATTTAAAAGCTTGCTCATTTTTCTTTAATTTAACAGCATAACCTCCCTCATCTCCCACAAAAGTGTCAAAGCCCTTATCCTTTAAATTTCTTCCTAAAACATGAAAAACCTCACTGCCGATTTGAACCTGTTTAGCCATTTTTCTAGCTTGCGGCACAATCATTGCTTCCTGAATATCTAATGCCCAATTTGCATGCGCGCCTCCATTTAAAATATTCATCATGGGCACAGGAACACGATAAGACTTATAATGAATATTATAAACTTTTCTCAAATATCTATATAACGGCATAGCTGAAACTTTAGCACCAGCTCTGGCACAAGCTAAAGATACACCCAAAATTGCATTAGCGCCTAAATCTGACTTGTTTTTAGTATCGTCAAGTTTAATCATTAATTTATCAATATCCTGCTGTCTGGTTACATCCATGTCTTTTAATAAATAATCTATTTGCTTATTAACATTTTTGACTGCCCCTAGAACACCTTTGCCCAAATAACGTTTTTTCTTTTTATCACGCAATTCCAGTGCTTCATGTTCACCGGTTGAAGCGCCGGAAGGCACTGCTGATTTTGCCCATAAGCCGCCTTTTAAAACTATTTTAACTTCAAGAGTAGGATTGCCGCGAGAATCCAGAATCTCCCGTGCTATAATCTTTTTTATTTTTTTAGCGTTCAACATAATAATTTAAATAAATTTTATAAGATTAATCCAATTCATAAGTGATTGTCGCTCTAATAACTATTTCCTGGCTTCCTTCCTCAATTGTCGGAGCGGCTCCGCCCAGACCTTCGGCTGACTCTAAAGCAGCGTATTTCGGAACCGGTTGCGGCATGGCATCGGTATTTTCATTGAATGAAACAACTTTGCCCAATTCAACGCCCATAATATCAGCCAATTCTTCTGCTTTTTCTTTTGCATTCTCCAGCGCTTTTTTTCTTGCTTCTTGACGATAAACTTCTGGCTTATCAACATCAAAAGTTAAACCACCGATTTGATTTAAATTCAAATCGCCTGCAATAGCCAAAACTTGCTCAACCTTCTCTATTTCACGAATTTTTACTGTTACATTTTGAGAAACAACATATCCCCTTAAAATTCTCTTCCCTTCAACCCAATCATAACGGGGATTAATCCAGTAATTTGCTGTTTTAATGTCCTGCTTGGCAATATTAAGAGTCTGCAAACGATTAATCAAATTATTCATAATTTGAGAATTTTCTTTTTGCGCTTCAGTAACTGTATATTTTTCTGTTTCTAAGCCTAAAGTAACTGTGGCAATGTCAGGAATTGCCGTAACTTTTCCTTCACCAGTAATTGTAATCAATCTTTCGGTTTCAGCGCTTTTGCCAATATAATAATTCTGTTTAAACTCGTTACGGGCAATCGCAATCAATGTTATTATAACCGAAACAAACAGGAGAACGAGCAAGGCGAAAATGATTGGTCTATCCTTATAATTTGGCCAAAATTTATTCATAATTTTAAAATTAATACTTAAGATTGAATCTTTCTGACAATTTTAATTATATCCATAATTATTTTTTTCCTATATCCCATTCTTATTAAGGTATCCATAACCAAATCTTCCAACAATTGATCATTAATATTTGTCACGACAATATCACAAATATAAGGCGCGTCTTCCGGGTTTAAGATATTTCTTATTTGCAATAATTCTTTTTCTATTTTTTCCAAATCTTTTATGCTTTTTAAATTCATTTTCTCTTTATTAAAGGCTTAATTCCTGGCAAGTTTTTGCCTTCTAAAAATTCTAACATCGCGCCGCCTCCGGTTGAGACAAAATCCGGCCAATCTTTAACTCCCCATTTATCCAAAGCAACTAATGTCTCGCCTCCGCCAACAGCAACAAAAGCTGGTCCTTTTCCTTGTAAAGCTACCTTTTCAGTGATATAAAAAGTGCCATGGCTAAATTTTTCTATTTCAAAAATACCCATAGCTCCATTATAAATTAAAGTTTTGGCCTGTTTTATAAAACTCTCAAAATAAATATTTGTTTTCGGGCCAATATCAACAATATGAAACTTTTTATTTTTTAATTTATTTAACTCAAATATTCTTAAACTCTGCGTCTTTGCGCCTGATTTAATCTTATCAGCAATTTTAACATCAACAGGCAAAACTAATTTTGTTTTATATTTATCATATAATTCTTTGGCTAATTTCAAATATTCTTTCTCATAAACTGATTTGCCGATGTTTATTTTTTGCGCAGCCAAAAAATTATTAGCTAAAGCGCCGCCAATTAAAACATAATTGTATTTTTTCAATAAAGTTTCAATTACCTTAATTTTAGTTGAAATTTTGACTCCGCCGATTATAGCAATCGCCGGCTTGTCAAAACTTTTTAAGGCCTTGCTCAAATTATCAATCTCATCAATTAAATTTAAACCGGCATAAGACGGCAAATATTTGGCAATACCAGCCACAGAAGCGTGCTCTCTGTGGCTGACAGCAAAAGCATCATTAACATAAATATCTGCCAAAGAAGCCAATTCTTGGGCAAATTTTGCTTCATTGGTCTTTTCGCCGGCATAAAACCTCAAATTTTCCAAAAGCAAAATTTGCCCGGCTTTCATCCGAGCTATTTGCTTTTTCACCTTTTCGCCGATACAATCATCAACAAACTTAACATCCTTTTTGGTAATTTTGTTTAAATATTTAACAATCGGCTTTAAACTGAATTTTTTATTCTTCTTACCTTCCGGCCGACCCAAATGCGAAATTAAAATTATTTTTGCCTTATTTTTAAGCAAATAATTTATTGTCTCGTAACTTCTTTCCAATCTTTCGGTATCCAAAATTTTGCCATTCTTCATGGTAATATTATAATCCACGCGAACCAAGACTTTTTTGTTTTTTAAATTTTTTAATTGTTTGATTGATTTTAATTTCATAAATTTATTATAACAAATTTTTAAATATTATTCACCCTCAATTTCTTTTAAAATCCAATGTCCGGATTTAATTTTTTCAATTCTGACCTCTATCCCTTCGGCCAAAGTATTCTTGGCCAGCATTTTAATATTAAATTCTAAATTTTCAGGCAAAATTTCAGAGCCATGCTCAACAATCTCGCCCAATTCAATTACTACTTTTGTAATTTTATTCAACTTATTTTTCTTGGCATATGCCAAAATAAGCTTTATGATTTTATCGGCTTCATGCAAATCATGCATAAGTTTTATACTTTTTAAAATTAAAGATATTAATAATCAAATAATTATATATATTCTGGAAAGCATACGCTAAAAAATAACTTATCAACAATGAAGTCAAAAAAATCAATGCATAATTCAAAAAAAAGTTTATATTATATTTATCAAAAAATAAGTAAAAAAAATTAACTATCGGAAAGTGTATTAAATAAATCCAAAGGCTATTAATACCGAAGCTGCTTACTAATTTTAATAATTTCCTAGCTATTGTTATTTTATTTTTAAAATAAAATAACAAATAAAAAACAGCCGGTCCGTAAAATAATCTTATATTATAAAATATTTCAGGTTTTAAACCAATAATTAATAAATAAATTAATATTACAATTAGCCAATAATAAAGCTGTTTTTTATTTGCCTTAAAATTTAAAAAACATTCTCTTTTATAAATCCCGTAAGCAAAAAAGAAAAAATATTTTCCCATAAAAGGTATGCCCCAAAAATTCCAAAAATCAGGGATTAAATAACAGATTAAACTAATAAAAAAAGCTGCTAGTAAAAAATTTTTTTCATCTTTAAAATGCAAAACCACAGGATAAATTAAATAAAGCTGAAACAAAATAATTATAAAATAATAAGGTAATAAAGCCTGACCAGATATCATATTATATAACAAGGTGCTGATAGTCTCTTTATTATATAAAGACAAAATGCAAGTTAATAATAAATAAGGGACGAATATCCGAATAAATTTTTTTAAATAAAAATCCAAAATTTGGCCTTTTTTAATAGACGTAAGCAATATCCCTGAACATATAAAAAATAAAGGAATAGCAAATCTAGCAATATTATTCATTAAATAAACGAAAAATAAATCATCCCCCTTTGTAAAATAAAAATCATAAAAATACGAAACATGTATTAATATTACAGCAATAATTGCTATTCCTTTTATAAAATCGAAAAATGGGATCCTCTCAGTTATTTTCTTTTTTTTAATTACTGGCTCTACTGAAAAAAAATTTTTTCTAAACTGAGGTATTATTAAAGTTATTAATGTTAATATAAATAAACTTAACACTTCCATATTAATAAGCAAAACTAATTTTTAATTTAAAAACGGTTATTGTTTTGTTATTTTTATTTTATTTATCTTCTTTTCATCAGCATCACTTATAAAATAAGTTATACCGCCAATTTCAATCTCATCGCCAACCGACGGAATTTTATTAAATTGATCCAAAAGATATTTGCTGATAAATTCTTTTCTCGGCGCTTTGATTTCAATATTAAAAAAATCATTAACATCTTCAATCTCTGTCATGCCATCAACTAAAATGTTTTTTTTATCAAGCCTCTTAATTAATTCTTTTTCTATATCAGTCTCATCAATAATCTCACCGACTAATTCTTCTAAAATATCTTCTAATGTAACCAAACCCTGTAAACGTCCAGATTCATCAACAACCGAGGCAATCTGAATATGCTTTCTTTGAAATTCTTTTAGTAAATCGTAAATTAATCTGTTTGGCGGCACAAAAATAGCTTTACGGCAAACATCGATCAATTTTAAATCCTTGCCTTGATATTTTTCCGGATTAACCACGCATTTAGTGCTTTCTTTAAGAATATCTTTGGCATAAGCAACGCCGATAATATTATCTTTTTTATTTTCATAAACCGGAATACGGGAAAATGGCGATTTAGAAATAATTGGCAAAGCATCGCTGAGCCTCATTTGTGAATCTAAAACTTGCATTTCTGATCTGACGGTCATAATATCTGCTGCCGTAATATCATTTAGATCAAAAACTTTATTAATAATTTCTCCTTCGTGCTTTTCTATTGCTTTTTCTTCTACCCCGATCTTGGCCATTATCTTTAATTCCTCTTCAGAGATCAAAGAACGCTCTTCTCCGCCCTTTAACTTGGTGATAAATTTCGTAATTAATTCCAAAAACCAAATTATTGGATACAAAAAATACATCAATAACAGCAAAGGTTTTGCCACTGTTAAGCTTATTTTTTCATTTTTAAGATTAGCAATTGATTTAGGCGTTATTTCGCCAAAAACAAGCACTAAAAATGTCATTATGCCCGTAGCAATACCAACGCCTTTTGAACCAAATAAATTTGTGGCCACTACAGTAGCAAAAGAAGCAGCGCCAATATTAACAACATTATTGCCTATTAAAATCGTGATTAATAATTTTTCAGGATTGTCTTTTAATTTTTTTACTATTTCTGAATTTTTGACTTTTTGCTCAACCAAATTTCTGACTTTTATGTCGCTTAATGAGAAAAAAGCGATTTCAATACCCGAGAAACAACCTGATAAAAAAAGCAAAACCACTAGAACAATTATTTCGGTCAACATATAATTATTTTAATTATTAGCAATTATACCGCAGGCAACAATAGCCGCGGTTTCCGCCCTTAAAATTCTTTCGCCCAAACTAACTGAAATCACTGAATTTTGCCTGGCCAAATCTATTTCAAAAGGTGAAAAACCGCCTTCTGGCCCAATAAATAAATTGACTTTCTTTTTTTTGCTTTTTGCTAAAGAATCAGCTAATCCGTTTTCTTTTTTATTTTCAAAAGCAATAAAATTCAAACTGTCTGGGACAAGCTGTCTTATAGCCTCTTCATATTTAATTATTGGCTTTAAATTCGGTATTTTTTTGCCGCCACTTTGAACTGTTGCTTCTAAAATTATTTTTTTACAACGTTTAATTTTGTTTTCGCTTAATTCTTTAAGCACGCAATATTCTGTAACCACTGGGATAATATTTTTTACTCCAATTTCCGACACTTTTTGGCAAAGCCATTCAAATTTATCTTTTTTAAGTAAAGCCTGATATAAATTAATCTCAACATCAAGCTCTCTGTCTGTAAAACTTTTATTTAAAAATTTACAAACAATTCTTTTTGAACTAATATCCTTTATCTCTACTTCATATTCATCAGCTTGATTGTCAAACAAAATAAAAGTGTCGCCAACTTTTTTACGCAACACTTTTGTTAGTTTATTAATAATCTCCTTATCCTTAATAATAATATTTTGGGGATCTTCAATTTTTTCATTTAGATAAAATCTAAACATACAATTTTAATGCGTAGCACAAGATATACAAGGATCATATGCCCTTACTAATGTTCTGATTTTTATCCGTCTGTTATGTATTGACATTTTATAAACACCGGGCAAATATGCCTTTAAATCTTCTTCTAAATTGGCCAAAAACTGGGCTGTCGGTGTGATTACATTAGCATCCAAAACCTTGCCATTTTTATCAATTTTATAATAATCAAGCAAAAGCCCGCGTGGCGCTTCAACTGCGCCATATCCTTCTCCGGCTTTCGGCTTAACTTTAACTTTAATATTTCGTTGGTCAATCTTGCCTAATTGTTTAAATATTTTATTTATCTCTTCAAGGCAATGGACAATTTCCACTGCCTGGGCAAAAACATTATAAAAAGTATTATAGCAAGGAATTGGCATTTTAGAACTTTGCCATAATTTTTTAGCTTGCCTATTTAACAAATCAAAATTTAAATTAACCCTGGCCAAAGCACCGGCAAAATAAGCTCGCTCTTTATAGCTGGTTCTTTTTACTTTTTCAAAAGGCTGATGAAATTCCTTAATAGCATCGTAAAAATCCTTAACTTTAATAATCTCACCGCTATTTGTAATAATGTCGCCCCATAAAACTTCGTATTCACTTTTATTAAATAACGCTACCATTTCTGTCTCCCTTTCAAATTCAGGATATTTTACATCGCGGGCAAATTCACCGACAAACAAGGCATCCTCAAGCAGTTTATTATAACTTGCTAACATTTCATTAACTTCCTCAATGCTTGGCAAGCGTTTAAAGCCGCCAATTTCAATAGTTAACGGATGCACTGTCCGGCCACCAATTAATTTAACCATATCAATGGCAAATTGGCGCACTCGTAAAATAGCCTCTGTTTGCTTGGGATATTTTTTTATAAAATTTAAATCATTTTCTATTTCAAAAAAATCCGGCAATGACAAAAAATACATATGCATGGTATGAGAATGCATGATCTGCAATAATTCCATAACTTTGCGTAATGCTATAGTTTGGCTGGAAACTTTAACGCCAAAAGCTTCTTCAATAGCATGAGTTGAAGACAAAAAATGGACTATTGGGCAAATGCCGCAAATCCTGCCAGTTATCATTGGCACTTCAAAATAATCACGGCCCAAAAGCACGCCCTCAATCAAACGCGCGCCTTCTTTAGTCTCCATTTTTGCTTTAGTTACATTACCATCCAAAATATGAGCCACAAAACCAGTATGACCCTCCATTTTAGCGATGTGATTGATTGTAATTGTTTTTTTCGCCATAATAATTATTTTATTTTGAAATTTTATAAATTACTCCGGCTTTATCATCTGACAAGAACAATTTGCCATCAGGACCAAAAACCAAATCAACCGGCCGGCCAATAACGCCGTCATCACTTAAAAATCCAGTCATAAAATCTTGGTGAGATAATACTTGATTTCCTTCCACATCCAAATGGGCCACTTTATAACCGCCAGGAGTTGATCTATTCCAAGAACCGTGCAATGCAACCAATAAATCGCCCTGCCAATCTGAAGGAAAAATCGGCGAATCAATAAAAGTCAAACCCAAAGGAGCAAAATGAGCCGGCAGTTCATAAATCGGCGGTTCAGTATCCAAACAAGGATTATTTCCATTCTCGTCAAAATCCGTATCATGAACTTTATTGCCGTAACAAAACGGCCAGCCATAATCTCTGTCTTCTACAATTATATTCAATTCTTCGGGCGGCAAATAATCTCCTAGCCAATCCCTTCCCATATCCAAACCCCAAATTTGGCTGGTTTTGGGATTAAAGACAAAAAAGACAGTATTTCTTAGGCCCTGAGCAAAAATTTCATATGACCAGTCTTTGGGATCATATTTTAAAATAACTGCCCGTCTTTCATCATCTTCATAGCAAATATTGCATGAAGAGCCTACAGCCACATATAAATTGCCGTCCGGCCCAAATTTTACAGTCCTGGTATAATGGCCTCCGCCTGCTGGCAAATTAAATAAAACTTCTTTATCACCTAATTTCAAATTTCCCGCATCATAATTATAGCGGCTAACTTTATCAGTTTCGGCAATATACAAATAATCGTCTTTAATATCCAAACCATGGGGATTATTTAAATTTTCTGCCAAAGCCATTTTATTGCCATTTTTTTCTATGGCATAAACCCTGCCCCCGCCTGTATCTGAAACAAGCAAATTGCCTCGCTTATCAAATAATAAAACTCGCGGTTTATTGAAGCCATTGGCAAATACATCAATTTGAAAATCGCCCAAAATAGTAAAAGGACCGCTTTTTGTCTCTTTCATCTCTCCTTCTCTACTTTCCAAAGTTGAACCCGCTTGCTGGTCAGATTCATTTAAATTTTCATTTTTTAATAATTGCGAAACATCAGCAACAGGAGGTCCCAAAGCCGGCCTTATTTGCGGATAAAAATATTCAGCAAAAAATAAAAGCAACAAAACAAGTGGAACAAAAAAAATTATTATTAAAACACCCCTTTTCATAATTTTATCTGATATTCAATTTTTTTTATATTCATTCCATCTTGCTTGCAAATATGCTTCAAAACCCTCTGTATTCTGATCAGGATGCAGTTCACCTGCAGATAATTTGTCATTAAGATATTCTTCAACCATACTATCCCAAGCCTCATTATCTTTCACCCCCTCTGCTTCTGCTTTTGCTTTAATTTCTTCATAAGCTTGTTGTAAATTAAATGATAAAAATCCTGTCATAAAATTAAGGTTTAAGATTTAAGGAATAAGAACTAAGTTATGAACTTACATCTTAAATCTTACCTCTTAAACCTTATTACCATTATACCAAAATTTGACAAATTTGTTTAATTTACTTATATTTAAAATAGGTTCTTTTCAATTTACCTTTGCTAATACCATTGGTAAATCAACAAAAACATCCTGCTAACACCGGGAACAAACAGGAGGTAAAAAAATGGTTGCTAACACCGACCAAACGGCAAAAGTGATTTCCTTGTCAGCTTCCGCCATTGAATTAATGCAGAGAGGAAATCGTACACCGGAACAAATTGACAAGCTAATCGCGGCACTTCAAGAATTTAAAGACGGACAATCTGTCAGAATAAAAACCGCCAGACGACCGCAAATTTTTGCAGGCAATCGCTGCACCAGATGCGGTGGCTTTATTGATGAAGTCGGTATTTGCCCCTGCGGTTATGATCACGAAACGCAAACAGATCACCAACCATAAAACCCAGCATCTTTTTTTTCATTTTAAAAGCCGAGAACCAAATCTCGGTTTTTTCTTTATAAAAAAATATGTTAAAATTTAATTAACTATTTAAAGGAGGGATAAATGGAGGATAAAAAGACAGAAAAACATGAAAAAAATAGTGATATCCCACATCAAGAATTAGAAAAATTTTTCGGTATCATCGAAAATCCAGAACTGCCGGAAACAAACAACCAGGAAAATATTGAATTAGGCAAAAACAACAAAAAGACGAGCTAAATCTCGTCTTTATTTTTTGCCTACGGCATTAATATAAATAACGGTTTCTTTTTCAGAATCCACGCCCAAAAATTTATTAATTGCCTGGTCATCAAAAGCGCCAATAGCCACAACACCAATGTCCATTGAATTGGCCTGTAAATATAAATTTTCAGAAACATGACCTACTTCAATAAAAATATATCTTATTCCCCTTTCACCATATTTTTTTGTTGTTCTCTCAGAAACCGCTGTCCAAATAAAATCAACTGCTGCATTTTCTAATGGTGCCTGATTTAAACCTTTTTTCCTTACTTCTTGGGCAAAATCCCCTATTTTAACAACTTCTAAAGCATGTTCTTGAACAAGGTAATGATAAAGACCTTTTTCAAGCCCAGCCACATTATTAACAACCAAATACGTTTCCATAGGATACAAAGCACCAGCGCTTGGTGCTGCTCTTTTGTAATCCGAAGTTATTCCTTGCGTAGTGAATAATAAAGTTGAAAGCTCTTTTAAGCTAAGTGGTTGTTTTGAGTAATCCCTGACAGAGCGCCTTGTTTTTATTGAATCAAAAGCTGAAAGGCTGCCTTCAACAAAATCTTTGGGCAAAGAAATTTTACTTTCTTTTTTCATTTGATTATTTAAATTATTTTTTTGCTCTTTCTCAAAATTTAAATAAGAATAAACAGCAAAAAATATTATAAAAACAAAAATTGCAATTAAAAAAAATTTTAAGTTAGGTTTTAAATCCATAAACTTTATTAAAATTCTTTGTCTTAATTTTAACAAAAATCAAACAATAAAAAAAGGAAGAGCACATTGCTCTCCCATATAATTGTTTCTGCTGGATCTATTTGTGCCCAAGGCACTTAATATATGGGGGGGGGATCCAGCAGATCAGCAAAAGGAGGGGCATGATGTTTGCGTACATGGGCATTACGCAAAACCATTGTAATAAGATTATAAAAATATATGATATTTTTGTCAAGCCTTCGAGCGACAAGGCAAGTCCTAATTTTATTTTTTTGCCTTCATTTTCTCTGCTTCTTGCAATGCTTCTTCAATTCTGTCTCTTGTTCCGAAAAATTCCATCTTTTCCAAAATTTGGTCTTTATTCCAGCCATGATCAAATAATATTTTCATCAAATTAATTATTTTTTGATCGGCTTGATCTAAAATCCCCCGGCAAGCCCAGCATTCCTGGCGTGAATTTAAACAAACCGCATTGCAGCCGCCTATTGCAATTGGACCTAAACAAATCTTACCCTGCTGTAATAAACAGGGATTTTTATTAATCTGGCATTCATAACAAACCGGATTCATTTTCAAAGCCCATTTGGTCTTATTTAACAAACTATAAACCAAAGCTAAAAAATTCTGAGCATTAATGGGGCAGCCAGGAATAACATAATCAGCTTCTATGGCTTTGGGCACTTCAATAATTTTACGATTTTCAATAGTATCGCATTTATCATAAACATAACAGCCGATTTTTTTATAATCATGATAATTTTTTATTTCCCAAATGCCGCCCAAATCAGCGCAATTCCCCAAAACCACTACCACGTCGGAGATCTTACGGATTCTTTTTAAAATCTCTAAATTTTCACTAGTCACAGGATTACCTTCCACAAATGAAATATCATAATGAGATCTTTCTCTCTCATCTTCAATTAATCTGAATTCATCAATCTCAAGATACTTGGTCAATTCAAAAAATTTCTCATGCAAATCCAAAAGCGCGAATTGACAGCCTTCGCAACTTGTTAAACCGAAGATGGCGATGGTTGGTTTTTTGTTCTTATTTTTTGGCATACATTATTGAAATATGATCAGGCAATTAATTGTAACTCAATAGTAATTCTATTGTGAGTGGCCATTATTATCCAGATCATTTTTCTTTTTTATTGTAGAACTAATCGTGTTATTAAGTTTCACACATAGATCATTTAATTTATTTAATAAGATATCAGCAAGTTCTTTATCATTTTTTTCCCTTTTCAATAATGTATCAGTCCAATGAATAGCTTCGCTTAATGACCCACGTGCATTATAAAAAAATTTACACCTATCCAAATAGTGAAATCTACCATTTGCTTCAGCGATATTTGCAGCAACCGAATCTATTGATCTAATCCATTGATCACCTATTATTTTTTTCTCTTGCCAATTCATTTGTGAATATACTGGCCAACATAAATCTGCTATTTTTACAGCGATATTATATATTTTAAACTCCTTTAAATCCATAAAACAATTAATTACCACTAATTACCATGAATTACTATTATTATTTATACAAAAACTCCACTACCTGTTTATTAAATATATTTAAACTCTCCAATGTATATTTTTGTAAATTGTATAATTGTACATTGTTAATTGTTTCACAAACAAAACCCCAGTGAATTGTGACAATATCCCCTATTTTTAAACCTTTAACAAAACCTTTATCATCAAAACTTGTTATTACTTCCCTTTCGATAATCCCGCCTAAATTCAATTTATCATCAGTAAAAGTTAAGGGCTGATATTCAACAACCACAAATCCTTTTTTAATTTTCTTAACCTTGCCCCAGGAAATCCGGCATTCATCAATTGATTTTAAAGTGTGCTTAATATTTAATTTACCTGTCCTGGTCCACACATTCATAACATGAAAATTATGATGCGGCTTAGTTCTTTTAGGCATATAACCCAAAATCCTTTCAATCGCAGATTTTTTAAATTTGGATTTTAAATTTTTATTTCCAGTAAAATGTCTATATAAATTTTTAATATTAACACCTTCAGTTAAATTATTACCTAGCCAATATGCCTCTACTACTTCGGGGCTAAATTCATCTTTAATTTTATTTGTCCTGGCAATTAATTTTAAATAAGGATGCATGACTTCAAATTCTGATAAAATTTGATTTAAAGTCGGCTCATAATAATCAGCTGCCACATATTCAAACAAGTTTTTATTTTTATCAGGGCCGCAATATTGATAAAAATTAGGCATAAAAGCATATCTGCCGCATTGTAAAATCCCCTTAACCAAGCTGTCTGACTGGATCTTTGGCATTTTTTATTTGCTTTAAAGAATAAATTATTATTCCCCCAGCTGATAAAATCAATAATGAACCCAAAACCTGACCAAAACTGTATTTATGTGTGACAAATATATTATTTAAAAAAGTTGTTAATGGTGAAGCAATAACCAAAATTGAAGTAACTGTAACTGCCGGCAAATATTTTAAAGCTTTGTACCAGGTTAAAACATATCCCAATAAAAAGGCGGAAATTAAAAATATCCATAACCATTGATTAACACTTAAAACCAATAAATCACCCAGTTTCCCAATATAGCCAATAAAACCTAATAAAATAATCGAGCCAAAAAACATTCTGGCCCAAGCCACTATTTCAGAATCAATATTTTGTAAAACTTTTTTAGCAATTATAAATTCAACTGCCCACATTAAAGTCGCGAGTAAAGCCAATAACTCCGGGTAGCCAAGACTTATAAATTTAAAACCTAATAAAGCAAAATTGCCTAAAAATAAAAGGCCTAAAGCCAAATATTGCAACTTACCGATTTTTTCTTTTAAAAACCAAACGGCTAACAAACTAACCCAAACAAACAAGGTTTTATGAATAAAAGCCGCATTAACAGCGCTTGAGGTTAAACTGACAGCTTTAAAAAATAATAAAAAAGGCACTGACCCGCCGATTATGCCGATCAAAAATAATTTTAACCAATCGTTAAGCTTTATTTTTTTCAAACGCGGCAAAATAAACGGAGTTAAAATTAAACCGCTTAAAATCAAGCCAACCAATAGATTTTTACCAGTGGTAAAAACATGAGAATTACCAATAGCCGAAACTGCAAATTTACTAAAAAAGACTGCAAAACCAGAAATTAAAGCTGTGGCTAAAACTAAATATAAACCTTTTTTTGTTTTATTCATAATTATATAATTTAATTATTTCTTGTGCTTCCTGGTCAGAAATCTTTTCAATAGCAAAATTATTCAAAGATAAAATCCAGTCTCCTGCTTTAAGATTTTTTAATAATTTAATATCAATATTTCTATCTTTTTTACTAAAAGATTGGACAATAGCTTTTTGCCCCTGAATTTTTTTAATCTTATATGGAATAGACAAACACATAACTATATTAATAATAGCAAAAAATAAATATTTTTTAAATATGTAACTTTTTTCACTATTAATCGTTAAAATTATTAAGAGGTAAATTAAAATCAAAAATTTAAACAGGAGGTAAAAAATGGCTTATTATTTGGTGAGTAAAAGAGGGAATCCTGTCTCAGAAAATGATATTGAAAAAGTGCTGAAAGAGCATACTGAAGAGCCGCCCAAAGCGCATCAGACTGAGACAAAAGGCCTTTTTGCCATGGAATTGGGCAATGAATTGGCCAAAAAACTTATTCAAGCCGGTTTTTCAGTTTCCTTATTCGCTAATGCTTCGGCACAATAAATCTCACCGGTATTATTTAATTCAAAGGACAGAATTAAATTCTGCCCTTTTTATTTTTTTGACAATTTTTAAAAACCATGTAAAAATTTTTATATCACTAAATAGGCCGTGATAAAAAGAAAAAAAGGAGGGAAAATGCCTAAGAAAAAAGTGCGCTGTAGCTATTGCTACCAGGAATTTGAAATTGATCCGGAAAAAGAAAGCTTGCCCCGGCACCAAGTACCTAAAAGCAAAGCAGCTTGCACGGGCACTGACACGAAACAATTCAAAGAAATCGCCACATCAAAAAAGCCTCGCCAAGTTCAGCAGAACCAAATTACTATTTAAGGCGCATTTCAAAAAAAGCTGGATATCTTAATCCAGCTTTATTTTTTTGCCTTATTTAAAAATTCAACTAAATACCGTTTAAATTTCAACTGCTCTTTAATTGAATTAAAAACTTCAAGACCAATATAATCGCCAAAAATAAATCGGGGCAAAGTTTTTAGGTAATCAAATTCTTTTAAACTTTTAACTGTGTGCAAATCTATATTCTTTTTGTAATCATAGCCATTCAAATGATTGCATTTAAATAATCGCTGTAAATTTTTCCTTTTCATTATATAAATAAACTCCTCGCTCCATTTTTCTTCAGCAGCTTTAAAATGAGATAAATCCACACAAAAACCGCCTATTTTACGCACATCCACAAAACGGTTAATAAAATTGTCATAATTCATTTCTAAATATAATTTTTTATAAAAACCCCGCCATTTTTTTATGACCTTAAAATGGCTTTCGTGTATTGTAAAACATTTTGTCTGGAAATTTTTAACTAAAAACTTTAATTCATCTTTATCCATATCATCCCTAAGATGAACTAAAGGAATTTTTTTAACACAAGAATTAAGCAAGGCCTGGCAAATTTTCTGCCTTTGGCTTTTTTTACTGAAAATCTCCAAAAAAAGAGCAATCTTTTTTATTTTATATTGCTCTATTTCTTGCAATTTATTTTGCCAATCTTCATCATTTGAACCAGTAATACTGACAAAAATTCTATTATTAAAATCTCTTGACATAATTATTTATTAAAAACAGTAAAAGTTTGAGAGGCGACCTTAATATTTTTCTCTTTTTCAAGCGCCGTTAAAATCAAACGGCTAATCCGGTCCCTTTCCTCACTTCTGCTTCTGACTTCAACAATATATCTGATACTCAATTCTACCCAGTTATCTGTTAAGCTGACCAGAACTTTTGGCTCTGTTGATTTCTGGAGCAAATAATATCTTCGTTCAAGGCGTCTAATGCCCTTTTCAGCTATTTTAATAGTGCTTTTCGTTTCTTTTTTTACCAGCTCTAAAATTAATTTAATCGCCTTTTGCCAATTGCTGTCATAAGTAATAGGTATTTTCAGATCTTCCCAAATGAAATCGTGATCCTTATTGTAATTAGTAACCAATTCGGAAAGAATTATACGATTAGGCAAAATAATCAAACGGCCTGTCGGCTGATCACCGCTTGACCATTCATTTAATTCAAGCAATGTAGTGTATAAAAAACTAATATCAATAACATCGCCTCTTCGTTCTTTCAATTCTATTCGGTCACCTACCTTAATATTTTGATTTATAAACAAAACCAAGCCGCCAGTAAAATTTTTAAAAAAATCCTGTAAAGAAATGGTAATACCAGCAGCAATCAGACCGTAAGAAACCACCAAGGCTTCGGTATTTTCCACCCAAATTCCTATCAAAACAATTGCTAAAATTATCAAATAACTTATTGATAATGTCCGTCTAAAACTATAACGGCTTTTGGCCGCGGAAATTTTAGGAGAAAAAGTTTTTTCAATTACAATGTATAAAAAATAAACTATACTTAAGGCTAAAAAACTATAGAAAAATTTTTGTAAATAACCCTCAATACCCTGATAATACTGCCAAAAGCCTAAAAAAACAGTAATTATAATAAAAACTGACAAATTTATTATTTTTCTTTTGATAAGTCTAGTCATAATTAAATTGGTTTTAGCCAAGTTTTAAAATTTTTTAATTCAGCGTAAGAAAAAACGGGTCCGTCCTTGCAGACATAATAAGAGCCGACAGCGCAATGCTGACAAACGCCCTGGGCGCAATCCATATGACGCTCCAAAGACATAAAAACATTATTTTCATCAAAGCCTTGCTTTAACATTTTATCAATCACAAATTTATACATAACAGGCGGGCCGCATATATAAGCTATTGCATCTGTCGGAATATCCTTTACATCAAATAATTTTGTAACGACTCCCTTTCTGTATTTTTTAGTCTTTGGATTGTCCAAAGTAATATTTAGATCGCAAACTTTTTTCCATTTACTGTATTCTTTAGCGTAAATCAATGCGTCTTCATTTTTTGCTCCGTAAAAAACAAAGGCCTTTTTATATTTTTTGGGATTTCTAACAGCATCCAGAATTAATGGCCTGACCGGTTCAATACCGCAACCGCCTGCAACAATCAAAATATTTTTATTCTTACCTCTATCTATGGGAAAAGCGCGGCCATAAGGCCCTCGGATGCCGACAATATCACCTTTATTTTTTAAATGAAGCTCGGAAGTCAAGGTGCCTACTTTTCTTACGGTTAATTGAAAAAAAACTTTCTCTTTCATATCAGAAGAAATCGAAATTGGCGCTTCGCCAAAACCAGGCAAAGAAATCATCACATATTGGCCGGCATTGAATTTAAAATTCTTATACGGCAAATTTAAGGTAAAATTCTTAGAATCAGAACCTTCTTTTTCTATTTTTAAAATTTTACAGTTGTATGTTTTATATTGGTTTTGCATAACTCCATTCTTCGGGTAATGACGAATTCATTCTTTGCTCGATTTCGCTCCACGAACAAACTCAAAACTACCCGTAAATTAATTATTTATTTTTCTTAATCCCATCCGATCTCGCCTTCAAAATATCCTGAATTGTTTGCTTTATGTCAATATTAGCCGGACAAATCCTTGTGCAACGGCCGCAACCAACACAGCCTGGCAAAGAAAAAGTGGCCGGTGTTCTGACAAAATGGTGTTCATACCAAAAATATATTTTTTCTCCGGCAGTCTTCATAAAACGATGTTTTTTATCATCCGGAGAATTGCCCGCTACCTGAGTAAACTCATTATAAAAACAAGTGTCCCAACAACGGCTCCGCTCGCCCGTGCCATTTTTTAAATGCGCCTGATCATACATGCGGAAACAAAAACACACGGGACAAGCAATTGTACATTTACCGCATTGGATACAGCGTTTATCAAGACCGTCCCAAATCTTTTGGTCATGATAATTTTGCATGCCATCCATTACTTCGACCATTTGCTTATCTAACCCTTCTTCCCTAATCGGTCCGGCATACTCAATATGCTGATAATTTTTATAACCGTATTTATCCAGCAACCGCTGGCCATCTTCTGATCCGGAGTATATTTTATAACCTGATTTTTGCACTGCCAAAAAAATATCAAACTGCAAATGCTCCAATTTGTTTTCCTCAAAATTTTCAAAAAATTTACTGAAATTTTCTTCAGGCACCAATGAAGTGCCAATTACAATGGTTTTCTTTTTAATTTCTTGATAATACGGATCTTTTTCAAAAACTTGATTTAACAATGTCAAAGCCTGCATGTCCAGAATTGAAACTCCTAAAAAAATCTGGCTTTTTATCTTTGGCAAGACTTCTTTTAATTTTTCCCCTTGATATTTAAACATTTTTTGATCAGGCGGTATCACATACCATTTCCAGGAATCCAACGGCAATTCTGTGCCTAAATATAAATCTGACGAATCTTTTAGTTCATCCAAATGCAAATATCCCTCAACATCATATTGAGGTGCGATAATAAAATTATTTTTTAACAAAAAATTAACAAATTGTTTGAATTGTTTTTTTGTCATCTTAAATTAATTATAGCAAAAATTAAAAAAGGGAGCCAATTATTTCAAGACTCCCGCAAAAATTCTATAGTTGATTCGGTCATTACGTGTTTTTCATCCGGATAAGGATAATCATGGCAAGTTGCCAGCCGCAAGGCAGAATCACTGATTGCGGTTAGTAAAATTTTTGTTGAGCAATGCAATCGGCGACCTTGATAGTGAAATGGAAATTCTTCATTTATTTGCGCCAATGATTCACCTTGTCCAGTTAACAATTTAGCTTGCGCTATATCATATTGCTGAAAGTCAACTTGTATTCTGTAATTAATTTTTTCATCAGCAAAGCTAAAAAACAAACCATTTAATTCTTGGCCGCATACTTTCTTAAACAAAACAAAATTATTAAGTAATCGTTGGTCTAATTCAGTGCAGGCCAAAAGTTCAAGCAAAACTCCCTTGATCCAGATGAAATGGCTCTCCCCGATTGTTGCAAGAACTATTTGCTTATTGCAAAACTGAATTTCTTGCATTGTAAAAATAGTCAAGCCAAGTTCATTAAAATTTTTTTTGGGAGCTTGCAGTTTGAAAATATTAAGGTTCAAATTATCCACAGTCTGAAAAATAAATTCTTTTTCTTCCATTTTACCCTCCTTATTAATAATTGGATTATTTCAAATTTTTATTCATTATAACAAAACTCCAGGCATAAAAATAGCCCGGAGTCATTTTTCTTTATCATTTTCTTTTTTTAATGGTTCATCATAATAGCAGGGATCGTGGCAAGCCCAGACATTGGCTGGTTTTTTTTCTGATATATCATGTTCAATAATTCCTTTTGGTGTTTTATAAGCCAAAACTAATGGCCGACCGCATTTTGGGCATTTCTTTTTTATTATTTGCATTATTATCCTCCTTTATATTATTTTAATACATTTATTTAAAAATAAAAACTGCGCCCCGAGCAAAGCGAGGGGCACAGAACATTTATCTCATTTTTTATTATTTAACTTTCATTTTCTCCACCATTTCAACCAAACGGCAGGAATAGCCATATTCATTGTCATACCAAGCCACCACTTTTACCAAATCACCGTCAATCACTCTGGTGAAATCAGGCTCAATAATTGAAGAATAAGGCGAGCCCAATATATCCCTAGAAACTAATGGCTCATCAGAAACCTTTATGACGTGCTTATACAAAGGATTTTTTTCTGCCTGCCGAAAAGCATTATTAACCTTTTCTACTGTTACTTTTTTCTTTAACAAAACAACAACATCAATAATTGAACCGGCCGGTACAGGCACGCGAAAAGCAATGCCGTCAAATTTATTTTTTAAATCAGGAATTGTTAATGTCGTGGCAATAGCCGCGCCTGTGGATGTTGGCACAATATTTTCAGCAGCAGCCCGGCCTCTCCTGTAATCTTTCTGATTGGGTCCGTCAATCAAATTTTGAGTTGAAGTATAGCCATGGACAGTGGTCATTAATGCTTTTTTTATGCCAAATTTACTATGCAAAATATTAATTACTGGCGCGGTACAATTAGTAGTGCAAGAAGCATTAGAAATGATTTTTTCACTTTTTTTTAATTTTTTTTCATTAGCACCAATCACATATGTCCCCAAATCTTCTGATTTTGTTGGTGCTGAAATAACTACTGCTTTAGCGCCAGCTTTTAAATGCAATTCTGCACCTTCTTTTTTGGTAAAGAATCCTGTTGATTCAATAACAACATCAACGTCTAATTTTTCCCATGGCAATTTATCTGGTTCTTTTTCAGAAAAAACTGGAATTTTCTGCCCATCAACAATAATTGCATTTTTTGTTGCTTTAACCTTGTGGCCCTGCCAAGGTCCATAAACAGAATCATATTTTAAAAGATAAGCCAAATTGGCTGGCTCAGTAAGATCATTTACTGCAACTATTTTAAATTTCATTTTTTTCTCAATCGCAGCTTTATAGGCTGAACGGCCAATTCGGCCAAAGCCATTTATAGCCACTTTTAACATATATATTTTTCCCCTTTAAAAGCCCTGAGCAAAGTCAAAGGACTATTTACAGCTCTTTAAAATTGTTATTTTAAATTATCAAAAAGTGAATCTTTTTTTTCCTGTGAAACGTTGCTAATATCGCCGGTTCGCTCAGCCGGTAAAGGTACCGCAAAATTAAAATCCTTTCCAGGTGTTTTTGCTTCATTTAAATTTGCTTGGCTTGGTTGATTAATATTCTGATTAGCTTCCTTTAAACTTAAATTGAAAAAATTCATCGTTACGTCAGCGATCATAAAAAATAAAGGAATAGCAAAAATAACAAAAAGAATAATTAATTTTAATAAAATAACTCCCTTGGAATTTTGTGGCTTAGTTGAGTTTTTTTTATTTTTCTGATTATTGTTTGCCATAAAATAAAATTATTAATAACTTATTATTATTTTACCTTATTTTTAAAAAAAACAAAAGACCTCTAAATACAGAGGGCTTTTTATCTTTAATATTTATTATTTAAAACTCTTAACTAATAGCTTCTAACGGGACATCAACGATTGATCCTTCATCGCCTTCCAATTTAACATTGACCGTCTTTTTCAAAATATGCCATTCAACAACTTCTCCTTTGCCACGGTCTGTTTTAATTTGACTGCCTATAGCTGGGAAATTTTTAGCTAACTCCTCGTATAATTCATTTTCATAACGCAAACAGCACTTTAAACGATTGCAAATACCTGAAAGCCTTTCAGCACCGCGATGAGAAACTTGCTGCAATTCAGCCTGCTCAGCACTGACATTCCCCAAAGACTTAAGATGTGTTTTACAGCACTGCACTATACCGCAAGCGCCAATATCGCCATCTATTTTGGCTTCATCACGTACGCCTAATTGCTGCAATCTGATATTTTTTTGAAAATGCCTAATTAAATCTTTAACTAATTGACGAAAATCAATTCGGCCTTCGGCAATGAAAGCAAAAATTATTTTTTTATCATCAAAAGAAAAATGTACATCAACTAACTTCATTGGCAGCTGATTTTTATCAATCAATTTTCTACAGTCTGCTAAAGCCTGCTCTTTTTTCTTTTCATTGCTTTCTAATTTTTCTAAATCTTTTAAAGTCGCTTTTCTATTAATTGGGGTTAATTCTTCTTCTTGGCTTAATGATTCAAACTCTTTTTTATCTATTTCTCGTATTTCAACTATTTTGCCTATTTCAGCAGATAAATCTTTATCAACGATAACATAATCATTGACTTTCACCTGAAGCTCGCCAACCAAAAAAAATAACGGCTTATCCCAAAGAGTTATTTGTACTTCAGCAATTTTCATAGAGTTACGAATTTACGAATTTATTACAAATCTACAAATCATCAAAATTCGTGCAATTCGTGATTATAAATTCGTGTTTAAGTTATTAAATTAAATTTGTTTTCGGCAAAAACTACCGACCTGAATCTTTTCACCTAAGCTGGCTATTTTTTCATTAATCAATTCTTCAATAATAATATCTTCATTTTTAATAAAAGGCTGCTTAGATAAACAAACCTCTTCATACCACTTATTAAGCTTGCCTTCAATAATTTTATCCAGCATATTTTCTGGCTTGCCTTCAGCCAAAAGCTCCTCTTTAATTAATTCCTTTTCCTTGTTTAAAACATCTTCAGGCACATCTTCTGGAGTGAGATACAAGGGATTTTGGGCCGTAATCTGCATTGCCAAATCATGTGCTAAATTTTTAAATTCTTCATTTTTTGCTACAAAATCAGTTTCGCAATTCAACTCAACTAAAGCGCCCACTTTATTATTAGAATGAATATAAGCATAAATCATGCCCTCACTTGCTTCTTTAGCGGCTCTTTTATCAGCAATTTTAGCTCCTTTTTTTCTTAAAATTTCCTTTGCTTTCTCCAAATCGCCACCGACTTCTTCCAAAGCGGCTTTACAATCAGCTACGCCGGCACCGGTTTGATTTCTTAATTTAGTAATCAATTCTAAATCAATTTTCATATTTATAATTTAATTAATAATTAATAAAGAGATGATTTTTATAATTATTTTTTATTTTCATTTTTCTTGCCAGTTTTTGGAACTTCTTGCTCCTTTTTCTCTTCTTTTCCTTCTTTTTTATACTCCTGCACACAATCAGCAATATAAGTAATAATCAAATCAATTGCTTTGGTAGCATCATCATTGGCAGGGATTACATAATCAATACCCTTGGGATTAGCATTAGTATCACAAATTCCGATAATTGGGACATTTTTTAGTTGTGCTTCTTTAACAGCAATTTTTTCGGTTTTAACATCCCAAATAAAAATAGCCTCGGGTAACTTTTCCATGTCCTTAATGCCAAAAACTTCAGATTCTAATTTATTAATTTCTTTTTCAAAATCTAATTGTTCTTTTTTGGTATATTTATTAAATTCTCCACTGTCTCTTTTTTTAACTAAATCTTTGTATTTTTTAGTTAGTTTAATAACAACTGGAAAATTTGTTAAAAATCCGCCAATCCATTTTTCATCAATATAAGGCGTACCACATCGCTTCGCTTCTCTTTTAATCACTGATCGGACTTGAATTTTTGTACCCAAAAATAAAATAGTTCCGCCTTTTGAAACTATTTGCTTAATAAATTCCTGAGCTTCAGCTAATTTTTCTGCTGTTTTTTCTAAATCAATAATATGAACGCCGTCTTTTATTCCGTAAATGTAGGGCTCCATTTTTGGATGCCAGCGCGATGACTGATGCCCGAAATGGACACCAGCTTTAAGAAGCTCTAAGACACTTGGAATTTTTGTCATAATTTTTTCCTTTCTAACCTCCATTTGGCTTAACCCTGATTTGGGCAAGGAAAATATGCCAAATGTGTGAGATTAAATGAGTAATTAAAATTGAATTATGAAACACTAATCTATAACCACGAATCCACACGAGAATTCGTGTCTTTCATGATAAAAAATTCATGGTTCGGTTTTCATTGATTCCTATCTTAACATGCCTGTCAAAAAATTGCAAGCCTCAACTCTTACTGCTTTTCTAAACCAATATCAAGGTTAACAATTTGGTCTTTTTTAACCAGATCAACGGGCTTGATTTGCTTTTTCTGATAGCCTTTTTTGTCAGCCAAAAGCTGGTAAATGTTATTGCCTACCAAAAAGGCATAACGTCCCTTGCCGTCTGTCACCTGCGTCTCCAATAACTTGTTAAACTTAGTATCAAATATCCTGACTATGGCATGCTGCAGCGGCTCTTTTGTCTTTTCCTCGTAAACTATGCCCCAGCTCTTTGGCTTTGGCGGCACAATCAATCTCCTGAATATCAAAAATAATATTATATGCACTATTAATGACCCTATTGTGATTATTGTCGGATATATTATTATTACCAATACGGTCAAAATCATGCCTACATATGAAATCATCAGCCTTAAATTTTTTATCAAATAACTCCTAATCGCCTCTTTCTCGGTCAAAGCTCGCTTCTCTTTCGGATCTAATGGTATATTGGCTGTAATTACACTCTCTTTGCCTTTAACCTCTACTCCTTCTCCATGATACAAATCCAAATATTTGACATCCTGCTTTTCTTCCTGCAAATATTTTGTCGGATATTGATAACCTGGCTTAGTAACTGTCAAATAATATTTGCCAGGCTCTTTAGCTATCATAAGGTATCTGCCGTCTTTATCTGTCACTTTTGTCTGGACTAATTTGTTGTCCTTTTTGCGGTATAATCTGACTACTGCCAAACCAATTGGCAATTTAGTTAAAGCATCATAAACTATTCCCCATTTCTTCCTTTTTCTCCTAAAAAACAATAAAAATGGCTCAAAAAACAGCAAATGCAAGTATGGCAATACCGTGGCTGTTACTGCTACTGCTGTTGGCACTGTATTTATTAAAGCAATAGCTATTAAGCTTGGTGTAACCACGTTTTGGCTGGCTTGTTCTACTTCTGGATTATCTAATACTTTTTCCTGAATCAGTTGCACTGTCTCATTTTCTGTAATTGTCTGAATTATTGAACCAACAACTGGCATTTCTGGCGCTGGTTCTGGCGGTGCGCCGATGTTGCACCGATCGGCATGTTCATGCTGGCCTATCTGGTCTTTGCTCTG
>CAZPVP010000007.1:27959-33962 GCA_964590345.1 uncultured Gammaproteobacteria bacterium | reverse complement strand
TTCGAACCTTCGACCTACAGCTTAGAAGGCTGTTGCTCTATCCAGCTGAGCTACGCGGTCATTATATAAATTTGAAGCAACAGCCGTTTCGCTACGGGAATACTTAAAGACTGTTGCGATATCCATTTCCTTGCCCATCGAAGCTTTAGCGTAGGCGAGAATCACGGGGTCAAAATGAATAAAAAAAGCAGAATTTGTTCTGATAATAACTACATTTTAGCATAAATTAGCATAAATGTCAATCTATTCGTTTTTCCTTTTCTTTCCATGAAAATTTTTATAAACTTCCCTTAATTGTTTATCAGTAATACGAGTATAAATTTGGGTAGTCGTTATACTGGAGTGGCCTAACATTGCCTGAACAGAACGAATATCAGCTCCGCCGGTCAATAAATCAGTGGCAAATGAATGCCGTAAAACATGGGGCGTGATTTTTTTAGTGATACCGGCAATTTGGGCATATTTTTGCACAATCCGTTGCACACTGCGAGGGGTTAAACCTTTGTCTTCGGTTCTTTTGCTGCGTTTTTTCGCTGCCTTATCATGATTAGTAAATAAATACTGGGACATGTCTTTTCTGGCTTTTAAATATTTTTCCAGCCAATGCTTGGCTTGGTTAGATAAAAAAACAACACGCAGCTTTGAGCCTTTTCCCCGAATTGTAAATTCATTTTTTTTAAAATTAATATCGTCTTTTTTTAAATTGGCTAATTCGGAAACACGTAAGCCAGTAGAAAATAAAGTTTCTAAAATTGCTTTGTCGCGGTATTTTATGATTTCCGGCTGGTCAATCGTTAAAGGTCCTTGCAGAAAGTTTTCCAAATCAGTGCCTTCTAAAAATTCAATTTGCCGGTCAGGCATTTTGGCCAGTTCAATTTTTTCCGGAGCTAAAGTTTTGATATCGCTTTTGGCTAAATATTTTAAAAAAGCGCGCAGAGCGATTAAATGATAATTTTGTGTGTTTTTTTTCAAGGGTTGGCCATTGGCGTCTCTTTGCCGGTTAAGCCAAAGACGAAAACCCCGGACATTATCCAGAGTAATTTTAGAAGGGTCATTAATATTTGCCCAAACAAAAAACCGTTTGAGATAAAATTTATAATTAGCCACTGTGTTAGTGGCTCGGCCTTTTTCAACCTCAAGATAGTCAAGGAAATCTTGGGCTAACTTTTGTAATTTTGATGTAGCCATATTTGATAGCTTAGAGCTTATGGCCTTGGGCTAAGAGCTCTATGCCCAAGGCCCAGTGCCTAATGCCTAATTTTATTTTACGACACTTTTATATTTTTTTCAAATAAAAAACCCCTGACATAAGTCAGGGAGAGCCAATAAGGCAGACTTTTTAGCACCTAGCGCCATCATTATACTGACTCCCTATAGGGAAGGGTTGCCAACTCCGTGACCAGGGCAATTAAGTCAGAATTAGAGCGCTATTTTTTTCTTTTAAAGAAGGCGTAGTCACAGGTTAATACCTTTAACCTTCTCAGGCGCTACTAGCGACGATAGGAGGAGTAATTTACCTATGATTTTTCCCGATATCGCGTACTAGCATATTGTTTATTGACTAATTAAACAGAAGGTCAAGGAGCAAACAAAAACCGCCAATTAGATTGACGGTATAAAGATTGATTTAATCGGGTAGTATAAGTTTTGATAATGTGCCTTTTCTGTCGGATAAAAGAAGTTCATTGCCAGCTTATCTTTCACGATATAATGCTAAAGTGATATTTATGGCGGTTTTTAGAGCCTGAATTGTGCTTTTTGAATTGGTGACTTTTATTAATTCATCAATTTTTGCTACGTCTTTTTCATCCAGTTCAATGTCTTTTCTTCCTCTGCCAAGAAAATGAATTTTAGCCATTTTTTCACCTCTTTAATTTGGCAATAAGATTGTCCAATATCGCATGAGAAACAGCACGGGCTTCGTCTTCTGTTCCAATTTTACTTTTCCCCGTCATTTTGCATGAAAAATTAAAAATTTTTTTCGTCTTTTTGCATCTGCATTTGGGGCATTTGGGATTGTATTTACTGTTTAAAGAAACAACTTCAGTGAACTCGTGTTGGCATCTTGCGCATTGGTAATCAAAAATTGGCATTAGACACCTCCCTTTTTTGATAAATTGAAATTAATAAAAATTAAAAATTTTGTCAACAAAAAATCCCGCGGAAGCGGGATTTTAATCATTTTTTGCCAATAATGGCAATTTGCCGACCTTCGGTTTTACTGGCTTTGGCGCGATAATTGGAAAAAAACAAATCTTTGTTTTCGGCGGTGCAGGATTTACTGGTCTCAATGTTTTCTTCTCTGACACCGGAATGCTTCAGACGGAAAATAATTTCTTTGCTTATATTAAAGTTTTTACCATTTATTTGGTAGCAGCGAGCGCAGATATTTGGTCCAATATAACACAAGAGATTTTTAGGCTCTATATTTAGCCAGAGTTTTAAACAGAAAATCGTTTTTAAAATAATGCCAGCTTCAATACTGGCACGTCCGGCGTGGATCAAAGCATAATATTTGCTTTTCAAATCGTACATCATGACAGCAGCACAATCAGCTGGTAAAATCGCCAGAAAAGTATTTTGCGCTTTGGAAATACAGGCATCAAAGCCGCTTTTAGCGTCAAATTTATGGTATTTTTTTAGCAAGGTGCTTTTTTCATCAATAATTAGTCGGCCAGTTTTTTTGGGCTGATTGAGTAAAGCAACATTAGTTGAATTTTGAACGGGCAAAATTATTAAACTTAATTGCTTTAAATTCAAATTCAGCTGATTAAAAAAATTTTGTAAATTTTGGGGAGCATGTCTTTCATCTCTGTCAAAAGACATGTTGCCCTGTTTTTTTGTTGAGATGCCATGAATTATGCCAGCTTCTAATAATAATGAAGACTGAATAATTCCACTTTCTTGCAAGGTCATGTTTCCCCTCCTTTGTTTTTTTAATGTTCTCCAATAGTAAATATTAGCAAATTTTAAAAAAAAGTAAAGCCCCGCATCATAAATGACACGGGGCAAAAGCGCAGAACCCCCAAGGCCGTAAAAGGGATAGTTATAGCGTCCGCAGTCACGGGGTCAGCTCACCTCAGGATGGTAATCTTAATGACGACTCCACCGCACCTGGCGATGCGACTTCAGTGTCTCCCATCTATGCTGCACAAAGGCAAGCTCCTTGATAGAGCCAGTTTGAAGGGAATCGAACCCTTCCCCACGCCGTAGCCACCAGCCCAGCTGGTCGCATTTATATGTGGTGAACCACACTGTTTCTGCGCTTGATTTTTATTTTAGCAGATTTTAAAAAATAAATCAAGTTATTGTATAGTGCCGAATGAATTCGGTGCTACCTCTGATATAGTGCTTGACGCTTTTTAAATAAAATGATAAGATTTGAATAACCTTATTAATCAGGCAAAACGTTTTCTTGGTTAAGGATCGGCGTCCTTTACTCGGATAAGCGTAAAGAAAGTAAAATAATATGCCATTAACAAAAGCTCAAAAAGAGCGAATTATAAAAAAATATCGCACTCATAAAACTGATACTGGTTCGGCAGAAGTCCAGATAGCTATATTAACCGCTGAAATTAAGCAGTTAACTGGTCACATGAAAAAGCATAAGCATGATTATTCTTCTCGTTTAGGCTTAATTAGAAAAGTGCAGGAACGGAAAAAACTTTTAGATTATTTAGAAAGTGACAACCCAGAAAGCTACAAGAAATTGACCAAAGCTTTAAAATTAAAAAGTTCTAAATAATATATCCCCGTGCCAAGCGGGGCTTTTAATTGGCAAATGGTTTATAGCAAATGGCAAATAGCCATGAGCCATAAGCCATTAGCTATTTGCAAAATTATGATAAAACACAAAGATCAAAGAATAGGCATTTTTGTTGATGTACAGAATATGTATCATTCAGCAAAGCACTTGTATAAATCAAATGTTAATTTTCAGGAAGTTTTAAAAACAGCAGTAGCTAGTCGTAAATTAATTAGGGCTGTTGCGTATGGCATTATTACAACAGGCGGTGATGAAAAGAGATTTTTGGAGCGCTTAGCCAAGCAGGGATTTGAAGTTAAAACAAAAGAATTGCAAATTTTTCCTGGCGGGGCGAAAAAAGGCGACTGGGATATTGGCTTAGCAGTTGATGCTATTAAAATGGCTGATAAATTAGATGTGGTTATTTTAGTTACTGGTGACGGTGATTTTATCCCTTTAATTCGTTATTTGCAAGAGAATAAAGGTTGTTTGGTTGAATTAATTTCATTTGCTAAGAGCACTTCTGGCAAGCTGATTGAAAATGCAGATGATTATACTGATTTGAGTAAAAATACTGGCAAGTATTTATTGAAAACTGGGAGGAGGAAATAGGAAATATATAAATTTTAAACTCGAGATCCTAAATACTAAACAAATCCAAAATTTTAAAATTCAATATTTAAACTTGTTTCGGATTTAAAATTTGAGACACTATAATTTGTTTAGAATTTCGACATTAGGATTTAGAAATTTAATTAAAAAAATAATGCTGGTCATCAGACATTCTGAGCTTTTCAGTTCAGTAGCCTGTTGATCAGCAATAGAAAGGTGAATTTTATGTCAAAAATTTTTCGTGTAGAAAGACAAATTGCTGGTCGCAAACTTATAATTGAAACCGGCAGGTTAGCTAATCAAGCTAACGGCAGTGTAACAGTGTCTTATGGGGACACTGTTGTTTTAGGTACAGCAGTTATTTCAAAAAATACTCGTGAGGGTATTGATTTTTTTCCTTTAACAGTTGAATTTGAGGAAAGATTTTACGCTGCTGGCAGAATTAAGGGTTCGCGGTTTATTAAACGGCAAGGCCGGCCAAGTGATGAAGCTATTTTAAATGCCCGAATGATTGATCGAGCCATTAGGCCGCTTTTTAATGAAGAGATCAGAAACGAAGTTCAGGTTATTTTGACTGTCTTGCAGTACGACACTGAAAATGAATCAAAAATGGTGGGACTGATTGCCGCTTCTGCGGCCTTGGCTCTTTCTACTATCCCTTGGGATGGGCCAATTGCTGGTTTAACAGTTGGTTTAAAAAATAATAGTTTTATTTTGAATCCAACAGTCACAGAATTAGAGGAATGCGATTTAGAACTTTCTTTGGCAGGCAATGATAATAAGATTATAATGGTTGAATCAGAGGCAAAAGAAATTTCAGAACAAAAAATGCTGGAAGCTTTTTCTTTTGGTCAGGAATCTTTTAAAGACATTGTTGAGGCAGTTCATGAATTAGTTGATCAGGCTGGTAAAGAAAAATTAAACATTTTGGATTTAATGCCAAAGGAAACGGAAGAGACATTGAAAGCTAAAGAAGAAATAATGAAGACAGTTGATAAATTTATTTCGGAAAAAGTCGGCCCTTATTTGTTGGCCCAAAAAAAGCCGACCAAAGCATTGAGAAAGCATGGTTTGCATGAATTAATTGACGAGTTGGAGAAACTATTAATTGACCAAGGAGTGTCTGAAGAATTAATTGAATACGCATTGCAAAAAGCCGATAAGTTGGTGATGAAAAAAGTTTCCGCGGCAATAATGGAAAGAGAGGTTAGAGTTGATGGCCGGAAATTAGATGAAATTCGCCCCCTTTATTTTGAAACAGGCGTTTTCAAAAGATTGCATGGCAGTGGTTTATTTCAAAGAGGCGAAACTCAGGTTTTTTCTGCCTTAACATTGGGTTCACCGGGAGATGCGCAGTTGTTGGATACAATGGAAGAAGTCGGTGAAAAAAGATATTTGCATTTTTATACCTTTTTGCCTTATTCAGTCGGTGAAGTGAAAAGAATCGTTGGTGTGGGCAGAAGAGATATTGGGCACGGGGCTTTGGCGGAAAAGGCTTTAGTTCCGGTAATACCTTCAAAAGAAGAATTTCCCTATACGGTGTTAGTTGTTTCAGAAACAATGGGTTCAAATGGTTCTAGCTCTATGGCTTCAACCTGCGCTTCAACCTTAGCCTTGCTTGATGGTGGCGTGCCTCTTAAAGAGCC
>CAZPVP010000007.1:0-27949 GCA_964590345.1 uncultured Gammaproteobacteria bacterium | reverse complement strand
TATGGGTTTAGCAGTTGATGGCAAGGGCGGTTATAAAATTTTAACAGATATTCAGGATTTGGAAGATGGGCCAGGCGGTATGGATTTTAAAATCACTGGGACTAAAAAGGGGATTACTGCTATTCAAATGGATACAAAAACAGAAGGCTTAACAATGGAAATGGTAGAAAAAACATTGATGCAGGGACGTAAAGCTTTAGACCAGATTTTAGAAGGCATTAACAAAACCATATCTAAGCCAAATGATTTGTCTCCTTACGCGCCAAGAATTACTAGTTTTAAAATTGAGCCTGATAAAATTAAAGACGTGATTGGCCCTGGTGGTAAAATTATTAATGAGATTATTGAGAAAACAGGTGTTTCAATTGATATTGAAGATGAGGGTCTGGTTATGATCACTTCTACTGATGCTGCTATGGCGAAAAAGGCAAAAGAATGGGTAGAGCAAATAATAAAAGACGTTGAAGTAGGAGAAATTTATGAAGGCAAAGTAACAAGAATAATGGATTTTGGAGCAATAGTGGAGATATTGCCTGGTAAAGACGGCATGATTCATATTTCAAAAATGGCACCGTTTAGAATAGAAAAGGTAACCGATGTTTTAAATGAAGGCGATAAGGTTAAAGTTAAAGTTGAAGAGGTTGATCCAATTAATAATAAAATTAGTTTAAGTTTAGTTGAAGGCGGTAAAACACCAAAACCAGCCAAAACAGGGTTTAGGCCTGGTGGCGGTCGAGGTGGCAGACGGGATGATAGAAATGATAGAGATCGCAAGCCGTTTTTTAAGAAAAGGTATTAATTAGGAATAAGAATTAAGGATTAAGAATAAAGAAGAATAGAAAATAATATAAAAAGAAGGCGCGGAAAAGCGTCTTCTTTTGTTAAATTAAAAAGAGGCCGTCTTGCGGCCTCTGTGAGATTTTAGGCAATTTCTTCGCCAAAAATTCTTTCGGCATTAATTAGACTGCTGAACATCAGGTGAATTGACTGAGCCCGGCCATTGGTGGAGATTGAACCCCAAATAGCATAATTAAGCTGTTCAAGGATCAATTGGTTTAATTTGGGCAGTTCCCATCCTGATTCCCAAACCCATCTTATCTTTATATAGATGTACATAATTTGGGCAAGACGTTGGCCTGGCAAATATTTTCTGCCTCTCGTTGGCCTGGCATAACTTTTGATGTTATCTGAAAGTTTTTTTTCAAATTTTTTATCGTATTGATAGTATTTTTCAATTTCATTCCTTAAAATTAGTTTGCTTAAAAATTCAGGCAACCCCTCTTCAAAAGTAGTTATTGTTTGCCAGGTTTCATTAAGCCAGTTGATTGCTTGAAAAATCCCCAGAATTAGGCCGTTAACAAAAGCAGGATTTGTAGCAGAATTAATACCCCGCATTCTTTTGAAAACAGTTAAGCCATTTTCTGTTAGGTATTCGGGCGCTTCTTTTTCCGTAAAAAGAGCAGTCAGTAAATCAAGGACATAGGTTGATTTTTCCGGCGAATTAATAACAATAGCCGTAATGACATTGGCAATAATTTGCCAGTCATCAAAACCAAAGATCAATGTTTGCAGGATTTTTTGAAATTCCTCTGTGTTTAGTGGTTGACGTTTCTTCTGATCTAAAATCAGATAGATTTTTAGTAGCTCGGGGTCTGTCTCTTTCCCCAAGACCATACTCATCAGACAGTCTGTGTTTGGGTTTAACATTTTCTTTCTCCTTTCTCAAAGAGCTTTTTTGCCTTTTCTCAAAGACAATTTATGACGTTCTCACGTCAGTTTTAATTTAGCATAATGATAAATAAAGTCAACCCTGCTTTCGCGAAAGGCATGACCAATAATTTGCTAAGTTTAATTTTTTTGCTATAATTTTTTTATGACTATCTGGCAAAAACAGGTTTTAAAATTAAGCTTAAAAATATTGGGGGCAATTATTTTGATAGCTGTAATTGCCCTTTTTTTGTATTATCATCTTTATTTTAAAAAAGATAATTTAATCAAGTATGTGCCCCAAAGTGCTGTTTTTTATTCAACTTTTAGATTAAATGATGATTTGCTTAATAATAAGATAATAAAAGCTTATTTGAAAGATTATAATTTGGATGTTTCAGATTTTCAGTTTTTAAATCATTTTGTCGCTTATAATTCAGCTTTTGCGATTATTCCGGATTTTGAATCCAAAAAGTTAAAGCTTGATTATTTATTAATTTTTAACCTTAAGCAAGATAATTTGGCTTTAGAAAAACACTCAGGCTTAATTGAAAAATACGATTTAAAGTATGATTTGTTAACTTATAAGACAGTGGGGAAAAACATTTTAATTATTAGTAATTCTGAAAAAGTTATTCGGCAAGTTCAGGCAATAGCTTGGCAAGGCAAATCTTCCTTGGCCCAAAAAGTTGATGTAATGCTTAACTTGAATAAATTCAGTCTTGATTATTTAGCAAGGATTTATATAGATATTGAGGAGTTTACAGCAAATTTAGATAAAGCAGATGATTTACGATTGAAGCTTTTTTTGGCGGACTTAAAAGCTGATAGAATAAATGAATTGTTTTTAGGACTAAAAGCAAAGGAAAATAATTTAGTGGTAAAAACTTTGGGTAATAATTCTAATGAAGCCCCTCTTTTAATTGAAAAAATTTCTGCAAATTTTGTCTTAAGTTTTTCTTTGGAAAAAGCCAGGGATAATATTAAACAAATTTATAATTTATTAAGGGAGCATGATGCCGGGACATTTTCTTTTGTTGAGAAAAATCGGGAGTATTTAGAAAAGTTATATAAATTTAATTTTGAAAAAGACATTTTGGAATTATTTGCGGGTCAGATTCAAATTATTCTTGACCATGACAATAATTACTTGTTTGCCATTAATTTGGCTAATATAAGCAAGGTAGAAGAAAAAATTATTAAATTAGAAGCAATAATTAAAGAATATTTAGCTGTTAAATATCCCATTAAAAAAGACAAACAATTGCCGGATTATACTTATATTAGCCAAATAATCAAAAATCCGAATATACCAAATTTTAAAAAAGAATCAATTTACAATGCAAATTTGCACTATTTGGATTATGAGAACCAGGAATTTGCTTATTATTATACTGAAGATGTCCTTTTTTTCGCTAATTCTATAAAAATAATTGAAAATTTAATAAAAGATGAAAATTTAGTTGATATTAATAAAAAAAGCCGTTGTTATAATAATAAAAATGCTAATTTTAGTCAAAATTTAATAGCAAAAGGTGAATATCTGGATTTGATTTGGCCTTATTTTTCCAAAATAGATTATTTAGTAATTTCAGAAAATATATCGGATAATGGATTTTGGCTATGCTTAGAGTAAATTATTTTAGTTGGGAATACCCGGACCGTGATCATTAATATAGAATGAAACATATTATAATGTGGATAACATGGGGAAAGTTTTGGGGATAATATTTTGTCAACTTTAAGTAAATATTTAAAATTTATTGATTGAAAAATTTTAAGCTTCAGGACTAATTTTGCTAATATTGGCAATTTTTTTTATTTATTCACAACAAGAAATTGACAAGGTGTCTAAAAATTGTTATAATGAGTATATAAGATGATGAACTAGTTCTTTAAATAGATTTAGTGAAATTCAGCTAAATAGAGATTTTGGCTTAATTTCTCTGCCTTTTACTGTTTTTTTTCTTTGGGTAACCCGGTGGTGCCCACGAAAACAAAAATAAAAAAAAATAAGGTTAATTAGCTTAGGCCATGCGCCTTAAAAACGGTAAAAGGTTTGATTCAACATTGCCCCGGGTGAATCCTACTGACTTTATCATTAATATTAATTTGCTGCCGCCAGGGCGGGAATTAACTAGATGAAGTCACTGGCCTGACTTTAGCCACTAAAATAAAAACAATAGGGCATGAAAGTCAGGCCTTTTTAATTTAATCAGTTTTAGCTTATTGACTTGTTAATACTTGACATAAAAGGTATAATATTTTTATAATGTATAATACCATTATAAATTAATTTCAAAAATAGGATAATTATTAAAATTATGAAAAAGGAAACTTTAGAAAAAATTAAAAAAGATTTATTGGCCAGAAAAGAGCAAATTGAAAATGAACTGGCTAGCTTTACTTCTGAAGATAAGCATATTAAGGATAATTATCGTTCAGAATTTCCTGATTATGGCGATAAAGAAGATGAAAATGCCGGTGAAATAGCTCAATATACTGATAATCTTTCTATTGAATATTCATTAGAAAAAACTTTACGCGATATTAACAAAGCTTTAGATAGGATTGAAAAAGGCACTTATGGAAAATGCAATTATTGCGGCAAAGAGATTCCCGAAGGCAGATTATTGGCTCGTCCGGCTTCCAGCGCCTGTGTTGAATGCAAGGAAAAGTTAAGCAGCCAATAAAGAATGAAAAATTATCAAAAAATATTTTTGATAATAAGTTTGAGTTTCACTCTTTTTTTTATTGAGAGTTTAATCAAATATTATTTAATAAATAAAATCCCCAAAGAGGGATTTTATTTGTTTGGCAACTTTTTGCAAATTGGTTATTTCCCAAATCAAAATATTGCTTTTGGCTTGCCTTTGCCTCAAACATTGATAATTATTTTAGTTATAATTATCCTTGTTATTTTAAGCTTTTTTTGGTGGTCAAGCCTGACGAAAAATAAATTATGGCAACTCTTGGCTGTTTCTTTGATTATTTTAGGCGCTTTAAGCAATTTAATTGACCGTTTGATTTTTGGTCATGTTATTGATTATCTAAATATTTTTATCTGGCCAGTTTTTAATTTAGCTGATGTAATGATTGTCATTGGGGTTGGGATTTACATTATTAGCGAGTTTAAGAAAACAAAAAAGATTGTTTAGCGCTCAGGTAGGACAATATTTTATTATAGGGACAGGTTTTACACCTGTCCCTACAGTGTTTTACACCGCCTGCCAGGACATTTTAATTTCCCTGAGAATAGGACATTTTAACTTCCCGTTGACATTTTTTATTTTTGCATTGACAAAATAAATAATTTTTGTTAAATTTTTATATTATGAGCACGAGATCCATAATGTTTTTTAAAACGAGAGTGCTACTGTGCTTTAAAAAAATAAGCCAACGTAAATTGTTTTGTTCTTAAATTTAACGATAAGATCGGTGTTCGCAAAAAAATATTTGGGCAAGACGCCACAGCGGCTGTTTTAAAGAAACGGTTCCCGTATTGTCTTGCCCTTTCTTCTTTGAAGTTTTAAAGTATAAAGTTAGAAAGTTAAAGGTTCAGAGAAGAGAGAATGATTTGAGGCGTGTTTTTAAGTAAACGAATTATTTCGTGTTCCCTCGGAATTTAAGTCCCAAAGAGAAATTGTAATTGCGGATGTCGATGGATGTGTTTTTAAAAACGAGAAGGAGCGTGCCCACAAAATAAAAGGTGAGACGAAGGCCATTTTGTTATTAAAAAAAAACGAGAGTTGATCTGTCTCACCCTCTCCTTTTTGAGAATTGGTTATTGGATGTTATTATTAAAAAGTAGGGAACGATGAGATAATTGTTTTAATCAAACGATTCGGATAGTGTTTCCTTAAAATTTAAACGGACGCGGGGAGGCGTGTTTTTAAGTAAACGCCGGGGAATGTGTCCGCTAAAAACAAATGAGACGAATGAAGGGCGCCTTTAATAAGGTGGATCGATCAATGTCTCATTTTTTATTTATTAATTCTTGACAAACTCAAATTATTTTGCTAAGGTGCTAGATTAAAAAAGGTCTTTGAAAAAGACGAAAGAACACAAAGGAGGAAAGAATGTCTGAACAAGGACGAATCATTGGCATCCGTCATCGGATCAAGCAAACCAAGGAAGGCCAGTCCAAGCCAACTCAGGTCGCGGTTTGGGACGGCAAAGAGAAAATTACAAACTATAATTTGGCTGACGAAACAGCCGAACTGGAGTGGGTTAAAGGCAACACGCCTGTCAAATGGCGGGCCAAAACCGAGGAAGACGATCTCAGTCATTTTCCTGAACACCACCTCAAAGGCAAAAAAGGCAGCGAAAAAGTACCGGCAGAATATGAAGGTTTGCAGACGGGCGATACTGTGGTCATGGTGCTGGGCGGTTCAGGCGATTATCTGGCTTTTGCCATTTCCCGGCACGCCGAGGACATTAAGGCCCAGATTGTCAGGGTTCCGGCCATTAAACTGAAAGAATTCCGCAAAGAAGAAGATAAAGACAAAGATGCCCAAAAGTTGATTGAACTTTACCAAGAACATCCTTATCTTTTTCAAAAAGCTGCCCGACGGGAAAGAGATTTTATTCTTTTGGGCGTGCTTTATCGCAGCTTGACAGACGCCATGAAAGCCCGGATTGCCTGCGGCCAGCGTATTGATCAGGCAGTCATTGGTTCTGCTTTTTGCAATGAAGATGGCTTTTTCCCGCAGGGGTCAATCAAAAAAGCAGCTGAAGAAGCTCGGGCCAATGACGTGGTTTACCAGTCATTGCAGGAAGAAGAAGCCCGACGGGAAAAAGCTTTAACCCGGCATTTGAAAAATATGGTCGTTTACCTGAAACTGTTTGAACCAATCAAAGGCTGCGGTCCCAGAATCGCCTCCCGGCTCTTGGTGGCTATCGGCGATATCAACCGCTTTCAGGACAGCACCAATACTAATGGCAAGACCAGCCGCGGTTCAGCTAAGCTCAAAGCCTTTTGCGGGGTGCATGTTTTTGAAGACGGTACGTTTGTCCGGCGCAGGCATGGCAAAATAGCCAACTGGTCCAACGAAGCGCGTCAAGCCCTTTACTTGATCGTTGATCAGTTTATTCGTCGGCCTGACTCGGAATGGGGTCAGCGCTTTTTGCAAATTAAAGCCAATTTCCGGGCTAAACATCCGGAGGTGCTTTGCAAAACCTGTTCCATGCCTGACAATCCCGTCCCTTGGGACGATTGCGCTAAAAATGGCCACAAACGGATGTACAATGACGGTCACATTCATCGCATGGCTATTTGGCGGACGGCTTCCAAGTTCGCGGAATGGCTTTGGAAAGAGTGGACCAGATTGGAAGAAAAGCAAGCCCCAAAAAAAGCGGCTTGAAAATCAAGTGCTCTGGCAGGCGGTGTAAAACACCGTAGGGAACGCATATATGCGTTCCCTACAATAAAATATTGTCCTGCCAGAGCGTTTTTTAGAAAAGGGGAACGATTGTTTTTGTGTTTTTTAGTAAACGAGCCACGCCGTGTTACCTCAAAATTTAAGCGGACGAGGTTGACCTTGCCAAGAGGCGAAAAGAAAAATGTCCGCGAAAAATAAAAGGAGACGCAAGGAGGCATATTCTTAAGTGAATGACCCTTAATCTGTCTTCTCAAATTTAAAAAGCCATGGGTTTTGTCCCTGGCTTTTTTATTTAGATTTTTAGAGCAATTTGAAAAAGTCCATAGTTTTGGTTAAGATAAATTATAACCATACCTTCATCCACGGGTAGCAGGGAACAATTGCTCCCTGCTACCCCTTAATTGTTAATTTATGCTTACTAAATTAAATTCCTGCGCCGTGATTGGCTTAAATCCCCAGCTGGTTGAAGTTGAGGTTGATGTTTCAATGGGCAAACCAGATACTTTTATTGTTGGCTTGGGTGATACTGCTGTGCAGGAAGCCAAACAGCGCATTCGTTTGGCTATTAAAAATTGTGATATCCCCTTCCCTTATTCTAAAAAAATCGTCATTAATCTAGCCCCGGCTGATTTGAAAAAAGAGGGCCCAGCTTATGATCTGGCCATGGCTTTAGGCATTGTTTTGGATGTTTATGAATTAGAGATTGATTTGAAAGACAGTTTGTTTGTTGGAGAGCTTTCTTTGGAAGGTAATTTGCGCCATACTAATGGCATTTTGCCGGCGGTGATTTTTGCTAAAGAAAATAATTTCAAAAAAATATTTTTGCCTTGGGTTAATGTGCAGGAAGCCAGTTTAATTGAAGGTGTTGAAGTTTTTGCGGTTCGCAATTTAACCGAGTTAATTGATCACTTGACTGACAAAAATTTAATCCAACCTTTTAAAAGTGATCAAAAATTTGATTTTGAGCCAGAAGAGCTTGAAATTGATATGGCTTATATTGCCGGCCAAGAACATGTTAAACGGGCTTTGGAAATTGCCGTAGCCGGCGCCCATAACGTCTTAATGTCAGGACCGCCCGGATCAGGCAAAACTTTAATGGCTCAGGCTACAGCCTCAATCATGCCCAAAATGACCTTGGACGAGATTTTAGAAGTGACAAAAATTTACAGCGTGGCTGGTTTATTACCGGTTAAAGATCCTTTAATTAAACAGCGACCGTTTCGTTCGCCTCATCATACTTCATCAGGCGTGGCTTTGGTTGGCGGCGGCAGAATACCTAAGCCGGGTGAAATTAGTTTAGCGCATCGCGGGATTTTATTTTTAGATGAATTTCCAGAATTTCCGCGCAAAGTTTTGGAAAATCTTAGGCAGCCGCTGGAAGACGGCATGGTTTCAATTTCGCGTGCTTCAGGCACTTTAAATTATCCGGCCCGGTTTATTTTAATTGCCGCGCAAAATCCTTGTCCCTGTGGATTCGCTTCTGACCCTGATAAACAATGTACTTGTTCTCCAGGCCAGATAATTAAATACCAGCAAAAGATTTCCGGTCCGATTCTTGATCGGATTGATTTGCATATTGAAGTGCCGCGTTTAAGTTTTGAAGAATTAACCAGGGAAAAAGTGGCTGAAAGTTCAGTTGAAATTCGGCGAAGAATTGAGAAAGCCAGAGAAATTCAGCAAAAAAGATTTAATGATTTACCCATATTTTATAACAGTGAAATGAGAGCTCAGGATGTTAAAGAATTTTGCGCTATTGATGCGCAAGGCCAGGATTTATTAAAAAACGCTGTTAATCAATTTCATTTATCAGCTCGGGGTTATCACCGGATTTTAAAATTAGCCAGGACAATTGCTGATTTGGAAAATGCTGATAAAATAAAAACCCAGCATTTAGCTGAGGCTTTGCAATATCGGTTTAATAAATAATAATCCCCATTGATGTTATCGCAGGGGGTTATTTAAAATTTTATGTTTTTAAGAATTTTGTTTACTTGAACAATTTTTTAATTTTGGTTCTTAGTTCATCGCCAGTGAAAAATTTTTCTTTTGCTACTATATCGCCGAAAAAGTTTCACCTTCATCAAAAACCCCATGTTGTTCTCTGGCAGTTCTTAGTGGGTTTTTGGGCGAGGTTAAGAAAATTCCTAACTCACTCTCAATTTGTCTTTTGGCCTTTTCGGATAACTTAACGATAGTTTCTTCTTTTGCCTTCAAAATTTTTCTCCTTTTTTAATTTGTTTATGATATTAAAAATGATATAAATTGTCAATAGCTATTAGGATATTAATAACCACCTTCCCAGCAGGAGTTTTTTAGTATATTTAGTTACCTTATATAACTCAAAGGATTATATTTATTATAACCAAACCTAACTTCAAAATGTAAATGTGAACCACTAGAATAGCCAGTTGAGCCCATTTCACCTAGAACATCACCCCGAGCTACATGTTGTCCTTGCTGAACATAAATTTTTTGAAAATGAGCGTATAAGGTTGACTTGCCGCCACCGTGATCGACAATGACATGGTAACCATAGCCGTATTTTAAGTAAGCCACCTTACTAACAACCCCGTCATCTGCTGCCCAGATCGGATCGCCGAATTCACCGTCAATATCTAAGCCGCGATGACGCCAGTTAAAATATTGTGAAATGCGACGGGCATAAGTCGGCCAGGCCATTTTTTTGCCAGAAGAAACAGTAACATGAGAAGGTTTAAAAATTTTTTTGATGGAAGCTAATGATGTTGTTGATTTAACTGGTTCATAGTATGGTTGGCCTTCAGGGATAATTAAAGTTTGGCCGACTTGAATATCACTATCATCAACTATTTTATTAAATTCAATGATTTTTTCTTTGTTAGCTTTGTATTTTGTAGCAATTTTATTTAAATTATCGCCGCTGGCTACTTTATGAGAAATACCGCTAGTTGGCAAGATTGTTAAATTTTGTCCCGGTTTAATTAAACTGTATTTACTTAAATTGTTTGCCCATAAGACAGTCTCTGTTGAAATTCCGAAATTTTGGGCAATCGAGCTGATTGTATCACCGCTTTGAACTTCATATTCAATAATTTTATCACGTTGTTTTTTAGAAGCTTCCATTGAGGCTAATTCAGGCTTGACTACGGCGCTACCGTAGTCAATTATATTAATTTTATTTTCACCACCGATAGCTTCTTCATTAGTTAAAATTTGTTGGGGAGCAGAAATAGCATTTGTTTTAGATTCTAAATAATCATTTATTTTAGGTTGGATAGATTCTATTGTTTCTTCAATATATTCATCTTCTAAATTACTGCCTGTGGCTAAAGCAAATAAAATGCTTTTTTCACCAAAACTTTCGGCTCGAGTTTCAGGCGTTAAAATGTTGGCAAAACTGATTGTTGCGACTAATAAAATAATTATAATGTGACTGATATATTTATTGATGAAAAGATAAATAGGTTTGATTTTTTCTGAAGGCAGAATTATTTTTTTTATCTTTTTTAAATATAAATAAATTTTATAAAAATTTATTATTATATATTTATAAAAAATAAAACCCAAAAATTGCAGCGGTTTTAAAATAGTCTTTTTTAATAAATTAAAAAAGGACTTTATTGTTAGTTTAAAGCCTTTAATTGTTGCCAATAATAGTTTGATTAAAAAATATTTTATTTGGCTACTAATATATTTAAACTTTTTTCCCATTTTGCCAGGAAATTTTTTAATATACTCCGGGTTGGAACCGGTTAAAAAACACCTTAAAAACAAAATGAATTTACATAAATAGTATAATTTACTCTAAAAATTATGTCAAGGATAAAAAAATTTTAATTTTATTGACATTAAGCAAGCAAAAAGTTAAAATAGTAGTATAATTTAACAAGCTTTTAATGGATTTTGGCTTATTTTAGATAAAAAAAGCCATTTTTTAACTAAAAAATAATAAATATTTTATGGAACCAAGTATTCTTTTTGCTTTAATTACTGGTCTTTTGGCTGTTATTTACGGTTTAATTTTAATTAGATTAGTTTTAAGACTGCCCACGGGTAGTGAAAAAATGCAAGAAATTGCTAAAGCTATTCAAGAAGGAGCGTCAGCTTATTTAAATAGGCAGTATAAGACTATTGCCTTGGTGGCTATAGGTTTATTTATTTTGATTGGTTTATTTTTAAGCTGGAAAACCGCGATCGGTTTTTTGCTGGGAGCAGTTTTATCAGCAACAGCTGGTTATATTGGCATGAATATTTCTGTCAGAGCAAATGTGCGTACAGCTGAAGCAGCTAAAAATGGTTTAAAGCCAGCTTTAAATGTGGCTGTCAGGGGCGGAGCTGTGACAGGTTTTTTAGTGGTTGGTTTGGGGCTTTTAGGTTTAACCTTATTTTATTTAATCACCAAAGATTTGCAGGCTTTGATTGGTTTAGGCTTTGGTGGTTCTTTAATTTCAATTTTTGCCCGTTTAGGCGGCGGTATTTATACCAAAGCCGCTGATGTAGGGGCTGATTTAGTGGGTAAGGTTGAAACAGGTATTCCCGAAGATGATCCTAGAAATCCGGCAGTTGTTGCTGATAACGTTGGTGATAATGTCGGTGATTGTGCTGGCATGGCTGCGGACTTATTTGAAACTTATGTTGTAACAGCTTTAGCTACTATGCTTTTGGGTTCTTTAATTTTTACTAATTTAGAAAATGCTGTTTTATATCCTTTGGTTTTGGGTGGTGTTGCTATTCTTGCTTCAATTATTGGCAGTTTTTTTATTCGTTTAGGTGCCAAAAAAAATATAATGGGAGCTTTATATAAAGGGTTGATTGCGTCAGGTGTATTTGCAGCTATTGCTTTCTATCCGGTTACAACTTGGCTACTTGGTACAAATGATAAATATGATGTTACAAATATTTATTTGGCTGCTTTAATTGGTTTAATTGTTACTGCTGCCATGGTTGTTATTACTGAATATTACACGGCAACAAAATATAAGCCAGTGAAAGATATTGCTAAAGCGTCAAAGACTGGTCATGGTACTAATATTATTGCCGGCTTGGCGGTTAGCATGAAATCAACTGCTTGGCCAATTATTGTTATTTGTGGAGCAATTTTGGGAGCTTATTGGTTAGCAGGGCTTTATGGTGTAGCAGTAGCAGCTATGGCTATGCTTTCAATGGCTGGCATAATTGTAGCTATTGATTCTTATGGGCCAATTACTGATAACGCTGGCGGTATTGCAGAAATGGCAGGATTGCCTGAAGAAGTGCGCAATATTACTGATCCCTTAGACGCTGTTGGCAATACGACCAAAGCAGTGACCAAGGGTTATGCCATTGCTTCAGCGGCTTTAGCTGCTTTGGTTTTATTTGCTGATTATACCCATGCTTTAGGCGAAGGTTTTCAATTTTTAATCAGCAACCCTAAGGTTTTGGTTGGTTTGTTTATTGGCGGGCTTTTACCTTATTATTTTGGGGCTTTAGCTATGCAATCAGTTGGCAAGGCAGCTGGTAAAGTTGTTGAAGAAGTCAGAAAGCAATTCAAGGAAAAGCCAGGCATTATGCAAGGCACTGAAAAGCCTGATTATGGCAAAACAGTTGATTTGGTGACTAAATCAGCTATTAAAGAGATGATTGTGCCAGCTTTAATCCCTGTATTAGCGCCAATTTTAGTTGGTTTTATTTTGGGCGTGCATGCTTTGGGCGGTTTATTAGTTGGTTCAATTATCACTGGTATTTTTGTGGCAATTTCAATGACAAGTGGCGGAGGTGCCTGGGATAATGCTAAAAAATATATTGAAGAAGGCAATTATGGCGGCAAAGGTTCAGAAGCACATAAAGCAGCTGTTACCGGTGATACCGTTGGTGATCCGTATAAAGATACTGCTGGCCCTGCTATTAACCCGATGATAAAAATTTTAAATATAGTGGCCTTGTTAATTGTTGGATTGCTTTTATTGTAAAGATTTAAAATGTAAGCATTAAGATTTAAGTTAGAAATTTTCAAATAAATCAAGTTGCTCATGAGCGATGTGATTTTAAAAAAAGCGCTTCGGTAGTTCCGGGCGCTTTTAGCGTTGACAAAGAATAATTTTAAGCGTAAGTTAAAAATACAAAAATAAAAGGAGGTGATTGAATTTGGTTGATAAGAGTTTGTTTAGAGTTAGGCAGTATAATTTTGGCCGGATCAGGCGAGCCCGCATGTTGGCCGCTGATAAGCATGCCGGGCAATTTCGTAAAGAGCGCCTGAGCCGTAAAAAAATACCTTATATTGTCCATACAACTGGAGTAGCTGAGTATTTGATGGCAATGAGAATGTCTGAAGACCTTGTTATTGCTGGTCATTTGCATGATACTTTGGAAAATACTGATTTAACAGAATCAGAAATTTATACTGAATTCGGCCCGGATGTTTTAAGATTAGTTGAGGCTATGACTGAACCTAAAGATAAATCCTGGCATGAACGTAAAAAATATAAAATTAAAGTCTTGCGAGAGGGTGATTCGGAAATTAAGATGCTGGGCGCTGCCGATCATTGTGATAATTTGCTCTCCATTTTGGAGACTTTGTTTAATGAAGGTTTAACAACGCCGAAAGAATTCGCCAAAGCCAAGGTTTGGAAAAATTTCAAGCAGGACTACGAAATGCAAAAATGGTACCATCAGGAATCCTGCAATGCTGTATTTGATAGTGTGCCTTATGAGATGCTTCATCCTTTGTTTGGCAAATTAATGCGTTTAGTGGAAATGATTTTTGGTGAGCAGATTATTACTGATTCAAAAATTCGGCGTAAAGTACGGCGTCGTAAACAGCATTGGATCAATCCTTATCAGCCTAAAAAAATTAGGCGTAAGAAAAAGCCCTAACTGAATAGTTGTTAGGGCTTTTTTTATTTCTAAAAAGACTAAAGTTTATGTCTGTCCTACCATTTCTTCAGCATCGCTTAGTTTAACAGAAAGCAATTTAGAAATTCCGTCATCTCCCATTGTAATGCCGTATAAAACATGCGCATAATGCATTGTTACGCGGTTATGAGTGATGATTATAAATTGAGTTTTTTTAGCTAATTCATCTAAAATAACATTAAATCTTTCTGAATTAGCTTCATCTAAAGCTGCATCAACTTCGTCAAGAACAATAAAAGGTGACGGATTATTATGAATAATTGCACAAATTAAAGCAATAGCTGTTAAAGCTCTTTCGCCACCGGAGAGCATGTTGATTGATTTTAATTTTTTGCCAGGCGGCACAGCTTTAATTTCAATGCCAGCGTAACTTTCTTTTTCTTTTTGTTTTATTTTTTTTGCAAATTTGTCGGCCTGAGCTAAAATTCCGCCTTCTTCTTCCTTTTCTTCTTCTGTCTCATCTTCTTTTTCTTTATCCTCCTTTTTTATTTCTGCAGAACTCACCTTAATTAATTCGGCATTGCCGCCGTTAAATAGAATTTTAAAATATTTTTGGAATTCTTTATTTATTTCTTTGAAGGCCTTATCAAATTGTTCTTTGATGGTTTTGTCTAATTCTTCAATTACTTTTTCCAAAGAGCTAATTGCTTCTTCCAGGTCATTAGATTGGCTTTTAAGAAAATCATAGCGTTCTTTTATCTCTTTGTATTCGGATTGAGTTTCCTCATCAATACCGCCAATAATTTCTAACTGGCGCTTTAATTGTTCTATTTTTTGATAAGTATTTCCTTCATCGATTTGTTTCTCTGTTTGGTGTTTTTTTATTTTATTTAAATCAAGAGCATTGTGTCGTATCTCTGTTTCCAAATTCTCTTTCTTGGTCGAATATTTTGCTAATTCAATATTAAGACGGTTAATTTTTTGACTATGCTGATTTATTTGAATTTGTTTTTCTTGCGATTTTTTTTGCAGCTCAATTAATTTTTCCTTTTTATTTTGTTCTTCAAAATTGAATTGACTGATTTTTTCTTCTTGATCTTTGATTTTTTTATTTAAATTAGAAATTTTTTCTTCAATTTCCTCTAATTCTTTATTAATTTTCGTTTGTAGTTCTTTTTTAGTTTTTGGTTTAAACTGGGATAGATTAATTTCTTTATTAATTTTTTCTTTTTCTTGTCTTAATTTATCAATTTCTCGGCTGAGTGATTCAATCTTTTCTTTTTTAATTCCTAAATTAAGATTTAATTGATTGATTTCTAAGGTTAAATCATTTTTTTCCTGACTCAGGGATTCTAATTGATTTTGTAAATTAATTAAATTATCAGAATCTTGTTTTTTAAGTGTTTTTAATTTTTCCAAATATAAGGAAAGTTTTTGAGAAATTTCTCTGGCTTGATTTTTTATTTCATTTAGTTCTTCTATTTTTTCAATTTTAGATAACTTATTAACTAAACTTTGCTGCTGATCAAAAATTAATTCTAATTCTTCTTCTTGTTCAAATGGCAATTGTGTGGTTTTTTGTAATTTATTTAGTTCTTCTTTTACCGAGGCTAAACGTTTGTCAAGCGAAACAAGTTTTTCTTTTTTTTCATTTAAAGTTTCTTCTTCTTTGTTACTAAGTTTGGTAATTTCTGAAATTTGCTGTTTTAAATTATTGATTTGCTCAGTAATTTCGTCTTGTCTCTTAGTTAGCCAGACTAAGTCAGTTTGGCCTTGCTTTTCCAATTCAATATTTTTTTTGGCTTTTAAAACTGTTTTTTCACCAAGCAGAGTGTTTTTTTGAGAAATTAAATTGTTATATTGATTTTGAAGCTTATCAAAATTTACTTGCCGTGAATTTTCTTCTGAAAATTGATTAATTTCTCCCTGTATTTTATTTATTTTCTGATTTAAGTTTTTATAAAATTTTTCTTGATTTATTTTTTGTTCAGTAACTTCTTTTATTTTTTTTTCAATCGAATGCCAAATTTGGGCATAATAATCAATTTGTAAATCTTTTAGCTCTTGGGCAATTTGTTCACGTTTTTCCAGCTTTTTAACCTGACGGGTCAAGGAACGCAAACGAGGTTCAATTTCTTTTAAAGTTAATTCTGTTTGCGCTAAGTTTTCCCGGGTGGCTTTAAATTTATTTAAAGTCTGTTCGCGTTTAATTTGAAATTGTTTGACCCCGACAGCTTCATCAAAAAGTTCTTTTCTTTCAGCTAAAGAAGCGGAAAGAACTGAATCTGTCATGCCTTGGCCAATTATTGAATAAGTGCGCTGGCCAAAATTAGCTTTAGCTAAAAGCATTTGAATATCAGCCAGGCGGGCTTTGTTTTTATTAATAAAATATTCACCTTCACCTGATTGATAAACACGACGGGTAATGGTCAGTTCAGAATAATCAATATCAACGCTTTTGCCTTCATTATTTAAATATAAAGAAACTTCAGCAAAGCCCAGTCGAGCTTTCCTGTCAGAACCGGAAAAAATTACATCCTGGCTTTTTTTACCGCGTAAAGTTTTAATGCTTTGTTCACCCAAAACCCATCGGATGGCGTCGGCAATATTGGATTTGCCAGAACCATTGGGGCCAACTACACCGGTAATACTATGAGAGCCTTTAATTTTATCAGGAAATTCCAAAACAGTCTTTTTAGCAAAAGACTTGAATCCTTGGATTTCTAATTTCTCGAGATACATTTGTATGTGGTAAAACTGTATTAAATAAATGCTTTGAGCCGAGGGCTAAACGCTTAGGGCTATTACCCTAAGTTCAAAGCCCAATGCCCAAAGCTATTTACTTACTTAATTATATAATATTTTTAAGAGTGAAACAACTTGATTTTTTCATTATATTGTGTAAAAATTAACAAATCAAAGAAAGGAGGGAAATAAAAATTGGATAACAACAGCAAGTATTGCGTAATTTACAAAGATGAAGAAAAAAAAGAATGGAAACGGGAATTTTTTATTAATTCAAAGAAGGCTCATGAATTTTTGAAAAAACTAAGCCCTGACTGTAAAGCATTTTTACGCCAATTCGTGGTAGTTGGCAATGGCTCGAGAAAATTTTTTTACACTCGTGAAGAAGCTGAAAAAGCCTCTATTAAAGGAGATTCCATTTCGATTTTAAATCCAATGATTGAAGATTTGCCACCAGAGATCCTTTATTGTTAATTTTTAAAAATGTGTTAAAACAACCGTCGCAATTCGGCGGTTTTCTTTTTTTATTTTTTATGGCAAACTTTAAATATGAAATTTAAATTACAAACTGAATATAAGCCAACAGGAGATCAGCCTAAGGCGATAAAGCGGTTAACTGAAGGGTTTTTAAAGTTTCCGCAACAAACCTTGTTGGGCGTGACTGGTTCAGGTAAAACTTTTACCATGGCTAATGTTATTCAAAAAGTGCAAAGGCCTACTTTGGTGTTGGCGCATAATAAAACTTTAGCTGGGCAGTTATATGAAGAATTTAAGGAGTTTTTTCCTGAAAATAAAGTTTGTTATTTTATTTCTTATTATGATTATTATCAGCCAGAATCCTATGTGCCAGCCACTGATACTTATATTGAAAAAGATATAAAAATTAACGAAAGAATTGAGGAATATCGTTTGGAAGCAACCAGCTCTTTGGTTTCTCGCAATGATGTGATTATTGTGGTATCCGTTTCCTGCATTTATGGTTTGGGTGATCCATTGGAATATAAGCGCGGTATGTTTGAAATTGAGCTCGGTCAGGAAATTGGCCGAGATAATTTTATCAGGCAATTAATAGATATTCAGTTTGAACGTAATGATATGGATTTGCGTTCTGGCCGTTTTCGCGTGCGCGGTAATACTATTGATTTAGTACAAGGTTATGGCAAAAATATTTTTCGTATTAATTTTGAGGGCGATAAAATTGATACAATTAAAGAAATTGAGCCAATTAATTTAAAAATAATCAGTGAACGCGGTAGCTTGACTATTTATCCGGCTTCACCTTTCATGACTACTTCAATAACAATTGAAAGAGCGCTAAAATCAATTAAAAAAGAGATAGAACAATATGCCCCGACTTTACCGGAATTAGAAAGTCATCGTTTGGGGAAAAGGACCAAGTATGACATGGAAATGATTCGCGAATTGGGTTATTGCAAGGGCATTGAAAATTATTCCCGCCATTTTGATGGCAGAAAGCCCGGCCAACCGCCAAATACTTTATTGGATTTTTTTCCGGAAGATTTTTTAATAATTATTGATGAATCACACCAGACTTTGCCTCAAGTGCGCGGCATGTATGAAGGCGACAAGTCGAGGAAAAAGAATTTAATTGAAAATGGCTTTCGTTTGCCTTCAGCTTATGATAACCGGCCATTAAAATTTAATGAGTTTGAAAAATACTTGAAACATGTTGTTTATACTTCTGCTACGCCAGGCGATTACGAGCTAAATCATTCCGGTCAGATTGTTGAACAAATTATTCGGCCGACTGGCTTGGTTGACCCGGAAATTTTTGTCAGGCCAGTTGAAAGACAAATGGACGGTTTAATTGCTGAAATTAACAAGACAATTGAAGCGGGTAATCGTACTTTGGTTACAACTTTAACTAAGCAAATGGCCGAAGATTTGACTGATTATTTACTGCAAAAAAAAATTAAAGTTACTTATTTGCATTCTGAGGTTGACACATTGGAGCGTACTGAAATAATACATGATTTACGGCGCGGCAAGTATGATGTTTTGGTTGGGATTAATTTGTTGCGCGAGGGTTTGGATATCCCAGAAGTTGGCTTAGTGGCAATTTTAGATGCTGACAAAGAATCATTTTTGCGTGATACGCGCAGCTTAATTCAAACAATTGGCCGTTCTGCCCGCAATGTTGATTCGCGGGTTTTAATGTATGCCGATAAAATTACCAGTTCAATGAGAAAAGCTATTGATGAGACAAATCGCCGCCGTAAAATTCAGTTGGCTTATAATAAAAAACACAATATAACTCCGCAATCAATTATTAAAAAAGTTAAAGAAAAGAAGGTGCCGCTTGAACAAGAAGTAAAAAAGTTTGATTTAAAAAAAGTTGATTCTTTTGAAGATTTGATAATTGAGCTGGAAACTCAAATGAAACTTGCAGCGGAGCAGCTTGACTTCGAAAAAGCCATAGAGATTCGAGATGAAATTAAAAAGCTTAAAAGTTAGCGTCGCGAACTTGCCCGCCGAAGCCCTCCGTAGCGATAGCGAAGGATGGGCGAAGGCGGGGATTTTGAGAAAGCCATAGAGATTCGGGAGGAATTAAGGAAATTAAAAACATAAAAAACGCTTTGTCATTGAACCTTAGGGAGCAGCCTAGGCCGTCCCTTACATAGAAAATTAAGTTTTTTAAATGATAAAGCGGTTTTTTTTAAAAAAAAGAAGAGCTCCGGAAATTGGAGCCCTTTTTTGATGGGATTATTCGTTTACTGCCCTAGAAAAAAGGGGCTTGCAGATTATTGGCGGCAGAGAAATCTCTTTTGTCTTTTTGTCTTCATTATGGCGGTTATTAAATTCTTTTTGATTCATGATATTGATAAGTTCAGCATGCCCTTGGATACGCTTATTAAAGCGATCCGCGGCATTTTTTTTGTTTTTCGCGAATATCCGGCAAAATTTTTTTCCTACTCCGTTTTGGAAAAAAATATAATAAGGATTTGTTTTGCCAAATATTTTCTGGAATTCAGCGTCTGTTAAAATTTGAAGTGTCTCGTGCTTTATGCCCTTGTGACTCAGGTGTTGTTTGCATTTTTCTTCAGCATGTTTTGGGTCTTTTGCCAAAACAATTATATCGTGGTCGCTATGATGATAAGTGTCTTGGAAGACCAAATGAAAAAGTTGGTTATTATGAGTACTATTACTCATATTATCCTCACTTTCTGCCCGCTATTTTGGGCTATGATTTGCAGCGAATTAATAAATTAGTATATCATATTTTAAAAATTGTGTCAATAGTTTGAACACGTTGCGCGAACGACGTGTTTGACAAAAGAGGGTTTTTGCTTTAAAATGGAGTTAACTTAATATAATTTTTCAAAGGCAGGGTTATGGTTAAAAAACCCCGTCTTTTTGGAGTTATGAAAAAAATAACTAACCAAGAATATATTCAGATAAAGGGCGCCAGAGAACATAACCTTCAAAGTGTAGATTTAAATCTTCCTATCAATGATTTTATTGTAATTACTGGTGTTTCTGGCTCAGGTAAATCATCTTTAGCTTTTGATACTCTTTATGCTGAAGGGCAGCGTCGTTACGTAGAAAGTTTGTCAGCTTATGCCAGGCAGTTTTTGGGTATTATGAATAAACCCCATGTAGATTCAATTAAAGGCTTGTCGCCGGCAATTTCCATAGAGCAAAAATCAACTTCGCGCAATCCGCGTTCAACTGTCGGTACAGTAACTGAAATATACGATTATCTGCGTTTGCTTTTTGCCCGGGTTGGCCAGCCGCATTGTCCGGAATGCGGACAGCAAATCTCTTCCCAAGATGTGCAAACAATTTTTGATCGTGTTTATAAACAAGCTAAAGATAAAAATATTGAAATTTTAGCTTCTTTAGTGCGGAGTAAAAAAGGAACTTATGAAAAATTAATTGATAATTTATTTAAACAAGGTTATGCCAATGCCCGGGTTGATGGTAAAGTTTATAATCTGCCGGCTAAGATTAAGCTAGCAAAATATGAAAAACATAATATAGAGGCGGTAGTGGATTCTTTAAAAGTTAACCAAGCCAGCAGGTCACGACTTTTTGATTCTCTGGAAACCGCCATGGATATTTCTCAGGAAGGTATTATTTTGATCAAAGTTAACGGTAGCGAAATAATGTTTAATACAAAATTAGCCTGTGCTAAGTGCGGTATTAATTTTGAAGAAATTCAACCACGTATGTTTTCTTTTAATTCACCTTTCGGCGCTTGTTCAGAATGTCATGGTTTAGGATTTATGCAGGAATTTGCAGAAGATTTAATAGTGCCAAATTCGGAATTGTCTTTAAATGAAGGCGCGATAAAACCGTGGCAAAAACAAATTTTTGGTTTTCAGGGGCAAAAGCTGGAAGCTTTGGCAGAAAAATATGATTTTGATCTTGATATACCGTTTAAAGATTTGCCTAAAAAAATTAAAGATATTTTGTTATATGGCTCGGATGAAAAAATGGATTTTTATTTAAAATCGCGCAGTTCCAAAGCCGAATATGCTTGGCAAGGGTATTTTGAGGGTGTTATTTCTCAGCTAGAAAGATTATACAAGCAAACCGATTCCGACTGGCGCCGTTCAGAACTGGCCCGTTATATGAGGGCTAAACCTTGTCCGGTTTGCCAGGGCCAAAGGTTACGGCCTGAAAGTTTGGCAGTAACAATTGATAAGTTCAACATAATTGAAGTCACTGATTTAACAATCAAAGAATCTTTGGATTTTATTGCAAATTTAAAACTTTCTGAAACAAAAAGGAAAATTGCTGACCAAATTATTAAAGAAATTAAGAATCGTTTGAATTTTTTAATTAATGTTGGCTTGGATTATTTGACTTTAAGCAGAAGCGCAAGCACTCTTTCTGGCGGCGAAGCGCAAAGAATTCGTTTAGCAACGCAAATAGGTTCAGAGTTGCGCGGCGTTTTATATATTTTAGATGAGCCCTCAATTGGCTTGCATCAGAGGGATAATAAAAAATTAATAGCCACCTTAAAATATTTACGTGATTTGGGCAATACAATAATTGTGGTTGAACATGATAAAGAGACAATGGAACAGTCAGATTATTTGGTTGATTTGGGTCCGGGTGCCGGGATTCACGGCGGGAAAATTATGGCTGCCGGCACAGTTGCTGAAGTTAGAAAAGCAAAAAATTCTTTGACCGCGCAGTATTTGAATGGCACAAAAAGGATTGAGGTGCCAAAAAAAAAGACGGCCATGGACTGATTATTTAGAAATTTTTGGCGCTAAAGAACATAATTTAAAGCAAGTGCGGGTTAAATTCCCCTTGCATGTTTTTACTTGTGTAACTGGTGTTTCAGGTTCAGGCAAATCAACTTTGATTAATGAAACATTATACAAAGAGATCGCCAAGCGTTTATATAAATCAAAAGAACTGCCTGGCAAACATGAAAAATTAACTAATGTAGGTTATATTGATAAGGCAATTATTATTGACCAGTCGCCAATCGGCCGCACGCCGCGTTCTAATCCGGCTACTTACACCAAAGTATTTGGCGATATACGTAATTTATTTGCCGAAACACCGGAAGCCAAAGTCCGCGGTTATAAACCTGGCCGTTTTAGTTTTAATGTGCGCGGCGGTCGCTGTGAACATTGTGAGGGTGATGGAGTAATTAAAATTGAAATGAATTTTTTGCCTGATGTTTATGTCCAGTGCGAAAAATGCAAGGGGAAAAGGTATAATCGCGAAACTTTGGAAGTGCATTTTAAAAATAAAAATATTGCGGATGTGCTTGATATGACAGTGGAAGAAGCTTTGGGATTTTTTAAAGACATACCTTTGATTGCAGACAAGCTGCAATTGCTTTTTGATGTTGGTTTGGGTTATATAAAATTAGGCCAGTCAGCCACGACTTTATCCGGCGGCGAAGCGCAGAGAATTAAACTGGCTTCTGAGCTTGGCAAACGAGCTACCGGTAAAACATTATATGTTTTAGACGAACCAACAACTGGTTTGCATTTTGATGATATTAAAAAACTTTTGGAAGTTTTGAATCGTTTGGTTAATAAAGGCAATTCAGTTATTGTGATTGAACATAACCTTGATGTAATTAAGACCGCGGATTGGATAATTGATTTGGGTCCGGAAGGTGGCGATGAAGGTGGTGAAGTGATAGTAACTGGAACGCCAGAAAAAGTTGCAAAAACAAAGGGAAGTTATACAGGAATGTTTTTGAGAAAATTAGTGACGTAAATTTATGAAAATTTTTGACGATTTTTCAAAAGAAAAATTTAATGAACATCTCAATGAGATAATGAAAATTAATAAGAAAAATTTTGGAATCAAAAAAGAAAATTTTGTAAATAAATTAATTTTTAAAGAAATTAGTTATGAATAATTTTTTGAATATTTTCATAATCAAAAGATTGAAGAGTCAGATGAGATGTTTTTATTCAACAATGAAGAAATATTTAGGAAAATTTACGATACATTCTCTCGAGGTAAAGGCAATTATGATAGTAATTATGCAGTTTCCCATGAAAAAAAGCATGTTGAAAAAATAAAAAAGTATAAAAACTTAGAGTGGTATTATGGTATAAGGATAAATATTTTAGATATTAATAATGGTAGAGTAAAATTTAATATAACTCCGACGATTCAATCATTTTTAGAGGATTATGCAAAAGATAACAATTTAAAAATTGAAAAACATGTTGAAATTCTTGAAGATATAAATGATATAGATGATTATAGTTCAGGAGACTTAAAAATTTATGAGGCCATAGAGGCTATAAAAGATGCATATGCCTTTTAATTACAAAAAACAAAGAATACCTCACTCCGCATTGTCATTCTGAATATTATGAAGGATCTGTAAAACGTAATTGCAGAGTCTTCGCTCCGCTCAGAATGACAATGAAGGGGATGAAAAATTTTATGCCATTTAACTACAAAAAAACAAAACTCCCCCACAAACCTGGCTGTTATCTTTATAAGGATAAAAGCGGCCAGGTAATTTATGTTGGCAAAGCTAAGGATCTGCAAAAGCGCGTAGCTTCTTATTTTAAAAAAGACTTGGCTGCCAAAACCCAACTCTTGGTTAATAAAATTGCTGATGTGGAATTTATCACTACTGATAATGAAGTGGAAGCGCTTTTATTGGAACAAAGTTTAATCCATAAATATGATCCCAAATATAACATCAGTTTACGCGGCGATATCCGTTACGCTTATATAAAAGTTACAGACGAAAAATTTCCGCGTTTAATTACTGCGCGTAAAATAGACAAAGACGGCCATTATTACGGGCCTTATACTGACGGTACTGCCAGACGTTTGATTTTAAATACTTTACGCAATATTTTTAAAATCAGAAATTGCAATCGCCTACCAAAAAAAGTTTGCTTGCAGTATCATATTGATAAATGCAGCGGTCCTTGCGAGAATTTGATTTCAGAAGAACGTTATAAAGTGAATGTCAAAAACGCCGAACGGCTTTTGAAAGGCGAAACCAAAGCAATTATTAGAGATTTGATCCGGTGCATGAAAAAAACTTCTTTTCAAGAGCAGTATGAATTGGCCAAAATTTATCGCGACCAAATTGAGGCCATTAAATTAATTGAGGAAAAGCAAAAAATAGATGTGCCGAAAAAATATGATCAGGACGTGATTAATTGGCTGGTTTTAAATTCAAAAATTTATTTTCAGATTTTTAATATTGATAAAGGCGTGATTACTTCACGCCATAAATTTGACTTCAAATACGATGAGGGGGTGATTGAAGATTTTATCAAGCATTATTATTCAATAAATTTTATCCCGCGAGAATTGATTTTGCCGGAAAAATTAAATGAACAAAATTTAATTCAGCGTTATTTGCAAAAAATTAAAAATAAAAAATTCGGTTTTTCAATCTTGCCTAAAGTTGACCTGACAATCCCGCAAAAAGGCGAGAAATTAAAACTTTTACAATTGGTTAAAAATAATTTGGAGACAAATTTAGGACTTGAGCCAGGTTTAGCTGAACTTAAGGATGTTTTAAGTTTGAAGAAAATACCAAAAGTGATTGAATTTTTTGATGTGTCAACTCTGCAAGGCAAATATAATGCCGGTGCCATGATTCAAATGGACAACGGCAGGCTTAATAAATCACAATACCGTAAATTTAAAATTAAATGGTCAGAAGCTCAAGATGATACTGCTATGATTCATGAAATTGTTTTGCGCCGTTATTATCGTTTGAAAAAAGAAAAAAAGGATTTACCAGATTTAATTGTGATTGATGGCGGCCGTGGACAATTGAACGCTGGTTTAAAAGCATTGAAAGAATTAAAATTAGATATTGCAATTTGTTCATTGGCCAAACGTGAAGAAGAAATTTATTTATCTAGCAAAAGTAAACCTTTAAATTTAGATAATAAATTGCCTGGCATGAAAATTTTAATCCGCGGCAGAGACGAGGTTCATCGCTTTGTGATAAAATATCATCGGGATTTGAGAAGATTAAAATAAAAAATCAGCACAAAATATGATTTTGTAGGGACAGGACATTGTTCTGTCCCTACATGTTTAAAAACATGAGCTGATTTTTAATAAGAAAAAAAGCCACTTAATTAAGCGGCTAAATATTTGGCGAGTCGCAGTCCTTGGGCCGGGACAGTAAAAACATAATAAATTTCAGGCTCTTTTGAATTGGGTACAAGATAACCTTTTTTCATCATATTTTGCATGATTTCATTTGGGTCATGCCCCATGTTCCTTATTTTATTGGCAACATCATGGACTAAAAAAACTTTTTCTGTACGGGCTTTGGGAGTTTGAATCTTGTCTTCTTGGGCATAATGTAAGAGGTGTTTGGCAATTTCCAGTAAAAGATTCCTCTTGTTTTCCGATTTTCCTTTTTTATCCTTTTTTACTTTTAGTGTCATCTCTACCCTCCTTTTTTCTTCGGCCATCACAGGCATCTGGATGCCAAAGGCCTTTTTGTTTTTTTCGGGCTTTTCTTTCAAATTTATTAAATTCTTCTAATCGCGAAGTCGGATATTTGCGATAAGAAAAACCATAGCCTTGTTTGATGATTTCTGCGTTGAGTAATTTTTTAAAACCTTTACCATGCCAGACCCAGGCCAGAATGCGGCCGTATCGATCTTTTTTCTGTCCTTCAAACGTCAGTTTGACTGGTTTGTTAAGGACTTGTAATTCAGTGAAAATTTTAGCTTCTTGAGCAAAACACTCTACTTCTTTATTAGGATGATGAAGCTCTGGAGTATCAACTCCAAGTAGCCGGATTTTTTTGTTGCTTTTAATAACGATTGTGTCGCCATCTACCACTCTTATAACAGTAGTAATATTTTCCTGCAAAAGAGAATCTGACGGACATAACAATAAAGATGCGAAAAATATTAAAAGAACGATTTTTTTCATTTTCCCTCCTTGTTATCCGAAGCTTTAGCGTAGGATGGCCATTTAAAATTTTAATTTCAAATATCCTTGTGATTAATTTAATATAGCATGAAGAAACAAAAAAATCAAGTCCTGAAATTGAACTTGATTTTAAATATTTTTAATCTTCTTCTTTAATTTCTTCAACATTAGCTAATTCCTCTTCTTCTTTTTGTTTAATTTCATCTTCTTTTGCCATTTCAGTTAATGTTTCACCAGCTACTTCAGCTTTAATTAATTCCTCTGACTTTTTTTCTTCTAAGTCATCTTCGCTACCGCAGCATTCGGCAGCAAATTTGCCAGAACCGCAATGGCAAACTTTTTTTAAGTTTTCATCGCAAGTTGGGCAAATGCCTGCGCCATTTGATTCAAAACCGCAAATTGGACAAATAAATTTTTGTTCTACCATTTATTTTTATAATTAAGAATTAAGCAATAAAGATAAAATCAGATTAAACGATTTTGGCAAATCGACCAATCTAAATTTGCAAAATAATCGTCAATATATTGACTTCTTTCGGTTGGTTTTAAATAAGCTGACCAAGCATGTTCCCAAATATCCATAACAATAATTGGCATAAAGCCAGCTGGATGCCCATTGTGATGCTGTTCAATCCAATGAACTGATAATTGTTTAGTTTCTTTGTCTTGATATAAGATTACCCAGCCGACGCCGCGCATAGCGGCAATTTTTTTAAAATAATTTTTAAAATTTTCAAAACTGTTGAAGTTTTCTTCAATTATTTTTTTAAATTCAGCAGCTTGATTTTCATCGCCCGCTTCAGGATTTAAAGCTTCAAAATATAATTCATGCAATCTCATGCCATTATATTCAAAGCCTAATCTTCTAACTAATTCAGCAAATTCCGGCACTTCAAAATTTTGCTTATTAATTTTTTCTTTAAGTAATTCATTTAATTTGTTTGTGTTTGTAATATAACCATTATAAAGGTTAAGATGAATTTCAATTTGGTCATCGGTAATACCTTTTAAATTTTTTAAATTATTGAAAATTTTTGCTTTATATTTCCGCATAAAATTATTTAATCTAATGATTAAGTTTCGGCTGTTTTATAATATATATTATATAGGATGTAGCAGGATTTGAAAATGCGGGGTTGACTTTTTGCTGTATTTCTGTTAAAATTTTTTTATACTTCATAAAGTATAATTTTTAGATTAAAGCTTTAAAAAAGTAGATAAATATGAAAAAACAATTATTAAAAATTATTATTATTTTTATATTTTCAAGCCTAATTTTTGTTCCTATTGTTGTTTCGGCAGCAAGTGTAAATCCGGGTTTTAATGTTTTTGAGAATGAAATAGGTTTAGGCACAAGAGATATAAGAGAAACAATTGCCAGCTTAATTAATCAAGCTATTGCTTTATTGGGAGTTATTGCTTTGGTTGTGATTTTGTTTGGCGGTTTTAGATGGATGATAGCAGGTGGTGATGAAGAAAAGGTTAAAAAAGCTAAAGATACTTTAATTTCTGGTGTGATTGGTTTAATTATTATTTTAACTTCTTATTCTTTAGCTAATTTTGTGGTTAATTCGCTTTTAAAGGCGACTTAAAATATCCGCCGCGGTGGTGAAATTGGTATACACGCTTGGCTTAGGACCAAGTGCCTTCGGGCGTGAGAGTTCGAGTCTCTCCCGCGGCACAAAAATATTTTTGGAGAAATTAAAAGGCTTATTTATCTTGCCATAGCTCGAATTAGGTGAGAGCGACGGCAGAGGGCGTATCGAGTCCTCTCTCCGGCACTAAAAAAAAACAGAGATTCGTAAGGTTTTCTTTTTTTTATCTAATTTTAGCCATACAAAGAGGGCTCGCTATTGACAATTCGGTTAGGATATGCTATAATTTTAGCACAAAACTGGTTCAGTTTGAACCTTAAAAAGCTT
>CAZPVP010000006.1:0-36230 GCA_964590345.1 uncultured Gammaproteobacteria bacterium | reverse complement strand
TAGGTTTTCTTTTACATTATCTTACTATACCTGTTTCTTTTTGTTTAGTATACCCCATTATAACCTATTTACAAGTTTAAAAAATTATGCTATAATGTTTATATAAAGCTAATTAACCTAATCGTTCAAGGATTAGGTTTTTTATCTAAAAATAAAAACAAAATGAATTACAAACACAAAATAAAAACAAACTTTATTGTTATTTTTGTCTTATTTTGGTCAATTATCCTAATTTTTGCTTTAGTTAAGGCAAATTCTTCTACTGAAATTAAAGAAGGCCGAATTATTATTAAAGAACCAACTCAATCCGGTTCCTTTTTTGTTTCTGCTAATATTAGCGAAAATCAAATCAAATCACCCGTTTTAAGAACTGATTTCCCTTTTAATGCCTTATTTGTCAAATGGCAAGCAGAAAATGGGGTTAATTTAGGACAAAATTTTGATATTTATGTTAAATTTTTAAATGAAAGCTGGACAGATTGGTTAAAAATCCGCCTTGACGATGATATTAATGGCAAAAATAATAGTGATTTTATTTTAGCCAGCCAAATGATTCCTACTAAATTAACTGATACTTTTCAGTATAAAATTATTTTTGATCCTCACACAAAAAAACCTGCTTTGAAAAATTTAGAATTTGCTTATTTAAACACAACAAAAGGACATAAACTTAGCTATAAAATTAGTTCGCGAACTAATAGCACTTTAAATATTATTTCTCGTGCTCAATGGGGCGCTAATCCAAATTATAAATTTGATGAAAAAGGTCAAGATTTATGGGAAGAAGAATATTATTTACCAAAAAAATTTATTATTCATCATACAGCTGGTGAAAACGCTAACACTGATCCCATGGCTACCATTCGTGCAATCCAACATTGGCACGCAGTTGCTCGAGGCTGGGGTGATATTGGTTATAATTATTTAATTGATTCAAAGGGTAATATCTATGAAGGCCGCGCCGGAGGTGATGGTATTGTTGGCGGTCATGCTTATATGCGAAACCGAAACACTATTGGTATTGCTATCTTAGGCTGTTACCAAAGCCAAAAAAGCGATTTACAGGGTTCAAACTGTAATACTCCGGATAAATTAACTGAAAATAGTAAAACAGCTCTTAATAAGCTAATCGCCCAAAAATCGCGTGAATTTAACATTGATCCACTAGGCCAAAGCGAATTTCACGGGCAAATATTACCTAATGTTATTGGCCACAACGATGTCGGCAATACAGCTTGCCCTGGTGATTTAATCTATGATAAATTGCCGCAAACCCGACAATTAGCTTATAATCTTTTGCAAGAATTAGGGGGCTATCAAAAACCTTTGCCTGCTTCAGCTCAATTTGTCAGAATAAGCACTAAGGAGCTTGATATTGAAGAAACCAAAACGGCTGATGTGATTGTGGAATTTAAAAATACTGGCCAAGCAGTCTGGCGTGGCTATGAAGACGCTGGCTTATTCATTACTGATGACAGTATTAAAAATAAGCTGGCTCAAATTGGCTCTGTCCATATTGCCTTAAACACAAATACTGATAACGAACCTTTGGCTGGCTATAAACTATTAGAAGGTAATGTTTATCCGGGAGAAATCGGCAAATTCAGATTAACCTTGTCTCCGCCTATCAACAAAAAAACAATAAGCAAAGACTTTACCTTGGCTTGGCAAAATAAGGGTTATTTTCCTAACAGTGACTTTTCAATTACTATTAACAAAATCCCTTGTACAACTTGCCAATTAGAAAATAAGACAAATTCCCCTATTTACAATGGGGTGCCAGTTCAATCGACTTTTCCAAGACAAATGCCAGCCGACAAATTGCAACCAATCTTAATGCAGTTTAAAAATACTGGCAATCAAAACTGGGATCAGGACAAATTAAAACTGCATATTATTTATGAAAAAGAGCATATTTCACCTTTTAGAAATAATTCCTGGTACTCTGAATATGCTTTGATCCCGCCTAAAGAAAAAACCATTGCGCCTAATTCATTAGCTACTTTTGAATTTAAATTAAAAGCGCCAAATCTCGTAGCCCCCTTCCCTCATAATCTTACTTTGCTCTACAATGATCAAAAATTATATAAATTTGATCAAACAATTGAAGTTATTTCCCCTTATGCGGCTCAAATTACTGAGAACACGCTGCCAGTTGCTGTTAAAACTAACTGGCGCCCTGCTGTCAAATTAACTTTTAAAAATACCGGCAGTAAAACATGGGACAATCCTATCTTAAAAAGTTATGATATTGATTATACAAACTCCTGGTTTCGCGACTGGTCTTGGCATGACAACAAAACAATTGAGAAATCATGGCAAGAAATTGCTCCTGGTGAAGAAATTACTTTTGAATTTAAAATCAAGCCATACTGGAAAGCAAATACTTATCCTCATGTTTACAAACTTTTTGATGACCAACAAGAAATTTATATAAATGCTAAAAAGGAATTTTTAACCTATACCCGAGTTGATCGGTAATTAAAATAGAAAATCAGCATTGTACAGCCGTAGGGACGGGTTTTAAACCTGTCCCTACATAAATTACATGAATTTTTTGCCACAATGCTGCTTTTTTATTTATCTCAAGCCAAATTTATGCTATTATTAAAGATATAAAAAAGCACTAATTTGAATATGCCAAAAATCAGAAAAGCAGTTATTCCTGTGGCAGGTTATGGCACTCGCTTTTTACCAGCCACCAAAGCTTCTCCCAAAGAAATGCTGCTAATCATTGACAAGCCTGTTATCCAATACATTGTTGAAGAAGCTGTGGCTTCGGGCATTGAAGATATAATTTTAGTAACTGGTCCGGCTAAAAGAGCAATTGAAGATCATTTTGACTATAATTATGAACTACAAAGCTGGCTCAAAAAACAAGGCAAAGACAAGCTTCGCCAGGAAATCAAAGATATTGCCACTATGGCTAATTTTATTTATATCAGGCAAAAAGGGCCTTATGGCAATGGCACGCCAGTTTTAAATGCTAAAAAAATTATTGGCAACGAACCTTTTGCTGTAATTTTTGGCGATGATCTTTTTGTTAATCAAAAAAATCCACGCCTAAAACAATTGATAAAAGTTTTTGACAAATATCAGGATCCGATTTTAACTGCAATAAAAATTGACGAAGAAGGCACAAAAAAACATGGCGTAATCAAGGGCTTACAAGTCGAAAAAAATGTTTATCAAGTTGAAACTATTATTGAAAAACCTGGTCCAGCCAAAGCGCCCAGCCGCATTGGCACTTTAGGCGCTTATATTTTAACGCCTGATATTTTTGAAGCTTTAACCGAGACTAAAATCGGCCAAGGCAATGAATTATGGCTGGTTGATGCAATTTTCAATCTTTCCAAGCAACGCGCTATCTATGCTGCCTTGGTTGAAGGCGCTTATTATGATACCGGCTCCAAATTCGGCTGGCTCAAAGCAAATCTCGATTTTGCTTTAAAACATGACGATATAAACCAAGAAATAAAAAAATATATCAAAAATTTAAATATTTAACAATTAAAGCTTATAAAGCTTAATTTTTATAGGATTTATTTAATTTATTTGTTATAATTCATATATAAAATATGCTCAAAATAACTAAAAACAAAAAAATAACCCCTTTTTTAATCATCATCTTAATCATTGTTACTGGTGGTTTTAAATGTGGTGGCCCCCCTGAAGGCTTAACGCCGGGTAAGCCAAAGCCGATTACTTTGGAATACTGGAAAGTTCATGAGGACAGTTTTAATATTTCACCTTTAGTTGAACAATACCAGTCGCTCCATCCTCATATTAATATTCGTTATCGCAATTTTACTGCTCAAGAATATGAAGACGAATTATTAAGAGCATTCGCTGAAGATCGCGGACCTGATATTTTTTCTATTCATACAACATGGCTGCGGGAATATCAACCCTTAATTGTGCCCTTGCCCCCAACAACGACTGTGGAATATCAAATAGAAAAAGGTACGGTTAAAAAAGAAACTTATACTGAATTGCGGACAAAAAAAACTATTAGTTTAAGGGATTTAAAAATTCTTTTCCCTGATGTTGTTTTTGATAACCAAGTTATTAATAGTCAAATTTATGGTTTACCCTTGAGTATTGATACTTTAGCATTATTTTATAATCGCGATTTATTAAATAATGTCGGCATTACTGCACCGCCAAAAACCTGGGATCAGTTCAAAAATCAGGTTGTTCAGCTAACCAAACAAGATCAAAAAGGTAACATTATTCAAGCTGGCGCAGCAATTGGCACAGCTGACAATATTAACCGTTCAACAGATATTTTAAGCCTTTTAATGCTGCAAAACGGCACTCAAATGACTGACGCTCGCGGTTTTGCTACTTTTAATGAAGTACCAGAAGGATACACTCGGGAAGTCAAACCCTCTGTTGAAGCGCTTAATTTTTATACAAGCTTTGCTTCGCCGGCTAAACAAGTTTATACTTGGAATACCAAAATGCCGAATTCTTTAGAAGCTTTCATGTCCGGGCAAACCGCCTTCTTTTTTGGCTATGCTTATCATCTGCCAACAATCAAAGCTCAAGCGCCTAAATTAAATTTTGATATTGCTGAAGTGCCACAAATTGGCAAGCCTGTTAATTTTGCTAATTATTGGGTGGAAACCGTTTCTAAAAAAAGTCAAGATATTGATGAGGCATGGGATTTTATCTCATTTATAACTACAGATGTAGAAAATAATAAAAAATTTATAGAAGCATCCAGGAAGCCAACGGCTTTAAGAGAATTGATCAATGAACAGCTGGATGATCTAGAATTAGCGCCTTTTGCTAGCCAGCTAATAACTGCTAAAAGCTGGTACAAAGGAAAAAATGCTCGAGCTGCTGAAGAAATTTTTAAAACAATGATTAAAGAAAATCGCTTGGGCCTTAAATCAACTGAAGAAATCATTGAAACAGCTGCAACTAAAATCAACCAAACTTTATAAAACAAATATGAATTGGCTAAAAAAATATAAAATTTACATTATACTATTGCTATCTTTTAGTTTTTTGCTGCTTACTTTTCATGTTGCTGTTGCCCAAAGCCCCATTTGGCAAGATGTTAGCGGTGGCTGCCGGACAGAAGGCGATTGTTCGGTCTGTGATATGGTTCAGATAGCAATCAATGTTGGTATTTTTCTTCAGGGCATTGTTGGCAGTATTATTCTTTTATTTTTTGTTTATGGCGGCTTAGTCTGGCTGACTTCGGGCGGCGATTCAGGAAAAGTTAAAAAAGGCAGAGATATTTTTATCAATTCTATTATTGGTTTTATGATTGTTGTATTGGCTTATTTTGTTGTTATGACTCTTATTAATGTTGTAACTGGCGAAGAATGGAACTGGGATACTTCTTTAGAGTGCAGTTTTGCTCCTAGTGCTGAAAAAGTAGTCATTCTTGACCAAGTAAATTTTAATAAAGATATTTATTAAAAGCTATAATTATGAAAAAATATTTATCAATTATCTTTATTCTTGTTATATTATCATTTTTTATTATCAATAATGCTTTAGCCATAAATCTTGGGGATCTTAATCCTTTAGGTTTAGATCCAAGATCCGAAACAATGCAAGTTTTAATCGGTAATGTAATCAAATCGCTTTTAACTGTTGTTGGCTCTGTTGCTTTGCTTTTTGTTGTTTATGGCGGAATGATTTTGTTGACTTCCCACGGCAATCAAGAGCCTGTAACTAAAGGCAAAAAAATATTAATTTGGGCAATTATAGGCTTTGCTCTGGTTATTGGCAGCTATATGACAGTTGATTTTGTTATTAAAGGTATAACTGGCGAAGGCGGAACTCCAGGAGGAACAACAACCGGCGATGTCTGCCGTCCTGATTTACCAACAGAAAGACAAGGCCTATGCATTGCGCAGAATGAATCCTGCAATACTAATGAGTTTACGACACAGGCCCAAGGTGAACAATGCAGCGATCCAAAACCAAAATGCTGTTTACCTACTTGTGAGGCACTAGGCGGCGAATGTGCTGAAGAGTGCGCTGCTGGCGATGAAATTCCGGACCCTCATAATTGTATTATTAAGCCTAAATGTTGTAAATAGTACCATAAAATCAATCAAGCTGTTTAGTGCCACTATTCTTAAAAAACTATTTTATCCGTCCTTAATTATAGTTTAATAATCTTAAAAAACCCCATGAAAAAACTTTTCAAAATCACGTTTTTAATAACTTTTATAATCTTAATTTGTTTTTTAATTATTCCTAATATTTCTCAAGCAGAAGTAGAATTAGAAAGTCCTTTTGGTGACTTCCCTGCTGGCGAACAAGGTGTTTATCTTATTATCGGCCGGGTTGTTAAAGCGGTTTTAACTTTTACTGGCTCATTGGCCCTGCTTATGTTTGTTTATGGCGGCTTTACTCTGATTACTTCCGGGGGAGCAGAAGAAAAAATCCAAAAAGGCAAAAATACTCTAATCTGGGCGACAATTGGTTTAATCGCTATAATCGGCAGCTATATGCTGACTGACTTTGTTATAAAAAGCCTGGCCGGAGGGCCTTAAATTCCAACAGCAAGCAAAAAAATAACAATAATGAAATAATCACAGCAATTATTTGCTTAAAAAAAAGAAACATTATATAATATACTTAAATAATTTGCAACTTAAAAATTTTATTTTCAGAATATCTTCTTAAATAAAAATTGCCAAACCAAAATTTGTTTTGGCTTTGGTAAACCTGTTTAAGCGCAGGAAATTAAAATAATTAATAATTAATTTTTTAATGTTTAGTCTTTAAAGGCTTTACATTAAGAAAGGTCTAAAATCATGAAAAAATTTTTAATCAATTTAGTTGTCTTTTTGGCCCTTTTAAGCATTATCGGTTTGCCACAGATGGTTGGTGCTGTCTCGTTAGATGTCGGCATAAAATACGGCACAGCAACTGGTTTAGGAACAAAAGATATTCGCGAAACCATTGCCAGTATTATTAATGTTGCGATGGGGCTTTTGGGTATTGTAGCTGTGGTCATTATTTTGCTAGGCGGCTTTAAATGGATGACTGCTGCAGGTAATGAAGAAAAAGTTGGTAAGGCTAAACAACTATTAGTTGCCGGTATTATCGGTTTAATTATCATCCTAACTGCTTACGCGATTGCTACTTTTGTTGTTATGTCTATTGTTAATGCCACTTAAAATTTTAAGGGTAGGGTTTAAACCCTACCCTTAAAATTTTTAAAATCAACCTTTTTTATGCAAATAAAAAATAACAATTATTTTAATAAAATAACCATATTGCTAATTATTATTTCACTAATAACTGCCTTTTCATTAATTCCCTTAAATAATGCAGCAGCTGATGACTTTGGCCTTAGTGAAACAGCAGGAGAAGCAGGATTAACAGAATATGGCAGCGCTGAAAAAATTCCTGAATTTTTGGGCAGATTTGCCGGTGCTGCTTTAGCATTAAGCGGCTCAATTTTTTTGTTTTTAGTGGTTTACGGCGGGATTATTATTCTAACTTCAGCCGGCAATCAAGAAAAAGTAACTAAAGGTAAGAACATAATAATTTGGGCTATTGTTGGCGCTATGGTTTTGGGCGGAGCTTATGCCATTACTTATATGGTCTTTAGCGTCTTTCAATAAAAAATTAAAAAATGAAAAATGAAAAAAATATTTTTTTTTATAATTTTATTGACTTTGCTTAGTATTTTAGCTATCCAGCCAGGCCAAGCTTTGGCTTACAGCTTTAGCGATGCTACTGGCTTTTATGAAAGCACGGCCGGAGGCGCTCAGCTTAAAACAAAAGATTACATTCCTATTGTTGCCGCTGCAATCAGGCTCTTAATGGGTTTTGCTGGCGGTCTTTTTGTTCTTTTATTTATTTATGGCGGCATTACCTGGATGTCTGCCGGTGGTCATCAAGAAAAAGTTGACAAAGCTAAAAAAGCCATGATTTATGCCACCTTGGGCATTTTCATTGTTATTGCTGCTTTTTCCATTAGCATGATAATCAGCAGAGCTTTTCAAGGCGGTGGCGGTGGTGAAGAAGAAAAGACTGGCGGTATTGACACTGACATTTCCGACACTGATGAGGATGCTACAAAAGGACAAGCAGATCAGAATTAATCAATATTTTTTAATAAATTGGAATGCTAAATAAAAAATTAAAAATCTTTTCTTTTTTTCTAATTATCCTTTTAGCAAGCCTTTTGGTGGCTAATAATGCCTTGGCTGCTCTTGGTTTTAGCGATCTTAACGACTTTCTTAACATAACTGCTGGTGGTGCAGATGTCTCTAGAGTTGATATTGCAACCATTGTAATCAATGTTATACAAACTATTTTAGGCTTGGTTTCTGTTGGCTTTTTTATTTTATTTATTTATGGCGGTTTTAAATGGATGATCGCCAAAGGAAACAAAGAACAAATTATAGCTGCAAAAAAAACAATTATCAATGCTGTTATTGGCTTGGCTATTGTTATAACTGCTTATTCAATTACTTACTTTATCAGCCAAGCAATTGAGACTGCTCCATCTACAGATGCAGGACAGGATGAACAGACATGGACGCCTTAACATTTTTGAATTATTAACAATCATGGAATTATGAAAAAACATGTATTAATCTTAATAATCGTTTTTATCATTATTAGCTTTTTTTTAGTTAACTCTACTGCTTTAGCCGGCTCTTTTTATGAAGGATTAAAACAAGCCGGCACGCAGGCCCAGATGACGCTTCAACCCTTATCTGCTTATGCCGCTGGCTTGGTTAAAGGATTGTTAACTTTAATTGGCGTTGTCTTCTTGGGCTTATTAATCTATGGCGGTTTTCTTTACTTAACTGCTGCTGGCAATGAAGAAAAAGTTGAGCAAGGAAGAAACACTCTTACAGCGGCTGTAATTGGACTTATTATTATCATGACTGGCTATTCTATAACTTACTTTATCACCCTTAGACTTGAAACGCCGGGCGGCGGTATCCCCCCACAAAATCCAGAATGTGAAAATGAAAGCCATAATAATTATTATTCCATCAACTGCTGCGAATATCGTTTTCAGGTTTATGACGGCCGAGTTGATGAAACTTGCTGCAGCCAAACAACTTTTTACAACAGCCACCAAGCTGAATGCGATAATTGGGGCTATGGCGGTTAGCTGTTTTTAATATAATAAAATATCTATTTCATGTTTAGCAAAAAAATAAAACTAACTGCTATCTTGTTGCTATTTTTAGGAATATTTTTGCTGGCCAATAACGCTTTAGCCATTAGCTTTAGCCAGCCTTTACAAAGTTTTGGCCAGGGCATTTATGGCGGCTCCCCTCAATCGCCTCAAGCAATAGCAGCTTTGATTATAAACACTCTTTTAACCTTTTTGGGCATTCTCTTCGTTATCTTGATTATTTACGCTGGTTTTCTTTACTTAACTTCTGCTGGCGCAAAAGAAAAAATAGAAAAAGCAAAAAACCTGTTGCTTTATGCTGTTATCGGCTTAGCCATTGTTTTAAGTGCTTATTCAGTTACTTACTTTATTTTTAAAATTTTTATCAAATAAATAAATAATTTATGCGATATAAAAAACAGTTGTTTTTCTTTTTATTTTTTAGCTTAATTTTAATAAGCAGTGTTTTTTGTATTGAAAATGCTTTGGCCACTTCAGTTTCTCAAGAAGTCAAAAGTTATGGTCAGAAGATTTATGGCGGGACACCGGAAAGTCCGCCTGAGATAGCTGCTTTGATTATTAAAACAGTTTTGACATTTTTAGGCATTGTTTTTTTAGCTGTTATAATTTATGGGGGCTATCTGTATATGACAGCGGCTGGTGAGCCAGAAAAACTAAAAAAGGCCAAACGCACAATAGTCACTGCTGTTATTGGCTTTGTTATTATCCTTATTTCTTACTCTTTAACCAATTTTATTCTTAGAACACTTGGCGGCACTAGCGGCACTGGCACTGGAACACCAAGCGATTCACCTCCTCAGGATGACAGCCCGCCATTGCCAGGCGAAGGTGCCCCTTAATTTTAATTATTTCAATAAAAAAAGACCACCTTTTTTTCAGGTGGTTTTATTTTACAAAAATATTTTACTATCTCAAATCTTGATCGGTGAAAAGCCAGTAAAAATCGTAATCGTGCCCGTCGTAGGACACATCAGCTGTTCCTGTATCAATTATGATGGTAAATTTACGAGGGCTTGTTTCGCCCTTTTTCCAAATGTGAACGATGTAATTACCGGGCTTGAGTTTTAACTCCAATTTTGAACCTGGCTTAAAAGCCGAATGTTTAAATTCGATGCCATTCATGGAGTTATAGACGGCGATTGTTGTTACATTAAAGGTCGAACCGTTAATCAGAGCACCGTAATGTAACCCATCACCTGGCCGGGGTGGCGTGCCCTCATATTCCACATTTCCGTCATGGATGCGGAAATTAGCATGAGGATTGACCGCTTGAAAAGTGGTGGCCAAATCTTGAGCGCCCTGTGGCACATCCGGTGTCGGTGCGTTGACCACTGTTTCCATGGCTTTCTGATTCCAAGCCAGCATTTTACGATCACCATCCTGGTATTTCACAGGACAAGCGGAAAGCGTCAGCCCCAAGACAAACATAACTATTACTGCCAATACTCTTCTCATCAGCGTTCTCCTTTCTTAAGCTTGATTTTATTTTTTTTTAGTTTAAAGACCTTTTTTACTTTATTATTCCATTATAGCATATTTGCAGTAATTTGTCAAGAGCTTGCCTCTTTATTTATTCTTAAAAATAGCTTAAAATACTAATAACTTATGCTTAATTATTTCAAAAACTTAAATTGGCTAAAATTAGCTAAAATCTTAACAATTTTAATAATTGCCTATCTTGTAATTAGTTTTGGAATTTGCCTGTTTAAATATCAAACTTTTCAATATAATGGCCTGGATTTAGCTATTTTTAATCAAGTTTTTTATAATTCTTCATTGGGCAATCTTTTTCAATTTACTATTCACCCCACTTCTTATTTAGGTGATCATTTTACACCGTTGCTCTTTTTTCTTGTGCCTTTTTATTCTCTTTGCAAATCGCCTGTAACTCTGCTTTTTTTGCAATCTCTATTCCTTGGCTTAACTGCCATTCCTTTATATTTAATTGCTAAAAAACATTTAACTCCTTGGCAAACTTTATTAATCATTGGTTTGTATCTTTTTAATCCAGTTACTCTTAATATTAACTTATACGAATTTCATTTCTTGGCTTTTGTTCCTTTTTTTATTGCCTGGACATTTTATTTTTATCAAAACAATCAATTTAAGCCTTTTTTGGTTTTAATAATTTTAAGCTTGCTTATTCGCGAAGATGTTTCTTTTATTATTTTTATGTTTGGATTTATAGCTATTTTAGACAAAAAGAGATTTAAATGGATTTTAACACCCCTGTTTCTTAGCCTAATTTATTTTTTCACTGCTTTAAAAATCATAGCTCATTATTCATCGGCTCAAACTTATAAATTTTTCATTTACTACCAATGGCTAGGTGAAAATCCTAAAGAAATCTTTATTAATTTTTTTCTTAAGCCACACTTGGTTTTAGAACATATTTTTTACTTGGGCAACTTGGAATTAATTCTTGGTTTTGGCTTAGTTTTCTTATTTATCCCCTTTTACCGTCCCAAATATCTGCTTTTATGCCTTGGCATGTTTATGCAAATAATTTTAGGCCTGCCTTCTGGTGAATTAATTTTAAGAACACATTATGGCACAATTCTTTTAATTGCCTTTAGCTTAGCTGCCATTTTTTCCTTAAAAGCCTTGACAGTTAATCAAAAATTTTTAAATTTTTTTAAAAAAAACAAAGACCTTTTTTATTTAATAATTATTATTGGTTTAATTTATAATTTATTAATCTTAGGCCCTTTTATTGCTTTCGTCCAAAAAATTTCAAAAATTGATTATCAGGAACTTAAATTAAAAAATGAATTTATTAAACAAATTCCTAAAAAGGCTGCTTTAGTTGCAAGTTATGATTTAATTACCAACCTATCTTCCCGCCCTCAAATTTATTCTTTAAATTATCTTTTTTTAGGGCGGCAACAATACGGTGCCGGTGATTATAAAATCCCAGATAAAACGCCTTTTATTTTAATTAATTTTACTGATTTCTTTACTTTCCATCTTCAATATGAAAACAGGATAAGTGATTATTATTATCAGGGTGATAATAATTTAAATAAGATAATAAAAGAAAAAAATTATCAATTAAAGACAATTAAACAAAATTTGGCTTTGTGGCAAAAAGATCATCAACCAAATAAAATTCCGCTTTATCAAATTTATAAAAATAATCTGCCAGAAATAAAACAAGCTAAAGAGCAGAAATTAAACCAAGAGATATTATTTCTTGGCTCTAATGAAGAAAAAAATATTACTTCATTATATTTTAAGGTTTTATCCGATATTGAAAAAAATTATTTTATCAAAATTAATGAGAGGGTTTATCCTTTGGGTTATGGGCTTTATCCCACCAGCGAATGGCAAAAAGATCAAGTCGTAAAAATTAATTTTTTCGCATTACCACAATTAGAAAAAATTAAAATTCTTGATTTGGCTGGCGGTTTAGAATTAGATGATCTTGGCAGTATTAAAAATGTTTTAGATAAAAAAGAAATAATTAGCCAAATCAATCTAAACTAACTTTATAAATACTGACTTTTTCATTTTTATAAACCTCTTTTAAATAATCTTTTGCTGATGGGTCATAATCGCCCATTTTTTTTTCTTCCTCTGAATATAACATATAATCTATTTTATTTTCTTTTAAAAACTCTTTTTTAGCCAAATCATCTTGATTATCTTTAAAAAAATGATTCAATTTAATCATTTTATCAGTATAATTAATTGTTTCCACCCAATGTCCCAAATAAACTCGCCTGCCAATAATCCCAGGCAAAAGATTAGCATTTATTCTGCCAGCCAAAATCGTTTCTTCAAAACCTGTTTTATCTTTATACCAATCTAATGCCTGCTTTATTTCTTTTTGCATATAAATAGGCTCTAATTTTAAATTTAAAAATTTAAAATTCCAAAAATAAACAATAACATTAGAAAAACAAAACAACAAGATAAAAACCGGCAAAATTCCCCAAAGGTTTAAATTTTTAAAAAGCTTGCTTTTAATCTTTAAAAAATCATAACTAATAACCAAGCCAATAAAAGCCAAAATCGTTAAGGGGATTTGAAATCCTTCAGTTAACCGGCGCTGAAAATTAAAAGGAGCATAAATTAAAATAATTGAAACGCAAAACCAAATGATTAAAAATAAGTTTTTATTAGACATTTTTTTTCTCTTTATTAAATAGCCTATAGCAAAAACAGCGAAAAACAAACCAAAACCATAGCTGATAAAAAAAATCATACCACCGGGGGTTAAGCAAATATTTTGCCATGCTTTTATCTGCAAAAAAGAATCAATTAAAACTACATAAAAATAATAAAAAACTGCCGGCAGAGAAACAACTACTAAAACTAAATAATTTAATACCGCTTTAAATTCTATTTTTTTATTTATTAAAAATAAAAAAATTAAATAAATAAAAGTAATGGAATAAATTGTTGGCACAAAAAATGGATGAAAAGAAAACAATAATAAAGCAGACATACCAGCCCCAAGCCCTAATTTTAAATTTTTTTCTTCTACTGCTCTAAAGAAAAAATAAAAAGTTAAAATAATCAGAATAATGGAAGCAATAAAATGAGGGGAATAAGATAAAATTAAAAAATTACTCGCTTCTGGTACCCATAAATCCATGGATAAATTATGATAATTACTATAAGACATTTCGCCGCTTAAAAGTACTGAAAAAATCCCCAAGCCAGAAGCAAAAAGCGAATATAAAAAACAAAGTTTTTTTCTAAGCAAACTATAATCGCTTAGAAAAAAACTAATAAATTTATATAAAACAAATAAAAATATAGGAATTAAAATAATTCTAAACAATTGATAAGCAAAAAACGTTGAGAATTTAAAAATTTTGGCAATTAAACCAATTATTAACCAAAACGGATTAAATAATTTTATTTGTTCTGTTTCATTAGTAAATAAATTATCCAGTAAAAAATTGCCTTGTTTTATTTGTTCAATAAAAGAAAAATAAACCGGATTATCCCCGGATGAAAAAACATAAGAACCAACATAAAACAAGTCACCCTTAATCAAATAACCATAAAGATACGGCAAGCAAGTGATAATAATTAAAATTAAACTCACTAACAAAATAAATCTAATCTCTTTTTTTGTTAATTTTTGATAAGCCATTAATCTGATTTAATTTTATAAATAATAACTGATTGATTATTAAAAACATTTTCTAAATAATCCTTTTGGCCAGGCTCAAAGTCGCCTATTTTTTTTTCAAAATCAGAATAAAATATATAAGTTATTTTATTTTCTCTTAAAAAGACTCTTTCTTCTCGATCAAAGTAGTCGGATGCAAAAAAGTTTTCCATGGCCTTTTTTTTTGCCATAAAGCCGACTGTTTCAATCGGATGACCCAAATAGACCTTTTTACCCGTCAAAGCAGGGATAATATTGCCAATTTTATAAGAAGATAAAATTATATCTTGCTCATCAGCTTTTTTTTCATACCAATCTAAACCTTCTTTAATTTGATCACTAACATAAACCATATGAGCATGTCTACCTTCGCCTGCTAAAGCTTTTTTTAAAAATTTGAATTCTTGAGTATAAATAAATAAATTAGATAGCGACAAGAAAAAAGCAGCTGAAATAATTAAAACTATTTTGAAAAATATCCCTGTTTCCCTTAATTTCTTGGCAATTAAATTTAAAGTGTAAAAAGACAAGATTGACAAAGGCACAATAAAACCCTCTAACAATCTCCTTTGAATATTATAAGGTCCGTAAACCAAAATTATATTTGTCAAAAACCAAACAATTAAAAAAATATTGGCATGGCTATATTGTTTTTTTTTGATAATTAAAAAAATATAATAAAAAGCTAAAAAAATAGCCGGGCTAAAGCTTATTACAAATAAAAACGGGCTGGGCATTAAACAATCATTTTGCAAGGCTTTTAGCAAAATATTTTTATTAAAGATCAGTAAATAAAAATAATATATTACACTTGGTAAAGACATCAAAACTAATAACAAATATTTTTTTAGCCAATTAAAATTGAATTTTTTCTCTAAAAAAAATAAAACTAAAATATAAACCAAAGGAATAACATAAATCAATGGGACATGAAAAGGATGAAAACTAAACAAAAACAAAGCTAAAACTCCTGCTAAAATGCTCTTTTTATAACCTTTTTCCTCGATAGCCTGATAAAAAAAATAAAAAATTAATAAAATTAAAAATGTTGAAGCAATAGCATGAGGATAATAGCGCAAGGTCATAAAATTATTTGCTTCATAAGCCCAAAGGTCTAAAGGATTTTTTTTAAAATCGGGTGTCAAATTTTGCAGCAAAATAAAAGGAAAAAATATATAACCTAAACCAGAAAGTATCAAAGAATACAAATAACAAACCTTCTTTTTAAAATCACTGGCTGATAAAAACAAATTGATTATTTTAAATAAAACAAATAAAAAAATCGGGATTAAAATAATTCGAAAAATCTCAATAGCCACTGGCGCTGAGATTTTTAAAATTTTTGCGATTAATCCGACTGCCAGCCAAAAAGGATTAAATACTCTAAAATTATCATTACTATTAAATAAATCTTTAAATAAAAAATGGCCTGCTTTAACTTGTTCTATGTAAGAAAAATAAACAGGACCGTCAATAGTTGTTAATATATGTAAGCCTGTGTAATAATGGTCGTGATCATTAATCCAATGACCATAAACAAAAACTGCTTCGGTCAGCAAAATTAAAATTAAAGAAACAAAAATAACAAAAAAAGCATTGTTACAAAATAATTGCTTAAAAAATTTCATTTTAATCTTTCTTTAATTTAAGTTTCAAAACCTCTTTTAGGTATAAAAGCGAGACTTTTAATAAGTTAACCCTGCTTTTATCTTTTTCTTGGCGCGGTTCAATCCACCTGACTGGAATTTCTTTAATCTTATAACCTGCCCTTTCTGCCAAATAAATAATCTCGGTATCAAAAAACCAGGTATTGTTTTCGATCTTTGGCAAAATTTCCCTGACAATTCTCTGATTAACCGCCTTAAAGCCGCAGGGCATATCCTTTATTTTCGTATTCAAAAAAACTTTCAAAAACAAACGATAGCCTAAAGAAAACAACTTACGGCAAAAAGGACGCTCAACTTCTGATTCCTTTAAGTAACGGCTGCCAATTGCAATATCATTATCAGATTCTATACTCTTAATTAAATCAGGCAGTGCTTTTAAATCAGTAGCCAAATCTGCATCCATAAAAACAAAAATCTCATAATCCTCGGCATATTTTTGCCAAATTTTTCTAATAGCCAGACCTTTCCCTTTTTGATCCAAAAAAAAGTATTCCAATTTATTGTTTTTTGAAGCCAAATCTTTAACTCTTTCAGCAGTCTGATCAGTTGAGCTGTTGTCAGCCACAACAATCTTGTAACCATTATTGGCCAAGTTTTCCCGCAAAAAAGAAAAGAGCTGCAAAAGATTCTTTTTTATTATTTTTTCTTCGTTATAAGTAGGGATAACTATTAAAATTCTCATAAAATTTTAATCATTTAATTCAAAAATTGCGCCATCCTTATCTTCATAAACTTTAATAAAGTTGGCATCATTTTGCAAATTTCTTTTTAATTGCAATCTGTCTTGATCAACAATAAAATAACTAGCCCCAAAACCATCCTTTACTGCTTCATACAAATTATCGGTCTTTTTTGCCGTAGTAATATCAGCGAAAAGATTATATAAATCAGAATCATAATTATACATAAATGTCGGATCTAAGCCAACAATGTAATAATTTTGATCATTATAATAAAAAAGCATAGGAAAATCATCCCAATCAGTCTGCATAACAATTTCCCCAGCATTAGAGTTTTCTTTTAAATAATTACTAAAACCAATAAAGCGTTCAAAACTAATCCCGCCTTTAAAACTTTGCCGTGTGATATAAATATCTTTAATCATTATAAAAGGAAAAATTATAGCAACATAGATTAAAATAAATTGCGTTAGCGCCCCGAGAATATAGCTCTCTTTTTTAAATTTTTTCAAAAATTCTTTTATTTTAATATTTTCTAAAATAAAACTAAAAGTAAAGGCAGCAAAAAAAGCTAGATGAGGAATAAAATATTCAACATAACGCTGAGATTTTAAAGTTAAGATAAAAAAAATCAATGTTGTCAACAAAAAGAAAAAACTTTCAGCTTTTTGTTTTTTAATAAAAATAAAAAAGAAAATCAACGCGACAGTGCCAAAAATTATAACCACACCGCTATCAGAAATCAAATCTAAAAAGGGATAAGGATACCATTCACCACCTACGTTAACCAAACCACGATAATTTATTAAGCCAATTTCAATCACCTGTTGCCAGTAAAATTTTAAATTTTGGGGAAAATAAGGATTTATTATTAAACCCAAAGCAAGACCTAAAAAACTCGAACCGATTAACTTAAAATGCTCTAAAGCAAATAAATTTTTAAAAAAATTAATAAGATATTCTTTTAACTTAGCATCAAACAAAAATCGCTTTAATTTTAGCCAAAGCGGTTTATTGATAAAAGTATTATAAATTGTATTTGCTAAGATAAAAATTATACTCATGCCTAAAATTAAAAGGAAACCACCATAAGACCAGACATAAAAAAAAGAAACGAAAATTAACCACCAATACTTGCGTTTAAAAATACAATAAATCCCTAAAAAAAGTAAAATCAAGGAAAACGCAGAAGCTTTAGCTAGGGAAACACGGAACATAAAAGCCGAAGAAAAAAGCAAGACAAGGGCAAAAAGTTCAGCATATTTAATCTTGTATTTTTTAAAAAAAGCATAGGACAAAAAAACAAACAAAGTAGCCAAAATAACAGTATAAATTTTAAAGCCCTGAAAATCACCCAAAACTTTAATAAAAGGTATGCCTAAAACATGATACAAAAAATGATGATCAATATAATAATCCTTTAAAACAGTATATTGCAGCCAGGGAAAATCTAAAACTGGTGCTTTGTATTGAGCAATTAATTTTGTAATTTTTAAATGATAAAAAGAATCCGGATCTAAAAAGCTTGGTGTTGCTTGTATCCAAAGGTAAGCAAAATAAGCCACGAAAAAAATCAGTATATACAAAATAAACTGATTTTGATTAATCAGTTTTTTCAATCTTTTGCCTAAATTTCGCCATTTCATACTTAAATTATAGCAATTCTAAAAAAACCTGTCATCTTTTATAAATATAAATTTTATTGTTTAAACTGCCTTTTTTCTTTTTATCCAAAATAATAATTTGTTCTGGCTGCCAATTTACAAATTTAAAAGTATTAGAAATAATAATTGCTCCTGGCTTTGCTTCTTTTTTTAACTTTTTTGCCAAAGCAACCATCTCCTCTGTTATTAAAAAACAAAAAATATAATCGGCTTTACTTAAATCAGCTTTAAAAAAATCTTGATACTTTATTCTTATCTTTTTTTTAGCAAAAAAATTATAAAATTTAGCTAATAAATAAGGAATGATAAAATATTCAAAACCAATAACGTTTATGTCTTTATTTTTAATTAATTCTCTTAAAAACCTGCCGTCACCACAACCCAAATCATAAACAACAGCTTTTTCTTTAAAATCAATCTCTTTTAAGATTCTTTTTATTAATTTTCTGCTAGTGCAAAGATATGGCGCATTGGCTTTAAAAATAACCCGATAAACTTCTAAGAAAAAAAAGGGCAAAACAATTAATATAATCAAGATAATAAAAATTGCCAAATATAATGCTGCGTTTAAAAATCCCAAATAAAATAAAAAAAGTAAAAAAAATATTAAACTCAAAATTATAGTTAAAAATATTATCATAAGATTTTATTTAATTTTTACAATCTCATAGCCGATTATCTGACAATTTAAAAAATCAATATAAAAGCCCCGCTGATTATTTTATTAAGCATGGCAATAAAATAATCGAACAGGGCTATAAACATATCTAAATTATAATAATTAATATTTGCCTCCTAAAGTATTATTAGTTTTTAGTATAACAGTTTTTATTTTATTGGCAATAGACTTCTGTGGATAATAAAAACAATAACAAAAGAACCAACTTGAAATTTTAACTTAAATTTAGTAAAATCTAAATAACTTTCTAATTATATGAGCGGACATTCTAAATGGTCAACAATCAAGCGTGCTAAAGGTGCTGCTGATGCAAAACGCGCTGCTTTATTTACTAAATTAGCCAGAGCAATCACATTGGCAGCTAAAGAAAAAGGTGGTGATCCAACCACTAATTTTAATTTGCGCCTGGCCACAGAAAAAGCAAAAGCCGCCAACATGCCCAAAGATAATATTGAAAGAGCTATAAAAAGAGGCACAGGTGAATTGCAGGACGAAGCAATCGAAGAATTAACTTATGAAGGTTTTGGCCCTGGCGGCACTGCTTTAATTATAAAATGCTTGACTGATAATAAAAACCGAACCGCTCAAACAATTAAAAATATTTTGACTAAACATGGCGGTTCTTTAAGCGGACCGAATTCTGTTATGTGGCAATTTGAGCAAAAGGGCGTAATTAGAATCGCTAAAGAAAAATTAAGCAACAAAAATTTAGCGGAATTAGAGCTAAAAATCATTGATTTAGGTGCTCAAGATATTAATAAACTGGAAAATTCCTGGGTAATTTATACTAAAATTGAAGATTTGCAAAAAGTTAATAAAGGAATTGAAAGTCTGAGCATTGATGTTGAATATGCTGAAATTGAATATGTGCCAAAGGAAAAAATAAACCTTGAACCAAATCTCAAAGAAAAAAATCAAAAGCTCTTTGAGGCGCTTGACGGAGAAGAAGATGTTGAAAATTATTATACTAATTTACAAGAATAAATTTAAACATGCCCAAAAATAACCTCATTATTCTCGGCATTGATCCAGGCGTGGCTACAACCGGCTATGCTTTTATTAAAGAAAAAGATCCCCAAGCAGAAGTTATAGATTTTGGCACTATTTCTACTTCAGCCAAAACAGCTTTTTCTGAAAGGTTAAAGCAAATTCACCAAGATTTAACAAAATTAATCAAAAAACACAAACCTCTTGCTATTGTTGTTGAACAGCTTTATTTTTGTAAAAATGTTAAAACCGCTTTAAATGTAGGCCAAGCCAGAGGCGTGATTTTATTAACTGCAATTCTAAATAAATTACCGCTTTATGAATTTACGCCTTTACAAATAAAACAAGCGGTCTGCGGGTATGGCAAGGCTGATAAAAATCAAGTGCAACAAATGGTCAAAAATATTTTAAAACTTAAACAATTACCAAGGCCTGATGATGCTGCTGACGCTTTAGCTGTTGCCTTAACTTACCTGCAGTCAAAAAATTATATAGAAAAAACAAAAACTAAGAATTGAAAAAATTTTTTAAATAAGCTATACTATCTTTATTAAATAACAATAACCAAGCACCAACCTTTGTCTTCGTCAAGGTGAAACCACGATTGGCAAAATCCAAGTTTATATAAAATTCAAAGCATTTTAAATTTTGTTTAGAATTTGTGATTTAGAGTTTAAAATTTATCCATTATGCCCATTAAACATTTAAAAAAAAGTGGCAAAAAAATAAAAAAAAGAATCAGCCCTAAAACACGAAAAAAAAGAAAAAGAAAAAAATTAATTAAAAAATTAATTTCCTGGCTGATTGTTTTAGGCATTATTGGCGTTTTACTAGGCGGAATTTTTTTTATTGGCGCTTTAGCTTGGTATTCAAAAGACTTACCAAATCCTGATAAAATAATTGATCGCATTTTAGCTGAATCAACAAAAATTTATGATCGAACTGGCGAAACAATATTATGGGAAATTCATGGCGATGAAAAAAGAACAATTGTTGAACTGGATGAAATTTCAAATTACATCATAAAAGCGACTTTAGCTGCCGAAGACAAACACTTTTATGAACATCATGGTATTAATATTTTTTCTATTTTTCAAGCAGTTATTATAGATCCTTTACGCGGGAAAGGTATCCGAGGAGGCTCCACCTTAACCCAACAATTAGTAAAAAATGCAATTTTAACAAATGAAAGAAAAATTTCCAGAAAAATCAAAGAATGGATTTTGGCTTATCAAATTGAAAAAAACTTTAGTAAAGACCAAATTTTAAAAATGTATTTTAATGAAATCCCTTATGGCTCGGTTAATTATGGCGTTGAGTCAGCGGCTAATTATTTTTTTGGCAAATCAGCTAAAGATGTGACCTTAGCAGAAGCCGCCATTTTAGCCGCTTTACCAAAAGCACCTACCAGATTATCGCCTTATGGTTCCCATACTGATGAGCTTTACTGGCGTCAACATTGGATTTTAGACGAAATGGCTAAAGATGGTCATATCACAAAAGAAGAGGCTGAAGCCGCCAAAAAGCAAAAAATAGAGTTTAAAAAAGAAAACATTACTGGCATAACAGCACCGCATTTTGTTTTTTATGTCCGGGAAGTTTTAGCTGAAAAATTGGGCGAAAAAGTTTTGGAACAAGGCGGCTTAAAAGTAATCACCACATTAGATGTAGAGAAACAAGAATTCGCTGAAGAAGCCGTACACAATGCTAAGGATAGAATAAAAGAATATGGCGCCAGTAATGCTGCTTTGGCTTCGGTTGATGCTAAAACCGGTGAAATTTTAGCCATGGTTGGTTCAATGGATTTTAATAACGAGGAAATTGATGGCCAAGTGAATGTCACAATCATGCCACGACAGCCTGGATCTTCTGGCAAGCCAGTTGCTTATGCGGCTGCTTTTGAAAAAGGATTTACTCCTGAAACCGTCTTATATGATGTTGAAACTACTTTCCCTTCTACACCAAAACCTTATACACCAAAAAATTATGATTTAAAAGAACGCGGTCCTATCACTATGCGTAAAGCACTTGGCGGATCTTTGAACATTCCAGCTGTTAAAACCTTATATTTAGCTGGGATTAATAATGTTAAAGATTTAATGGAACGAATGGGTTATTCCACTATTAATGAAAAGAGTCAATGCGGCCTATCTTTAGTTTTAGGCGGCTGTGAAGTTAAATTGCTTGATCATGTCGGTGCCTTTACTGCCTTTGCCCGCGATGGCGAACGGACTGAAGTAACTCCAATTTTAAAAGTTGAAGATAAAGATGGTAAAACTTTAGAAGAATTCCAAGAAAAAAAACACAAAGTTTTAAGCAGTAATACCGCAAGGCAAATTAATAATGTTTTATCTGATGACAGCGCCCGAGCCTGGGCTTTTGGCGCTGGCTCTGCTTTAACATTGCCTAATCGTCCGGTTTGTGCCAAAACTGGCACTACTAATGACAATAATGATGCCTGGACAATCGGCTATACACCTTCTTTTGTCACTGGCGTCTGGGTTGGCAATAGTGATGGCACTGACATGAAAGGCTCGGCAACTGGTGCCAGTGTTGCAGCTCCTGTTTGGAATGAATATATGCGAAAAATTTTAACAGATACGCCTGTTGAATATTTTAAAAATCCAGCACCAATCAGTGAGGACTTACATCCTGTTTTGCGCGGCGAAATAAACGGTGAAGTAGAAGTAGAGATAGATAAGGCTTCTGGCAAACTGGCTACACCTTTAACTCCGGAATCTTATATTGAAAAAAAGACCTATCGCCAAGATCATTGTATCTTGCATTATGTAAATAAAAATGATCCGACTGGTCCGCCACCGGAAAATCCAGCCGAAGACCCCATGTATAAACCTTGGGAAGAAGCGATTGAAAACTGGCTAAAAAAACAAGCTGAAGAAAAAGGCGAAGAATTTACCAGAGAAGAACCACCAACAGAATACGATGATTTGCACGTGCCTGAAAATATGCCAACCATAACTTTAATTTCACCAAAAAATAATGCAACAATTGAAAATTATCCCATTACTTTTGAAGTCAACGCTTCTGCACTGAGAGGGATTAGTCGGGTACAATACGAATTAAATGGAGAAGTTGTCGGCATTAGCCGTAATCACCCCTTTAATTTAAAGGTTAACGCCCTAGATGTTGCCAATGGCTATCACAAATTAAAAGTAACCGCTTATGATGACATTGATAATGCTAATTCAGTACAAATTGAATTAAATTTAAAATTGCCCAAGGTTGCACCGCAAGTTAATTGGCTAAGTCCAAGGCAAAATGCTTCATTTTATAGTTCTAATTTTCCTTTAAATCTTGATTTTTCTTTGAGTAAGACAAAAATATTAGAAAAGGTAATTTTTTATTACTTGCCGGCTGGAGAGAATATCCCCAGACAAATTGGCGAAGTTGTAGAATTTAACAATGATTTGTTAAGCATTTCCTGGCAAAATTCTCCTGGACCGGGCAATTATTCTATTTATGCTGAAATATCGGAAAAAGACGGCACAAAAAGCCAATCTTCTTCCTTAATAATAAATATTTTGGATTAAAAAAAAGATACTCTTAGCGCCCCGCACCTTTTTGCAAACAAAAAGGTGCGGGGCGCTTTTTATTTACTTACAATATTTTTCAATTATTTTTTTATAAATTTCAACACCCCTATCTAACTGTTCTTTTGTAATATATTCGTTCGGCTCATGCGCATTGTCATTGCCTGGGCCTAAAATTATGCATTCATAACCATATTTATTATAAAACGACCATTCAGTTGTCCCATTGCCACCATAAATTTTAGCTTGAGTTAATGTGGCAATAACATTAACAAATTTCTTATTTTTAGTGATCATTGGCTGAAGTTGTAAATTCAAGCTAATTTTAAATTTACATTTCATTGAACGCAAAATTTTCAAAATTGCCCGATATATTTTAATTCCTTGTTTTTCGTTAATAGTTCTGTATTCTAATTCTAAACAACAATAAGCTGGTACACGATTAATTAAATCGCCACCTGTAATTTTAGCTATATTTATGGTTGCAAATGGTATTTCAAAAAGTGAATCTTTCTGAATCTTTATTTTCTCAAATAATTTATTTACCCGCACTATAAAATCCTGAGCTAATAATATAGCGTTAATTCCCTTATTTGCCTCTGAGCCATGTGCTTCTTTGCCGATAAATTCTATTTTAAGCGCATAAGCTCCTTTTGAAGCAACACGAGGTTTTAATCCGGTATCTTCAGCCAAAACAATATATTTGGTTTTTAGTTTAACTTTTTTCAAAAAATTCTGAATACCGCTTAAATCTTTTTCTTCGCCATAAGTAAATACCAAATTAATTCCTTTTTTCAATTTGCCTAAATCCAGCTGCTTAACTACAGCTAAAATTACTGCAATCGCGCCTTTCATGTTAGTCGTACCCAAGCCAAAAAACTTATGGCCTTTTTGCGTTAATTTAAAAGGGTCACATGCCCAAAATTTGCTCGCCGGTACAGTATCAGTATGCCCTGAAAAAGTTAAAAATGTTTTTTTATTCCGATTATATTTAGCTAACAAATTAACTCTGCCAGTTCTTTTATCTTTAATCTGCTGGATTTTAAAGTCCAAAGGCATTAAAAAGTCAGCCAAAAATTTATTAATTTTTAGATTTTCTTTATCTTCAACTGTGTTAAATCGGATTAATTTTTCTAATATTTTTTCGGTTTTCATATTTAAATTATTAAATTTAAAAGGGTTGTGCCGCGGCTGGCTCTAATGAGCCAGCCGCGGCGGTTACCGGTTATTAGGCTAATTTTAATAGCCACCATCTTTGTGTCCGCCGGTTCTCCGACCACCAATGCTGTCCATAATTTACCTCCTTTCCGGCCTAAACACGGCCTAGTTTTTAAATAAAAAATAGCCATTGGCTATGACTATTTTTTATTATCTATCTGAACTATTTTGAAATTTTATCTTTTTAAACATACTAAAAAATAACCTAGCCAGCTGACTATCTTTCTGTAATGTCTTTCAGTGTTAATTTGTAGACTATTTTTCTTTTGCATATTTTTTTCTTTACTATCTTCTTTTTATCAATTATTAATTGTTTTGTCAATAGCCCAATATTTAAAAATGTGCATAAATCAAGTTTTTTGAACTTAAAAACTCTCTTTTTACGGAGAGTTTGTAAGCTTTTTGACATCTTCATTAAACATTTGCCGATGAAGATCCTCTGATAAGATTTCATTAAAAAAATCTTTAGCTATTTCACCTAAAATAAAACGAGTAACAGCCCCCCCAGAAATTATGCCACTATTAGGTTCGGCATACTGCCTTGCTCTTTTCATGATTGATTCACGTATCGCCCATAATTCAGGATGATCGTTTAAATACTTTTCTATATTACGTATAGAAACCATCCTCCACCTCCTTTTTTTATTAAGTATTACAATACTTTAACTCAAAAAAGTTAATATGTCAATCCTATTCAAAATATTGTCTAGCCGTTTCCCAAACAGACGCATCCTCATGCATTGTTTTTAACCAATACCACCATTCTGCTCCCCAAAAATAAGCTCGCTCAAAATTAGTTTTATTAGCATATTCTGCGTTCTTTTTTAATTGTTCGGCATTCATTGACTTATAATGCTCTTTAACGGGTGATTCTAAAGGACCTTCGGGGAACCATGGCTCAGCTTGTAATTCAGCAATATAAGTGGCCACTTGGGGCTTTTGCCAAATATATGCTTTAACTCTATAAAAAGAAGCTGGTACAAAAAAATAATGCCAATAACCGATATATCTATTATAAGTCATCCGATATAAAGTTGTGCCAAACAAATCGCCCATTTTAATCGCCGGATACCAAGAACTTAATTCTCCTGAATCAGTAATTAAAATTTTGCGTTTATCCAAAGACTTAACCAAATCGATCTCTTCTCGCAGCTCTTTCTTTGTCATATGAGGACATTCGCCAAAAAAATCTAAAAACGGCTCATTTTCAATTTGCCAAATTTCAATTATTTTACGTTGCTTATAACGATTTACCACTGTCTCAATATTTTTCAAAAGTCTTTTTCGCTGCTCTTCTTTACTAATATATCCCAACCAAACAGGATCGTGACACTCTGGCCAACGTGGCTGTCTTCGACCAATAACCAAGATTACTCTAGCATCATTTTTTTCTGCCTCATTAATCATCCAATCTACTTGCTTAAAATCATATTGCCCTTTAATTGGCTCAATTTTTTCCCAATAAGTCGGAATTCTAATATATTTTACGTCTAAATCCTCTAATAATGCTAAATACGCTTCTTGCCAGTCTAAACCAAGATATTCAGCAAATTTAGGAGAAAAAGTTACGCCATAATCAATTTGTCTATTGGGATCATAGCTTTTTATAGCTAATACATAAAAATTTATAAAAAAAGCAATGATAAAAAAAATAATAATAAATGCGATTATCTTTAATATTTTTCTCTTTTTTTCTTTAACCATAAATTTATTTTAAAGTTATAAAATATAAACCAATGGCTATTAAAATTATAGCCGCAATTTTTTGTAAAACTTGTTTCCAGTTTAACTTTTCTTTTAAAACCGGGTATTTAAAGCCCAGCAAGCTTGCCAAAACAAAAACTAAAGCGTACTGCACTGCTTGTAAAGCGTTAACCAAAGTGGCACTAGCAAGAGAAAAAGCATAATTTTGACCAATAACGCCTAATCCGCCAAAAGCCTGAATGGCTAAAATCAAAATGCCTTTTTGTTTTTTGGGCATTTGCCAATCAATTTTAATTAATTTTCTATTTCTTGGAATTAATAAAATTATAACAGCTGTTAAAAAACCCCCGATTCTAATCCAAACAAAACCAGAAATAAAGGGCTGATAAAAATAAACGTATTTAGCCAAAACATAACTAACAGCAAATGTTAAACCAGCTAAAATCCCCCAAAAAATTAATCCTTTATTTACTTTTTCTTTTTTGCTCTTTAGTGGCCAAGAAATTGTAATTATAGCCAGAACTAAAATAATAAAAGCTATTATCTGTTTCAAGCTCAAACGTTCATCTAAAAATAAATATGAGAGAAAAAAAGTAAAAATTGGGCTAGAGCTACCCAACAATGTAATTGCTTTTGTTGTTTCACCTGCATCAATTGCCTTATACATACAAAATAAAGCCATAACAAAGGCTGTACCGCCTAAAAATGACCAAAAAATTTGACTTAATTCTGGCATTATAACGCCAAAAGGAACAAAAATTAATGTCCCAATACCCATAAAACCAACATAAAAAGCAAAGACAATCGGCTTTGTCTTAAATTTGCTGACGACCAACTTATCGCCAATATTAGCTAAGGCAAAAAGTAAATACGCAATAATTGTTATATACAGCCACAACATAACTTAAATTAAAAAATTTAATTTTTAAATTTCAAATTACGCTTTTGAATTTTTAATTTTAAATTTATTTAATATTAATAAATTGATCCCATTTTTCATATAATTCTTTAGTTGCATTTAAATCCCCCAAATTATATTTCGCGATTTTTTTATATTCTTTCGCCTCAAATAATGGTTTTACTTCGTCCCCGTCAACACCATCCTCCTTGGGGCTTTTTATGCCAAACGCCCGACAAACTAAATGGAGTTTCGGTTTTCTTTGCACTGCGCCATAAAAGCTTAACTGATCCATTAAATCAACATGCAAAGCATTAAATTTTTGATTGTTCAAATACCTGTTGGACATCAAGTCTTTACTTGGCTTTATTCCATGGATAGCTGAACGAATAATTAAAAAAGGCACATCAAAACTCCTGCCGTTAAAACTAATAAATTCGTCGTATTCCAAAATGCCTTGCCAAAAATTGGAGAGCATCTCTTTTTCGGTTAAAGCTCGATATTTAATGTTGTTTTCTTCAAAATCTTCTATCTCCGCTCCTGGTGCTTGAAAATAAACAGCTCCTTTGTTTGTCTCCACTTCTAACACACCAATAGCGACAATCTCTCCGGTATAGGGTGAGAACCCAAGGCCATCTTTAATATTTTTTAACGCCACTTCATGAGCCTCTTCTGAATATGCTTCTTTTTTTAACCAATATGTTAAAGATTTTTGCGTTGCTTCATCCATGCTTTCCCAGTCCTCACCGATGGTTTCAATGTCAAAAACCAATTTGGGCATAAATTTAATAAATTAGTAATTTAATTTTAAATAATTTTCAATTGAGCGATCATAGGTCTTTTCTTGTTCCGACGTAAAATAACAAGCTGGCAGCTCCTCTCTTTTTCTATGATAAGCAATGCATTGACAACACAGCCCATTTTTATCACAAAGATATGTACAATTACAAGAAATGGAATTTTTTTCTTTCTGGCATTTCATACTGCTTTAATTTTAGCACGAAAAGAAGCATCTTAAAATGCTTCTTTTTTAATCACCAAAAGGAAAAAACAAAGATTACTGCTTTATTGGCATAATAATATAAAGATAATCTTCCGAAGCTACTGGCGCTTCTCCTTTAGGGAGGCTTTCAGCTGGTTTTAAAAGACAGGGATTGGCAAGATCAGTCATTTCAAAAATAACTTCTGAAGCGTCCATATTTTGTAAACCGTCTAATAAATAACGATAATTAACTACAATTTTATTATCCTCTCCTTCAACGCTGCTTTCAACATTTGACTTGTTTTCGCCTAATTGATTATTAGTTGAGGAAACAATCAATTCCCCGTCTTTTAGTTCTAAATTAATATCAAAAATACCGGCACGAGAAAACAATGATGCTGTTTTGGTTGCCTTGATAAAGTCAGTAATATTTATCAATGCTTTTGTCTTATAATCAGTAGGAATGATTTGGCTATAATTTGGATATTGCCCTTCAATAATTCTTGAAACTAATTCAATGTTATCAAAAACAAAAAGCACCTGATTATCTTCAAAATAAATTTCTATTTGTTGCAGGCCTTGCTCTTCTTCATCTGAATCTTCTTGAATGCTGACTAAATTAGAAAGAATTCTAAACAATTCTTGGCTTGTTTTAGCTGGAATGATAACTTCTTTTTCTTCTTTTACCTTTTCTTTTAATTTTATTTTCTTTTCCGCCAAACGATAACTATCAGTAGTAGCTAATGTTAAAAAATTATCTTTAAAATTAAAATAAACACCTGCAATTTCTGGTCTTGTTTCGGCGACAGAAACAGCAAACAGAATTTGGGAAAAAGCCTTGATTAAGTCCTGTACGTTGCAAATATAAGCATTTTTTCTCTCGACTTGGGGAATTAAAGGAAATTCTTCAGCACTATTGCCTTTTATTTTTGTTTCTTGCTGTTCTGTTTTTATTTCCAATGAGTCATCTTTTACTTCTATATCTACTTTTTTATTAGGTAATAAATTAATATAATCATTAAAAAGCCTTGAGTTAACCGTATAAGCCCCCTCTTTCTCTATTTTGCCACGGACTTGACAATTTATGCCTACTTCCAAATTGGTTGTAATTAAACTTAAAACACCTTTTTCTGCTTTTATTAAAACATTATTTAAAATTGGCAAAGATGTGTTTTTGCTAGCAATATGTGAAACTATGTTTAAACCTTGATTTAAATTTTTTTGTGTACAGGAAATTTTCATAAACTTTGTTAGTTATTAATTAATATTTTATTTATTTATGAATTATAATAATAAAGTCTGTGAATAAAAATAAATAAAAACTATTTTTTTGCTAAGTTTAAAATAAAAGATCGCAAAATTTTTGTTAATAAGTTCTGAAAAAACTTTTAAAATACTTGTGTTTTATTTGTTAGTAAAAAGAACAGGTGTTTTTTATTGGGGATAATCGTTATTTTTATCAACATTTTTATCAACTAATTATGAGGATTTTTTAAAAATAAATTACAGAGCTTATCCCAGGTTTTTTCTTTTTTATAAACTTTTTTTGCACAAATTATAAATTATATAACCGTTGTTTTATTTGTTCTATTTCGCGACGAGTTCTTTCATCATTATCGTAATCATTTTTGATTTTAGTAACAGCGTGCATAGCTGTAGTGTGATCGCGACCGCCTAATTCCTGACCAATAGATGGAAAGGAGCTTTTTATTTCTTCTCTTAATAAAAACATTATAATTTGGCGCGGGATAACAAGCTTTTTTTCACGGCATTTGCCGACAATATCGTCAACAGAAACATCATAGAAGTTGGCCACTGTTTGGACAATATCTTTTGGTGTTAATGATTTTTTTTGTAGATTTGTTGTTAAGTTAGTTAAGATTTTTTTTACTGATTCTAATGTTGGCGTAGTATTATTTAATTGATGAAAAGCGATAATTCTATTTAGCGCCCCTTCAAGTTCGCGGACATTATTAGAAATATTAGCGGCCAGATAATTTAAAATATTTTTTTCTATAGCATATTGTTTTTCATTCATTTTTGCTTCTAAAATAGCCAACCGGGTTTCTAGATCAGGCAAAGAAATATCAGCGATCATGCCCCATTCAAAACGGCTTAAAAGCCGATTTTCTAAAGCAGGGATAGCTTTTGGCGGACGATCAGAGGAAATAACCACTTGTTTGTTATTTTGGTGCAAGGAATTAAAAGTATGGAAAAATTCTTCTTGGGTGCCTTCTTTGCCAGCTAAAAATTGAATATCATCAATTAGCAGGACATCAACCGAACGATAAATATCTTTAAAACTAGTCGCTTTGCCATTAGAAACAGAATTTATAAAATCATTAGTAAATTTTTCACAGGTAATATAAAGAATTTTATTTTTTGGTGCATTTTTTAATGTTTCATGACCAATGGCTTGTAAAAGATGAGTTTTACCAAGGCCAGCACCACCATAGATAAAAAGAGGGTTATAAGTTAAGCCAGGATTAGCAGTGACCGCCAAAGAGGCCGCTTTGGCTAATTCATTGTTTTTTCCAACAATGAATGTATTAAAAGTATATTTTGGATTTAGCCCAAAAGCATTACTTGGTTTTTGCCCATTAATTTGACCAATTTTTTTTACTAGTTCTTTTTCTTGTGGTGTTTGGTCCTGAATGGTGGTTTCAGAGATTTCTTTGGGGGAACTTTTTTTGATAGAAGCAACTTTATAATCAATTTCTTTTAAATTTGTTTCAGTAATATTGCGAAGTGCTTTTAAAATGTCACTTGTATATTTTTTTTCTAGCCAACTTTTAGTAAAAGCATTGGGTACACCGATAATTACTTTCTTGTCATCCATTTCTAAAATAAAAGTACCTTTAAACCAAGTAGTAAAATTAGCCTGGCTAAGAGAAAGCTCGAGTTCGCCAAGCACGGCTTGCCATATTTTTTGTGTATTCATAGTACCCTGGTATTTAAGTAGGCTTTTGTTTTAGATAATATTATATAAAAATAGTTTAACATAATTAAACATATAAAAAAACAAGGTCAAGGGCGCTAAATGTTTATAGTTTGTTAATATTTTGTGGATTTATTTTAATATAAAAATTTTGTTTTGACAAATTTTTCCACAAGTGATATGATTTATATAATTAAAATTTGAAGTATTAATTAAGGGTGTTTTTAATTTTATCACTTTTTAAACTTTATATTTAAGAAATTATGCCTAAAAGAACATATCAGCCTAAAAGAAAAAAACGGGTAAAAACACATGGTTTTCGTGCTAGGATGAAAAATAAAAACGGTAAACAGATTATAAAAAACAGAAGAAAAAAGAAAAGGACGAGATTATCGGTTTCGCAAGAGCGGAAAGGTAAAAAATAAAAAAGCTGGGCAAAAAGTCCTAGTTTTTTTATAATAAGTTATATGCTAGCAAAAAAATATCGCTTAACTAAAAATAAAGAATTTGAGGCAGTTATGAATGGAAAGACTATTTATTCCCCTGTTTTGTTGATTAAGCGAATAAAAAATAAATTGCCTTTTTCCCGCTTTGGAATCATTGTTTCCAATAAGGTTAGCAAAAAGGCTAATCAGCGAAATTTGATTAAAAGACGAATTCGAGAAATTATTAGGCTATTGTTGAATAAAACAGAAAAAGGCTATGATATTGTTATTATTGTTTCGCCTAAAATAATTAATGAACAAGGTAAAGTTTTAAAGCAACAAGAAATTGAAAAAAATTTATTTAACGTTTTTAAGAAAGCCCAATTAATATGAAAAAACTTTTTAAATTTTTAAGTTATCAAATAAAATTAGCAGTTTTGTTGGCTATAAAATTATATCAAAAAACCCTTTCTTTTGATCATGGGCCTTTAGCTAAAATATTCCCCTTTTGGGGCTGCAAATTTTATCCGAGTTGCAGCCAATACACTCTCCAAGCGATTTCAAAATATGGAGTTATTAAGGGCAGCTGGTTGGGGTTAAAAAGATTAATTCGTTGTCATCCATGGTCAAAAGGCGGCCACGATCCAGTCCCTGAAGAGCATGAGGAATGAATTTTCAGCATTATGAAAAAAAATTGTAAATAAAAAACGCCAATTACGGCGGTTTTTTGTTTGTTTGTGAAAGATTAAAAATCAATTTTTACCATTTTTATTCGAGACATCTCACCAGCTAGTATTTGAATTTTATTTTTTGTAATTTTAAATTCCTGACTTAAAAATTCTATCAAAGCACGGTTAGCTTTGCCTTTTTTGGGCAAAGCATTTAGTTTTATTTTTAAAAAATCATCTTTTTGTTCAACAATTTTATTAACTTTTGAGTTGGGAATTACTTTAATAGTATAAATTTTTTCAATCATATTTTTTATTCTTACCATTTAATTTTTTATTCCGCAATTATTGAGCTAATTGGCAACCTTGTTCTGTTTCGTAACAAGCGTAAGGAGCGCCAATCTCTGGTTTTTCATATAAAACCCAATCTTTGGGTGCATCTTTACAAACACCATTGGCGCAGCCAAAGCAGTCAACTTCTAGAGTTTTTGGATTTTGTAGAAGAACGCATCCTTCATAGCGTAGTTTTTCTTTTGGTGTAAAAAATAAAGTAAAGATAATAGCAATAAAGACAGCAAAAAATAAAAAGGCAATAATGGTGATAATTGTTCTTAGCATAATTTTAATAAATTAGATTGTTTTTAAAAATTTTAAAAGCTGTTTGTCAATTTTGCCATTACTAGCAAAAACATTTTTAGATTTTAAATCCCATGGTTGCCCTTTAAAATTATAAATTTTACCGCCAGCTTCTTTAACTAATAAAACACCTGGCACAACATCCCAAAGGCTGGCACCAGGTGAAAAATAAGCATCTGTTCGCCCTTTCGCTACCCAGGCAAATTCAATTGCAGCGCTGCCTAAAAGACGAATTTTAAAATTATTTAATTTGAAATGCGTATAAAGTTTAAGGGCTTTTTTCTTAGCAGCTTGATTATGTCCATGGCAATAAGTTAAAAGCACATCAGGTGTTTTATGATTAGAAACCCTGATTTTTTTATTATTCAAAAAAGCGCCTTTGCCTTTTTCTGCAAAATAAAATTCATTTATAGCAGGAGCATAAAGATAAGCCAAAAGAGGTTCATTTTTATAGATTAAAGCAATTTGGACGGCAAATAATGGATTGCCCATATAAAAATTAGTCGTGCCATCAAGTGGATCAACTAGCCAAAGATAGTCAGCTTTTTTATGATTATCACCTTTTTCTTCGGAAACAATCTGCCAATTAGGTGTTAAAGCCCTTAATTTTTTTAAAATAATTTCTTCAGCTAAAAAATCAGCGCGAGTAACAATTTCATGCTTGCTTTTGAATTTAGCTTTTGGCCGGGTGCCTTTTTGGAGTTCTTTTAATAAAACGTGACCAGTTTTTTTAATTAAAACCACCACTTCTTTTTTTGTTTTTTCTCGAATAAACCCCATAATGTTTTTTTCTTAAGATATTTATATTCCATTCGGCCAATAATAAAAAGTAAAGCAAAGATTAAGATGGAAGAAATTATAGCCACAAGATACCAGCCAATACCAACAGCCACACCTACAGCAGCTGTAGCCCATAAAGCCGCTGCTGTTGTTAGTCCTTCAACACGATGCTTTTCAAAGATAATTAAGCCGGCGCCAATAAAGCCAATGCCGACAAGAATTTGGCCGACTATTCTACTGGGGTCAACATTAGAATATTGCCCAAAGCCATAGAGGGATATTACAGTAAACAAAGTTGAGCCCATTGTGACTAAAGCTAAAGTTCTGGTGCCAGCTTCTTTGCCTGAAAGTTCGCGCTCCAAGCCAATAACCCAGCCGAGAGCAATAGCCAAGGCCAATTTACCGGTAATAATTAAAATTTCTATCATAGTTTACAAAATTAATATTAATTAAAATGTTTATTGGATAATTTTATGGTTTGTGATAGAATAATATAATGATAATTGATTACGCCTTTATCCTTACGAAAATACGAAATTTTTACAAATATACGAATATTCATAAAAACAGAGTAATTTGCATATTCGTATATAATTAGTAATTTCGTATGTTATATATAGTATAGCAAAAAATTTAAAAGTTTGCTGGACATAGGCTTTGAATTCTAAAAACATTTTGTCTTTTTTTGTAAAATTAAAAGGCAATGAAAAGAATTGAAGCCACAAATCACAAGGAGGGAAAATGAGTAAAGAACAAATAAAAAAAATGGGGCTAGAATACGATCGCTTAATCAAATTGCAAGAGAAAATAATTAAAAAAGGTTGCCCTTTGTGCGGAGAAAAGTTAACGACCTGTAATTTACTTGAGGTGCGTTGTGCCAAGTGCAAAAAAATTTTTGATATTAATCAATTACGTTCATTAAGCTTTGCTCTGTCTGTCGGCCAGTAGGTTAAACAAAAGAATCCTTCTTTAATGAAGCGCTTTTAATTTGTTAAAATATAAATAATCGAATGGGACAAGGGTTTGCCAATCCCTTGGGGGTTTAATCTCATTCTGTTTCTGCGCAGAATTTTTTAAAAAGGAGCATGCTTCGTCCTTTTGTCCAATTTTTAGATGTCTTTCCCCAAGACGTCTTTTTTTATATATAATGCGAATCTACTATCCGCTTTAGCTAAAGCTTCGGTGGGCAGGCGAATAGGCAACGAATCTACGAATAATTTTTCGTCAGGCAAAATGCTTTTATATCTTTTCGAGTAAGATTAAATTTGCTTTTTGGGTTTCAGTATCAAAAACTGCAAAGGTAGCTTTGGAAAAAAGTCCGGCTAAAGTACCCGGGTTTAATATTTCTGTTTGTTTGATTTTTTCAGTCCATGGTTTGTGCGTATGGCCATAAAAAACAAAATCGTATTTGCCGGATTTGGCTATTTTTTTTGCCACAAAAGGAAAATGGCAAAAAACCATTTTTAAGCCATCCCGCCTTCGCTCTTCGGGCTTTGGCGGGCAGGCAATCTCAACTTTGCCGGTTTGGCCGTAAAATTTAAGTTTTTTATATTTTTTAGCAACGCGTTTAAATCCTTCAATGTCACCGTCTACATTGCCGTTAACTAAGTGAATTTGATCGCCTTTAAATAATTTAGTCATTTCTTCCAAAGTCAAAGGAGCGCAAACATCTCCGCAGTGAATAATTACGCGGATTTTTTGTCTGTTTAAATATTTTATGGCCTTTTCAATATTAGGCCAATTATCATGAGAGTCAGAAATGATGGCGATTTTCATAAAGAAGGCGAATTTACGAATAAGGTATAAATATACAAATTTGTAAAATTAGTAAAAAATTTGTACATCCGCTTGCCTTTTAAGTTTACCAAAATTTTCCAGAAAAAGAAAAAAGGACGCGGATGCGTCCTTAAATTTAGTAAATTTGGGTCAATGAATCTTTTCAGCTATTCGGAATTGATCGCCGAAATTGCTTTGCGGAGAGATGTTGTAGCTTTTGAGTGCAACCTTGTCACCGTCAGTAATTTTTTTATCTAGGTTGATTATGGCAGTGACAATGTTTTTCTTGGCAATGCCATCAACCTTGACAGTGACAAGTCCTAATCCGCTTTCGGCAGATAAATAGACTGGCATACCCGTCACCTCACCAGTTAATATTGTTCGGCCTTCATAGCTTTTTATTTCATTTGGCAGAGAAGTGGGTGAAAGACGGGAGTTATGCATATCTCTGGCGATGATAATGGAAGCAGTAAATCCCACAAGGCCGATTAGGACTAATAGGATAGTTCTGGACGTGGTGTTCATTTCGTTGGCGATTTTAGTTAAGAATTTTTTCATGAAAGGCCCCCTTTGCTAAAGTTTGATTTATTTAAAGCACTTTATTTTGATACTTGCATTATAGCACATTTTTCGTGTTTTGTCAACGCCTTGTAATAGGGTATAATAAAGCAAAAGTCACAGGTATAATAGAAGATATCTAAGAAATAACT
>CAZPVP010000005.1:0-42576 GCA_964590345.1 uncultured Gammaproteobacteria bacterium | reverse complement strand
AGGACATTTTAACTTCCCTGAGAATAGGACATTTTAACTTCCCGTTGACATTGTTTGCTAATATATTGACAACTTTAATTTAATATCATAAAATATGGTATTATAACGTTATAAGCATTCATATAGTTTTTAAAGGTCATTTTAGTATCTTTTGTTAATTTATTAACTTAAGAAGTTATGGCAAATGAAGACCAGAAATTTTTAGAAACTTTAATTAAAATGCTGGTTAATAACCCTAAAAAAGTTAAGGTTGAAAGAACTGTTAATGAACGAGGAGTTTTATTAACAATCCATGCTGATCCTGAAGATCTTGGCAGTTTGGTTGGTAAACAAGGTAGAAATATCAGTGCGATTAGGCATTTGGTTAGAACGATTGGTTTGAAAAATAATTCTTTTGTGAGTGTTAAACTGATTCAGCCGGAAGAAGGCAAAGAAAAATAAAAAAATTCAGCTGTGAGCTGAAAAATCTTCGAAGTTTTTTAAAAAAGCTGACCGGTCATTGACCGGTCAGCTTTTGGTTATAATAATTCTATAGTTTGTTCATATTTTGGTACGGTTGCCTCAATAAGCAGCTTGGCCTTGATTACTCTTTTTAATTCTTCGGCTGGTTTTCTTTCACCCTGAACCACAAAAACATTTTTAATAGGTTTTTTAATATTTTTAATAAAATTTAATAATTGTTTTTGATCAGCATGAGCTGAATAGCCGCCAATTGCCCGGATTTCCGCTTTATTTTTAATTTGCCTACCCAAAATATTAACTACTGGCATTCCTTCTAAAATTTTTCGTCCCAAAGTTCCTTCGACCTGAAAACCAATGACTAAAAACATATTATTAGGATCTGATAAATATTCTTTTTCATGAAATAAGATGCGGCCACCAGTTGACATGCCAGAACCAGCAATAATAATTTTGGGTGGTGGTGTTTTTATGATATCTTTTGATTCTTGAGTGGTTGGTGTGAAATTTAAACCTGGGAAACTGAAAATATCATCCCCCCCGCTTATGATATATTTGGTTTTTTTATTAAAATATTTTTGATGTTTTTTGTAGACATCAGTTATTTTGATCGCTAAGGGGCTGTCAATAAAAATAGGGATTCTGGGGACACGGCTATTTTCAATTAAATCATTTAATTCATAAAGCAATTCCTGAGTGCGTTCCAAAGCGAACGAAGGAATCATTAATACTCCTTTTCTTGTAATTATATCTTCAATGGTCCTTTCTAAAAGAAGTTTTCTCTGCTCTTTGCTTTCATGAAGCCGGTCGCCATAAGCTGATTCAATGACCAAATAATCTGTTTTATTAATCGGAGCAATTGGTTTTAGCAGCGGTGTGGGCGGATTACCCAAATCGCCAGTGAAAGTTATTTTTATTTTTTTATTGCCTTCTTTTAACCAAAAGTCCACCATGCTAGAACCCAAGATATGACCAGCTTCTTTTAAGCGAAATGCTATATTAGACGTAAGTTTTATTTTTTTATCATATTCATGAGCTTTAATCAGGCTCAGCATTTTTAGTAGATCTTTTTCGTTATATAGTGGCTCTATCTTTAGTTCTTTCGCTTCTTCAGCAAGTAAATGAACACTATCAGCCAGAGCGACAGCCATTAAATCACGGGTAGGAGGTGTACAAATAATTTTGCCCTTAAAGCCGTCTTTAACTAGTTTAGCTAAACGGCCACAATGATCAAAATGAGAATGGGTTATAAAAACATAATTGATTTTTTTTGGGTCATAGGGGAAATTTTCATAATTTAAATCATGTAATTCTTTTGAGCCCTGAAACATGCCACAATCAACCAGAATTTTAGTCTTACCGACTTCAAGGAGATAGTTTGCGCCAGTGACGACTTTGGCTCCGCCGTAAAAATGAAGTTTCATAATTTTATAGCAGTTTATTGGTAAATTTGTATATTATGAAAAAAAGGCTAATTTAATTATAACACAGAGACAAAGTTTCGCTAAATGAAAAAGGGGCAGTGCGTCCCTTTTAATTTACACTGCCCCTTAGTTAGGGGTTTTATTTGTTGGTTTGTTCTCGCCTATGTTGTATAAGCTTGATGAATAACAATTGCCACATTCGAATTTTTTTAGAAAGAGATTAATATTTTGCTAACCATAGTCAATTTTCATGGCGAGTCTCCTTTGAATCCTGCGCCAATGACTTTTCAGGCCGCTTCTTTGCCTTATTTTACTTCGTGAGCCACTTTTCCCTTTTGGGCTCTTCCCTTGCTTTCACTTCTTGCTGCCAGTTTCGGTCCGTCTCTTGCCATACTTCGTCTCCTTTGCTTGGGTTGACGTTTCTGGCACATAAAGTGCCCCTCCTTTATCGCAAATGGGCTGCGGCCGCAAACCCTTCTATAAAATATTATAAATAAAAAATTAAAAGAAAGCAAATTTTTGTGGATAATTTATAAAATTGTAAAATTGTCTAATAAAAAAAGCGCCGCCCGGCCAATTGGCCGGACGGCGCTGGGGATTTGTAATATTTTATTTCTTTTCAGCTTTAACAGGGTTTTTTTCTTTCTTTTTTGCCTTTGGTGACGTTTCTTCTTTCTCGGCCTTTTTTTCTGATATTTCTTTCTTTTTTTTCTTTTTCTCTGATTTTTTATCTTCTTTTTCTTTATCTCTTTCGTTTTCGGATTTTTTTTCAGCCTTTGGTTTTTCTTTCAAAGCTTTAAGGCTTAGGCCTAATCGGTGTTCTTCTGGCTCAATGGAAATAATTTTAAATTCTAAAGTATCACCGGGTTTGGCAATTTCATCTAAATTATCGATAGGTTTGTTTGAAAGTTCTGAAATATGCGCCAAAGCATGAATATCTTTATCCAGTTCAACAAAAAGACCAAACGGGTTTGCCTTTAAAACAGTGCCTTTAACTTTATCACCAACTTTATATTTTTGGGCTACATCTTTCCATGGGTCTTCTTTTAATTTTTTGCTGGAAAGAAATATTTTAGTGCCGTCAATATTAATTATTTCGGCTTCTATTTTATCACCGACCTTAATAAAATCACGTGGATCATCAATCCTTTGCCAAGCTAATTCTGAAATATGAATTAATCCTTCCATTTTATCGTTAAATTCAACAAAAGCGCCGAAATCAGTAACTGCAGTAACTTTGCCTTTAACTTTGTCGCCTGTTTTGTATTTAGAAACAGCTTTTTCTTGAGATTCTTCCCAGGCAGCCTTTTCAGAGACGATTAATTTATCTTCTTTTTCATCAGCATTAATAATTTTGACTTGCAATGATTGATTAATAAATTTTTTCAAAAATTCTAAAATTTTATTTTTATCACCGCCTTCAACCCGCGGATAATGTTCTGGAATAAGCTGAGAAACAGGCAAAAAACCACTGATATGTCCGACTTTAACCATTAATCCGCCTTTGTTCGCATCAGTAACTTTGACCGGGATAATTTCTTCTTTTTCCATTAATTCTTTTAGATTATTCCAGGCTTTTTGCTGGCCGGCGTATCGGAAAGAAAGTTCCATTTCGCCTTTTTCATTTTCTAATTCAATGACTGTCGCTTCAACTGTGTCACCTGGTTTTAATTTGCTATATTCTTCAGATTCGTTATAAAGTTCTCGTCCGCGGACAACGCCAGTTTTTATGCCATTAAAATCAAGTCGCACTTCTGTTTTTGAGGCACTGATCACTTTACATTTTATAACATCGCCAATTTTTGGTAATTTTAAATATTGAGAATCTTCAATCAATTTCGCAAATTCTGATTTTTTGTCTTCAGTTGTTTTTTTATTATCTTTGGTCATAATTTTGTTATATATCTACGGATAAACTGCAGAGCTACAAATAACTTAACAAGAGGAAGAAGCGCTATGGGAGCTATGGGTATACTGTAAAATATTTGTAGATTCGTAGCTCATTCGCAGATTCGCATTCTTATAAATAAAGAATTCCCCTTAAACAGGAGATTTTATTTAAGGTTAACCTGATAAAAACTTTTTTTATGTTTTTAACAAGCCTTCGTAAAGAAGTTAATAAAATTATAATTAATTAGAGTTTAAATTATTTAAAAATAAATGTCAAGTTTTTTGCTTATATCCTTGACAAGACAGAATTTTATTGCTAAGATTTAAAATCAAAAAATTGAACATTAAAAAACAAAAAGGAGGCAAAAATGCTCAAGTATTGGTACAGGCTGATGATTTGGCTTTTCCCCGATAATGCCAATAATTATCTTAAGTTTGGATTTTTTTTGGCTAAGCAGGGTAAGGCCGAGGAAGCAAGGGAAGTTTTGGCCCGCGGAGCCAGAAGAATTCTTAATCTTTTGAACAATCTGGGATGTTACGCGTTAAATGAGTATAAGCAAGATACATTAGAAGAAGAAAAGGACGAAGATCTTTTGCGTTTGGCGCAAAGAAGCTTTGCTTTAATTGCAACCTTAGCGGCAGATCAAGAAATTTTTGTAAACAATTTAATTGAATCTTTATTGGTAAATGAAAATGATGTGAGAGATGGATTGAATTTTTTAAGCGAATTAAAGGAAAAATATCCTGATGATGCAGAAATTACTTTACAAATTGCTTTAGTCCTTTTTAGATTAAAGGATCTCGCAGGAGCAGAAAAATATTTTGAAGAAACAAAAGAGCTTGTTCTTAAAAATGAGGAAAACGAAGAAGAGGTAATAAAAAAAACATTAGGATCTTTTATCCCAATAATCTGTCAGCAAATAAGCAAAGAGGATTTTATTTTGCAATTATTGGAATATTTGCGGTTAAAAGATTCTGTAAATTATCAAATAGTCCTATTCTTACTGAAAGAATTGGCAAAAGACAAGCCGGATAATGCTGATATTATGCTCCAGATCGCCATGACTTTAGTGGCTCTTGGCAAACATGAAGAAGCGGAATCTTGTTTAATTTCATTAGGTGTTTTGCTTAGGCAAGGCGAAAAAGATGAAAAAGCATTCATTAAGCATATGTTGGCGTATTCCTGGTTAGAAGGATACAGAGGCAAGACCACTGAGCAGCTTAAAAAATGGAATATGGCCATGGGCTGGGCTTATAATGCCAGTACGGGCAAGAAAAAAGAATTCCAGGATTTGATGGCATTAATTGTTCAGGAATTAAAAGCAATTTGTCCTGATCAAATTGATGCACAATCATTTATGTATGATGCTGAGCGGTCATTTGCTGAGATTGAAAAACAAAAAGAAGCAGAAGATGCTAAAAAGAGTTTTTTGGGGCGCTGGATAGTCATGCGCAACAAGGTCAAAGCCCTTATTTTAGCAGGTAGTTTTGAAAAAGCTGATCAAAACTTAAAGGTAATCGTTGAGCAAATCGATGCTTATTTAGAGCAAAATCATTTTGCTGAAGAAGTTTTTACTCTCAGACTTCAAGCCCTTTTAACCTTAGGCGTTGCTTTATATTTGCAGGATAGGGATTATGAACCAATTTTTCGCGCAGCAATAAAATCTTCCTATCAAGCAAGCAAAGGCAATGTTGATTTGGCTCTCAGATTATTAAAAGACGCTGATGTTCAAGTTGCTCAGCAATATCCGGATGAATTCAAAGAGGGTGTTCTTCGCAAGCCTTCTGACTACGAGGAGTTATTAAATGAGCTTAAGGACAGTGAAGACCCGGCAGCAAATCCTACTAAGGAAAAATTTTAATTATAAAAATCCTACACTAAATAGTGTAGGATTTTCTTATGGCAACATTTTTTAATTAAGTTTAATTAGCTAAACATTAATAATTCAGGTTTAAGAATTAATAATATTCCTAATATTAATATTATAATACCGCCGATTAAATTAGCATAGCGAGTATATTTTGTGCTTATGCCAGTAGCTCTTAAGGTTACCATAGCTACGACGAAAATAAACATGTCATCAATCATAAAGATAAGAATATACAGGAGTAAAAGCAGATAATATTGCCAACTGGGAATATCAGAGAGTGATAGAATATTAGTATAAATTGCTGGTAAGCCAGCTGAGCAAACTAGTTCAATCAAATTAACAGCAAAAGCAATAATAATCATGCCTATCATAGCCAGCCAAAAAGAAGGTATTTTGGTAACAAATTTAAGGTTGGTAAAAAATTTTTCCCTTAGTTCACTTTTAACTACTTTGCAACCCGGCCGGTTTTTATAAAAATCCCAAAGGTGATATGAGCCGCTGCCAATAGCAATAAGGCCAATTAAAATTCTTACCCAAAAAATAAAGCCAATAAAGAGAAAAAGATTTAGCCAGGCTGATAAAAATAAAAAATAAACAATACCAGAAGCTAAAATAAAGGCAGTGCCCAAAGCCCACATTTTTTTCTTGTTTTCCATACCTAAAAGCAAACTTATCAAGAAAAGCAATATCCACATGGCGCAAGGGTTAAAGCCATCAATAGCAGCAATAATAATAGTTAAAAAGGGCAATGAAAATTGTGTTGCGTCTATCTCGCCAAAGATAGGTAAATCAATAAAGTGATTTTTTTCCATTTCTGATTGTGCTGGTTCGCTAACAGGCTTTTGCTCGGATGTGGTCGTTTGTTGCATTTTTTTTATTATTGGTGCGATTGGATCGGGGCAAGAATCCTGTAAACATTGATTAATCATTTTTTTGATTTGATTGCCTGTTGTCTGTTCATTTAAAAAACCAACTAATGCTTTATCGCCAATAATAATAAAAGGGACACCAGCAGTTTCCAAATTAAGCTGTTTGCCTATTTGCTGCAGAAGTTTTAGATTTTCAGCATTTTGATAAACTTCAAAACCATTTATTTTAATCGGATATTGCTTTTCTATCTTTTTTAGAAAAGTTTTTTCTTTAGTGCAGTGAGGACAGCCTTCTCCCCAGAAAAAATAGATATCAAGAGGTTTTTCTTGGGCAAGAGCAAGGTTAGGCAATAATAAAACGAATAAAATAAAAATAACTAAAATTAATTTCAGCTTTGGCATATTTATTTATCTTTATTGTTATTAATAATATTAATTAGTTTTTGTTTCTCAATTTCTCCGTGTAAACGTAAAAATTCCTCACCTTTTTCATCCAAAAAAATAAAAGTCGGAATTATTTCCGATTCAATATTGTATTTTTCAGCCATTTCTTTGTCCTTATCTATATCGTAATATTCTGTTTCAAGCCATGTCAATTCTTTTTCAATTTCTTGCCATCGGGGTTTCATGACTAAGCAGCCAGGGCACCAGACAGCGCCGAATTTTAAAACTTTCATAAAATTTTATTTAATTATTTTTATTGCTTGGCCTTTGATTAATGCTTGACTGACTTTTTTATAAGCTGAGCTTAAAATTCTTTGGAAAGTTGATTGCGATGTTTTTATTTTTTTAGCTGCTTCATCCTGATCTAATCCTTCAATATTTTTTAGCCGTAAACACTCAACTTCTTCATGAGTTAATTCTATCACATCCAAAAATCTCATGGGCACGCCCTGAGGTTTAAAATAAGTTACATTTGGCTGAAATGTGATGTGTCGCAAACTTTTTGGTCTAGGCATATTTTTAAAGTTAAACTTGTAAATCTTTTAATTTAGTTTTTGGTTCAATTATTCTAATTTTTACATTTAATTCTTTTAACCTTTCTTTAGCTCCATTACCAATTGTTTTGGTTATTATTTCATCAGGTTCAACAGATTTAACAAAACGAACACCATGACCGCCTTTAGAATTAAAATGAGGGTTATCTATAATTTCTTTTTGAACTATTTCATTATTTTTTTTATCAACAATTAAATATTGAGGTGCACCGAATTCCTCATATATTTCATTATTTTTAATTGGGATAGCAATTCTATATCCTTTTTTATTAGGTCCTATTTTTTCAAATTTGCCTCTAAAGCCAAGTCTTCTGCCAAACCTTGGCCTAATAATTCCTTGTTTTATATTGTGTGATTCTATTTGAATAACCACTTGTTTTAATATGGTGATTTTATTGAGCAGTTCTTCCTGTAACTCTTTAGAGATTTTTTCCGCTTGTTTAACTTTTAAAGTTGTTTGTAGTTTGATGGTTAATTCAGCAAATGTAGCTGAACCAATTTTACGGGTTTTAAGTTCTGAAATTTCAATATTTTTTTCTTGGCAAATTTTTTTTATAATTTTTTCAGTTTTTTCATCTTTAACTCCAAGTAGATTATCTGTCGTTGTTTTACCAATATTATAGCTTTCTTTTAGGATATAAAGACCAATTAAAATTGCGATTATGCCATCAGCAAAGATAAAAAAAGTAGCTAAAAATAAGCCAATTAAGACGCCGATAGAGGATATCGCATCAGCTCTTGAATGTTCTGCATCAGCAATCAAAGCCAGGCTTTCTTCTTTTTCGCCATATTTAAATTTTAATCTGGCAATGACTTCATTTAAAATTATAGAAATAATAACTACAACAAAGCCCCAAATTGATAATTTAATGGTTGTTTGATTAATAATTTGTTCAATACCTTCATAAATGATCCAGCCGGCAGAAATAGCTAGTAAAATTGTTACGCCTAAACCGGCCAGAGTTTCGGCAACATAATAACCATAAGGATGTTTTTCATCAACTGGTTTTTGGGCAATTTTTATCCCAAGATAAGAAATAATGCTTGAAATTATATCTAAAAAAGAATGAATGCCATCAGAAATTAAAGCGATAGAATTAATAAAAAAACCGACTGTTAGTTTTAAAGCGGATAAAAGTATGTTAATCAAAACGCTTATTATGGATACTTTTTCTTTGTTCATAATATGTTTTTTATTTTTTTATAAATTATTTTAAGCTCTTTTTTTGTTTTTAGGCCGGTTTTCATAACAGGATTAAAACTGGCAATAGCTTCAAAAATTTTTGGCTCATAAGAAATTTGACCGATAAATTTTGAACCACTCCACTTTTTGATTTTCAAACTCAATTTTTTATTTATATCCCATTTGTTAATTATTATACCATAAGGTGTTTTAAAGTAATTTACTACTTCTAAAACTCTTTTTAAATCACTAAAACCAGAAGGTGTCGGCTCGGTTATCAAAGTTACATAATTTGCATCTTGTAAGGAAGCAATTACTGGGCAACCAGTACCAGGCGAGGAATCTATAATCATAATTTGATAATCGTTTTTATCAGCTTCTTTTTTAACTTGATCAACAACTTTACCAGAACCAGTTTCGCCTGGATAAAGTTGACCAGTAATTAATTTAAAATCATATTTTGTTTTTTTAGTTTTTATTTCACCATTTTTTACTGATTTGAGGGATATGGCTTTGGTAGGACAAATTATTTCACATAAGCCGCAGCCCTCACAAGTGAATTTATTTATCTGTGGTTTATTTTTAACCATTTTAATAGCTTTAAATTGACAGTTTTTGGCACAAGAACCGCAACCTATGCATTTTTTATAATCGACGATAGCTTTTTCTGAAGTGCTAATTTTTTTTATTTTTTGCCAAGTTGTCGCTTCATTTAACCAAATGGCTAAATTAGGCGCATCAACATCACAGTCAACTGCAATTATTTTGTTTTGCTGATTAAATAAAATAGCCAAAGAAGAGGTTATCATTGATTTGCCAACCCCGCCTTTGCCAGAAGCAATAACTAATTTTAATTTTTTACCTTTTGTTTTCATGAGCAAATTTAAAGTTTAATGAATCTGACTAATAAAATTAATAAAATACCAAGAATAAAAGTTATAAAATGAATTAAGTTTATTTTAAGTTTGCTTTTTTGTTTAATTTCAGGAATTAAATCTGAAGAAGCGATATAAATAAAATTGCCAGCAGCAAAAGGCAATAAAAACGTAACATCAATTTTTGTTGAGATAAAATAAGCTATTAGTCCGCCGAAAACAATAGTTAAAGCAGAAAAGAAATTAAATAATAAAGCTTTTTTCTTGTGCCAGCCACCATGAATCAGAATACCAAAATCACCAAGTTCTTGCGGTATTTCATGAGCAGCACAAGCCAACCAAGTTACAAGACCGATTCGTACATCAACAATAAAAGCCCCAGCGATGGCTAAACCGCCAATAAAATTATGAATGCCATCAGCAATTAAAATAAGATAAGTTACTGGTTTTTTATGCTTTGAAGGAGTTTCATGACAATGGTGCCAATTAATAAAGGTTTCCATTAAAAAAAATAAAGCAAAACCAAATAATAGCCAAAGAAATAAATTCAATAAATTATCCATTTTATTAATAGCTTCAGGAATCATGTGCAAAAAAGCCCCGCCTAATAAGGCGCCGGCTGAAAAAGCAACCAGTGGCATTATTATTTTTTTCAGTAAATTTTCTTTTAAAAACAAAGTGAGCAATCCAACCCAAGCTATTATGCTCATAGCCAGTGTACTGGTAATTATCCAAATTAAAATGGTCATAAATTTAATTTTTAAAGTTTAAAATTTAGTAATTCACCTTTTGAATAGGCTTGAACTAAATTTTTTGAATAGGGAATTTTTTGATCTATTTGTTTAATTTTATTTTTATTTAAGATTTTTTTGATTAAATTTTTATTGCCCAAGTCAGCTTGATTTAAAATTATTTTAGTTTTTATTTTTAATTTTTTTAATAAGTTCAAAATAATATCCAAGTCATAGGCGCCCATTGGCGTTGCTTCAGTAACAGCATAGGCTAGGTCAACATCTATCAGAGCTTGAATTACCGGGCAATGGATGCCTGCGGCAGTATCAAATAAGATATAATCAGCATCATGTTTTTTAGCAAAATCTAAAGCGAAATTTTTAAGCTGAGTAACAATCGGCCCTGTTTCGTCTATCCCAGCTTTAGCCAAACCAGTGATTAAATAAAAATTTTGATTAATTTTATTAACAAAAATTTGTCCGGTTTTTACTTTTTTTGTTTTAATGGCTTTCTCAGGACAAATTGTCCAGCAAGTGGCGCAAGCTGAACAAAGTTCTTCAAGAAAAACAGGAAATTGTCCTGGAGCTTGAAATATTGCATTACTGCGACAAGCTTGAACACAGTCCCCGCATTTGGTGCATTTTTGTTTATTTAATGAAGGAAAATTAGCATAAATATTTTTTTGAGCAGTTTGTATTTTTTTACCGATTAAAAGATGATCATTGGGACATTCAACATCTGCATCAACTAAAATTATTTTTTTGCTTTGTTTTAAAAATTTATTAGTCAATAAGATCGCAAAAGTTGACTTACCTGTGCCACCCTTGCCACCAGTTATGGCGATTTTTTTAAAGTTTTTTTTAGGCATATTTAATGATGACAGCTATTTATTTCGTTTGCCTTATTAAGTTGATTATTGAAAAAAGCAGTAATTGCTTGTTTGATTGAATTATTTGCGCCGCAATAAATTTCAATGCTAGCTTTTTTTAAATTTGTAACAGCTTTAAAACCCAAAGAATTGCAAATTAAGACATTTACATTATGTTTTTTTAATAATTCAGGCGGAACTCCTTGTCCGCCCATATGTTGAGAAGCATTAGGGATGATTTCAATATTTTTATTTTCAGTGTCATAAATTAAAAAATTTTTGGCTCGGCCAAAATGTGCGGCCACCAAATCATCTAAGTTTTTTCCATTGGTAGGAATGGCAATTTTCATAATTAATAAAAAAATCAAGATTGACCTTGGCGATTTCTTTTTCGGTTCTGATTAAATCTTTTGCCTTGACCAAAATGGCCCATGACAGAAGGTTTTTCGGTTTTTTTTAATTCATTTGTTTTGAATTTTTTTTAGAGCCTGTTTAACTGTTAAATTTGAAACGTCGGTAATAATTTTAATATTAGCTGATTGTAAAGCAGTAAAGGCGTTAGGACCGATGTTGCCTGTAATAACTACTTGAGCATTTTCATTAGCGATTTTTTGGGCAGTAGCTATGCCGGCGCCACGCCAGTTTGCAATTCGAGTATTATCAATTGTTTTAATTATTTTTTCATCTCCTGAATCTACAAATAATAGAAATTTGCAGCGGCCAAAGCGCGGATCAATTTGGGAATTTAAAGTCTTATCTTCAGCAGTAAAGCATATTTTCATAAGCGTGTTTTTAAATTTTTAATTAAATAAAAGAAAAAAATAATTAAATTAATATAATATATTTTTTTTATAATTTTAATAATAATTTAGCGAGCTCTGGTCATTACGCTGTCACAGTTTGGGCATTTTTGTTGATAGCAAGGCAAGCCTCTTTGATGTTTTTGTTTTTGACCGCAATTGGGACAAATACATTCACCAGCTGGCCCTAAGCCAAAACCACCTTGTTGGCGGCCTCGGCCACCACCACCAAAACCTTGTCCTTGATTGCCACGACCTGTTTGATTTCCAAAAGGCATAAGTTTAAGATGTTATGATTTAAAAATTTACATTTTAAGTATAACAAAACTCGAAAATTTTCTAAAATAAAGAAAATTTTCGAGTTTGTTTATTTCTTCAAGGCCTTTTTTTCTTTAGCGATTTCTGCTAATTCTTCTTTTAACATTTTTTCTTCTGAATCTAAATCTTCTGTGCTAGGCTGCCAATCTCGGAAAAATCTTTTTCGGAAGGCAAATCCTCGACCAGATCCTCTGCCTCTTCTAAAGCCCGCACCACAAGGTCCTCGTCCCCAGCCAGTGCCAGGTCCAAACCCCAAAGGCCCTGTTCCATCTCCATAGGGCATAGTTTTTAAATTTAATTGTTAGAATACCGTTATTATGAGTATATACCCATAATAAAGTCTTGTCAATAGGTCTTTATTTATTTTTTTTAATATGTTAAAATATTATTGGAAATTAAGGATTAAGTATGAACTTAATCCTTGCTTTACTTATATAATTTAAAATGTAAATTATGACAATCCAATGGTTAGGCCAATCGGCCTTTAAAATTCAGGATAAAGATTTGACAATTGCTATTGATCCGCATGATAAAACAGGCTTAAAAATGCCCAAATTTCAAGCTGATTTGCTTTTAATTACCCTTGATAAAGAAGGTTATAATAATACTAGTGCAATTAAAGGTCGCCCTTTTATTATTAATGGAGCAGGTGAATATGAAGTTAAGGACGTTTTTATTTATGGTTTGTATTCTTATTTAGATAACAAAAAAGGTGCTGAAAAGGGCAAAATGACGAGTTATATAATTGAATATAATGGTATAAGAGTTGCTCATTTGGGATCAATTGGCCAAGATAATTTAACTGAAAGACAAATAGAAAAGCTTGAGGGTGTAGATGTTTTATTAATTCCAGTTGGAGGTAATTTAACAATAAATGGTACGGAAGCAGTTAAATTTATCAGCCAAATTCAGCCTCGCATTGTTATCCCGATGCATTATAAAATTCCAGGCTTAAAAGTAAAAATTGAACCAGTTGATAAATTTTTAAAAGAGTTTGGTATAACAACTCCAAAAAAAATGGATAAATTAAAAATTGCGAAAAAAGATTTGCCACAAGAAGAGACAAAAGTAATTATACTTAATAAAGTCTAAATTTTAAAAAATGTCTAGAAAAGTAAAAAAAGAAAAAAACAAAAAGCCGAAAACGAGAAAAGCGAAATCGTCAAAAAAAGTAAAAGAAAAATCAGCTAAGAAAAAGTCTGATGGTAAGAAAACTGGTACCGCAAAGAAAAGGGCAGTTAAAAGGAAAACAGCCAGTAAAAAGCCAACAAAAAAATCTTTAGGTAAAAAAATCAAAGTAAAAATCGCTGATAAAGAATCAAAAGAAACAATTTATGGATCAGTTATATCTGAAACAGGTTCCGAAGGCAGATTAGAAAGAAATTCAGTAATGCAAGAAAAAAAAGAAGCTGATTATTTTTTTGACTATAATTTTGATTTTAATGAAGAGGAAAAAATGCAACCAGAATTTGATGATAAAGATAATGCTTTTTATAAAAATAAAGAAGCTGATAATTTTACAGAAAGACAAAAGCATATTATTATGTATATTTCAATGGCTGTTATTATGATTGTGATAGTTTGTTTTTGGATATCAGGAATAAAAAATAGTATGGGATATAATTTTAATGATTCAAATAAAGAAAATATTTTTTTAAAACCGGAATTAGAACAATCTTTGCAAGATTTTAAAGAGGATGTTTATTCATTTGAAACAACTATAAAAGAAAAAAGTCAGGAAGCTTTAGAGTCAAAAGAAGAAGTTAAAGAAATGATTGAAAAAGAACAATTTAAGGATGAAATAACTAATAAATTGAAAGATAAGCTAGATAATTTAGAAGAAGAAAATAATTTAATAGAATCTGAAAATTTAAATATTAATCAATAAAAAATAGCAATGCCAGCTAAAAAGAAAAAAGCAGATTCTAAGAAATCTGCTCAATCCAAGAAAAAAACAAGGAAAAATAAGAAAATTAAGAAAACAAAATCCGTCAAATCTACGGCTAAAAAAGTAAAATCAGTTAAAAATAAAAAAACCGATAAGAAAAAGATAAGAAAGAAAAAAGAAATTAGCCAGAGGGCGCAAGTTAATGAACAGACAAAAGGACCTAACAATATTGAAGAACGCTCATTGGTTGAAGAGATGCAGGATTCATACTTAGATTATGCCATGTCAGTGATTGTTTCTCGGGCATTGCCTGATGTTCGTGATGGCTTAAAACCTGTGCATCGCAGGATTTTATACGCTATGTGGAGTATTGGTTTGCGTTCCAATGCCAAATTTAAAAAATCAGCTACTATAGTTGGTGAAGTCTTAGGTAAGTATCATCCGCATGGTGATACAGCTGTTTATGATTCAATGGTTAGAATGGCTCAGGATTTTTCAATGCGTTATCCATTAGTTTGGGGACAAGGAAATTTTGGTTCAATGGACGGTGATAGCGCTGCTGCTTATCGTTATACTGAAGCAAAATTAAGAGCAGTCGCAGAAGAAACACTTTTTGACATTGAAAAAGAAACAGTTGATTTTACACCAAATTTTGATGGTTCTTATAAAGAGCCAATAGTTTTACCAGCTAAATTACCTAATCTTTTATTGAACGGAACAATGGGGATTGCTGTAGGTATGGCTACCAATATCCCCCCACATAATTTAGGAGAGCTTTGTGACGGCATTAGTTATTTAATAGATAATTCCAAAGCAACAGTTGAAGATTTAACTAAATTTGTTAAAGGTCCTGATTTTCCAACTGGCGGGATAATTTATGATATTAAGGAAATTCAAAGAGCTTACGCTACTGGCAAGGGGTCTATTGTTATGCGCGGCAAAGCGGAAATTGAAGAGATTAAAGGCGGTAAGTTCAGGATTGTAATTTCTGAAATTCCTTTTCAGGTTAATAAGGCCAATTTAGTTGAAAAAATTGCTTCTTTAGTACGGGATAAAAAAATTAAAGACATTAAAGATTTGCGTGATGAATCTTCAAAAGAAGGAGTAAGAATAGTGATTGAATTAAAAAAAGATGCTTATCCCAAAAAATTGTTAAATCAATTATATAAATCAACTCAACTACAGGATACTTTTCATGTTAACACTTTAGCTTTGATTGATGGTATTCAGCCACGCGTTTTAACTTTAAAGATGATTTTTGAAGAATACATTAAACATCGGGAAGAAGTTATTCGCCGTAGAACAGAGCATGATTTAGCTAAGGCTAAAGAAAGAGCTCATATATTGGAAGGTTTAGTTAAAGCCTTGAAAAATATTGATGAAGTTATTAATACTATTAAAAAATCAAAAGATAGAGAAGAGGCGAAGAAGAATTTGATGAAAAAATTCAAGTTTACTGAAATACAAGCTTTGGCAATTTTAGAAATGCGATTGTCGCAATTAGCTAATTTAGAAAGACAAAAAGTAATTGATGAACTTAAAGAAAAGAAAAAAATAATTGCTGAGCTTGAAGCAATTTTAAAATCACGTAAAAAAATATTAAATATTATTAAAAAAGATTTAAGTGAAATTAAACAAAAGTATGGTGATGAGAGAAAGACTGAAGTTGTAAAATCATCGGTAGGAGAATTTTCGGTGAAAGATTTGATCCCCAATGAGCCAACAATTGTAATTGTTACGCGTGATGGCTATATTAAGCGTCTGCCGCCAGAAACTTTTAAAACCCAAGCTCGTGGCGGTAAAGGCATAGCAGGTTTAATGACAAAAGAAGAAGATATTGTTGAACATTTTTTTACAACAAAAACTCATTCTGATTTATTATTTTTTACAACAAGCGGACGTGTTTTTCAGCTTAAAGCTTATGAAGTTCCTCAAACAACAAGAACTGCAAAAGGGCAGGCTTTAGTTAATTTTTTAAATCTTGCTCCGCATGAAAGAGTTACCTCCGTTTTAGATTTGGCGGAACTAGGTGATTATAAATATTTAGTTTTAGTAACAAAAAAAGGTTTAATTAAAAAAGTTGATATTCAAGAAATTACTAAGATTAGAAAAAGCGGTTTGATTGCTATTAAGTTAAAACAAGGGGATATTTTATGGTGGGCTAAACCTTCGACAGGCAATGATGAAATAGTTTTAGTTACAGCTAATGGTATGTCAGTTAGGTTTAAAGAGAAAAATATTAGATCAATGGGGCGAACCGCAGCTGGCGTACGAGGTGTTAAATTAAAAGACGATGATTTCGTGGTCAGAATGGATATTAATGAAAAATCAGTTAAAGATGCGAATTTGGATTTATTAGTTGTTATGGAAAAAGGTTATGGCAAAAGAACTCCTATATCTGAATATAGAATTCAAGGCCGCGGTGGCACTGGTATTAAAACGGCTAATATAACTGATAAGACTGGAAAAATTGTTGGTGCTCGTTTAATTAATAATAAAGATCTGGATCGCGATATGATTATTATTTCTGAAAGAGGGCAAGTTATCCGCTTACCATTGAAATCAGTCAGCCGTTTAGGCCGGGCGACTCAAGGTGTTCGCTTGATGAGTTTTAAAGATAAAAAAGATAAAGTTGCTAATATTGCCTTGGTTTGACTTAGTTTATTAGTATATTGGTATATTAGGGAAAAGAAATATTTAATTGAAAAAATAAAAATCCCACGGTTGTGGGATTTTTTTGTCGTATTCAGCCATTTTTTATTTCTTTTTTGGTTATAAGATTACCAGGAGATAATCCTTGTTTTTGCAGAGCTTTTTGCAGTTTTTCTAATTCTTGTTTTTGACCTGTTATGATTTTATAATCTTTTAAAGAACTGGTATTAACATTGAAATTTTTGGCAAGATTGTAAATATTAATAATTATTCTAATAAAATTAACTTCTTCAAATTTTAAGATTGCCATTTGTCCTCCTTTAAACAAGTTTTTTTAAAATTTAGCAAAAGATGTCTTTATTGTCAATTCCATATTAATTACTTTATTAATTACTTTAGATTTAAAAATCCCGCGCCTTGCGGTCGGGATTTTAAGTTTTTTATTTTTTTCCCTTTTTTTCACCTTTTATTTTTTCTTTTAATTCTTTGTCAGTAATAATATTCCCTCCAATGGGGATACCTTCTTCCCATATTTTTTCTCGAATTTTTTTTAGGTTTTTTTCTGTACCACTAAGGATAAAAAATTTTTTAGGCAGAGTGCATTTTTCAATATCCAAATTACAATTATTATCTTCCGCAATTTCAGTGATTTTACCCAGATTTGAAAAGACATTTTTCCACGCGTATCGTTTAAAGTTAAAATGTAATTCCGCCATTTGCTCCTCCTTTTTAGTTTTTATTAAATTACTTTATCATATTTAGATATTTTGTCAATTTTTAAAGAACCTTGCCAAAAATTGGGAAATAATATATAATCATATATACTTAGTAATAATCAATAACCAATAATCAATCATCAAAGCGGAAATACGAAGAAAATTTTGGATATTGGTGCTTGTTCATTGGTTATTAATTTGTAATATTATGTCTGTACCAAAAAAGAAAAGAACCAAGGGGTCAAAAAAAAGAAGAGCATCACATTTTGCTATAAAAAAAGTCAAGACAGTTTTGTGTCCTAAATGCAGAAGAGCAAAATTACCACATCAGGTTTGTGCTTTTTGTGGATCTTATAAAAATAAAGAGATATTAAAATCAAAATTGGATAAAAAGGAAGAAAAAAAATTACGCAAACAAAAGGAAAAGCAAACCGAATAAGGATAAACAGGATAAAATTAAATTACTGAAAATTTTACGAAACACAAAAAGGCTTAAGTGTTTTTTGTAAGCAATTTTTGCGTTTAAAATTAATTATTAATACCCAAAATTCATGGCTAATCGTCATCTTTCACGTACTATAGCGATGCAAACACTTTATCAATGGGATTTTAATAATAGTCAAGAGAAAAATCTTGATGAAATTTTAGAGCGCAATTTAGAAGAATTTGCGCCGAGTTTTGATGATGAGGGATTTGCTAAGCATTTAATTGAAGGAGTTTTGAAAAATAAAAAAGAAATTGATGAATTGATCAAGAAATATGCAACTGAATGGCCATTGGAGCAAATTACTATTGTTGATCGCAATATTTTAAGAATAGGCATTTTTGAGTTAAAATTTGACCCTGATATTCCATCTAAGGTGGCGATTAATGAGGCAATAGAAGTTGCCAAAACTTATGGCGGAGAATCATCGGGCAAGTTTGTTAACGGTGTTTTAGGTGCGATTTATAAAGAGATGGAAAAAAAAGGAGAAATAAAAGAGTAATATAATTATTAATTTGCTATATGGCAAATAGCATATTGCATATGGAATAACCATTTGCCATTTGCTATTTACCATAGGCCTTGAAACCTATGAAAGGTTTTTCAAAATTAGAAAAAAAAATAGGAGTGAAGTTTACAAATAAAGATTTAATTAAGCAAGCGGTTGTTCACCGTTCTTATTTAAATGAACATCCAGAATTTGAACTTGACCATAACGAGCGTTTAGAATTTTTAGGAGATGCGGTTTTGGAATTAGTTGTGACTGAATATCTGTATAAAAATTATTCCAATCCTGAAGGTGAATTAACCAACTGGCGAGCTTCTTTGGTTAATTCTAATATGCTTTCTGAAATCGCTAGAGAGCTAGGGATTGAAGAATATCTTTATTTAAGTAAAGGTGAAGCAAGAGATAAAGAATCAAAAGCACGGCAATATATTTTGGCTAATGCAATGGAGGCAATTATTGGGGCAATTTATTTAGATAAAGGCTATGAAGTATCGCAAGAATTTATTATGGATAACATTATGGTGAAATTACCTGAAATTTTGGAAAATAAATTATATCAGGATCCTAAAAGCCGTTTTCAGGAAATTGCCCAGGATAAAGTAGGCGTTACGCCGGTTTATAAAGTTTTAGAAGAATCAGGACCTGATCATGCCAAACATTTTATTGTGGGAGTTTTTTTGAAAAAAGATTTGGTCGCTAAGGGCGAGGGATCTTCGAAACAGGAAGCGCAAGTTGAAGCTGCGCAAGAAGCTTTACAGGTTAAAAATTGGGAGTGAGTGGAAACAAAAATCACTCTTAACAGATGGACAGACTTTAGTCTGTTACAGTAACAAGCTGAAGCATGTCCTTCCGAGGTAGGAGTGATTTTTTATTTTTTATACTTTTTCGGTGGATTTTCAAATGTTATTTCCGGTGTCTGTTGGTTAATAATTTTTTTGGGTATACCCAATTCTCTTTCATAAATTTCATCAGTGGCACCAAATACCGCTTCTTGCCAGTTAAAGCCAAGCTTGGTTGCTGTTTTTTTAACTTTTTCTTCATTTTTGCCTTCAATCTCAATAAGGGGCTGCAAACCTGGCCAGGTATCAATTGTTATTTCCAGTCCATCTAAATGCCAAAGCTCTCTTTTTGTTTCTTGGTAAGATTTTTTTCGGGCACCTATGGCTTCAAGCAGTTTAAAGCCCTCATTTAAATCATTAATTACCAGTTCAATTTCTTTTTGATCAGTTATTTTATTACCCTCAATTACTTTTAAACCCAAAGTAATTTTATCACCCTCATCACGCACTCTCATCCAGCCATTTTTAATATGTTTTGGCGGATGAAAAACAACCCGTTTCATTAAAAATTCGGGCTTAATTAATTTAGCTTCAATATCTTGGAGCTTTTTCCTGATGCCACCTTTATTTATTTGGGTAAATGTTGCTTCGTATTCGATATTCATAAGTTTGGCAAATGGCATATAGCAAATAGCCATTAGCTATAAGCCAGATGCAATAGGCTATTAAATCTTTTCATGTTTTAAATACTTATTATTCTCATCAAAGAAAAAACGATATTTGATTTCTTGGCCGGCTAAGGCTTGTGGTAGCCAGTAAATATCGTCTTCCCACATTTGATCATAAGGTGTTTTATCAATATTAAACCATTTTGGCAGACATTCTTCTGATTCACAGAGTTTGCCAGTGAAATTTTTTGTTAAAAAAATATGGCAGCGTTGGTTATTTTTTTCCTGATTGAGCCAGATAAATTCAATAAATCCTAAATATTTTGGTTTTATTGGCTTTAAACTAGCTTCTTCTTGCACTTCACGAATAGCAGCTTGTTCCAAAGATTCACCTTCTTGAACTTTGCCGCCAGGTCCATTCCATTTACCCCGGCCAAATCCCTTTTTTTTCATTATCAAAAGCACCTGATTTTTATCATTAATTAAATAGCAGAGATTGGTAATGTAATTAAATGGATACTCCATACTTTTTTTAGCATAAAAATTGGGGAAAGGCAAAGATAAAAAATTGGCTTTTGTGGAATTTCCTCTTTAGAGTTTTAAATTAAAAGGCTAAAGCCCGAATTCCGCAGTGGGTCAATTTTTTTTCTTTTTGCCTGCTTTTTTCTTCCGCCATTTTAATCTGGGATTTTTAACCCCTGTTGTTTTCTTTTTTGATTTTGCCATAGTATTTTGAATTATGAATTATGAATGCTGAAAGCTGAATCAACTGATTTTTGTTAGATCGCCGTTTAGGATAATTGGTTTCATAGTTTTTATTTCTAAAACATATCTCAAATCGTCTTCGTTTGGTAAATCATGCAAAATAAAGATTTTTTTATCTAAATGTCTGGCAACTGCCAATTCCATTAAACTTGAACCACCAATATATCCTTTGATATTATTTTTCGGATAATTTAAAATTAGGACCGCATCACTATCAGCTATTTTATTAAAATGATCTTTATCAAGATTTTGACTCGTACACCAGTCTAAATCAACTTGTAATTCTGGCTTAGCTAAACAATCATGAGTATCAATAGGCACAATTGTTTCATGTCCCAATTCAACTAATTGTTTTTGCACGTCCAGCATTTGTTGAGCAAAAACCATGCTACCGCAGATAGTAATTTTCATAGGATTATAAATTTATTGAGTTTCCCATTTAGCTTCATTAGGAAATAATAAGAGAAAAGGATAACCAAGATAATTTCTTTCAATTTTACCGCAATCAATTTTTTTTAGAAAACTTATCATTTCTTCAGTGATTTTTTTAGGCTCAAAATTTTCTTCTTCGCCCATATATTCAATTTCAACAAAATCCCCGAGATTTTTAACAGAGTCAATAGCAATTTCATAATTTTTATAGAGCCAAGTTCTTCTTGTTTTATTAACAATAGTTAAGGATTTAAAATTTAAAGCTATTAATATTTTTTTCAGTTTATCTAAATCTTCAATTTTAGTTTCGTACTCGTCACAATAATGGCTTTTGCCCTGATCATCAAAGTGCCAGTTTTTATAATTTATAGAATAATTTCCCTCAGCATTTCTGAGGCGCAACCATTCTTTAACAGGACGAACATTAGTAAAATCGTGATGAACAGGAGTAAAATATTCATCAATTTGATGTTTTTGAGTTTTGAATTCGGCATTTTTTTCTAAGAAATTTAAAAGCGGCTGACTTTTTTCAATTTTGACTTGAATTTCGATTTCAGTATTTTCCATATAAAAAATTTATTAATGTGGGTGCAGGAGGATTCGAACCCCCGACCCGCTGCTTAAGAGGCAGCCCCAAAGGGGCACCTTTGGGGCTGCTCTACCTGAAAATTAATACATTTTTTTAATTATTGGCAATTTATCTTTTGGAGTATTTTCTATTAAATTTATTATAGCAAGCTTTTCTTTGTATCCTTTTGGATGCTTCAAATAAAATTCTTTTTTAAAAGCTAAATTTTTATCATTATAAATTTCATAATAGCATAAAATAAAAGGAGTGCGGTGCCTAGTAGATTTCACTTTATTTTTATTATGATACAAATTTAATCTTTTTAGCGGATACATCGTAGTACAGCCAATATAAAATTTATTATCTTTTAAACTTAATAAAAAGTAAACATAGTATTTCATCGTGGGTGCAGGAGGATTCGAACCCCCGACCCGCTGCTTAAGAGGCAGCTGCTCTACCAACTGAGCTATGCACCCTGGTGCACCCGGAAGGACTCGAACCCTCAACCTCCTGGTCCGAAGCCAGGCGCTCTATCCAATTGAGCTACAGGTGCATAAAAAAATTTTAGCATAAAAATTTAAAAAAGTCAATCTTAAAATATCGTAAAATTTGCTTTTTTTTGCTATAATTTTAAATATAAAAGTCAATAGTAATTAGGCATTAGTACTTAATATTTTTTTAAATTTTTATATAAAAGTCTATGGCTATTGCCTAATGCCAAATTACAAATTACTAAATTATGATTATACTTCAAGCACTATATTTTATGCTGCCAGCTTATTTTGCTAATATGGCACCAGTTTTTGCAACAAAAATTTTTGGCAATAAATTAGCTTTACCAATTGATTTTAATAAAACTTATAAAGGCAAACCAATATTAGGCAAAAATAAAACCTGGCGAGGGCTGATCGCTGCAATAATAGCAGGTATTTTAGTAGCTTTACTGCAGAAGTATTTATACAATTTTACTTTTTTTAAACAATTAAGCATCTTGGATTATGCGCGCATTTCTTGTTTAGTTTTTGGATTTTTATTTGGTTTTGGCGTGATTTTAGGCGATGCAGTCAAAAGTTTTATTAAACGCCGGCAAAATTTAAAACCAGGCGCAAAATGGTTCCCCTGGGACCAGCTGGATTTTTTAGGCGCTTTGGTCCTGATTCATTTAGTTTATATCCCCAGCTGGGCCATTACTATATTGATAATTGTTATTTCTCCATTTTTACCTCTAATAACTAATTGGCTAGGTTATAAATTAAAAATTAAAAAAGTTGCTTGGTAAATATTTTAACCTCCAATAACCAATAACCAATAATCAAACAATAATTAATAATTAAATTATAAAGATGGGGGACGAGAAAAAATTTACACAATTTGATTTAGAAGAGAGGATTTTTAAATTTGCAAAAGGATGTAGGGATTTCACCAAACAAACTCCTAAAACTTCGGCTGATTTTGAGTATAATAAACAATTAATAAGAGCTTCTGGGTCTACAGCTGCTAATTATATTGAAGCTAATGAATGTTTAAGTGATAAAGATTTATATATAGAATTAAGATTTGCCGTAAAGAAGCTAAAGAGATTCTCTTATGGTTAAAATTAATGGATATTAATGATGACGAAAAACTATTGGAAAAACAAAATGATTTAATAAGAGAAGCAACAGAGTTTATTAAAATATTTACCTCAATAATAACCAAGAAAAGTGAAAAATAATATTTTTAGTTATTATTTATTAAAATTTATAAATTTTTTAATGATTGGTTATTGATAATTGATTATTAAATCCATGGGTTTTGAAAAAAGTTATCAAAAATTCAAAAAACTTTCTTATAAATGGCGGGCAATTATTTTTTTGCCCTTATTAAAATTATTGGCTAAATTAAAAATTACGCCCAATAAAATCACTTCTTTTCGTTTGCTTTTTGTTTTTCCTTTAGCTTGTTATTTTTATTTAGAAAATTTATGGGGGGTTTTAGTTCTTTATCTTTTATTTTGGTTTTTAGATCTAATTGATGGTGCCTTGGCTCGTTATCTAAATATACAAAGTGATAAAGGCAGATTTTTGGATTCAGTGGTTGATAATTTTATGTATGCTTTTGTTATTGTTGGTTTTATTTATTTACAAGCAGCTTTGGCTTGGCTTTTAGCTTATAATATTTTAATAGAATTGGTTACGCAATTATTAGCCACAATTAAAAAGAGAGCGGGTCAGCCAAGTGACTGGTTAATAAGCGTAACACCTGACATCCCATATTTTAAAACAATCGCTCATGTTGCTTTAATAAGTTATTTAGTGAGTTTTAATATTTTAAATCCTGTCTTTTTAGTTTTAAATGTTTGGTTGACTGTGACCTCGCTTTATTATTTTTGGGCAATTCGTAAAAAAGATTAAAAAATATGATAGTAACAATTTTATTAATTTTGCAAATTTTCTTTTTGCTATGTCTGATAATTATTTTAGGATATATAGCTTTTATAATGATTAGTTTTAAAAACATTGTCCCTTATGTGCCAACCCCGAAAAAGATGATTAAAATAATGATTGATTTGGCTAAAATAAAAAAAGGCGAACATGTTTGTGATTTGGGCTCTGGTACGGGCCGGATAGTTATTGCTGTAGCAAAAAGGCATAAACATAATTTAATTATTGGCATTGAAATGTCTTTTATTTTGCGAACAATTACCAAATTACGGCTTTTATTCCATCCTTTTTTAAGAAAAAGAATCCAAATAATTAAAGCAGATTTTTTTAATTTGGATTTATATAATTTTGATGTAATTTTTTCTTTTTTGACACCAGAAGCATTAAGAATTTTAGAGCCTAAATTTCAACTACTCAAAAAAGGCAGCCGTATTGTTTCTTATATGTTTAATTTAGAGGAGGCGCAAAATTTTAAAGAAAATATTGAATATGCAACAGCCAAAGACAGCATTTATTTATATAAAAAAGTGTAAAAAAATACTAATTCATAACCACTAATCCCGCGAATTAATCGCTATAATTCGTGATAAGGGATTTATGGTTCAATAATTATTAAAATTATGACTTTGAATAAACAGCTTGAGCAATTAGGCATGACCGAAAAAGAAGCTAAAGTTTATGTGGCTTTGTTAGAAATGGGTGATGCCACTGCTCAAGAGTTAGCTACCAAATCCGGCTTGAATCGGGCTACCACTTATGTTATTTTGGAATCTTTAGAAAAAAAGAATTTAATTAAGAACACCAGCCGCAACAAAAAAACTTATTTTATCATTGAAAATCCTTTGCAGATGTTAGATTTACTATATCAGGAGAAAAAAGATCTTAATGATAAAATAGAAATTGCAAAAAAAATAATGCCGGAATTAGAAATGCTGGGGCGATTAACAACTGAAAGGACAAAAGTTAAATTTTTTGAAGGCCGGGACGGTATTGCTATGATTCAAAAAGATATTTTAAAAAGTAAAGCTAAAAAAATTGATAATATTTTTAATATTAATATTGCCTTAAAATATTTTCCCTCTTCTAAAAATGATCATCGTCAAAAATATAATAAGAAAAATATTCAGGGCAGAACAATAGCTGTTTATGATTCTAAAAAAGAGATCCCAAGCTTACCTCTTATAAAGGGGGAAGAAAGGCGATATTTGCCTTTAAATAAATTTCCTTTTTTTGCTGATTTTGTTTTGTATAAGAATAAAGTAGCTCTTATTTCAGTAAAGAATAAATGGATCGGGATTGTTATTGAAAGTAAAGATATTGTTGAAGGTTTAAGATCCTTATTTGAACTGGCCTGGCAAGGAGCTGAAAAATATATTGCCATAAAAGAGAATAAATAATATTTTTTTAAAATAATAAAACCCCAAAGCAATTTTAGGGTTTAATTTTTTTGAAAGAAAGAAATTTATTTAGCTTAATTAATTATTCAAAAATTTTTTGCTTGACAATAACTTGACAATAAATAGTAATAACTTTTTTGGTGCAGGATTTTGAATAGTTGATTAAACCATTCCCCTGAAAATAATTTCTTTTTGGAAATACTAATATAATTTAAGTTAACCACCACACCAGCAATTTGCTGCTGGGCGTAAAAACCAAGTCCTTTTTGCTACTGAAGGAACAAAAGGCTGATGAAAAAAATTAAAGCTTTCAGAATCATTTGATAATTTTTCATAAGTGTTAATCAGCTTTTTTGTTCTGGGTTTCATCTTACTTCACCGTTTTTTTGTCATCCTTTCTTGGGTTAAAATTGGTTGTTTGTTTTTTCAGTAAAAACTGAAAATTCTTAGCCGAGTTTTCTTTCCCCCTTTCTTTAGTTTTAAGGAGCGATCCCCCCTTTTATAATTTTATTATAGCATATTTTGTCAAGAATTGTCTGTTAATAACTTTGTTAAAGAAAATTAACAGAATTAAGCACGAAAATTTAAATTGTTAATAATTTTTAACGCTTTTTTTAAAGATAAAGACAGTTTTATTTGGAGGGGTTTGCTTGTTTATCTTTTATTTTTTTAGTATAATATAATCAAGTTTATAACTTTTAATATTTAATTTAGATGGCTGAAGACCAAACATTTTTTACCAGTTTAGAAGAATTAAAGAATAATTTAGAAAATGGCCAAAATGATGAGTCGCATGTTTTGGATTTATCACAAAAAGGGTTAAAATCAGCAGAAGAAGAGGAATGGTTTACCGAAGATTATGAAGGCCAGCTTTCAGTTGATGTATATCAAACCCAAGATAAGATTATTGTTAAAGCGACTATTGCCGGAGTTAAGCCCGAAGATTTAGAAATTTATATCCATAATGACTTGTTGACTATTCGTGGCAAAAGAGAACAAGAAATAGAAGAAAAAGATGTCGATTATTTTTATAAAGAATGTTATTGGGGGGGGTTTTCCCGTTCTATTATTTTGCCAGTTGAAGTGCAGGCTGATAAAGTTGAGGCAATTTTAAAAAACGGTATTTTAACAATTATTTTGCCAAAAGCCCAAAAATCAAAATTAATTAATGTTAAAATTCAGGAAAGCTAAATAATGATACAATTAAGAGCAACAATTGATCGTTTTGAAGATGGGAAAGCTGTTTTAATTTTGGATGACGGACAAAAATTAATTCTTGATAAAAGTAAATTAACCGAAGATGTAAAGGAAGGTGATTTGATTTTTTTAAATTTAAGTAAAAGTAAAGAGGCAACTTCGGAGCAAGAGAAATTGGCTAAAAATATTTTAAAGGAAATATTAAAGAAAGATGCGAATGAAACTTAGACTTGATTTACTTTTTAAAAATAAAAAGAAAAAAGCAAATGAAAAAAAGTTAATGGTTTTATTAACTATTTTTTTTGTTTTTTTCTTGATTGGTTTATTTTTTGCCATGCCGATTTTTGCTTATCAATTTTATTATTATAATAAAATTTATCCTGGCATTTACATTGATGGCATAGAAATTGGTAGTTTAACTCCTTTAGAAGCTATGGATAAATTAAATATGTTCGTTGATAATTTAAAATTAAGAGGGTTGAATTTTAAATATAAAAACAATAATTTAAAAGTAGAAACGACTACTTTATCGCCAGCTGATCCTGATTTAGCTTATCAAATTTTAATTTTTGAAAAGAGCAAGATGGTTGATCAGGCTTTTTGGTATGGTAGACAAAATAATTTTTTAGTAAATCTAAATAAGCAATTAAAAGCCCTTTTATATCGCCAGGAAATTCCATTAATCTATACGTTGCATGACGAGTATTTAAAAGAAATTTTGCAAAATAAATTTGAAATTTTTGAGAATCCAGCTAAAAATGCTGAAATAGTTTTTGTTAATGAAACCGAGTTCAAAATTGAACCAGAAAAAAGGGGATTCATTATTGATTATGAGCAAGCAATTAATGATTTGAAAAATAATCTTAATTTTTTGAGCTTACAAACAATTAATTTGAAAACAAAACCTTCTTTGCCTTCTGTTACCAAAAGAGAAGCCGAAGCAAATAAGCTTTTGATTAAGGATATTTTAAAACAAGAAAAAATTATTTTAAAGTATAAAGATGATAATTGGGAGATTGAAAGAGATGAATTTAAAAATTGGCTGGCTTTTAAAAAAGCAAATAAGCAAATTTTGTTGACTTTTAAGCCGCAATTATTAAAGAAAAAATTAAAAGAATTAGCGCAAGAAATTAATTTGCCAGCTCAAGACGCAAGATTTACCTTTGAAGATGGCAAAGTAACAGAATTTAAGCCCCATAAGTTTGGCTTAAAATTAGATATAGAAAGCAATTTTTCAAAGATAAATGACCAATTTTTTGCCAGAAAAAATAATGAAATTGATTTAATTGTTAAAGAATCGGAGCCCCAAGTTAAGACAGGCGAGGTTAATGGTTTTGGTATTACAGAAATAATTGGGGTTGGTGAATCTGATTTTGCTGGTAGCCGGATTAATAGAATTAGAAATATTACTAATGCAGCTAATCATTTGCATGGCATGTTAATTGAACCAGGCGAAGGGTTTTCTTTGGCTGAAAGAATCGGTCCAGTTAATGCTTCAACAGGTTATTATCCAGAATATGTAATTAAAGGTGATCGGACTATTCCTGAATATGGGGGAGGGTTGTGCCAGATAGCCACAACAACTTTTCGGGCAGCTTTGTATAGCGGTTTGCCAATAATTGAAAGAAAACCCCATTCCTATATTGTTTCGTATTATAAGCCAATTGGCATGGACGCGGCTATTTATAGTCCTCATCCTGATGTCAGGTTTATTAATGATACTGGCAATTATATTTTAATCCAGACAGAAATAGAGGATACAAAATTAACTTTTACTTTTTGGGGCAAAAGTGACGGCCGGCAGGTTGAAATTACTGAACCCGAAGTTTATAACTGGCGCGGGCCAGGTGCGCCAAGAATGATTGAAAATTCAGATTTAGAACCAGGCAAAAAAAAATTAATGGAACATGCCAGAAGCGGAGCTGACGCACATTTTTACCGTTACATCACCCGGCCAGGTCAGGAAAAAGAAAAAGAAATCTGGCGTTCACATTATGTAGCCTGGAGTGCAATTTATGAAGTCGGTCCAGAGGAAGCTTCAGAAGGTGAAGAAGGCGGGACTGAAAAACCACCAGAAAATAATGAACAGCCAGAAAGTTCCGAGGAATAAAAAAATTAAATATCTCAAATGAAGGAGTGATTCACGAATCACTTCTTTTAAATTAAATTTTTATTAAAATTTAGATTGACTTTAAGCGATAATGGCGTTAAAATTAGAGTAATTTTACAATAAATTTATGGATAAAAAGAAAATAATTTTAAACACGCCCAATGTTGAATTGGAAGAGGCAAAATTAAAAAAGAAGATTCAAGATTTGGTTAATAAATTTAAGACCCAAGATGGCTGGTCAAAACGAGAGCAAGATATTCAGACTAGCTTTACTATTGCGATATAATTATTGAAAATATTAATAATTTAATTTTAAAAATATGCGAAATTTAAACAAGTTTACTAACCTTTATGAACTTTCTAAAACTTTGCGCTTTGAACTTATACCAAAATATAATACTCCCCAAATGCTTGAAGATAATAAAGTTTTTAAAAAAGACGAAATCTTGTCTAAAAATTATAAAGAAGTTAAAAATTGGTTTGATAAATTACATAGGGAATTTATTGATGATGCACTGCATAAGACGGAAATTAGTAGTAAATTGTTAAAGGATTATGAGCAAGCTTATTTTAAATATAAAAATGAAAAAAGTAATTCAAATAAGAAAAAAATAGAAGACGAAGCTAAAAAAATCAGAAAAAATATTTTAATAAATTTTGAAAAAATATTAGAAGAATGGAAAAATAAATATTTAAAAAAAATAAGAAAGGAGGAACTAAAAACTAACGTAAGAAAACTTAAAAAGTTGGATTTATTTTTTAAAAAAGAAATTTTTGATTTTTTAAAATATAAATATCCGGAAGCGGTAATTGATGATAAAAGTATTTTTGAAAGTTTTAATAAATTTAGTACTTATTTTAACGGCTTTCATCAAACCAGAAAGAATTTTTATAAAGATGACGGTACTTCAACCGCAATTCCGACAAGAATAGTTAATGAGAATCTGCCGAAATTTTTAGAAAATCAAAAACAATTTGAAAATAAATATAAAGGGAAGCATGATGATATATTCAATAAGGTGCAAAAAGATATTTTTAATTTAAAATATTTTAATAATTGTCTTAGTCAGGGGCAAATAGATCAATATAATGATTTAATTGCCGAAATAAACAAAAAAGTCAATTTTAAGCGTCAAAAAACAAAAAATAAAAATGATTTGCCTTTTTTTAAAATACTTTTTAAGCAGATTATGGGAGAGAGGACAGCCAGAGACATAGAACAATCCGGTTTTATAGAAATTACTCAAGATAATGAGGTCTTTAAAGTTATGAATGATTTTATAAAAGAAAATAAATTGCAAAATCCCAAAGCATTTGATTTATTTAATGAATTTATTGAAGATCAATTAGCAAATCGCGGCAATTTTAATATTTCCAATATATATGTTGCGGGAAGGTTTATTAATCAAATATCCAATAAGTGGTTTGCTGATTGGAATTTTATCAGAAGTTTATTCATAGAAAAAGGCCAAAAGAAATTGCCTGATTTTGTTTCAATAGCTGAGTTAAAAGAAAAATTACAAAATATTGAAATTAAGGATAGAAATGATATTTTTCGTGATAAATATAAGGATATTTTTAGCGGTAAAGAGTCTGATAATTATATAATTTTTCTTAAAATTTGGCAGAGCGAGTTTAACGAAAATTTTAAAGGCAATAAAGAAAAGAAAGGATATGAAGAAGTATTACAAGATATTGAAGCGATAATTAAAAAAGATAAACTTTATAAAAATATTTTGAGACAAAAAGAGATTATTCGTGATTATTGCGAAAGTTCATTATCTATCTATCAAATGATAAAATATTTTTCTTTGGAAAAAGGAAAAGAAAGATTATGGAATCCCGATAGTATAGATGAAGATAGCTTATTTTATGATCGTTTTAATGATTATTATCAAAATGTACATACCTGGCAGTATTATAATGTCTTTAGAAATTATCTTACCCAAAAGCCTTATAGCGAAGATAAAATTAAGTTAAATTTTGAATGTGGTACACTCCTCGATGGATGGGATAAAAATAAAGAACAAAATAATTTAGGTGTAATTTTAAAAAAGAAAGGTAAATATTATTTGGGTATTATGAAAAAAAATCATAATGATATTTTTTTAGATAAATATCAAAAAGGTAATTTAAATGATAAGAGATTCTATAAAAAAATGGTTTATAAATTAATGGCTGACCCCAAAAGAGATTTTCCTAAAGGAATATTTTCGAATAAAGGTATTAAGGAATATCGTCCAAATAAAGAGCTGTTGGATATTTATCGCTCAGGATCATTTAAAATTGATTCCCCTGCTTTCTCAATAAAAAATATGCATAAAATTATTGATTTTTTTAAGGAATGTATTCCTAAGCATCCTAGCTGGAGTTTGTTTAGTTTTAATCATATAAAGCCAACAAAACAATATAAAAAAAATATTGGAGAATTTTATAATGATTTATCCAAAAATACTTGGAAAATTTGGTTTGAAAATATTTCTGAAAAATATATAAAAGAAAAGAATAATAGCGGGGAATTATTTTTATTTGAAATACACAATAAAGATTTTAATTCAAAGGCTGAAGGGAAAAAGAATTTACATACTTTTTTTTGGGAAGAGATTTTCAGTGAAAGAAATCAAAATAATCCGATTATAAAATTAAATGGTCAGGCAGAAGTATTTTTTAGGAAAGCTTCTCTTGATAAGGAGGTAGATAAAAAAAGAAAAACTTCAGTAGAGGTTATCAATAAAAAAAGATATACAGAAAATAAAGTTTTTTTTCATTGTCCTTTAACTTTGAACTTTGCCAGAGATGAAGTTGAAAAAGATAATAATAAGTACAAAGGCAAAGCCGATTCTTTTAGTGTAAGTGTTAGGGAGTATTTGGCTAATAATAAAGATGTTAATATTATCGGTATTGATAGAGGTGAAAAACATTTGGCGTATTATTCGGTTATTGATCAAAGAAAGAATATATTGGAGACTAGATCATTTAATGAAATCAATGGCACTGATTATCATAAAAAATTATCTGAATTAGAAGAAAAGAGGGCCGAGGCACGTAAAAATTGGCAGATCATTGGTAAAATAAAAGAAATGAAAAAAGGCTATATTTCTCAATTGGTAAAGAAAATTTGTAATTTAATGATTGAATATAATGCTATTATAATTTTTGAAGATTTGAACGCGGGCTTTAAACGGGGCAGATTTGCAATAGAAAAACAAGTTTATCAAAATTTAGAATTAGCGTTGGCAAAAAAGCTTAATTATTTGGTTTTTAAGGATCGGGATTTTGAACAAGTAGGTAGTGCCACAAAAGCTTTTCAGCTTACTCCAAAAATTAATAATTTTAAGGATATTTACAGACAATGCGGCTTTATTTTTTATGTTCCTGCCAGCTATACCTCGGCAATATGTCCTGTTTGCGGGTTTCGTAAGAACATCCCTACAAAAATAGATATTAGATCAAAGAATAAACAATTTATTGAAAAATTTGATATCATTTATGAAAAAGAAAAAGACAGGTTCAGATTTACTTACAGAAGAAAAGATGTGATAGAAGAAAAGAAAAAGACCAGTAAAAGCAAATCAGGATTTACTCTTTTTGACAATAAAGAAAAAAGGGACGAATTTGTTTTTTATTCGGATGTTACTCGTTTGCAATATTTAAGAAGAAAAGATAACCGCGGTGGGGAAACAAAATGGATATATCCCAATGAGGAATTAAAAAATATATTCAAAAAAAATAATATAGAAATTAACAAAGAAAATATAATTAAGCAAATTCAGGGGAAAAATTTGGGGAATGGCTCTTTTTATAAACCGATTATTCATAATATCCGTCTTATTTTACAGCTTCGTAATGCTATAGTAGAGAAAGACAACAGTGGAAATGAAATAAAAGAAAAATGCTACGATTTTATTGAATGCCCTTCATGCCATTTCCATTCTGAAAGTAATTTAAAGAATTTAAAAAGTAAATATTCCGGCAGGGAACCTTTTGTATTTAATGGCGATGCTAATGGAGCTTATAATATTGCTCGCAAGGGAATCCTTGTTTTAGATAAAATTTCCAAATTTAAGAAAAAATTCAGTGATTTAAGCAAAATGGAAAATGGTGATTTGTTGATTACTCAGGATGAATGGGATCAATTTGTATCTTAAATAAATAGTTATTGTCTTTATAATAAAACTCCCCCGAAGATTTTCAAGATTTAAAGGGGGAGTTTTCTATTAGATAAAATTTACTGAAACGGAATTGACAAAGTCATAAGTTTAATGATATATTTTTATGTTAAATTAAGATTATTATGTATTACGATTATATTCAAATTTCAAAACTTAATGATTTTATTTTTTGTCCACGTTCGCTTTATTTTCATAGTGTTTATGAAGATTTTGATAAGTGGCATTATAATGGAGAAAATCAAATTGCTGGTAATATTGCGCATAAAAATATTGACAATCGGCAATATTCAACAAAAAAGAATGTTGTGCAGGGAATAGAAATTTTTTCTGATAAATATGGTTTGATCGGTAAAGTTGATATTTATGACTTCGCAAAGAAAGAGTTAATTGAGAGAAAAAGAAAAATTAAAAAAATATATGATGGTTATTTATTTCAACTTTATGCTCAAAAGGTATGCCTTGAAGAAATGGGATATGAGGTAAAAAAAGCAACATTATATTCTTTAGTTGATAATAAGAAATACTCCGTGGTTTTTAATTGCGAGGTTATTAAAAAATTTAATAATTCATTAAAAAATATTCGCAGATTTAACTTATTAACCAGTAAAAAAAAATTAAATAATAAAAAATGCCAACAGTGCATTTATGGTGAATTATGTTAATTAAAAATTATGATCCAACCCAATGATTTTAAAGAAAAACAAATTTTTTGCTTAGATGCTTCTTCTTTTAAAGAATGCAACATTAAGCTTAACAACGAAAATATTTTAGTTTTGAAAAACAATAAGAATTATAGCAAAGTCCCGATACATAGATTATTAATTGTTTTTATTATTGGTGACATTACTATTACCAGTAAATTAATCCAAAAATTAGTTAGAACCGGAGCTTCAATTTTTTTGCTTAGAAATAATTTGGAGTGTTATGCTAGTATTCAATCATATGCTGAAGGTAATTACCTTTTAAGGCAGAAACAATATAATTTGTCTGAGGATAAATGCCTTTTTATAGCAAAAAAAATTGTTGAAAATAAATTAATTAATCAATTATCTTTATTACGTGGAGCAAATATTCAAGAAATCGGCGGTAAAAAAAGAATGGTTTATAAAAGCATTATGACGAAGAAAATTAGAGGTGCTAAAAATAAGGAATCTCTAAGAGGATTAGAGGGAAGTATGAGTAAAGAATGTTTTCGTGCTTATTTTTCTAGAATTAGTTGGTATAGAAGAATACCTCGTGGGAAAAATGACGAAAATAATATTCTTTTAGATATGGGTTATAGTTATCTTTTTAATTTTGTAGATTCATTATTGAGAGTATATGGATTTGATACTTACAAGGGAATATACCATCAATTATATTTTCAAAGAAAATCTTTCTCTTGTGATATGATGGAACCTTTTAGGTGTGTAATTGATAAAGCGCTTGTTAAGCTTCATAAATTAAACATTTTTGATGAAAAAGATTTTGGTCATAGAAAGGGACAGTATTATTTATCATATAAAAAAAGTTCTAAATATATTAAATTTTTCATGAAGGAGGTTTTAGGGCAGAAAGAGAATATTTATAATTATATTAGAGCGCATTATTATTTTATTTTAAATGAAGAAGGGGAAATAAAAAATTTTATAATTCGTTAATTTTTTTTGATTTATGCTTATAGTATCTTATGATTTTAGCAATGACATGAAAAGAACTAAATTTGCCAAATTTTTATCAAAATATGGTCATCGCCTACAATATTCTGTTTTTAAGATAAAAGATAGCCAAAGGGTATTGCAAAATATTTTAATTGAGGTAGAATTAAAGTATAAAAAACATTTTTCAGATTCTGACAGTATTGTAATTTTTCGTATATGTGAGGGATGCAAGAAAAAAATAAAATATTATGGTTATGCAAAACATGATGACACAGATCTTATTTATATTTAATTTGGCACTTTTACAAGATAATAAAAGTGGAAATTTCAGTGGGTATATTTTAAGAAATACAAAACCTAAGTCCTTATATTTTAAATTTGTCTATTTTAAGCGAAAAAGTCGTAATTGCACATGTGCATTATTTGTATCTTTTTCGCTTAAATTAGCTATTTTAAGACTCAAATACACCTATTAAATTTCTACTTTTGTAGATAATTGGTTCAAGACGCTGACAGTGTTACTCAAATACACCTATTAAATTTCTACTTTTGTAGATCACAAGTATGCAAAACACACTAAAACAACTCAAATACACCTATTAAATTTCTACTTTTGTAGATTTTTCTGAGCATTAACATCAGCATCTTCTCAAATACACCTATTAAATTTCTACTTTTGTAGATTAAAAGCCGTTTGTTTGCTCCATATAACTCAAATACACCTATTAAATTTCTACTTTTGTAGATTCTAAATCCACTCCGTTCATATCACGACTCAAATACACCTATTAAATTTCTACTTTTGTAGATATTATTTTGGGGTCTACCTGTGAAAAAGCTCAAATACACCTATTAAATTTCTACTTTTGTAGATGTTATATTCAATTTAGCAGCGAACCCTCAAATACACCTATTAAATTTCTACTTTTGTAGATGTATCCAATACTTCAGCTTATTTATTACTCAAATACACCTATTAAATTTCTACTTTTGTAGATAAAGACTAACCCATTGTCCCCACATGCTCAAATACACCTATTAAATTTCTACTTTTGTAGATCGTGCCTGATCTAAGCTTACTTTTTGATTTGAACTCAAATACACCTATTAAATTTCTACTTTTGTAGATTATTGTTTCCTTTTAATCTCTTTTTGTCTCAAATACACCTATTAAATTTCTACTTTTGTAGATATTTGATGTTTAGATAAACTTTCAACTCAAATACACCTATTAAATTTCTACTTTTGTAGATGGAACCATCTTAGTGTGTGTTTCATGTCTCAAATACACCTATTAAATTTCTACTTTTGTAGATATAGCGTTGTCTAACGCGTGATTACCGCTCAAATACACCTATTAAATTTCTACTTTTGTAGATACGACCCTCAGGTGTATGTGTATTTCTCAAATACACCTATTAAATTTCTACTTTTGTAGATTTAATTTGTCAGCGACAACTTCTGACTCAAATACACCTATTAAATTTCTACTTTTGTAGATTCTTGCTCAACTATCTTGGGGTAAGCTCAAATACACCTATTAAATTTCTACTTTTGTAGATAGATAACTCCCCTTGTGGTTTTTGTTGCTCAAATACACCTATTAAATTTCTACTTTTGTAGATTTAATGACTTTTTGATATAATTCTTCTCAAATACACCTATTAAATTTCTACTTTTGTAGATTGGGCAGAGACTTTAGGGGCAGAGACCTCAAATACACCTATTAAATTTCTACTTTTGTAGATATTCCTACTAATTCTTGCCGTTGCCTTACTCAAATACACCTATTAAATTTCTACTTTTGTAGATAAACTTAATACAAAATAATGTATCGTGCTCAAATACACCTATTAAATTTCTACTTTTGTAGATATGGCGCTGGCTCTGTTAGTTTAACAGCTCAAATACACCTATTAAATTTCTACTTTTGTAGATTGTCATTCTTCACAGATGTTTGTGGTTCCTCAAATACACCTATTAAATTTCTACTTTTGTAGATATTAATGAATTAATCTGCTAAAAATATGGCTCAAATACACCTATTAAATTTCTACTTTTGTAGATACCATTCATTCTTCTAAAAGCTAACCTCAAATACACCTATTAAATTTCTACTTTTGTAGATTTTAGCAGCCTCAGTAGCAGCACGACTCAAATACACCTATTAAATTTCTACTTTTGTAGATGATTGCGGTAGCGGGTATGATACTTTTCTCAAATACACCTATTAAATTTCTACTTTTGTAGATTTATATTTTCTTTTGTTGGTTTTGCTCTCAAATACACCTATTAAATTTCTACTTTTGTAGATATATATGTCTGCATATCAACTATATCTCAAATACACCTATTAAATTTCTACTTTTGTAGATAACTCAACAAAAATAGCAAGGACACTACTCAAATACACCTATTAAATTTCTACTTTTGTAGATGTAAAGATAACTACTTAACCTTACCCCTCAAATACACCTATTAAATTTCTACTTTTGTAGATTAGGCAGGGATTTTAGGGGCTGGGATTCTCAAATACACCTATTAAATTTCTACTTTTGTAGATTTGCGGCAGGTGATGTTCAAGTTACTACTCAAATACACCTATTAAATTTCTACTTTTGTAGATTAACCTCATCTATTACTTCCGCCTTACTCAAATACACCTATTAAATTTCTACTTTTGTAGATGCTAAGGTTTTCAAATCCTGCGGTATTTCTCAAATACACCTATTAAATTTCTACTTTTGTAGATAAATCCAGTTTAAAAAATCAGTCATACTCAAATACACCTATTAAATTTCTACTTTTGTAGATATTGTCTCTTTCATCCACATTTTAATGCTCAAATACACCTATTAAATTTCTACTTTTGTAGATTATAATTCCTTTATAGCAACAGTTACTCAAATACACCTATTAAATTTCTACTTTTGTAGATGCCATGTATTTCCACCATATTTCTTTCCTCAAATACACCTATTAAATTTCTACTTTTGTAGATACATGGGGTTCAATGTCATGGAAATACTCAAATACACCTATTAAATTTCTACTTTTGTAGATATTGTCTCTTTCATCATTTTTGTGTTAGCTCAAATACACCTATTAAATTTCTACTTTTGTAGATCATGGCATTAAATTTGATAAGGATTTACTCAAATACACCTATTAAATTTCTACTTTTGTAGATTCAATAGTCCATTGTATGGCAAACTCTCAAATACACCTATTAAATTTCTACTTTTGTAGATCTACTATCATGAAAGACGATTACCATGCTCAAATACACCTATTAAATTTCTACTTTTGTAGATATTGGGTGGGCTGATAATACAAGGAACTCAAATACACCTATTAAATTTCTACTTTTGTAGATTGGTCTGGTTAATCATTATGACGAATGGATAACCAGAAAATAGCTAAATTACCTAAATTACAATTATATGATAGGAATAATATTTTTAATTTTAATAATTTTATGGGTTACTTTCCTTATTTTAATAGAAAAACAATCAAAAAATAAAAGCCCAAACAAATTATTATTGAAATTCTTAAATTTTTGGAATAAATGGAAATATTTTATATATATATCCTTTTTAATTCTATTTATTGTTTTATTTTTATATAATCTATTCTGGTACAAAGACTATTCTGGTACACCACAAGATTTCTATTTGGGAATTTAATAGCCTCTTTCTTCAAATCTAATCTTTTTTAATTCTTTCATCGTATTTTTTGACAAAATACCCTTTTCTTTAAGTTCTTTCAAATATTCTTTTTCAGCATTTTCATCACCATTAAATTCTTGTAATTTATCCCAAATATATTGAGCTTTTTGTTTTATCGGTAATGTTTTAATATCATAATCCAATCCCTCTAATTTTTCTCCTGCTCTAATCGCTTTCATTTTTTTAAATATAGTTTTATCTATTACACCTTGATCAATTAATTCTTTAATTTTATTTCTTTGTTCATTAATTGGCAAATCTTTAATATCAGCATAAATTTCTTTAGCTTTTTGAGGTTCAACACCAGCAAAATCTAATTCATCTAACATTATAGTTGGTTCTTGCATAGGTTGTATTTGTGGTTGTGTAGGTTGAGAAATAGGCTGTTGCTTACTTATAATCTGACCACCACCACCCATTAGTATACCAACAAGTCCACCACCTACTGCTGCTTCTAATACATTATCAAATAACTCTCTATTTTCATCTATTTCCATTAAAACAGCATTATTAACTATTTCTTGCATAGCTTCAGTAGACGCTTCTGTTCCGCCTTGTGCTACTATTTCTTTAATAATACGTCTTAATATATTACCTTTTAATTGTCTGCCTCCCTTAACTTTATTTAATACTCTGCCAATAGGCAAATATTCCAATGAGCCATTTATAGCACCAACTTTGGTCGCAATAATTTTAGCTTGATCAGCCGAAGCACCAGCATTAATTGCTTCTTGATAAGCAAACCCGCCTTCTACGCCAACAGTAAAAGCAACGCCACCAATCGGCCCTGTTATTGCACCTGCTACTATAGCTCCTGCTATCGTAGGTATAGCATTACCAACTAATCTCACATAAAAATTTGGATCTTCCCATTTTCCCATATCTTCAGGAGCTAATAACTCAGGTCTTTTGGCTATTTGTTTTTGAAAAAAATCAGATATTTGCTCTTTTGTTAAAGCAGTCCCGTCAATGGTTTTTTTAGGAGCTGTAGCTATTTGCAATATTCTTGATTTTACTTCACTTCTTTTTTCATCTATTTCATTTAATCTTTTTTCTATATTTTTATTACTTACATCTTTAGCGGTTTCTTTTTTAACAAATCGTGGTTCGGGTTTGACAAGTTTTTCAGGGGGTGATATAATAGGAGTAGAGTCCTTGACGCCAGAAAGTTCTATCACGGCTCTGCTTGGCACGACGCCTGCCTTTTTTAAAAGGATTTGGCGGACGGATGAAGGGTCTGCCGTCCTTCCAGGGACAAAAGAAATGCCTCTATCAAGTAATTGATTGAGGTGTTTTTTTGTTCTTGGTTTACTCCATGGATGTTTTTCAAAAAATGTTACAGTACCATAACCATCATATCTATTTGCACCTAAAACATAAAATCCATCTGGTGCAATTTTAATTAAATTTGGAAAAGATAATTTTGAACAAAAATTACAAAATTTTATTGAATTAGGCACATCTCCAGTTTCAATTATAGCTTTTCACAATAAATTTTACTTGCAAATAAGAAGAAGCTTTATTATAGGTTCTTATTATCCAGCATTAACTGGGGCTTGTAGTTTAGGGGAGCGGATTTTAAATCATTTAATTTTAACTTTTAAAGAGGATTATAAATGGTCTCTAGAATATAAAAAAGTATACGATAAAAAATCTTTTGATGATTGGTCATTACCTATAGGGATTTTGTCTAAGTGGGGCATATTGCTACCTGCTGTAGTAAAAAAATTTAAAACATTATTTGTCTTATAATCATTCTAAACTTACAATCTTATTTTTAAGAGTAATTTTGCTCCTCATACAACTCAACAACTCTCTTTTTTCAATAACCGTACCCTCGGTTAGTATATACTTGGCATAGTTTTATTAAATTTATAAATAAATTTCCAAGAAAAAAACGCACGACTCATTGTCGCGCGTTTTTAGTAGTAAAGAACAATTTATTGCGTATGACACGCATTAGAACAATGAATGCAGCCATTGGCATCATAATTTCTTCTTAGAGCTTCTTTAACCGCCTCATGACAGGAGGAAAAATCACCAAGATATTCTCTGTTATCCTGCTCAGGCAAATAATTACAACCTTCTCTGTGAACCTCATGATCGCCATTTGATTGAGCGTTTTTGTTTACATAATATGAATACATATTTTTAATTTTTGACTTTCCCCCTAAGCTCCAGTCCGGTTAATTAAGCAATTCTTAGGGAATTGCGGGAAGTATGTTTCTTATTTATCAACATAGCAGGTATAAATATTTTTGTCAAATAATTTTACTTATCAACTTGACAAAAATTTTAACATTGGTAAAATTACAGTATGGCGCTTAATAATTTTATAAAAAAGTTAAGGCAAGAAAACAAGCTCTCTCAGCAATATTTAGCCCAAAAGATTGATGTGTCCAGGCCCACTTATAAGCAGATAGAAGATGGCAAGGCAGACTTAACCATTGAACAGGCTAAAAAATTAGCCGAGATTTTTGGTTTGACTTTGGAAAATTTTTTAGCAGAGAAATCCAGTAAAATTTCAGTTAAATTAAGCAAGTCAAAGCCTAAAAAATCAGCTAAACCGGAAATCAGAATTAGCGTGCCTCAGCAGAATTTAAAAAAATTTAAAGAGGTTTTGCTTTACATTTTAGAAAAAGTCGGGGCACTGCCTAATATTGGCGAAACAGCCATTTATAAATTATTGTATTTTATTGATTTTGATTATTATGAAAAATACGAGGAGCAATTAATTGGCGCCAAATATATTAAAAATCATTATGGCCCGACTCCGGTAGCTTTTGAAAAAGAAATTGTTGATGAAATGACTGATAAAGGTGAATTGGAAAAAGTTAAAAGTAAATATTTTCAATATGAACAAAAAAAATACTTGCCACGCAGAAAGCCTGATTTAAGCCGGCTTTCAGCAAGAGAAATTACGCATATTGACGACGTGATTAATCGTTTGGCCAATAAAAGCGCTAAAGAATTAACAGAATACTCTCATAATGATATACCCTGGAAAAGTCATGAAAATGGCGAAGTTATTGATTATGAAAGTGTTTTTTATCGTGATGATAAGTATTCGGTGAAGGAACACCGAGATGAACTTTAACTCAATTAAGGAATTTGATAAAGGTTGTAAAAAATTAGCCAAGAAATATAAATCGTTAGCTGATGATTTGAATACTTTTAAGAAAAATATCCCTTTTATTGATGTTTGTGCCAATAAAAATTTTGCTGTTTTACATAAAAATGAGCAATTGTTAATTGTTAAGGCTCGTTTTTTCTGCCGTTATTTAAAAGGCAATACCTTGCGTTTAATTTATGCCCATTATATTGATAAGGGATTAATTGAGTTTATTCAATTATATTTTAAAGGCGATAACCAAAGAGAAGATAAGAATAAAAAAATATTTAGAAAATTAAAAACACGCAATTGCGTGCTTTTTTGATTATTGGAAGTTCCTTTGTAAAAAATGTCCAAATGTCCCATCTAGCGGGTATATCATGAATAGATGAACTGCTTAGCTCGTCCAACTTTGTGGCAACGGGAAACTCTGGTCGTGCATCTCTGTTCATTAGATATCCTCAAAATAAAAAATAGGCCCACAATTTGTGGGTCTAAATCGGAACAGGTTATTTGTCTCCTTTTCGGGAGTGCTGTCCATTGCTTTCATTGTATCTGCTGCTCATGAAACTCATCGACAAAAGCCAGTTTGACTTTCTCCTAAGCTTGCGCACGCGTTTTGCGTACCTATTTGAAACGGGTTTTGCCATTTCAACCTCCTTTCAAGGAGGCAGATAGCATTATGCTTCCAGCCCGACCCAGCTGAAAGCATTTTGCTTCTGCCAGGTTGATGATTATTGACTTTTTATTCTCCAAAAATCTGCAGACAAGAAAACGTATCTAAGGAATAATCTAGCCGGAGCCGGATTAAATCCTCAAGTACGCTCCCATGCTTATCGTGCCTGCAGGTTTTTGGAAACAAATTTTTTTATCTGTTTCCAAGAATCGCTCACTGATCAAGACTGTTTCAGGGGGAATAAAACAGTCAAGAAAATCAGTGGGCGATATTTAAGCTTATCATAATCTAAAAAAATTGTCAAGACTTTGCGTGTTTCTGTCAACGGGAAGTTAAAATGTCCTATTCTCAGGGAAGTTAAAATGTCCTATTTT
>CAZPVP010000004.1:0-66015 GCA_964590345.1 uncultured Gammaproteobacteria bacterium | reverse complement strand
GAAAAGCTCGCTTCGAGCTTTTCAATCGTTGGGGGTTTCCTGTAAGGTATTAGAAAAACAGCCCGTTTTCACGAGCTGCTTATTAATAAAAAATTCATAATTCTGCTAATGATTGATGCTTTTTCTTTGGCAATTTTTTTACACTCTTGTTCATGCTCACAATCATTGCAAGTTTTATCATTTAAAGGACAGCCTTTTAATATCTTCTTTTTCCTGGCCATTTTAACCTCCCTTCGGTCGCCGAAGTCCTGAGCTTGTCAAAGGAGGAAGGCGACCTTATCCTAAATTTTTTAATTGCTCTTTTAGTTTGGCCAATTTTTCCTTTTGATCTTTAAGTTTAAACTCTTCTTTTGCCACTACTTCTTTGGGTGCTTTAGCTTTAAAATCTTTGCTTTTTAGCTTTTTCTCAATTAATCCAATGAATTTTTTAACGCTGCCCATTTCATTTTCCAAACGAGCTTTTTCCTTTTTTAAATCAACCAAGCCCTCTAAATGCAGACAAATTTGGCCGACTCCTTCCAAAACGTGTAAAACCGAACCAGCTGGCTTTTTTTTATCTATTATTAATTTGTCTAATTTTGCCAAATAAATAATATTTTCCTGCAGTTCTTTGAATCTTATTTTTTCCAAGCTTTCTTTTTTAACCAGGACAATGGTAACAGTAACTTTTTTTGCCGGATCTATTTTAAATTCCGAGCGCAGATTCCTGATATTCATGACTATTTCTTCAAATTTCCAAAACGGATACAAAATTTGGCTCTCAATAATTTGTTTTTCCGGCTGGCCCATGTATTTTACTCTTGGCCATTCTTGCACCATTAACAAATCTTTATTACCGAAATTGGAGCAAATTTCTTCGGTCACGAAAGGGATAAACGGATGCCATAAAATTAATAGCCGTTGCAAAATATAAAGCAAAATTTCTTCAGTGTTAGCTTTGAGCTTTGGGCTTTGGGCTTGAAACTTAGAAATTTCCAGGTACCAATCTGCAAGGTCAGCCCAAGTAAATTCACGCAAAGCATCGGCTGCCATTGAAAAATTAAAATCATCCAAATCTTTGGTTGCCCGGTCAATTAACAAATCAAGTTTTGTTAAAATCCATTCATCAGCCAAAGTTCTTGGCTTTGGTTTTTTATCTATTTTTTCAACTTTTGAAACTGAACTTAAAATATAGCGGGAAACATTCCAAAGTTTATTAACAAAATTGCGATAACCCTCAACCTTTTCATCATATAAACGCGTATCGGCTCCGGCAGCAGTACCGCTGATCATTGCTAAACGTAAGGCATCAGTGCCGTATTTTTCAATAATCTCCAAAGGATCAACAACATTACCTAATGATTTTGACATTTTCCTGCCTTTTTCGTCGCGCACCAAACCATGCAAATAGACTGTTTCAAAAGGGATTTTTCCCATCATAAAAGTCGTCTGAATAATCATCCGAGCGATCCAGAAAAATAAAATATCATAACCGGTTTCCATCACTGAAGTCGGATGAAATTGTAAATCTTTTGAACCTTTAACCCAATCTCCCCAATTATCATATTTGGCAAAATCCTTATCCATTAAAGTTGAAAAAGTCCAAAGACCTGACGAAAACCAAGTATCCAAAGTATCTTCGTCTTGCTCAAATCCTCTTTCCTTAGGCGCTGTTAAGCCAACGTAAATTTCTTCATCTTCTTTACCTTTATTTTTATACCAAACCGGTATTTGATGGCCAAACCAAATCTGGCGGGAAATGCACCAGTCTCGTAAATTTTCCAGCCAGCGAAAATAATTTTTTTCAAAACGTTGAGGAATAATATCAATGGTATTATCTTTAACTACCTGCAAAGCCACTTGCTTAAGTGATTTGTTTTTAAAATACTTATTATCTTTTAATGTTATTTTTTTGTTAACATCAACAAACCATTGCTGAGATGGCAAAGGTTCAATTGCAGTGCCACAGCGGTAACAAACAGATAAATTAATATCAATTTCTTCTTCTTTTTCCATCAAGCCCTGATCTTTTAACCATTTGACTAATTTTTCCCGGGCTTTTAAAACTGACAAGCCTTCATATTTTTTGCCTGCCTCTTTAGTCATTTTGCCTTCCTCGCCGATTACTTTTATAACTGGCAAATCGTTTTTCTGGGCCATTTCATAGTCAATCATGGAATGAGCTGGCGTCACACCCAAAGCACCTGTACCGAATTTCATGTCAACTGAATCATCAGCAATAATTTTTATTTTTTGCGGCCCGGCACCAATATCAACTGTAAATTCCTGGCCAATATATTTTTTATAGCGTTTATCCTTGGGATTAACAGCCACAGCAGTATCACCCAATTTGGTTTCAGGACGAGTCGTGGAAATTGCCATGGGAAAATCTTTGGCATATTTAAAAGTATAGAATTTACCTTTAGCTTGCTCATATTCAACTTCATCATCAGACAAAGTTGACATGCATTTGGGGCACCAGTTAACAATGCGATAACCGCGATAAATCAAGCCTGCTTCATACATTTTTACAAATGCATATTTAACTACTTGCGACAGACCCTTATCCAAAGTATAACGTTCCCGAGACCAGTCGCAGGAAGAACCCATTTTACGCACTTGCTGTTTAATGATTCTGCCTGATTCTTCAGCAAATTCAATCACTCTTTGCAAAAATTTTTCCTTGCCCAAATCATGCCGAGTTTTGCCTTCTTCTTTATACAAATCCTTTTCTACTTTAGCTTGAGTAGCAATTGCCGCGTGATCAGTGCCTGGCAGCCATAATGTTTTTTTCTGTTTTAAACGCTGATATCTGACCATTAAATCCTGATAAGCCAGCATAATGGCATGGCCAGTATGCAAGGTGCCTGTTCTGTTTGGCGGAGGCATAGCAATAGAAAAATAATCTGCATCTTTAGGAAGATTTAAATTATCAGGATTAAAATAACCTAATTTTTCCCATTTTTGGTAGATTTTATCTTCGGTTTCTTTTGGATTATATGTTTTAGGGATATTTTTCATAAATATAGGTTAAGGTATCATAGTCATAGCAACGTGCAACGTGCTTAGTAACAAGTAGAAATGTCTTAGTCTTTTTTATCAGAAAACTTACTCCAGGCTTCAAGCAATTTATAAAGCTGTTTACTAATAATATCATATTCTTTAATTAACTTTTCGCATAATTCTAAATCCATACAATCAGAATACAAATCTCTACAATGGCATAAACTTACCTGTGACTCATTGGATTCAGCAAGTGCATCTGTTAAATATTTTTGAAACCCTGCTTTTTGATGCTTTTTCGCAAAACCCTCAGCAATTAAGCGAGGAACTGCTTTTGATGATCTTGATAATTGATTACCTAAATCGTATTTTTCATTTGCAGGCAAATTAGGAACTATTTTCTTCATAACCAAGAGAGATACTTCATATGAACGTTGATAAACATCCAAATCTCGATAACTTGTTATTTTCTTGTTTGTTAACTATAATCCATATTAAACTTTAAACTTCACACTTAAGACAAAACTCGTAGCTATGACTAAAAACTAAGACTAATATTCAAAATTTTACCAAAATTAGACATCCTTGACAAGTTAGCCAAATTAATCTAAACCGCTTGACACAATTTAAAATAAATTATAAACTAAAAAATCACTCAATAATACAACATTTGATATTTGTCATTTGTTATTTGGGATTTATAAATCATGGGGCTTTCTGCAAATCAACAAATTTTTGAATTGGTAAAAAATAGCCAAAATATTCTGATTATTTTTAAAAAGAATTTTTCTGGTGACGCACTCGCTTCTGCTTTGGCTATTTTTTTACTCTTAAAAAAACTTGATAAGCAAGCTGATATTGTTTGCCAGGATTTTGCAATCCCTCAAAATTATAAATTTTTGCCACAAATTGGCAAGATCAAATCAGAAATATCCTGCTTAAAAAGGTATATTGTCTCTTTGGAAATCAAGGATAACAAAGTCAAGGATTTTTCTTATGATGTTAAAGATGAAAAACTAAATATCTATATTACACCCGAAAAAGGATACTTTGATGAAGAAAAAATTTCTTTAAAATCAGGCAATTATAAATATGATTTAATCATTACCATTGATACTGATGATCTGGAATCTTTGGGCCAAGCTTATGAACAAAATACTGATTTTTTCTTTAACACGCCAATAATTAATATTGATCACAATCCGGAAAATGAACAATATGGTCAAATTAATCTTGTTGAGCTGACCAAAACTTCAATTGCTGAAATTATTTTTGATCTAATTGAGGATTATGATCTTAAATTAATTGATGAAGAAATCGCTACTTGCCTTTTGACTGGTTTGATCACTAAGACAAAAAGTTTTCGTTCGTCTAATGTTACACCGCGCGCTTTAAATATTGCCAGCCAATTAATTTTAAACGGTGCCGAGCGCGATCTAATTATTCAACATTTATATAGGACAAAATCAATCAATACTTTAAAACTTTGGGGCAAAGTTTTAGCGCGCCTTAAAAATGATCCGCAAGACAAAATGGCCTGGTCATATTTACAGCAAAAAGATTTTATTGAATTAAGCATTCAAAACCCCAGCTTAAGTGAAGTTATTGAAGAATTAATCACTTCGGCACCAGAAGCAGAAATTATTGTCTTATTTTATGAAAATCAAAATAAAAAAATCTCTGGTCTTATTTACACTTCCAGAAATTATGATTCACAATATCTGGCTAAAGCTTTTAACCCTAGCGGCAATAAACGCTTATCTGAATTTGAAATTGATAAGACTGACATGGTTGAAGCCGGACGCGAATTGATTGAAAGTATTAAAAATAATTTAAAAAAATAAAAGAGGAGGAAAAAATGAAGGTAGGAGGTCAAGAAATAAAAATTGAAACAGGCGAAACTGTTGAACTGGAAGAAAGTGAATTTATTCAGCTACTTGCCCCTGCCAGTCTTGGCATAACAGCCGTACATTTGCAGGTAATGCTTGGGAAACTGGAAATAACTTAAACTTTCAATATTTAATTGTTTACTTTTGATTCTCTCAGGATTATCTTCTGCCACAGCATCTGTAAAAATTATTAAATCACAATCATCAGCAACATTTTCAGATAGGTGTTCCCCTGTTTTTATTTGTGCACCAAAATTAATTAATGTTTCAACTGTTTCAGAATCAACAAGATCAGAGCCAGTCACTGTCTTGCCCTGATTTAATAAAAGCTTAGCCACAGCAGACATACCAAGCCCGCCAATGCCGATAATATGCACTTTTTTAATTTTTGATAAATCCATAACCAAAATCTAATTATTGAAATATTGCATGGTTAAAAAGTTTTTTGAATTTTTCTGTCCGTTTACTAATCACTGCATCAGAATCTAATTCTACTTGTTCCAATTTTTGTTTTGCTTCTTTTATTACATTATCCGTAAGAGATTTTGCTTTAGCTTTTTCAGCTAATTTTGTTACGCCCTCCAATTCGGACATGACTTGATCTAATTTTTGAAAATAATTATCTCCTTCTTCATTTTTAATTTTATCTATATGTTGCATTATCTCAACCTTTAATCCACTAACTTTTCCTTGCCATTCAGGTATCATTTCTTTATTAGCCTCTTTCATTCTTTCTGCTGCTAACATATGGAGATTACCATCATACTTCTCTAGATCACGCTGGATCTCTTCGGGATTATTAGATATGCTTTGATTAATAGCTTCAACAAAATTAGAACTTGTCATCTCTTTTGCAAATTTTTTAGTTAATATTTTCGGTAAAATAAAATACTTACTGTCTAATTTTTTTAACTTTTCTAAAACTTTTTCTTTTGATATAATAACATTTTCTGAATTACCACATTCAGTAATTGTAATATTATATTCTGGATCATTTTCTGCGGATGCTTTATAATCAGCTTTGTTTGCAACAATATCACCCTCATCATCGGTTATCTTACCTAATTCCTGTTTTTTCATTTGAACACTTTCAGATATTTTATCATACAAAGCTAATCTTTTTTTACGATCAGGTTCTAGTTGTTTTATAAAATCATATAAATCAGGAAAACCGAAACCATTATCAATAGCTTGAGCTGCTCCAATAATTTTTTTCACTCCAAAATTTTCAATTAATTCCTGACCGCAATACATATTAAGTCGCCCCACAGAAAAACCATCAAGCCAATATCTTTCAATAGCCCCCTGCTCAATACTTAATTCTCTAATTTGTTCATTAAAAGATTCAAAATCTTTGTTATCTTTTTTTTCAACAGAACCTTCTTCTGATTCAGATTTTCTCATCATTAATCTAGTTTCTTGTGATCCTTTTTCCTTCTCATCTACAAGACTACCATCTTCACTTATTTTTTTAGGCGCGAAAGGTACCCTAGATTTTGATTCTTTTTTATCTTTTTCAGGTACAGGTGGTAACCCGTACATAGATTTTTCAAAATTTGGCATAATTTTTTTAAATTAATAATTAATTTTTATATATAATTAAATTTTAACAAAAATTACTACTTAAACCAATATTTTTAATTTATTTAACAATCTCTTTTTTCTCAAAAGGTTTTTTTATTTTTTCTTTTACACGGTCATCAAATTTAAATTCATAACCTAAATCATTCACATTAATTCCGATATTAGGTATTTTCATTTCTATAATTTGTTTATATATTTCAAGCGCTTGTTTTCTATTCTTCTGCAAATCCAACATTTGCGCCTGCCATAATAAAGCTAATGCCTTGGGAATATTGTCATGACTAAGTTCTTCTGATTTGCGAAAACAAGCCAAAGCTTCATCATACTTTTCATTTACAAAAAGAGCTTGCCCTAAAGAATTAACATTGCCTGGATTTTTCATTTTATTTATCCATTCAATTTTATATTGTTTTAAAATATCATTAAAATAATGATTTTTATCTTCAAAATAACTTTTAGGCTTTTCATCTTTCTGGCTTTCCAACCACTTATTTTTGATATTATCAATAATTGCATCCGGACTATTTAATCTTTCTTTTTTAACTTCTTCAATATTTTGCTTCCATTCATCCATCTTTTTCACGCTAACATCTTTTTCCTTAGCCATAAAATCTTTAAGTTCATTAAAAAAAATTTTTGGTTCTTCACTAAAAGGATTATGAGCTGATTTGTCAAATTTTATAAATCTAGCATTTGGATGATTTTCCTGCATCTTGATTGATTTATCAGTATTCCAGGTTAAATCATGTTCGCCTTCCATTATTAATGTTGGAACAGGACATTCCTGAAAAAATCCTTCTAAGTCAAGATTATCTGCTTCAACTGCCACTTTATCTCTAAATTTTTCATCATGGTCCCATTCAATTGTAGCTATTTGAGCCATTTTTTGCTTGGTAGGTTTATAATAATTTTGTCTTTTCCAGTCACCATTAAGATTTACATTATATAACATTTCTTGTATTGAAAGTTTTTTGTTATCTCTAATTTCGTCCATTCTTTTTTTTTCTTCTTTTGATATAAATTCATTTTCCCTTGAAGGTTTTAATCCATGAATACCTGGTTTGGCTGCAACTAAAACCAATCCTTTTACTTTATCAGGGTATTTCAATGCATATGCTTGAGCAAGCAAACCACCAAATGAATGGCCTAAAACTGACCATTTTTCATAACCAAGTTTTTTTCTTAATTTTTCTAAATCATCAACTGCCTGATCAAGTGAATAATTTCCGTTTTTATCATAATCAGACAGGCCACAGCCTCTTTGATCATAATAGATCATTTGAGCATTATCTTTAAACTTTGAGAAATGAGGATGAAAATAGTGATGAGTTGCTCCTGGGCCACCATGTAATAAAACTAAAGGCTCACCTTTTCCCTCTCTTTCAACATAAAGTTCGCAATCTGGGTCAACCTCAATTTTCATTTTTTCTAAGCTCTCAATTTGATCACAATGTCTCTCAACTTCTGGCAAAGGTAAAATCTCTGACTCAACATGCGCAACCATATCCATTGCTCGTTCATTTTTTTCTTCCTCCTTTTTCTTTTCAGTAATTTCGCCCTTCTTGTTTTCAATCTTTTTCACTTCTGGCTTTATATATTGTTTTTTTTCAAAATCAGTCATAAATTACCGTTGATATAAATAAATAGTTTTATGATCCTCTGTTGGTTTATCTTTAATTTGATAATCCCAACCTTCAAATGGGAAAACATAGGAAATCACACGAGCCCCAGGTTTTAATTCTTTTTCCAATTTTGTTTTTGGTTTTTTTATATCTAAATCAGCAAAATGTTTTCTTGCTCTAAACAAACCTTTATATTGTTTTTCAGCTCTTTCAGCCAAATCTCTTTCTCTTTGTTTATACAACAATTCTTTACCCAAAGCTTTTTCTTCTTCTAATGTTTTTTTTATTTCATCTTTTTCTGGAACTAATGCTTCAAATGATTCGGACAAAACTGATGATTTTTTTGGCACTTCTTCAGCACCTTTTTTTGTTTCTTTTATCTCTTCTAATTGCTCTTCATAAGTAGCCAAAGGCACTTTTTTGGTACCTGTTAATGGTTCTAATTCAATACCTTCTTTTTTCTCTGTCTTTTTTGGCATTAATTTTGCTTCTTCTCTCTCAATAAAAGACTGCCAAAGTTCACCCACTTTGTCTAATCTTTCTTCTTGTTCTTCTCTCCATGTTTTTAATTCAATTACCTCTGACTTTTCTGCTGGCTTTTTTGCTTCTTCCTCTGCTCTTTTAAATTTTTTTGCTTCAACAGCCATATAATATATTTTGGTTAATTTAAAATTATTACTTAACTTATATAATTTATTATATTATACATTTTTAAAAAAAGGCCAACATACTTATATCTTGAAAATTTTTAAAATTTATGCTAATATTTGATTATTGATTATAATTTACTACCTATTTCCGCCTGTAGCTCAGCGGTTAGAGTGCTACCCTTACCCCGCCCACCAAAGCCGAACATTTTAAAAGTATAATATTTTTATGCGCGTGTAGCTCAGCGGTTAGAGCGCCACCCTTATAAGGTGGATGTCGATGGTTCGATTCCATCCACGCGCACCTTAAAATGGCTTTGTTCGGCGGGGCAAGTAAGGTAGGGTTCGAGGGTTCGCCTGCCCCGCTGAAGCTTTAGCGAAAGCGAGGATTCCACCCAGGCGGACTAAAGGGCGACTAGCTCAGTTGGTTAGAGCGCATCGTTGACGTCGATGAGGTCAGTGGTTCGAATCCACTGTCGCCCACACTTCGGTCTTAACTTCGTTAAGCCCTCAGTGTGTCTTTGACATCTTTCACCGAAGTCATTGACGAACGTAGTGAGGAAATGACTTATAATTTTATGACCTCAACACCTTATTATGTTTATATTATAGAATGTTCTGACGGTTCTTATTACACCGGCATTACTAATAATATTGGTAATAGGCTTAAACGTCATAATGCTGGTAAAGGTTCACGTTATACTCGATGCAGATTACCGGTTAAACTTTTATACCAAAAAAAATAGCATTGTGTAACCGTTCCCGACATAAAAATATAAAATTTTTATACAATACTATTTCTTAATCTTTTTCTCAATTACCTTAGCTTCATCAATTAAATTCTTCCAAATCTTTTGTAAAAAAGTTTTACGCAAGCCATGCTTTTTAGCAAACTTATCCATTTTTTTATCAATCTCCAATTCTCTAACTTTATTAAGAATCGGCATTTTGTGCTTTTTCTTAATTAAACCGACTCGCTCAACTAATTTGGAACGTTTTTTCAAAAGTTTAAGTAATTCCTGATCTAATTTATCAATTTCTTTGCGAATTTTTGTTAAAGGCATAGTTTTAAATTTAATTTTTATTATTGTTTTTATTATAACATAAATTGCATTATTATTGACAAAATTCTTAATAAATGTTAAGTTTTGATATTCTGATAATTTCAGAAAAATCGTTATTTGACAACAAGGAGGTGATATAAATGCGAAAAGATTATTCACAGGAAATAATACGCGGTCATCTTGATGAATGCCTGGCTAATTTAAACTATAAATTTAATTCCAAAGCTCATGCTTCAACAAAACAAATTTTATTAAATTGCATGGCAAATTTTTGTGAAGTAAATATTGATACTGTCAGGCACTGGCTACACAATATGGGAAGTTTACCTATTTCTGAAACAAGAATCAAACTAATGTGTTTTCTTGATTTAATCGGCTATAGAGTTATTGAGCTGGAGAATATGTCGGAAAGTTTGCGTGGTTTAACCGAAATAGTCGCTTTTAAACTCATGACTATTTCAGAAGCAACCAAGTTTATCGGTTACACTAAACCAAGTTCATTAATCAGAATAATGTATGAGCACCGACCTGCTCCTGAAAAAAAACTAAAAATTTGGGATACTTGGACTGCTCAAAAAGAAGAGCTGCAACAAGCCAAACAAACAGCCTATGCCTCATTGCCTGAATCTATTTTTAAAGTACTTAATCCTGAAGAAGAAACCGCAATACCAGAGATTGATTCTGCAGAAAAAGCTGCTTTGTGCCGGGCTAATTTTGACGCCATGTCAAATTTGTTAAAATTTATCAGGCTGCCCAGTTTCCAAAATCTGACCGATCAAGAGCTTTTTGCTCTTTTATCAAATCATGACATCAAAATACTGTCTGAACTGACTGATGAATTACAGAAACTAAAAAAGAAATGTTTGCCAGAATAAAAAATAACAGGATAAAGGAGGTCGCAATGGCGAGAAAAAAAACAATCGTTGTTCCCTTGGCTGAATTAAAAGAAGACTTTTATGTCCGTCAACTATTAAATGAAAACCATGCTATTATGCTGGGCTGTTTACTGGAAGACGGAGTTGAATTACCCCCGATTCTGATTACTCCTGATTATCAGGTAATTGATGGGCGACATCGTATTGTGGCTCACGACATGATAGGCCGAACCGAAATCAAAGCAAAAATTATTGATGACAAGGATAAAGTCAGCCTTATTGCCATGGCTTACAACGCCAATACCGGAGGGGCACTACCCCCGACCAAAGAAGACACCGAGCATACGATCCGCTTAATGCTTGAACAGGGTGTCGGTGAGAAAAAAATCAAAAAAATGCTGAACGTCCCGACCAGCTTGGGACGTAAATGGATAGATAACGTAAAATCAAAACTCAATCGCCAAAAAATGATGGCTGCTTTGGATGCCATTAGCGAAGGCGGACTAACTGCCAAACAAGCTACTGATAAATACAATGTACCGCTTGATAAGCTCAAAGAAGCTCTGTCAGGTCGACGTAAGAAAAAAGGCAAAGAAGACGGTGTTAGTAATTTAAAAAAAGAATTGACCCAGCGTTTCCGCTCAATCAGTCAGCAAAACGCGGCCACATTGCGCAAACTTCTGCAAAAAGTGGAAGATGCCGATATCAGCCCCAAGCAGGCTGATGAAATCATCGCTCATCTGGAAAAACTGCAGATAAAATCAGCCCGTAATGTTGATGACTGGAAAAAACGTTTCCGTGCAGTTTATAATCAAGAAAATAACGAATAATCCCTTATACTTAAATCCCAAAGCAAAAAAGTTTTGGGATTTTTATTTTAAAAATAAACTTGCTATTATTAAATACATGAAAAAACAAAATAATCTTAAAACTTATAATTTTAATTTACCAAAACAATTAATAGCGCAAAAGCCTGCCCAACCACCTGATACTTGCCGGCTTTTGATTTTAGACAAAAAAGAACAAGAAATCATTGATGATAACTTTTTAAATTTAACAAATTATCTGCAAAAAGATGATGTGCTTGTCTTTAATAATTCCAAAGTTATTCCGGCTCGTTTAATCGGTAAGAAACAAACCGGCGGCAAAGTTGAAATTTTGCTTCTGCGCCAAATCAAACCAAATATATGGGACTGTTTAGTCGGCAACTTACCAATAAAAAAACAATTCGGGGCACAAATTTTTTTTACTCCTACGGGTAACAAAGGCTTTCATGCCTTTGCGGGCACAATAATTTCAAGAGTCAAAGAGACTGCCCAAATTAAATTCAATTTATCCGGCCAAAAATTAATGAATCAAATTTTTGAACTCGGCCAAATGCCAACCCCGCCTTATATCAAACGAATTGCCAAAGAAAATGAATACCAAAATTTTTTTGCCAATGAAAAAAAAATGGGGTCAGTAGCTGCTCCGACAGCCGGCCTGCATTTTACAAAGCGAATGTTTAAAAAATTAAAAAATAAAGGCGTGCAAATTGAATTTATCACTCTGCACGTTGGCTTGGGCACTTTTGCACCAATCAAAGATCAAGATATTACTAAGCACAAAATGCATGAAGAATATTTTGAATTGGACAAACAAACGGCCCAGCACTTAAACCAGGCAAAAAAACAAAACCGTCGCATTATCGCCGTCGGCACAACAACTGTAAGAGTCCTCGAAACCTGCAAGCATTTCAGCTCTCAAATCTCAGCTCTCAGATCTAAAAAAGGTTTTACAAAAATCTACATTTACCCAAGTTACAAATTCAAATTCATTGATGCAATGATTACCAACTTCCATCTGCCTAAATCAAGTTTAATCCTCTTAGTCAGCGCTTTTGCTGGCACTCAATTTATAAAAAAAGCTTATCAACATGCTATCAAGAAAAAAAATTATTTCTACTCATTTGGCGATGTCATGTTAATCAAATAAAAAAAGACGGAAATTAATCCGTCTTGTTTTGCAATTTTTTAATAAGCTTTTCCCGTTTTATTTTTCGCTTGCTTGACTTTTTCAGCAACTTGCTTTAATTCAAAATCAAGATTGCTAAGCTTATCGCCTTTTACCTTTTCAAGCTGTTTATCTGTAACTTCAGCTAATAATTCAACAATCAAATTGGATAACTTAGAACTTGTCGCTGTTATATCCAAAACCAGTCTAGTGGTATAATCTAAAGGTTCTTTTCCCCTTTTTGTTTTGACTGGCTTAACTCCCAGTTCCTCGCTAATTTTGACCACCTGCCTGGTTGTTTGCTGCGGCGTTAATATTTGGTCTTCTTCTTGTTTCTTTAATTGCTTAACAATCTTTTTTTGAGATTCTTGAGGATAACTGGTTACAGCTAACGCTGATTTAGGAGAAAGGCCGCCTTGCTGAAGCTCAATGGCTAAATCAGGATGAAGTTTTAAATATTTCAATCTGTTATAAACCCAGGCTGTTGATTTGCCCATCAAATCAGCGATGTATTCGATTGATAATCCATAATCTTTTTGTAATCTCTCGATTGCCATAGCCTCTTCAATTTCACTCATTTCTTCCCGGCAAAAATTTGAAGCTACTGAAACAATAAAGGCATCATCGCTATCAGCTTCGCCAACAAAAACGGGGATTTCTTCCATTTTAAGTTCCAGGGCTGCCCGGACTCTTCTTTCTCCATCAATCAAATCAACAACATCATTTTCATCAGGCATGCTGACAAAGGGCGGGTTTAAAATGCCAACCAAAGAAATGGATTTTCTTAAACCAGCCATTGTTTCGGGATCAAAATACTTACGAGGCTGATCAGGATTAGCCCTGATTTTTTTTGTTTTCCATCCATAAAATCCCGGTTCAATTTTTTTTCTTAATTTTTTTTGCGTTTTTTTAACTGAATGCTTTCCTTGATTGAATTCCCGCTTAAATGGCGCTGGAATTGATCCTTTTCCCATTTTTCCCCTCCTTGTTTCAAGCTGATTGCAGCTTGGATTTTCAGAAAAAATTTAAAGAACTTTGAATTTAAAATTAACTTAACAAAAATAAAAAATTTAGTCAATTTTTAGCTTGTTTTAAGAATTAAAATAAGGTATTCTTAAAATAAAAGCGAAGATACAAATTGATTACAAATAATACGAATGCTATCCGGACAAAATAATTTATTTGTAAATGAACAATTAATCAACCAAATTTATTCTAACTACCCTAAATTTGCCTTCCAAAATTAAATGTTATTGATGCCAAAACCTAACCATAAAAAACTAATCGAGTCATTTCTAGGGACGTTTTCTAACGATCCTAATTTTAATTTTATACAAAAATTGCAGAAAAAATTTTTCGCCAAAGGCAAAAAACAAGCTGAAATTTATTTAGTCGGCGGCAAAGTGCGTGATATTTTATTACAAAGAGAATCTTATGATTATGATTTTGTGGTACGCAATGTTAATCCCAAGGATTTAGAAAAATTTCTAAGCAAATTAGGTTCAATTGATTTAGTCGGCAAATCTTTTGGCGTTTTTAAATTTGTGCCAAAAAAATATTCTCTGGAGGAACCGATTGATATTGCCCTGCCTCGTACTGAACACGCCTTTAATACCGGGGGCTATCGCGATTTTGACATTCAATCAGACCCAGAATTACCGATAGAAAAAGACCTTGAAAGACGCGACTTTACTATTAATGCCATGGCCATAAATTTAATTAATGGCGAACTTATTGACCATTTTAACGGCCAAAATGACTTAAAAAACAAACTTATCAAAACTGTTGGCAAACCAAAAGATCGATTCAAAGAAGATTACACCAGAATGCTGCGCGCTATTCGTCTTTCAGTTCAACTTTATTTTAAAATTGAGCCAAACACTTATAAAACGATTCAAAATTTGACGCCGCAAATAAAGACAATCCCAGCTGAAAGAATCACCGAAGAATTAAATAAAATAATTATGTCTGATAATGCTGAATTTGGCATGCAGCTTTTATATAAATCAAATTTGCTAAAATTTATTATTCCAGAATTAGTGGAAGGGGTTGGCGTCACTCAAAACCGTTCCCATCTTTATACTGTTTTTACTCATGCTGTCAAAGCTATAGGCTTTGCTGCTAAAAGAAATTATAGTTTAACTGTTCGCTTAGCAGCTTTATTCCATGACATTGCCAAGCCAATGGTAAAAGAAGGTGAAGGTTATGATTCTACTTTTTACAATCATGATATTGTTGGTGCAAAGATAACCCGGAAAATTTTAAAAAGATTAAAGTATCCCAATGAAATAATTGATAAAGTTTCGCATTTAGTCCGTCATCACATGTTTTTTTATTCACAAGGCGATGTTTCTGATGCTGGCATCCGCCGGCTTTTAGCCCGTTTGGGCAAAGAAAATATTAATGAAGCAATTCAGCTAAGAATCTGTGATCGTCTAGGCATGGGGCGGCCAAAAGCCAAACCTTATAAACTAATTGAATTGGAAAAACGCCTGCAAGAAGCGCAAATGGATCCAATTTCAGTTAAAATGTTAAAAACAAATGGCGATGAAGTAATGGATTTATTAAAAATTGAGCCAGGACCAAAAATTGGCTTGCTTTTGAATGCGCTTTTAGCCGAAGTCTTGGAAAATCCAAAATTAAATAATAAAAGATATCTTAAAAAAAGGGTCAAGGAATTAAACAAATTATCCGATAAAGAATTAAAAGATCTGGCGCCTAATTTGGAAAAATACGAAGAAGAAAGAAAAAGAGAATTTTTTTCACAATTTAAAGGAGTTGAATAAACTATGCCTTATGAAAAACCACAAATTGTCAAAGAAGAGGAAAAACTGCCTCTTTTTGAAAAACTTTTAAAAAACTTTGCGGAAAAAATCCAGCAAGAACCTGATTTAAAATTTTTAAAAGATTTTTACAAAGAATTCCCCCAATCAAATATTTATCTGGTCGGCGGCATGGTTCGCGATGCAGCTATGGGTGTAAAAAAAATGGCTAAAGATTTTGACTTTGTGGTAAATAGAATTGAGCTTGATGATTTAATTAATTTTTTACAATCAAAAGGTACAGTTGATCTAGTTGGCCGCAATTTTGGAGTTTTAAAATTTGCACCAAAAGATTCTGAATTGGATGAAGCAATTGATATTGCTCTGCCACGGACTGAATTTTCAGTCGGCCAAGGCGGAGGTTATAAAGATTTTGAAGTCCAGGCGGATCCAAATTTAAACATTGAAAAAGATTTATCACGCAGAGATTTAACAATAAATGCCATGGCTCTTGATCTTAAAAATAAAAAAAGCAATGATCCTTTTGACGGACTCAACGACTTGGCCAATAAAGAAATTAAAGCCGTTTTAAAGCCGGAAGACCGCTTTAAGGAAGATTATTCCAGAATGCTTAGGGCTATCAGATTTGCCACCCGTTTTGATTTTAAAATAGAAAAAAACACTTGGCAGGCTATTAAAAATTTAGCTCCTAATATAAATAAAACCAGAAAAATTAATGGCAAAACCGAACGAGTCGTGCCAACTGAAACAATTGCCAAAGAATTTATTAAATCATTATCAGCTAATCCCGAAAAAACCTTGGAATTATATGATAAAGCCGGCTTTTTAAAAGAATTAATACCCGAACTTCTTGAATTAAAAGGCTGTGAACAGTCAAAAAATCACCATAGCGAAGGAGATACTTGGGAGCATACCATGCTTTGCTTAAAAAATCTAAACTCAGCAGAATTTAAAACAGAATTTAAAAAACCTGCCCCGCCAGAGGTAATTATAGCATTACTTTTACACGACATTGCCAAGCCTCAGACAAAATCTATTAATCAAAAAACCGGGCAGATTCAAAACATTGGGCATGAAAAAGAAGGTGCAGAGATTGCTAAAGATATTTCAAAAAGATTAAACTTGCCAAGCTATAACGGAATAATTAATACAGAAAAGCTTGTCTGGCTGATCAAGAATCATATGGTCAGTAAAGCAGATAAACCCGCTTCAATGAAAGCGACAAAACTGGAAAAGCTATTTTTCAAAGATCCTAAATTGGGAGAAAAACTATTAATGGTTTGCTTTGCCGATGACATATCATGTCTAACCCCTCAAGGACCAAATATTGAAGGTTATAATATCTTAAAATCACGTTTAGCTGAAATAAAAAAACTTAATCAAGATAAAAAAGAAATTATTAAACCTTTACTTGATGGCCATGAAATTATGAAAAAATTCAATTTAAAGCCCGGTAAACAAATCGGTTCACTACTAAACATTGTCAGAGAAGCTCAATTAACCGGTCAGATTAAAAGCAAGGAGGAAGCACTGGAATTAATTAAACAAAATATTTAAATATGAAAATAAAAATTACAGACAAAGAACAAGGCCAGCGTTTAGATAAATTTCTAACAACGAAGCTGCCAATTACACGTTCACAAATCCAAAAACTTATCAAACGAGGCAAAATAATAGTCAATGGTGAAAAATCTACTGTTCATCGTTTTTTAAAATTGGGCGATCAAATTGAAATTGCTAATAAAAAAATCAAAGACCTGACTGAAGAAAAAAAATTAGAAGCTAATACCAAAGTAAAAATTAAAATTGTTTTTGAAGATGATAATATTATTATCATTGATAAACCGGCCGGACTTTTAGTCCATGCGACCGATAAAATGGAGACAGACACATTAGTCAATGGGCTTTTGGCTTATTGTCCGAAAATCAAAAAAGTCGGAGATGATAAATTGCGGCCTGGTATTGTTCATCGTTTGGATAAAGACATTTCTGGGCTAATGCTGGTTTGTAAAACTCAAAAAGCCTTTGATTATTTCAAAAAACAATTTCAAACCAGAAAAATAAAAAAAACATACAATGCTTTGGTTCACGGCCAAATGGAAAAGACCGAAGGTATTATTGACATGCCAATAGCCCGTTCGGCTAATGGCGGCAAAATGGCTGTTAAGCCAAAATCTCAAGGCGGTAAAGAGGCAATTACAAAATATGCTGTAAAAAAACAATTCAAAAATTTTTCTTTGTTAGAAGTAGAACTTTTAACCGGCCGGACCCATCAAATCCGGGCTCACTTCAATGCCATTAATCATCCTGTTGCTGGCGATCAATTATATAAGCAAAAGAAGGTTAAAGAAAAATTAGAAATTGACCGTCCTTTTTTGCATTCAACTATTTTAGGCTTTGAAAAGTTGGATGGCAAATATCTTGAATTTAAATCAAAATTGCCGACAAAACTTCAAAAAATAATTAAAGAATTAAAGTAGCCCAATTGGAATATAAAGCTTTAGCTTTATCTGCCTCCATAATTAGGTAAAACTAAAGTTTTACAATCCAACCCAATCTTATATGCCAAAACAAAATATAATCATCACAATTTCCGGTGACCCGGGTAGTGGCAAAACAACCATTGCAAAAAAACTGGCTGATACATTAAAAGCCAAGCGCATTTATGTCGGCGGAATAAGAAGGCAAATTGCAAAAGAAAAAGGAATGACTTTAAGTGAGCTGAATAAATATGCCGAAAATCATCCTGAAACCGATGTTGATATTGATAAAAAAGTGGCAAAAGAAGCGCGTCGCTTAGCAAAAAAATATCCGGTTATTGTTGAAGGTAGGACGCAGTTTCATTTCTTGCCTGAATCTTTTAAAATCTACATTAAAGTAAGCTTGGAAGAAGGCACAAGAAGAATCTGGAAGCAATATCAGAAAAAAAAATCAAACGGCAGAAAAGCAGAGGCTAAATATAATTCATTGGCTGATGTAAAAAAAGCAATAAAAAAAAGGATTGCCAGTGACAAGAAACGATACAAAAAATATTATGGCATTGATCATACAAAAAAATCGCATTATGATTTTATTTTGGACACTACCAATTTTACCGTAGAACAATCAGTAAAAAAAACCACAGATGCTATTCAAAACTTGACGAAAAATCAAATATAAGCTACAATTAGATTACTTAAATCCTTTCGGATTTTTATTTTATTATAAATACTTTTCCTATCCCTAATCTACTAATAAACCAATATACCAATTACCAATATATATGGCAAAAAAGAAACAAAACCAAGAAAAACAAATCATAGACAAGCTGGAAGTCAAACCAGGCATGGTGGTGCGTGTCCATCAAAAGATTAAAGATGTGACGGCCAAAGGTGAAGAAAAAGAAAGAACCCAGGCTTTTGAAGGATTGGTTTTAGCACGTAAACACGGCAAAGAAAAAGGTGCTACTATCACCGTTAGAAAAGTCAGTGAAGGCATTGGCGTGGAAAAAATTTTTCCATTGCATTCTCCGCTTATTGAAAAGATTGAATTGGTTGATCAAAAATATGTCAGAAGAGCAAAATTATATTACACTCGTGATTATAAAAAACGCTTAAAATCCGTTTCCGAGAAAAAAGAAAATAAAAAATAGCATTGTTGCGCAAAATTTAAATTACATATTTGTAGAGACACGCCATGGCGTGTCTCTACGGTTAAACAATGCTATTTTTTAATAAAATTATAAAACGAGGCTATTGCCTCGTTTTTTGGTTTTAAAAACCTAAAGTTAATTTAAATCTCACGCCAACGTAATGAAGATCTTCCTCAATTGGCGCCTCGTCATAGAAAAACCAGAATTTGACTTTATTGAATTGGACAAACGGACCCGCTGCCAGCTCATAAGGCTTTTCCTCAAAATCACCCATTGCCTCAAAATCCAGGCCAAAATTGACTTTATCCTTAAATGACCTGGAATATTCCGCAAAACAATAATACTGATGGGGGGGTAGCTAGGCATTTTCACCAGATTCAGTTGAAAGCCATGGCACATAATAATCTCCCTCAACAAAAAAATGATTTTCGTCCCCGGCATATTCTAGCCACAATGAAGGACCGACCATCCAAGCATAGGTATCAGCATAAATTGCTGCCAAAGGATAAAGGCTGAAATCGCCTATATCTATAACCGGGCCGAGATAGCCAAAAAGCGCTGAATAATCATTATTAAAGTTATAAAAAAAGATAGCCGAAGCATAGCCGGAAAGACCGTTTATTTCTTCTCCCCAAAAGCCATGGTCAGCCGCAATGCTTAATTGTGAAACTGCGACAGTATCCTCATCACTGGCTAAAGCTGGGATCGCCATTACCAAAATAGCAATAACAAACAAGATCATCCTTTTCATGTTTTTCTCCTTTGATTTTTATTTTAATTATCAATTTGCCGGACTTATTATGTGGCAAATATATCCAACACAAAAAAATCAATGATTAGAATTAAGATGATTTATTTATAACAGATGCAAAAAGACCAAAACACTACTGAAAAAAATCAAAAAACCCACAATTTCATAGATCCTAAAACGGAATAAATCATTCTCATTCAAAAAAAATTTTTTATTTTGAATAATTGCAGCAATACCTGTGCAACTATAGATAGAACCATAAAGACAACCCATCACCGAAAATATTGCTAATACTTCTTGAAAATCTGACCAATCATGCATTTTTTCCTCCTTTATTTTATTGTACGATTTATTATACTAACAGATATTTAATATCTCATCTTTTGCATAAATTGTATCGGGATGAAATAAAAAATGACTTATTGTAAAATTTAATCTCAAATTTATAGAGGCGCGCTATAGCGCGCCTCTATATTTATAAAATACTATTTTTTATTTCACTAATTTCTTTAAAAATTTTCCTGTATAACTATTTTTGATTTTGGCAATGACCTTTGGCGGACCCTGAGCTACAATTTTACCGCCTTTATCACCGCCTTCCGGTCCCATATCAATTACCCAATCAGCTTGCTTGACTACATCCAAATTATGCTCAATGACCAAAACAGTATTACCTTTATCAACTAATTTATGCAAAACGCCCAATAAACGATTAATATCATCAAAATGCAAACCGGTTGTTGGTTCATCTAAAATATATAATGTTTTGCCAGTTGCTCGACGCGAAAGTTCTGTAGCTAATTTAACACGCTGGGCTTCACCGCCTGAAAGTGTGGTAGCTGGCTGACCCAATTTAATATAACCCAAACCAACATCATATAAAATCATTAATTTTTCATAAATTATCGGAATATCAGCAAAAAAACGGCGCGCTTCTTCAACTGGCATAGCCAAAACATCAGCAATATTTTTACCCTTATAATGAATTTCCAATGCTTCTTTAACATAACGGCTACCATGACATTCTTCACATTCAACATAAACATCCGGTAAAAATTGCATTTCAATTTTGACCAAACCCTCGCCTGCACAAGTTTCACAGCGTCCGCCAACTACATTAAAGCTGAATTTACCGGCATCAAAACCGCGCATTTTGGCTTCTGGAACTTGAGTAAATAAATCGCGGATATAAGTGAAAACACCTGTATAAGTGGCAGGATTTGAACGCGGAGTACGGCCAATCGGACTTTGGTCAACTGTAATTACTTTATCCAAATTACTAATACCTGCAATTTCTTTATGTTCAAGCGGTTGTTCTTTTGCTCGATAAAAATTTTTGGCTAAAGCCCTAGACAAAATATCTGTAACTAAAGTTGATTTACCAGAGCCAGAGACACCTGTCACCGTAATAAATTTACCTAAAGGAAACTTAACATCTATATTGTTTAAATTATTAGCTGTAGCTCCTTTGACGGTTATATTTTTATTATTACCTTTACGATATTTTTTTCGTGTTTCAATTTTATATTTCCCGGAAAGATACAAACCAGTCAATGAATCTTTGTTCTTTTTTATCTTATCCAAAGTGCCAAGATCAACAATTTTACCACCATACTCGCCAGCGCCTGGCCCTAAATCAATCACAATGTCAGCTTCTTGCATAATTGCCTGATCATGCTCAACAACTAAAACAGTATTTCCCGTATCTCTTAATTTTTTTAAAGTATTAATTAAACGCTCTATATCACGCTGATGCATGCCAATAGAAGGCTCATCCAAAACATAAATTATTTCAGTCAATGAAGAAGAAATCTGTTTAGCCAAACGAATTCTTTGTGATTCACCGCCAGCCAAAGTCGTAGCGCTGCGATCCAAAGTTAAATAATCCAAAGAAACCGCAATTAAATATTCTAATCTTTTTTTTATCTCGCAAATTAATTGCTCTGCGATTTTATACTCTTTTTCTGTCAGGCCTTTTTTTTTGCTTTTAACTTTTTTTTCAATTTCAGAAAACCAATCAAAAAGTGCCTGCAAATCTAAATTAACTAAATCTGCAATATTTTTACCCAAAATTGTAACTGCCAAACTTTCAGGCCTTAATCTTTTGCCCTGACATTCAGGACAAATAATCTCTCGCATGTAATCTTCTATTTCTTTTTGCACATAATCAGAATCAGTTTCTTTATATTTGTTTTCCAAAAAAGGAATAATGCCTTCAAATTTATATTTTTTATTGCCAATTTCATATTCTTCATCCCCGGTCCCATATAAAACTAAATTTAAATCTGCTTTTTTCATCTTATTAACCGGTTTATTCAAAGGGACTTTATGGGCTTTGGCAACGGCAGCTATAATTTTATGCTGCAAGGGCTGATTAGAAGTTAAACGTGACCAAACTTTAACTGCACCTTGCTCTATGGTTAATTTAGGATTAAAAACGACTAACTGCGGATCTATTTCCAACCGCACGCCCAAACCAGTACATTTAGGGCAAGCGCCAAAAGGTGAATTAAAAGAAAAACTTCGCAATTCAATCTCTGGCAAATTAATACCACATTTTGAACAATGCAAATGCTGGGAAAATTTTAATTCCTGATTATTATCCTTGCGTAAAATTTTAACCATACCATTGGCCAAATCCAAAGCATTTTTTACAGCAAGATACAAAGCGCTTTGACTTAATTTTTCTGGCCTAACTCTTTCCACAAAAACATGATCAACAACAACATCTAACTCATGGGCATTATCTTCATCAATAACTATTTCTTCCATTTCTTTCATGCTGTAAATTTTCCCATCCAGTCTTAATTGATAAAAATTAGCTTTTTTCATTTTTTTTATCAAATGATCAAGATTACCTTTCTTATTAATAACAATTGGAGCTAAAATAGTAATTCTGGTTTGTTTTGGCAATTCTAAAATCTTTTCAATAATTTGTTCAACACCTAATTTTTCAATTTTATCACCGCAAACCGGACAATGAACTTGGCCGATGCGAGCAAATAAAAGACGGAGGTAATCATAGATCTCCGTTATGGTACCGACAGTTGAGCGAGGATTATTAGAAGTTGTTTTCTGGTCTATGGCAATAACTGGCGACAATCCTTCTATCTGATCAACATCGGGTTTATCCATCACGCCAATAAACTGGCGGGCATAAGAAGATAAACTTTCTACATATTGTCTTTGGCCTTCAGCAAAAATAATATCAAAAGCTAAAGATGATTTACCAGAACCCGAAAGTCCAGTAATTACCACAAATTTATTTTTCGGAATTTCAACATTAATATTTTTTAAATTGTGCACTCTGGCGCCTTTGATAATTATTTTATCTTTTTTTGCCATGATTTTATTTTTATTGATTTAAAATTTCAGATTGCAAATTTCTGATTAATAATCCATAATCTAAAATCAGCGACCTACTATCTTAATTCCTAAACACTATTAATACACATTCTAACATAACAAAATAATTAGGTCAAGAAAGAAGAACCAAACATCCTTTAAAAATAAAAATCCTTACGTTTTTTACGTAAGGATTGTGTTTGATAATAATCAAACCAAATCCGCCAATTTTTCAGATGACAAAGACTCCAGAAAGTCTTTCAATTTATCTTCTTTCCCCCGCACTTTAAGCACTTTTTGCGCTTGAGATAGACCGACTTTCTTAATTAAAACACATAAGACGCTTTCATTGAATTCTGATTGATCAACAGCTTTTTCTGCTTTGCCAGACTTAATCCTGCTTTCACCTTTTTTAACTTTAGCCGGTTTACTTTTGCTATTAATAAGGTGACTATTCCAAAATTCGACTAATCTATTGGCAACTGAAGGATACATATACTGGGGATTTCTCGCGCCATTAACCCAAATTGATTTTATATTGCGTAAAGAAGAAACGGTTAAGTCGGTTTCTCTGGCCATTTGTTCATAATTAATTCCCAATTGCTCTTTCAAATTAAAGACTTTTTTGGCCAAAATCACAGCTTCTTCTGCCTCTGGGCCTTTGGCATAATATTTCAAACGTCTTCTAGGCATCAAATTCCTCCTTTTTTTCTTTTTATTTTTAATATTAAATCTTAGCATTAATAAAATATTTTGTCAATAAATCCCGCCTTTGGCGGGATTATCTTAAATTATATTTCTGTATATTTTTATCACAAACATCCTGTAAAACTTTTAATTCTTGCCGACCTTGTTTATTTTTAAACAAATGCTTAAATCTGGCGTGATGCTTTAAATATTCTTCAACCTTGGGCGTATCTTGCGGAACTTTCATGACATTAATCAATTCACCCTTTGCATATTCCAAAACAGGGAAAAATCCTGTTTTTTGGGCCAGCTTACCCAAATCAATTGCCATATTATCTCCAACGCCCCAACCAGGAATACAAGGCGTTAAAATATGAATAAATTTTGGCCCTTCAAATTCTAAAGCTTTTTTTACTTTTTTTTCAATATCTTCAATATAGCCAGAAGTTGTTGAGGCAACATAAGCTACACCATGGGCCAAAGCGATTTCAATCATATTCTTTTTAAAATAAATATTGCCCATCGATTTCTTGCCAGGCCAAGAAGTTCGCGTAAAAGCGGCGTGAGGTGTAGCGCCTGAAGCCTGATAACCAGTATTGGAATATACTTCAGTATCATAACAAACAAATAATATATTATCTTTCCGCTCCCACATGCCAGAAATCAAACCCAAGCCAATATCAAAAGTACCGCCATCACCTGCTTGGGCCACAACATTTACTTTTTTATTTAAACCTTTTTGCTTTAAAGCAGTTAAAATACCAGTGGCTACTGCTGCTGGATTTTCAAACAAGGAATGTATCCAAGGCACTTTCCAAGAACTCGTCGGATGCTTTGAAGTCGTAACTTCCAAACAACCGGTCGCATTAGCAATAATAGTATTTTTACCGCAAGTATCAATGACATGACGAGCGGCAATCAATTGACCGCAACCAGGACAAGCAGTATGCCCGGGATTTAACAGGTGTTCAAATGGATTTTTGTATTTTTTTTCTGGCATAATTAAATTGTTTTTATTCTCCACTTTCTTAACTTTCTTAATCCGCCAACAGCGCGATAGTAAACTAAGCCATACAGGCTAAAGTCGGATATAAATTTTAACCTATGAATTTCACTTTATTATCTTTAAATTTCACTTCAGTTATTATTTTTTTAATCATTTCTTTAGAAACGTCACGTCCTCCGAGACCAACAATGAAATTTTGAATTTTTGAATTCAGTTTATTATAAGCGCCTCGTTTTATATCAGTAGCTAAAATTCCTTCACTGCCCATTGAGATTGATTTATCAAACACTGCAACATATTTAGCTTTTTTTAAAGCCAAAAGAACTTCTTCATCAGGGAAAGGTCTAAAAGATATTATTTTCAAAAGTCCGACTTTTTTGCCTTTTTTTCTTAATTCATCAATAACTTCTTTAATCGTACCGCAAACAGAGCCCATGGCCACTAAAATAATATCCGCATCACCTGTTTTATACTTTTCAATTAACCCCTCATATCCTAAATTACGGCCAAAAACTTTTTTAAATTCTGAAGCTACTTTTTTAATTTCTTTTTTAGTTGCCGCAACATCATTAAAAAGTTCTTGTCTGATTTCCATATATTGATCGGGCGGAGCAAAAGTGCCAAGGGACCGCGGATTATTTACATCCAAAATTGCATCTTTTGATGACTGATATTTAGGTAAATATCTTCTAATCAAATTTTCGCTTGGAATTTCAATCGGCTCATAAGTATGCGTAAGAATAAAACCATCCATATTAACCATGGCTGGCAATTGCAGGCTTTCAGATAATTTATAAGCTACAAGATGAAGATCTACTATTTCCTGATTTGTTTCACCATAAAACTGGAGCCAACCAGCATCGCGTATTGTCACAGAATCCTGTTGATCATTCCAGATACTGATCGGAGCTGAAACTGCTCTGTTAGCACAAGTTAATACAACCGGCAAACGCATGCCTGCAATATTAAATAAAACTTCTGTCATTAATAAAAGCCCTTGGGAACAAGTTGCAGTATAAGTTCTCACTCCTGTTGCACTAGCACCCAAAACAATTGAAGCTGCAGCAAATTCTGATTCAGCTCTGATATATTCAAAATCAGCATCCCCATTCGCTTTCATCCTTTCTAAATCTTCCACAATATGGGTTTGAGGAGTAATCGGATAAGCAGAAATAACTGCCGGCTGAATTCGCCTAATTATTTCAGCCACTGCATGTGACCCTTCTAAAATTTTTTTGTTATTATTTTTATTCATATCATTTTAATTCCGAATCCTGAAAACTAAATGCATTTCAGATCTCAGATCTCAAATCTCAGATCTCAAAATTTATTTATAGTCTTTAACCATTTTAATTGCATTAACCGGACAATGCTTAGCACAAAGTCCGCAGCCCTTGCAATAATCCAAATCACGGTCATAAAAAATCCGGCCTTTACTGTTTTTTTGACCAGTAGAAAAACAGACCCCTTCAGGACAAACTTTATTGCACATATCACAACCAATACAAACTTCATGATCAACTACCGGCTTATAAGTTCTCCAACCGCCAGTTTTATATTGAATAGTTGTGCCTGATTTAGCCGTTAAAATATGCTTAAATTTTTTCATAATTATAAATTATTTTCAGTAACTTTATAAGCTTGTTTTAAAGCTTTAATGTTTTTATCAATAATCTTTTTTTCATATTTTTCTCCCAAATTAATTTCAATTGCTTTAACTGCTGATTCTAATTTTATTAAATTACTAATTTTGGCAAAAGCGCCAAGCATTGCCGTATTAATAATCGGCTTGCCAATTATTTGCAAAGCAATATCTAAGACCGGCACGCAATGAACCTTACCTGTATAGCCAGGGCAAACTTCGCTAGGTAATTTATTAGAATTAATTAAAACTATGGTCTCTTTTTTTGCACCATCTAAAGAATTAGCAGCTTTAACCAAACTCGGATCCTGAATTATTATATAATCCGGCTGATAAATCTGCTCACGGCTGCAAACAAACTCATCATCAATTTTAGCAAAAGCCTTAACTGGCGATCCCTTGCGCTCCACTCCAAAACTAGGGAAAGCTTGGACAAATTCGCCGTCATAAAAAGCTGCCATAGCAATTAATTCCGCTAAAGTAACATTGCCTTGGCCACCACGCCCATGAATTCTTATCTCAATCATAAATCTTTATTGTTTAATCGTAATGCCTTCTCAATTATTAATTTAAAAGTTTCATAGGGGATAACACCTGGCACTTTATTACCACTTATAAAAAAGGTGGGGGTGCCAGTAACTCCAAATTTTAAAGCATCTTGCAAATCATTTTGCACTTCTGTTAAATATTTTTCATTATCCAAACATTGATTAAATTGGCTCGAATTTAATCCCAATTGAGAAGCAATAAGTTTCAAGTTTTCTTTTGATAAATTATTCTGATTTTCAAAAAGTTTATCATGATAAGGCCAAAATTGATTTTGCTCATCAGCGCATTCAGCAGCCATCGCTGCTGTTAAAGCATCGGGGTGATTGGCTAAATCCGGCAAATCACGATAAATAATTTTAACTTTATCCTGGTATTCTTGCCTGATTTTTTTTATAGTAGGATAAACTTCTTTACAAAAAGGGCATTGAAAATCAAAAAACACAACAATTACCAACTTAGCTTCTTGATATCCAAAATAAGGATCATCTGTTGTTTCCAATAAACTAAGTAAATTTGAACTACCGATATTTATATTAGAATTTAAAAACTCTTTAGAGGCTTCTGCTCTAGCTTGATTTTGAAGCTGAATAATAGCTACCACCTTATAAATGATAACGGATAAATAAATGAAAGCCAATACGCCAATAGTCAAAAAAACTATCCCCCACCAACGTTGATGCCAAAAATTTTTTTTCTTATTAATTAACTGCTTGCTTTTAGGCATTTGTCTTTTTTTTAATTTAAGTTTATAATTTTATTATAACATATCTAATAAAAATTCCTATAATAAAAAACCAATATTAAGGTTGACAAGTAAATTAACTTCTGTTAAGCTTTACAAATATGTTATTAAATATTATTCAAATTGTTTTATCAATTGTTTTAATTGCTGTTATTTTATTACAACACCGTGGTTCTGGCCTAGGTGCTGCTTTTGGCGGTGAAGGCAATATCTATCGTACCAAAAGAGGGCTAGAAAAATCTCTACATATTGTGACGGTTATCTTGTCAATTTTGTTTTTAGGAACAGCACTGTTAAATATTTTATATTAATCACTTCTCTTATAAATAAATAATTTTAAATTCTAATCCGTGGCTTCTAAAATTAAATTTCTTTCTGATTTAAGCCGAAACTTAAAAAGTTTTGTTGTTTTTCAATTAGCCAAAATCAAAAAATCACGAAAAATTTCTAAACAGAAAAACTTAGATAAAAAAATCATTACTAAATTAAATGGCCATAAATTTCCGCGTTGGAAACAGTTAAAACAGTTGCCAAAAACTATTTCCAAAAAAGAATATCAAATAATTCAAATTTTATTGATTATAGTCTTAATTTGCTCTTCTTTTTTAATTTATACAAATTATTTTAAAAAATTAACCACTGCCCCTAAAAATGGCGGTGAATGTTCCGAAGGATTGATCGGCTCTCCTTTATATATTAACCCAATTTTAGCTCAAAGCCATATCAATGCTGATTTAGATCTTTCCCATTTAATTTTTTCTGGCCTCTTAAAATACAATGAAAACTTAGAAATTGTTCCGGATTTAGCTGAAAAATATGAGATTTCAGAAGACCAAAAAACTTACACTTTTCATTTGAAAAAAAATGCCCAATGGCATGACGGCGAAAAAATAACTGCTTCTGATGTTGTTTTTACCATACAAAGCATTCAAAACCCTGATTTTAAAAGCCCGCTTTATCGTAGTTTTGAAGGAGTCACTGTAGAAAAAATTGATGATTACACAGTTAGATTTACTTTACAAGAACCTTACGCTGCTTTTTTAAATATTTTAACTGTTGGTCTTATTCCTCAACATCTTTGGTATGATATCCCAGCTATTAATGCTAAATTAGCTGTTTATAATCAAAAGCCAATTGGCAGCGGCCCTTTTAAATTTAAGTCTTTAGTTAAAGAAAAAAGCGGTATAATCAAACTTTATGTTTTAGAAAAAAATAAAGATTATTATGGCAAAATCCCTTATATTAATAAAATAATTTTCAAATTTTATCCTAATTATGAAAATGCTATTGATGCACTAATTAACAAAGAGGTGCAAAGTCTGGGATTTTTGCCAAAAGAATATCTAAAAAAATTCAGCAACAAAAGGGATTTAAATTTATATAACATCCCTCTCTCTCAATATACAGCTGTCTTTTTCAATTCAAAAAACAATGAACTTTTAGAAAATAAAAAAATAAAAGAAGCTCTCAGCTATTCTATTGATAAAAACAAAATACTTGAAGACGTCCTGCAAAATCAAGGTCAAATTATTGATGGCCCGATTTTACCTGACTTTTTGGGTTATAATCCTGAAATTAAAAAATATAATTATGATCCAGAAAAAGCAGTTAAACTTTTGGCTAATGACGGCTGGGATCTGGACGGCGAAACTCTCAAAAAAGATGACCAAGAATTAAAAATTATTCTTACGACTATTGAACAATCAGAAAATATCAAAACTGCTAATTTAATTAAAGAGTCTTGGGAGAGTATCGGCATTAAAGCTGAATTACAAATAGCGCCTAAAGATAAAATAGAAAAAGAAATAATTAATCCGCGCAATTACCAAGCCCTGCTTTATGGTGAAATTATTGGCTATGATCCTGATCTTTTTCCTTTTTGGCACTCTTCACAAAGAGAAGCCCCGGGAGTCAATTTGGCCAAATATGCCAATCGTCGGGCTGATCAGCTTTTAGAAGAAGCTCGTTTAACCAATGACAACGACTTAAGAAACAAAAATTATCAAGAATTTCAAAACTTGCTGATTGAAGATTTGCCTGCTATTTTTCTTTATACCCCGACTTATACTTATCCAGTCAACAAAAAAATCAAAGGCTTTAATCTTCAAAGGATCGCTAATCCTTTTGATCGTTTTATTAATATTGAAAACCGATATATAAAAACTGAAAAAATTTTTTTTAAATAAATCACGTCATTCGTGAGCGACATGATAAATTGAACTCTTTTTTCAAATGAACAATGTGTAATTACACATTATACATTTGTGCATCATTAATTAAAAATTTAAATTTATGGTTTATAAGAAAACAAACCGTTCAAAAACGGGCAATTTTTCAAAAGAACAAAAATTAAAAGTTATGGTATTAGGTGGGCTTGAAGAAGTCGGCCGTAATATGACCCTGTTTGAATATGGTCAGGACATAATTATAATTGATATGGGATTGCAGTTTCCTGAAGAAGATATGCCCGGGATTGATTATATTATTCCCAACATATCTTATTTAAAAGGCAAAGAAAAAAATGTTAAAGGAGTAATTATTACTCACAGCCATTATGATCATATTGGTGCAATCCCTCATATTATGCCTAAAATTGGCAACCCGATCATTTATACTGCAAAACTTTCTGTCGGCATCATTCAAAAAAGGCAGGAAGAATTTAAAAACGCGCCAAAATTAAAATTTTACACTATTGACGAAAACAGTAATTTAAAACTGGGGGCTTTTAATGTCGAATTTTTCAGAGTTAATCATAATGTGCCGGATAGCTTCGGCGTAGTGGTAAAAACGCCTCTCGGCACAATAGTTCATTCTGGTGATTTTAAAATTGACTATAACCCAATTAATGATAAGCCGGCTGATTTAACTAAAATTGCCAAAATCGGCTGGCAAGGCGTCTTGGCTTTAATGGCTGACAGCACTAATGCCGAAGAATCAGGCCATCAAATTTCTGAAACAAAAGTTAGTGATGATTTAGAAATGATTTTTGAAAAAGCCCATGGCCGGATTATTGTCGGCACATTTGCTTCACTTTTAAATCGCATACAGCAAATTATTAGTATGGCCGAAAAATTCAATCGTAAAGTCATGATTGAAGGCCGCAGCATGAAAACCAATGTTGAAATTGCCCATAAATTGGGGTATTTAAAAGTAAAACCGGGAACATTAATCGCATCTGAAAGCTATAATGAAAAAAAATATCCTGACAATAAAATAGTTATAATCGGCTCCGGAGCACAAGGCGAACAAAACGCCTTTTTAGTCAGGTTTGCCAATGATGAGCATAGATATCTGCACGTGAAACAAGGCGATACCATTATTTTTTCTTCATCTGTAATTCCAGGCAATGAAAGGACAATTCAGCATCTAAAAGACACTTTATATCGTAAAGGTGGCAAAGTTATCCATTATAAAATGATGGATGTCCATGCCGGCGGCCATGCCAAAAAAGAAGATTTAAAGCTTTTAATCCGTTTGCTCAAACCTCAATATTATATTCCTATTGAAGCTAATCATTACATGTTAAGGATTAATGGCGAAATCGCTGAAAGTGTTGGCATCCCAAAAAATAATATTTTTGTTGCTGATAATGGCCAAGTTATGGAATTTACTAAACAGGGCGGACGCTTAACAAAAGAACACGTGCCAGCTGATTATGTTATGGTTGATGGTTTAGGTGTAGGGGATGTTTCCAATATTGTTTTAAGAGACAGAAGAGTCATGTCAGCCGACGGCATGCTGGTTGTTATAGCGACCATTGAAGGCAAAACTGGCAAATTAATTGGCAATCCTGATATTATTTCACGCGGTTTTGTTTATATGAAAGAAAACAAAAAATTAATTGAATCAACCCGCATGAAAGTAAAAAAAATCTGCGAAGATACTGACACAAAATCGTCTGCTTTTGATGATTTTATTAAAAACAAAATTCGTGATGAAATCGGCCAGTATTTATATCAGCAAACCAAACGACGTCCCATGATTTTGCCAGTTGTTATCAAGGTTTAATAGCTTATAAAATATAAATGACGTCCTCCCCCAGCTCCCTTCGGTCGCTGGGGGTTTCCTTTGCTCCGCTACTCGAGCCGCTTCGCGGCTCGTTAACCGTGCGAACACTTTAGTGTTCACACGCATTCATCCCCCAAATCCTTCAAAGCTCGCTTCGAGCTTTTCAGTCGTTGGGGTTTCCTGTATGGAATTAAATAAGCTACCGCCGGCAGAGAGCCGGCGGTATTTATCTTTTAAAAAGATCAATTACTATTGACAAATCAAAAAAAACTGCTAAAATATACTATTAAGCCAAATTGGCTTCAATAAAGGTATTCTTTAAAGGTATTCTTTGAAAAATAAAAATCACAAAAGGAGGTACTTATATGGCAACAGCATCTGAACCAGAAAGCAGCGGTTCCAAATGGCTGATCAAGTTAGGGATTTTAATTGCAATAATTTTGCTTGGCTTGGCCACTTTCAAGGGATTTAATGACCACAACGAGCAGATTTCACCTGACAATAAAAGCTCAACCAAAGGTGGCCCCAATGATGATGCGAAACAAGAAATTGCCAAACTGAAAGAAAAAATCAAACAATTAAAAAAAGAAAAAGACTTGTTTCACAAAAGAGCACTGACAAGACTTGCGATTCTGAAAAAATTTCATTTGCCGATTCCTGATGACAATGAATTGAATGACTTCAATGTAACCAGCTATTTTTGCACCAACTGGTGCTCGTGGTCAAAAAAAAACCTGCCAAAAATTAAAAAAGATGCACAAAAAAAATGCAATCCTTGTGAAAAAAAAACGCCGAAAAAACCAACTATCAAGCAAAAGCATAAAGAAATAACTGTCACAAAATCCTCGAAAAAAGTAACGAGAAAAAAACCACCGCGAAAACCAAGAAAAAGATCAAAAAAATATACATCACCACTTAAAAAAACCACACCTGATTACCAAGGGCCACCAGCTCCTAGCAATGACTATGAAGGGCCACCAGCTCCTAGTGGCAACTACGAAGGACCACCTGCACCTGGCGGCAAATACCAGTGGCCACCAGCTCCTTAATTCAAAAAAATGATAAATAAATTTACCGGGTTATTTTAAAAATTTACCCGGTTTTTTTTATTATTTTATAGATAATAAAAAAACCTTTTTAAAAAACCATAATCGCTTGACAAACATTTTAAAATATGCTACAATGGTTTATTAAAACCAAATTATTGATTTAGGCTATTGAAATAAAATAACTTTAAAAATTATTTTCTTTTAGTAGCTTAATTAACAAGCTGCTTTAAAATATAAGTAGGAAAAAAGGTATTAATCTGAAGAACCTTGAGAATAAAAAAAACCAAAAAGGAGGTATTTAAATGTTCAAGAAAAAAACAGTCTTCAAAAAAACAAGGATAATCATGGCCGGAATCTTTATGGTTTACAGCACGCTCTACAACTTTGCGCTGGCTGGAACTCATCCCATGCCTGATGCGCCGACAAGAGAAGCTGAAAACCTGACGGTCACTGTGCCACCTTCGTTTGACTGGGCAAGTGGCAACATTCTGCTGGTCAAAGCTGGTGAAACTTATAAAGTGACCTCTAAAAACGGCAATGGCTGGCCTAGCGGTTCAATCCCGAGTGCCAACCCATTGGCAAGACCAAGTGGTACCGTGTACCAAATCTTGGTCAAACTGCCAAACGGGAGCGTTGTTCCGGTCACCACAGATATGGTTACTTCCACTGGTACTCAGGGTGAACACCCGGACGTGAATCTCAACACTATCCCTCACGGAAATACTGTTCTTGGTTGGGCTGACCCATTTGTGATCATCGAAAAGTTCCCAACAGCAACGAATCGTATTGTGCCCAGCATGGAACCTGACCTAGCTACATTGACAGCTGAAGGGAAAAAACCGCACCGACTTATCCTTCTGCATGGGCAAAGCTCCAGAGTAAAATTTGGTGCTTGCTATGTAACGCCTGACTATAACTATATCGCGACGGTCAGCGTTCACAGAGAAGGGACTGCCCCAGCCAATGCATACAAGGTTAGGGGCAACCGTAAGTGTAATGAAGCTCTGGCCTATGCCAGGACAACTGCGGTACACAGGGAGCTCCTCAGCAGAGGGGTGCCCCCCACAGCTATACGAAGAATTAAATTCGCCAGCTGGGGCATTCGGCCTGGAGGTCAATTAGACAATCAGGCCGTCATCGCGGTTGTTGTTTCTGAAAACCGAGTGGTCGAAAGAACCGGCGAGATACCCATTACGCCTTCCCGGCCAGAAGAGACCTGCCCCGAATGCACATCGCCTGAAATATCCTATCACAATATCCCCTCCAACTGTCTTATTGCACAAAAGGTGGTAGATGATAAAATTGTAATCACGGTGATTTGCATTAAACGCGCCACACCGATTGATCCGTCTACTGCTTCATCGCCTCCACCGCCCCCCAAGAAAAAAGATGGCTGGTACTGTAAACGCCATCCAGTCATTTGCGGGGTTATTGGGACAGTAATTGTTGGCGGTGCTGTTGTTGCCGCTGGCGGTGCTTGCGGCGAAGGCGCTAATGGCGCAGGTGATGGCGGCATCTGTCCTCCATGGTGATTGGTGATTAATACCTTTTCGCATAACGGGCTTTATTTTTTAAAGCCCGTTTTTTCTTTTCAAAAATAATCTTTTTTATAAAAAATACTATTAAAATACTTGATTAATCAGTTTTGAATTTCATACTAACAGTTCTATTATTTATTGAAATTTTTGGCTAGCAGAGCAGTAAGCCCTAATATTTGGCATTGGGCGGGGGCTCTTGCCATTTAAAAGCTTGACAAATTTATTAAAATATGCTACAATGGTTTATTAACTAAAAATCTCAATTTGGCCACTGAAATAAGTTAATTTATAAAAATTGATTTATTCCAGTAGTTTAAATCACTACTTTGACAAATAAACTAACAGGTTGGCAAAAAATTTTTAAAAAAAGGAGGAAAACGTAAATGAGAAAAACGTTTCTTGTCTTTCTAAGCGTCTTGTTTGCTGTAACCATATTTACGGCCTGTGGCGGAGACGATAACAGCACTACGAACAACACAAACAATACGAACGGAGGAGACACCACCTGTACAGCAGGCGACGCCGACGGAGATACTGTCTGCGACGATGTGGATGACTGCATTGATGTAGACGGAGACACTCTCTGCGATGACTGCATAACCGGTGACCAAGACGGTGATACTGTCTGTGATGATGACGACCCCTGCGTTGACCTTGACGGAGACACATCCTGCGAAAATTTGGAAAAGGTTGTCAAAGTCTGCTACTGTGATGCTTTGGAGGGCTATCTTACAATAGCTCATCCGGCCCCTAATCAAGATCAAGAGGAATGGATCCAGTGGCATGACGCTGTAATTGACGCAGACGGATGTGCATCATGGGAAATCCCCATCGGTACTCCAACAGTAATCACTTACGGATTTGCTGACAGTACAAACGTACCAACAAATTCGGACAAATACGATCCGTACACCAGTTGGTACGCGCAAGACCGACCGCCTTGCGAAATCACGGTCAGGTCTGCCCTGACTGATGAATTAATCTACACTACCGGACCATATACGGCTGATGATTATGTCGCCGACCCAAATCTCGGATATGGGTACCCATTCTGTATGGTTCAAGAAGATGATTGCCCCACACATTTGTGGGAATAAAACGCCAACCTGTTTTAAAAGGCTAACTCAAAAAGTTAGCCTTTTTCTTTTATCTAAAATATTTAAAAACCCGTAACCCCCTTGGTGTTAACTATACAAAAACTTGACAAGATTTTTAAAACATGCTAATCTACAATATTCTGTTACAATATAAAATAGAAAACGTTATAAATAAGCTTAGGCTGCTAAAATAAGTTAAGCTTAAGAGATAACAATTAATTTATTTTAGTAGCTTAAAAAAACAGCTACTTTAAAATATAAAGGTGAAACAAAAAAAGAACGCCCTTTAAAAATAATAAATTCAATAAAGGAGGTAAATCCAATGAAAGAAAAGGGAAAGTTTTTGCTTTTATTTTGTATGTTAATCGTTCTCTGTATCGTAGCAACAATGAATTGCGGCGGAGATGACAACAGTGAAACAAACAACACTACGACACATGAAAATGGAGACGGTGATACTACCGTCGATTCAGATCAAGATGGCGTGCCTGACGAATCTGATTGTGCGCCTGATGATCCAAACAGATGGGCGTGGATAGAAATGTGTCCGGATGCCGATGGCGACATGTTGCCAGAAAGCGGGCAATCTACAAGACAATGCGTAGGTGCAGATGAAAGCACTTGGCCAGAAGGATGGACACCCATTTGTTCACCTCTTGATCCTTGCCCTGATGACCCTGATAATCTGTGCGAAGCAGCAACTGGCTTTAAAGTAACTGTCTGCTATGACTCGACTGTTACTGGCTACCTGGCCTTGAGCCATTATGATCCAATTGCCGAGAATGCATGGATAAGCATCTGGGATACGCCCTTGGCCGGTGGCTGTGCCACAACCTATACTAGAGGTTATCCTTTCTTTGGCACAGTCGACGCTACAGTACAGGCAATCGGAGATGGCGAACCCGGCGATGTAGAATGGTATGCTGATACGGTTGCTCCACTTTATGTAACAGTAGATGACACCTTTACCTACACCTACACAACCGACGACTATATCGCGCCAAATCCTGATACCGGACAGTGCGAACTCGGCTGTGGCTATCCTGTTTGTTTCGTACCTGATCCTGATCTCTGCCCATTCCTAAATGACGGAGATGATGGTGATGGTGAAGTCGAAGTGGAAATCATTCTCGATTATGACGGCGACACAGTACCAGACGGTCCGCAAAATGGCGGCCCGGACAATTGTCACCTTTTTACAAACACGCAGCAAACGGATGCTGATAATAACGGCATCGGCGACCGCTGCGAGGACACCACCTATCAGGAAAATCAAAGGGATTCGGACAACGACTGGGTCACAGATAATCTGGATCCAGACGACGATGATCCTAATATCCCCTAATACTTTTTCTTTAGTGTTAAACCGGATTTTACTAAAAATCCGGTTTTTTATTTTTTTAGATTATAAAAAAATTTTATTTTAGATTTCTCTGCAAAGAAAAAAGCCAAAATAAAATCCCGAAAACACAAAAATTTGCTTTTTTTAATCAATCACAAAACACTCTGCAAGGCATGTTATTTCTCTTTGGTTCACTTTACATAAATCAAAATTACCAGTAAAATTAAATTATATGACAAACAAAAAACAGATAGTTCTTTCTGGTGTCCAGCCAAGCGGTGAATTGCATATTGGCAATTATTTGGGTTCGCTGAAAAATTTTGTCGGGCTGCAAAACAAATACCAATGTTATTTTTTTCTGGCCACTTATCATTCAATTTCTGAAAATTATGATCCCAAAAAGAAAAAACAGGATATTTTTAATTTAGCTTTGGATTTTTTAGCTATTGGTTTAGACCCTAATAAATGTATAATTTTTAACCAGCCCGATGTGCCGCAATGCACGGAACTGACCTGGATTTTTAATACCATTACACCGATTACCGAACTTGAAAGAATGACCCAATTTAAAGATAAAGCCGCCAGCCAAGCTCAAAACATTAATGCCGGTTTGCTTGATTATCCTGTTTTGCAAGCTGCTGATATTTTGCTTTATCAGCCGGATTTTGTTCCGGTCGGCCAAGATCAAATCCAGCACTTAGAACTGACAAACAAAATTGTTCGCTGGTTTAATAATAAATTTGGCCCCTATTTTAAAGCAATAAAACCATTATTAACACCTGTGCCAAAAGTTATGTCATTAATTGAGCCGGATAAAAAGATGTCAAAAAGCGCCGGACCAAGACATTATATAGCCATAAATGACAGCCCTAAAACAATTAAACAAAAATTGTCTAGAGCCGTTACTGGCACGGGTCAGGAAGACAAAATACCAGCCGGTGCACAAAATTTAATGACTTTATTGGCAGAATTTGGCACTATTGATGAAATTAATCATTTTAAAGAACAGATTAAAAATAAAACTATAAAATATTCTGAATTAAAAGAAACCTTAACCATGGCAATCTCTCAGTATTTTGCCCCTTATCGTGAAAAACGTAAAGAATTAGAAAAAAATCCTGAATATATTGAAAAAGTGCTTCAAGAAGGTGCTGCTAAAGCCCAAAAAATTGCTCAAAAAACATTAAATGAGGTAAAAAAACAAATTGGTGTTTTGTAAACAAGCTATTGACAAAAAGCTAAAAATGTAGTAGAATATAAACATCTTCTAAATTATCAGCGAATGTTTAATTCGCATCTGTTCTAGATATCTAAATAAGCAGAGGTCGCTCATGTCCAATGCGAAGCCCCACATTCGCTAAAGCTTCGGCGGGCATGGGAGGAAAGTCCGGACACCAAACCATTGCTGCGCAATGGAAGAACCAAATAACAAATGACAAATATCAATTTTTGTTATTTGAATTTTGAAATTTGGAATTTCCACTGCGTAGCAGTGGGCGGTAACGGGTAACACCCGCCGGCTTAATAGCAATATTAAGTCAGGACCAGTGCCACAGAGACTAGACTAGCTTATGGCCAATGGCTTATAGCAATTTGCTATCTGCCCAAGCCATTTGCGAAACGTGAAAAGTGTCTTGATGTTATTTGTTCTCGAGACAAATGGCTACAAGACTCGGCTCCTGGTAACAGGAAGACCGTGGCAAACTCTACCTGGTGCAAGAACAAAGTTCCGCAATGCGGAATTAAAAGTAGTTCGCTTGAGTCCGAACGTAAGTGAGGACCTAGATAGATGACCTCGCCTCTTTAAAGAGGTAACAGAATCCGGCTTACTCATTTAGATATCTAGATTAGATTATTCAATAAAAAGGCCGTTTTGGCCTTTTTATTGAAAATTAATGATTTATATTTTGTTAATTCAAAATTCCCTTTTATGAAAAAAACTGATTTAATATTCGCTATAATTTTAATACCACTTGACTTTTTAATGCTGGTCTTAGCGGCTCTATCTGCTTACCATCTTAGAGTCGGTTCTTTTGTTACTGAAATAAGACCTGTTATCTATGCTTTGTCATTTGGCCAATACTTAAGCTACAGCCTTTTGATGGCTTTGGCTATGTTAATAATCTTTGCCCTTGCCGGCCTTTATACAATACAAACTGATCGTAAATTTTCTAAAGAATTCTCCAAAATATTTTTTGCCTGCTCAACAGGTGTTTTAGCTATAATCGTAGCTATTTTTTTAAAACGCGAACTTTTTTCATCTCGTTTTATTATTTTAGCGGCTTGGATTTTTTCTATTTTATATGTTGCAATCGGACGAATTGTTATTTATGAAATTCAAAAATTTTTACTAAAAAAAGGCTATGGCGCTAAAAAAATAATTTTAATTGGCAATGATAAAAATACAAAAAATTTAATAAAAATTCTGAACAAAAAACCGCAATTGGGCTATAAAATTATTGACGTCTTTACGGACTTTACTTCTGAAATTAAAAATAAAATATTAAACCTGCATAAACAAGCAAGAATTGATGAAATCATACAATCAGATCCCCAATTAGAAAAAGGAAAAACACTAAATTTAATTGAATTTACCGAAGCCAATAATATTACTTTTAAATTTTCGGCTGATATTTTCAAAACAAAAACCAGCCGTTTAGGCATTGATACTATAGCTGGTATCCCTATTTTTGAAATAAAAAAAACAAGACTAGAAGGCTGGGGTAAAATTTATAAAAGAATTTTTGACATTATTATTTCAGCAATTTTAATAATTTTAACTTCGCCAATAATGCTGATTACAGCTATTGCTGTTAAATTAGATTCAAAAGGACCTGTTTTTTTCAGCAAATTGGATGATGGCTCGCTCGTTAAAAGAGTTGGACAATATGGCAAACCTTTCCATTATTTTAAATTCCGATCAATGATTGATAAATCAGATTCTTTAAGATATTCAAATGCTTTGCAAGAATTAAATTTAAGAAAAGGGCCTTTAATTAAGATCAAAGATGATCCCAGAATTACCCGTGTTGGTAAATTTATTCGCAAATACAGCATTGATGAATTGCCAGAATTATTTTTGGTTTTCATTGGCAAAATGGGTTTGGTTGGCCCAAGACCTCATTTGCCGGAAGAAGTATCTAAATACAAAGATTACCATAAGCGTGTTTTAGATATTAAACCCGGCATTACTGGTTTGGCTCAAGTTTCTGGCCGTTCAGATTTGGATTTTGATGAAGAAATCAAATTGGATATTTACTATATCGAAAACTGGTCCTTATGGCTGGATATTCAAATCCTCTTAAAAACCCCTAAAGTTGTCTTATTCCCTAAGCGCGAAGCTTTATAAAATTTAAGTACGCTCTGCGCAAAAAAACACCCTGAATTTTATAATGAAGGGTGTTTTTTTGCGCTTGATTTTTATACTCAAATAAGCTAAACTACGAATATATAATTAGGTAATTGGTTTATTTGTTTATTAGTATATTAGGAATAAATTTTTAATTTTTTAATATAATCTTCCTTTCCATAATAACCTAATTCACCAATATACTAATATACTAACATTATGAAGGTTGCTTTACTACATGATTATTTAAATCAAGCCGGGGGTGCGGAACGGGTTCTGTTAGCATTAGCAGAGCTTTTTCCTGATGCACCAATTTATACCTTAATCCATGACAAAAAAAGACTAACTGGATTTGCCAATAAAGATATCAGAACAACTTTTTTGCAAAAAATACCTTTTTCCGGCTCAAAAATACGCTGGTTTTTGCCATTAATGCCTACTGCTGTTGAACAAATTGATTTAACTGATTATGATGTTGTAATATCCTCAACTTCGGCTCTAATAAAAGGAGCCATTACTCATCCAAAAACTCTGCATATTTGTTATTGCCATACACCGACACGCTATCTTTGGAGTGAAGCCCACCAGTATCATAAAGATATTAAAGAAGGCAAAATTGTTAAATATTTTCTACCCCTAATTTTAAACCGGCTTAGACAATGGGATCAATTAGCCGCCCAAAGAGTCAATCATTTCATTGCCAATTCAAATTTCATTGCTCAAAGAATCAAAAATTATTACAACCGCGACAGTGCTGTTATTTATCCTCCAGTTGACACTGAAAACTTTTATATTTCAAATAATCTTAGCAATTATTATCTTTTAATTTCCCGACTCAAGCCTTATAAAAAAGTAGATTTGGCTGTCAAGGCATTTAATAAGCTTAACATACCGTTAAAAATAATTGGTATTGGTGAAGAGACCCAGAAACTCAAAAAAATGGCTAAACCAAATATTGAATTTTTAGGCGCTGTTTCCGAAGAAGAAAAAAGAAAACACCTATCCCAATGTCTGGCATTAATTCATCCGCAAGTAGAAGACTATGGACTGACAGTAGTTGAATCAATGGCTTCTGGCCGACCAGTAATTGCTTATGCTGACGGCGGTGCCTTAGAAACTATTATTGACGATAAAACCGGTAAATTTTTTAAAGAACAAACATGGGAAGCCTTGATTGATGCTGTAATAAAATTCAAGCCAAAAGAATTCCGCCCACAGGGAATAAAACAGCATGCTGAAAAATTTAATTCGCAAAGCTTTTATCAGAAAATGAAAAATTTTATTGAAAAATCCTGGCAAAATTTTAAGCAATTTTAACTCTTATATCTCTATGCAAATCGGTATTGATCTCCGCTGTTTAATGCATAAAAATTATTCTGGCGTAGCTGAATATACTTACAATCTTTTAGATAACCTCTTTCAAATCGACTCGCAAAATCAATATAAACTTTTTTATAATTCAAATCATGATGTTAGCATAAATCTGCCTAACTTTGATTATGGTAATGTAGAATTTATTGGTTTTAAATATCCAAATAAATTTCTTAATTTTAGTTTTAAATTTTTCAATTATCCAAAAATTGATCTATTACTTAAAAATATTGATATTTTTTTTATACCTAATCTTAACTTTTTAGCACTTTCAAAAAAATGTAAAAAAATGATTACTGTTCACGATCTCTCTTTTGAATTATTCCCTGATTTTTTTTCTAAAAAAAGAATTTTTTGGCATAAATTTATTAAGCCAAAAAAAATAATTTCTAATTGCGAAAAAATCATTGCAGTTTCTGAAAACACAAAAAATGACTTAATTAATCTTTATCAATTGACTGATAATAAAATTAAAATTATTTATTCTGGTATTGATCAGCAAATTTATAAAAAGTTAGATAATAATTTACCGAATTTTCAAAAAATTAAAAATAAATATAAATTGCCTGAAAATTTCATTTTATATCTTGGCACAATTGAACCAAGAAAAAACATTGAAGGCATTATAGAGGCTTTCAATTTATTAAAAACTCGCAATAATAAATTGGCTAATTTAAATCTTGTTATTGCCGGTAATAAAGGCTGGAATTATGACAAAGTTTTTCAGCTGGCTAAAAATTCTAATTTTTCAAAACAGATCAAATTTACTGGCTATATTGACAGAAAGGATAAACCTTATTTATATAATTTGGCCCAAATATTTATATTCCCTTCTTTTTATGAAGGCTTTGGTTTACCTGTTTTGGAGGCTCAAGCCTGCGGTACGCCAGTAATTGCCAGCGCCAATTCATCGTTTCCTGAAATCCTCAAAAATTCTGCTTTTTTGGTCAAACCAGATAATTTATCTGAAATAAGTCAAGCAATTTTACAAATTTTAAATAATCAAAAACTTAAAGAAAATTTAATCAATCAAGGCTTAAAAAACTCCCAGCGTTTCACTTGGCAAAAAACCGCCCAACAGACGTTAGATTATCTATCTTCTTAATTCTTTATTCTTAATTCTAATCTATGAAAATCGGCATTGATGCCAGAATGTATGGCAAAGCTCAATCAGGCATCGGTACTTATATTAAACAAATTACTGACCATATTTTTGAATTAGATAAAAATAATGATTATTATCTTTTTTTACTTGAACCTTTTTATTCTCAATATAAACCGCCTCATGATAAAATTCATAAAATTAAGACTAATGCCTATTGGTATAGCTATGCTGAACAAACTAACTTCTTATGGCAAATAAAAAAAGCCAAGCTTGATTTGATGCATTTTCCGCATTTTAATGCCCCGATTTTTTATTCTAAAAAAAGAATTACAACTATCCATGACATTATCCCTAATTTTTTTCCCGGGCACAAACAAAAAAATTGGTATAGGAAAAAAGCTTATCAATTAACCCTGAAATCCAGCCTTAAAAAATCAGCTAAAATTATTACTGTCTCGAATAACACCAAAGATGACCTCATTAAGTATCTCAATGTCAAACAAGAAAAAATAGAGGTAACTTATTTGGGGATAGAAAAAAGATTTAAAGTTATTGAAAATTATGATAAAATAGAAGCAACAAAAGCTAAATATGGGATAACTAAGCCTTATCTCTTTTTTATCAGTGCTTGGCGCAATCATAAAAATTTTGAAGGTCTGATTAAAGCTTTTGAAATTTTGAAAAACAAACACAAACTTGATTATCAATTGGTTTTAGCCGGACAGGAAGACCCACATTATCCCAATATCCGCCAAATTATATTGAAATCCGAATTCAAACAAGATATAATTACGCCCGGCTTTATTAATAATCAGGAATTACCTCTCATTTATAATGGTGCCGAAATATTTGTTATTCCTTCCTTTTACGAAGGTTTTGGCATAATTGGCCTTGAAGCCATGGCTTGTGGCACACCCGTTGTTTCTAGTCAAGCCACAAGCTTGCCGGAAATTTTAGGTCAAGCCGCACTTTATTTTAATCCTCACGATATACAAAAAATGGCAGAAGTTATAAAAACAGTTTTAACCAATAAAAAGTTGAAAAAACAGCTCAAAGAAAAGGGATTCGAAAAAATAAAAAAATATTCATGGCAAGACTGTGCCCAAAAAACTTTAACTATATATAAAAAAATTTTAAGTTTATAATTTTACTTTATATCCATGCCTAAAGGAAAAATAAAAAAAACTGCTAAGAGAAAAAATGCCACAAAAAAACAGACAAAAAAAGGAGCACCTGGAAAAACCCCAAAAAACAATGCTCGCAAGGCTTCTAATAAGCGACAAAACAGAAAACGAGCGACAAAAACATCGATCAAAAAAAATAATCGCAAAGTTTCTAATAAAAAAAAGAATGCTGTTAAAAAACAGACAATAGCCAAAAAAAACGGGAAAAATATTACCCGTAAAGCTTCTATTTCTAAAAAACCTACTAAAAAGCCTCAAAATAAAATCCAAAACAAAAAAAGTTCAACAAAAATTCTTTTAAACAAAACCGAACAAACACCGCCAGAAAATAAAGAATCAACATCAATAAAAAAAAATAAAACAATAACTAGAAAAAAAACAGCAAAACTTTCCCCGCATATTTTAGATCTGAAAAAAATTCAAGCTGCTCAAAATCTTTCTGAACAGACTGAGAAAGAACATGCTCAAATTATTACTTCAGAACTTTTTAATAAATTCAACAAACAAAAAAAGGACTTTAAAAAAAGATTGCAAAGCATCTATGGCCGATTACGGAAAAAACTTACAAAATCAGAACAAATTTTAAAAAAGGACCCAAAAACGTATTTTAAACCAATTAAAAAAAGCTACAAAATTAATTTGCCTAAAATAAAATTGCCGAAATTTAATTTTTCTTTACCAAAACTAAATCCCAAAGAAATCAGATTGGGGACATTTATTATTCCTTCTTTTTGGGCGAAAAAAATTTTGATTTTTATTGTTTTTTGCCTGTTTTTTATCTTGCCTTTTTTAAGTTATGACTATTATCAAAATTTACAAGGCAAAAAGAATACAATTTTAGAAAAAACCAGTCAGGCTCTTTGGCATTTAGCAATTTCTCAAAAAGCTGCTTCAGCACAAGATCTTTATTATACACAGCTTGAGCTAAAAAAAGCTAGCAATAATTTTAGCCAAGCAAAAAATGAGCTTGAAAGTATAAATTTAATTATTAAAAATATTATTAATTTAACTCCTGAATATAAAAAAGAATTTGAAGCGGCCAAAAAACTAGTTGCTATTGGTGAAAAACTTTCAAAAAGTGCAGCCATTTTAACAGCCAGTTTAGATAAAATTAAAATAGAAAAATCCATTGATTCATTAAATTTAACCGAAAAATTAACTATTTTAAAAAATGATCTCAATCTAATGTTGCCTGATTTAAAATCAGCCGCCAGCGATTTACAAAAAATTAATTTAAATAAAATACCCAAACCTTATCAAACAAAAATAAAAAAACTACAAATAGCCTTGCCAATCTTGGAAAAAAATGTTGCTAATTTTGTTTCTTCTTCCGATTTAATTCTTAAATTACTAGGCCAAGAAAGCAAAAAAAGATATCTTTTACTTTTTCAAAATAATAATGAGATAAGGCCAACTGGAGGATTTATCGGCAGCTTTGCTTTAGTTGATATTGATAAAGGTAATATTAAAAAAATAAACATCCCCGGAGGAGGGCCATATGATTTAAAAGCCGGATTAAAAGTTAACGTTGAATCACCCAAACCTTTACATTTAATAAATCCTCGCTGGGAATTTCAAGACGCTAACTGGTTTGCTGATTTACCCACTTCCGCTGAAAAATTAATTTGGTTTTATGAAAAAAGCGGCGGGCCCACGGTTGATGGACTAATTTTTATTAATGCTACTTTTTTAGAAAAAATATTAACAATAATTGAACCGATAGAATTACCTAAATACAATAAAACTATCAGCGCTGACAATTTTTTTCAAACAATTCAGGAAAGTGTCGAACTTGAATATGATAAAAAAGAAAACAAACCAAAACAAATAATTGCTGATTTAACACCCAAAATTATTAATGGTTTATTAAAATCTGACAAAAAACAATTCACTGAAATTTTAGATTTAATTTTAACTTCTTTGAATGAAAAAGAAATCCAGTTTTATTTCACTAATTTTATCTTGGAAAAAGCTGTTTTAAAAAACAACTGGGGCGGCCGTTTGAAAGATACTGACAAAGATTATCTTAATATTGTCAGTACTAATATTGCTGGTGAAAAAACTGATGCAAAAATTAAACAAACTGCAAATTTGGAGGTTAATATTAAAAATGACGGCTCTATTACAAATACTTTAAATATAACAAAGACTCACTTAGGCAAAAAGGGAGAAAATTTTTATGGCGTGCCTAATCTGGATTATTTAAGGATTTATGTACCACAAAATAGTCAGCTTATTTCCGCTTCAGGTTTTGAAAAAATGCCACCTGAACTTTTTACAATTCTTCATCCTGAAATTTATCAAAAAGATCCGACAATCGCTTTTATTAACAAAACTAAAAAAATAGAATCAGAAAGCCAAACCGAAATTTTCAAAGAAAACGGCAAGACGGTTTTTGCTAATTGGTTTAAAATTGAGCCAGGAGAAACAAAAACAGTGACTTTAAAATACAAACCACCTTTTCAATTAAATTTGAAAAAACAAAACCAACAATTAGATTATTTAAATCTGATTAAAAAAGAACTAAATTTAAACAGTGCTGATGATGATTTGGAAAAATATTCTTTGCTTTGGCAAAAACAATCTGGCAAGCATAATTTTAAAATTAATATTAAAATAACCTTACCCCCTTCTTTAAATTATCAAATAATTTTTCCCGATACTTTAATAAAAAAATCTAATACCTTTACTTTTGAAGATTTCTTAAATACAGATAAATTATTAGCCATAATTTTTAGACCGAATTAATTATGTCTACAAAAAAGAAAAAAAACAAAAAAATAAAGCAAAAAAACAAAAAACAGGCTCAAACTGATCAGCCTTTAGCTAAAACAAAAAAAGCTAAAAAACCTATTAGAAAAAAAAAGACAAAATCTCTTAAAACCCGGGGCAAAGCAGAAAAAAAACAAAAGCCCAAAATAGTTTCTAAATCTAAAGAAATTGAAAAAGGACTAAAAAGCATCTATCAAGACGGCAAAGGCAAGATGCCTAACATGGCTAACATAGAATTTAAAAAGAGAAACAATATTTTTAATCTTGTTATTTTAATTATTATTATTTTGGTTATCATTTTTACTGTTTCCTTCCTCGGCTTTTTAGTTTTTCAGCCCAAAGCAAAGTTCACTGGCGAAAAAATTAATTTAGAAATAAAAGCTCCTTTTAATGCTGTTTCTGGTGAAAAAGTAACTTATCAAATTAAATATGCTAATGCAGAAGACACAGCTTTTAGCCAGGCAAAATTATTTGTTTATTTGCCTTACGGTTTTATTTTTGAATCTTCCAATAAAAAACCTGCTGCCGATACAAACGATGAAAAAGGCTATTCTAATATAAAAAAATGGCAACTTAATAATATTTCCGGCGGTGAATCAGGCACTTTAGAAATAACCGGAAAATTAATCGGCAGCCAAAATACAAAACAGCAAATTTCTGCCACATTGAGTTATATACCGGTTAATTTTAGCTCGGAATTTCAAAAAACTGTTTCTTTTAATACTGAAATTACCGATAGCTTGGTTGATTTTGAGATTGAATATCCGAATCAAGTCGCCAACCAAGAAAAAGCTGAATTTAATATAAAATTAAAAAACAATTCTCAGGATATTGATTTAAACAATCTTCAGGTGGAATTAAATTATCCAGCGCAATTTACACTTAATCAAAGTAAAATTATTGCTAATGAAGAAGAAAAAAAAAGTATAGACGATGAAGAAAAAAACGCGCCCAAAATCTGGGCAATTGATAATTTGGCTGCGCAAGCCGAAAAAGATATTAATTTCCAAGGCGAATTTCAAGTTGAAGAAAGCCAAACTTTAGAATTTAATATTAAAGTTAAATTAAAAGGCCCGGCTGATGAATATTTTATTCAAGGCGAAAAAAAATTTACAATTGAAGTTATCAAGGGTGAACTTTTAAACAATTTAATTATTCAAGGCTCTAATCAAAATAAACCAGTTAATTTTGGGGGGACATTGAATTATTTGTTAAGCATTCAAAATAAAAGCAAAAACACTTTGGGTGATTTAAAAGTAAGATTAATTTCTGATTCGCCATTTTTAAATTGGTCAACTTTAAAAGATGACGGTAATGGCATCAATGAAGGTCACCAAATTTTGTGGACCAAAGAGCAAACGCCTGAATTAGCTGTTTTATTTCCCGAAGATGAAATAGAAATTAATATCCAAATTAAACTAAAAGATTATCAAAAAAAATATAAAGAAGAAGACTATCAGGTTAGAAGCTTTTTTGAAACACAAATTAACAAAATTGACAATAAACAAGCTGAAGTCGTCAATGAAAGCAATATTATTATTAATGAAATTAACACTAACTTGAATTTAAAAACAGAAGGGCGCTATTTTGATGAAAACAATCAAACAATCGGCTCCGGGCCATTGCCTCCTATTGTCGGTCAAAAAACTTCTTATAAAATTTTCTGGACCATTACTAATTCTTTGCATGATATTGAAAATATTGAAGTTAAAGCAAAGCTGCCAGATTATGTTAGCTTTGAAAACCAAGAAAACACTTCTGCTGGCAATTTATACAAAAATCAGAATAATGAAGTTGTCTGGCAAATTTCACGTATTCCAACCGCTATAAATGAATCAACGGCTGAATTTGAAATTTCAATAACACCGAGTCAAAATGATGCTGATAAAATTTTAACTTTGCTGCCAAAAATCGATATTGAAGCAACAGATTCCCAGACACAGGGACGAATTTTTAAAACTTATCAGGGAATTACTACAAACTTAGATAATGATCCTCTGGCCAAAGGCAAAGGTTTGGTTCAAGAGGAATAAAAAAAATTCATTTTTTAATCTTTCGCTTAAATTATGAGCGGTAGCATGCGAGAGCACTCCAAGATAAGAATGTAATGATTGTTCTAATTTTTCTTCTCTGACTATTCCCCTTCTGTATTCCATAATTCTCAAACGGATTTTCTTGAAAATTCGCTTTTTTGTTTTAGTTCTGATCAGCCGGTGATGCGGTCTTAAAATATAGCCTAAAAAATCAATGCCCTGCGAAAATTTGCGGATGCTTATTTTATTCGGATGTAAATTTAAATCAAGGTTATCATTTAAAAATTTTTTAATCAACAAAATTATATTCTTCAAATAAGATTCGTGGTCCGCAACTATGACAAAATCATCAGTGTAGCGGACATAAAATTTTACTTTTAAATCGTGCTTCACATATTGGTCAAGCTCGTTAAGGTAAAGATTGGCAAATAGTTGAGAGGTCAAATTACCAATAGGAATACCACGCTTATTGAATAAAGTGGAATAATTAGTGTAATAGCTTTCAATAATTTCTTTTAACAGCCAAATTGCATTATTGTCTTTAATTTTACGGTCAATGATTTCCAGTAAAATTTTATGATTCACTGTATCAAAAAACTTTTTAATATCGCATTTCAGGGCAAAGCATGGATTATGTCCGTTGCCGCTGACTTGGCACAGTATTTTAGCTAAAGCTTCCACTCCTTTATGCGTACCCCTACCAATACGGCAAGAGAAGGAATTCGGGATAAAAGTTGCTTCAAAAACCGGATTTAGAACAGAAAAAATTGCATGATGCAAAACTCTATCCCTGACTTCTGCTTTGTAAATATGCCTTTGTTTGGGATCATTAATGTAAAATGAACTATAAGGGCTATGCTTATAAATTTTTAATGCTAATTCCTCACGCAGTTTAAAAATGTTACGCTCCAAATTCCACTCAAAAAACAAAACATCTTTCTTTTTTCTTTTATCTTTCTTGAATTCCTCCCAGGCAGAAAAAAGATTTTCTAAGGAAATTATTTTATTAAATAAGTCATAATAAACCTTCATATGGAAATCTTAGAAGCGCCAATTTATCAAAAAATCGTGGATCTTTATAAAGTCTTGCATCTTTACCGCAGATCAATTCCCAAGCAAGATCGCTTTACCCTCTGGCAAAAGTGTGAAAATTCAGTAATTGATATGCTTGATTGCCTGCTTTTAGCCGCGCAATTACCCAAAAGACAAAAACTCCTAGAAATGGAAAAGTTAAGTCGCCAACTAAACATATTAAGAGTTTTTTTAAGGGTGGCAAAAGAGGTCAAGACCATTGATAACAAAAAGTATGTCAATCTGCAAATGATCATTGATGAAATTGGCAGAATGCTGGGCGGCTGGATTAAGTCTGTTAAAAATCTCAAAGAAAACACCTCCGCAAACGGCGAAGGTATTTAGACTGGCGAGAAAAAGAAGTTCCGAAAAACGCAGACGCGCAGGTTTTGATTGGAGTTGTCATTCCAGTTATTGTTGACATTGAGACCATTAGTATTGAGATTGCCGACATTGACTCGGTTGCCATTGGAAGCCAGCGAAAATTTGCCCAGTTCCATCATTGATCACTGAAAGTTGAAATTTACTATCACTCTAAGTGATTTATATTTTCTTCTTTCTGTATTTTATTTGAGAGCAAATCCTAAAAATTAATTTAAAATGCCTCCGCCAGAACCGGGCAAGAAGTTCTTTTTCTATCCTTAATTGCACTCTATCGCACTCCGTAAAGATACGATACTCTGGCAATCCCTAAAGATAGGGGCTTGGCGAGATTAAGCCGTAACCCAACCTGCATTAGCCAAGCAGTCCAGCTTTATTATAACTCAAATTGCTAAAATAAAAAAGTCCCCGCCAGATATTTTTCATCTAACAGGGACAAAGATTCAAAGTTTAAAAATTCAAAAAGGTCAAGAGTTCAATGGTCAATTTTCAAACTTCCGAAAAACGCAGACGCGCAGGACGTGAAGGGAGTAGTCAAGCCAGTGGTAGTAGACATCGAGACCATTAGAATTGAGATAGCCGACAAAGACTCGGAAGCCATTGGAAGCCAGCGAAACGCCCCAGTGCCACCAGTTCTCGGCAATTCGCTCGCCATTGTTAACCATGTAAATGGTCAAAATGGCTTCGCTGAAAACTGCCTCATGGCAACGTTCATAGTCCTTGCCGAGTTTGGCGATCTCTGCTTCCTGCGTTTTCCAGTTCATGTTAGCAAACTGGCCACAAAAATTGATGAGATAGTAGCCGGCTTGAGGTTTGTATGTCGCCCACTTGTCTTCAACGGAGTTGAGCCACCAGTCATTGCCGTAAAAACACGGCTGGTTGCTCTGGTCTGTTCTCCGCTTGTCGCGCTGTTCGCGCAGAGAAAACCCGTGGCAGTAAACCAAGCGCCAATCCGCCTGGCCGCTTTGGTTCTGCTCCGCACATATGCGCAGAGTTGTTTCGCTGTAGCGGATGGCCACGCTTTTTACCGCGCCCTCACTCCAGGCTTTGGCTGCTTGTTCGTTCGTGATGACTTTGCCTTGGCCAAGTATATTAATGGCCCGGATAGTGGTTAGTCCGCCTTGGGAAAACTTTCGCGGACTGGCTAAAAACGCACCCATTTCTTCGTTGCCGATCGTTCCGTCATCAATCATGCGGAACAGATCTTTGAGTTGCCCGGCCGACACTGTCGACTGGCTAATGACGACTTTCTTTTTCATCGCCAGTTCTCCTTTCTCCCATTAGGGGATTCTGAAAATTTGGTTATTTGGTTGACAAGTTACGCGTTATTATATATGAAATTATAGCACATCTTTGTTGTTTTGTCAACAGTATTTGGTAAATTTTACCTAAAATTAACAAAAAATTGGTTTTCTCAATAAAATTCAGACTTCAGTCTTTTAATTTAAAACTCTAAAGAGTGAACTCCTCAAAAAACCAATTTTTTATTTGAACTTTTTAACCACTTGATAAGCCCAATACCATAATTTATCCATCACTAAATCAAATGTGCCCGGGTATTCAATCTCAATCCCGCCAAAACCCTTTTTAAAACGGGCAACTCCGAGATAATGTTCTTCAATTCCCCAAAAATCATAATATTTATAGCCAAGTTCTTTGGCTTTTTTTATTGTTTCCCATTGCAATAAATACGGTGCCATAACATTTTTATGTTCTTGCGCTGAACCGCCATGTAAATAAGTAACTGTATCGCCATAAAACATAATTAAATTCGCACAAATAACTTTTTCTTCAAATTCTGCTAAATAAATTTTTGCTTCAGAGATATTATTGATTAATTTCTGATAATATTCTTTGGAAAAAAGTTTTTTATTTTTACGCTGATAAGTATTTAACATTAAATTATAGAAAACATCAAAATCATTTTTCCTGCCTTCTTTAATCTTAACGCCTTTTTTATCTGCTAAACGAATATTATAGCGGGTTTTCTGATGCATGGCCATCAATAACTCTTCCTCACTTTTACTTAAATCTAAAATTAATGTTTTTTGCGGCTGAAACGACTTAACCTTTTTAAGGCCAAAATCCAACAAGTTTTGCTTAATAGGTTCAATTTTTATAAAAATGCTTTTTTCTTGTTTAGCTAACTCGCGCAAAATTTTAATTTTTGCCTCATTAAAGGTCACACATGTCCGGGGGATATATAAATAGCTTTTATTCATGGGCAAGGGCATTTTAATAACTAAAGCAAAATCCCCATCTAAATATAGACGCCAAACTTTTCTGCCTAAATTTTCCTGAAATTCACCCCACTCCCAAGATTGTAAAAACTGGCTCTGCTTAAAAGAGCCAATCTTTTCATCCCACTGTTCTTTATTTGTGATTTCTTTTATTTCCATAGTGATACAAATTTACGAATATTATACAAATTGCTATAAATAAATTACTTAAAAATTTGTAATTATTTGTAATTAATTTGTATATTAGTATCATTTTCCTAATATCTTCAAACATGCCTTAATCTTCTCCTCACTCCCTTCAATTTTTTTATCAATTTGCCTCAAAGCCTGCCTCGCATCTTCAACTGTATAACCCAAACCAACCAAACCATCAATTACGTCAACGTCCTGGGATTGTGTACTTGGTTCGCCAACCAATTCTGCGCCTTTCTTAAATTTATTTTTTAATTCTAAAACAATCCGTTCCGCTGTTTTTTTACCAATGCCGGAAACTTTGGTCAAAATTGAAGCATCCCCGCGAATTATAGCTGATTCAATTTCCTTAACTGTTGCCAAAGCTAAAACAGCCAAGCCAGTTTTTGGCCCAATACCAGAAACACTAACTAATTTTTCAAATAAGTATAATTTGTCACGAGATTCAAAACCATAAAGATCCAAAGCATCCTCTTTAACATTTTGAAAACAAAAGACTTCTACTTCCTGTCCAACTTTTACTTTACTAAAAAGCTCGCCAGCTACAAAAACTTTATAACCAACATCCTGGACTATAACTTCAATATCATTATCCCCGATATATGAAATTTTTCCTTTTAAATATGAAATCATAATTTTTCTTGGGCGAAAACGCCCGCTTGGGAGGACACTCTTTAGAGTGTTATATAACAGACTAAAGTCTGTCCATGCGTTCAGGGCGTTTTCGCCCTCTCTTTATTAAAAAATTAAAAAAAACACTACTTGTTCCTTAAATATTATCGACGGCTTTAGCCGTCGTACGGCTGCTATCACGCCGTTGGCGGATCAAAAAAGCGGCCGATAATAACCTCACTTTTTCTTTTTCCTTAAAATACTCATTAAAGGCATCTCTTTATCTAAATTTATCAAAACTGCTTTATCTTGTCCACCATGAACTTCGGTTACATATTCCTTTTTATCCAAATCGTAAAGCTCTGGCAGTTTAATTTTAAAATTCTCGCCCTGCGGCACGATTACTTCAACCCGCTCTCCCATTTTTAAAACATTATGAACTTTAATTTTATATTGCCAAGTATCTTTTATTTTTTTACTTTCTAAAACTTCTCCGCAAAATTCTAAATCAGGTCTAACATAAGGTGCGTCATACTTTTGCATTGGAATTTTTTCCCCGCCAAAGAAAAAGCCCGTGGTAAACTCGCGATTAGAAATCTTATGTAATTCTTTGTAAAGCTTATTTATTTTAGCCTTTCGTATATTCGTACTGATTCGTAATTTCGTAAGATCAATTGCCTCACGATAAATCTTAACCACATTCGCCAAATAACTGATACTTTTTGTCCTGCCTTCAATTTTAAAATGTTTAACGCCTGCTTTTGCTAATTTATCCAAATACTTTAACATACACAAATCTTTTGAGCTTAAAATATAAGTGCCGTGCTGGTCTTCTTCAATCGGCACATAAACACCGGGACGCTGCTGTTCTTCTATATACATATTATAATCCCAACGGCAGGGATGAGAACAATATCCTAAATTAGCGCTTCTTTGATTAAACCAAGCTGAAAGCAAACAGCGACCAGAATAAGAAACACACATCGCTCCGTGAATAAAGCATTCCAATTCCAGCTTCGGCACTTTTTTATGTGTTTCGGCTATTTCTTTTAAACTTAATTCTCGGGCTAAAATTATGCGTTTAATTCCTTGCCCGTACCAAAATTTAGCTGCCTGCCAATTGGTGCAGTTAGCTTGCGTGGAAAGATGCAAGTCAATATTTTTTGAATATTTCTTAGCCAAAACAATAACACCCGGATCTGAAATAATGACGGCATCGGGCTTTAATCGGTTTAAAAGCTTTAAAACTTTTTCAACTTTTGCCAAATGCTGGTTATGGGCATAAATATTAACTGTCACATAAACTTTTTTCTTTCGCTTATGAGCATACTCAATTGCAGTTTTAAGTTTGCCAGGCGTAAAATCATTAATCCTAGCGCGCAAGCTAAAATCGGGCAAACCCAAATAAACTGAATCTGCGCCATATTCAATGGCATATTTCATTTTGGCAAAATTGCCGGCTGGTGCCAATAATTCCATGTTGACAAATTTTATTAATTACCGTAAACTTAATTCATGCTATAATATAATAAAGTTCTTTTATAACGGAGGTGAACTCAAAATGACAAAGAAATTATCTTCATTCTCAGGTAAAAAAACTCGTGATAAGCGTGCAAAAAAAACTACTTTATTAGGAATTTTATGGGATGGAAATAATCGAGTTCTGCTAGTTAAAAATACTCAAGGTAAAATCTATCTGCCTGGCGGCAGTTGTAAAAAATTTAATGCAGAAGATCCCGAAACGGCTGATAAATATAAAAATTATTTACAGCGATTTATTTATAAAAAAAGCGGATTTTTTGTTGAAGTCAATGATCTCTTATTTTTCCGATTTCTTGATAAAAGTCCTAGACCGATTAGGGTTTATTCTTTAAAGTTTATAGAAAAAGAACCAAAAAATATCTGCTGGACAAAAAATGAAAGTTATCAGTCAATCTGGTTAACACCAGAGCAGATCCAAAAAAACAAATTTGTTTCTCAGGCAGTAAAAACAATAATTAACGATCTCATTTCTAAAAATCACATCCAGTCAATCAAAGCCCTTTAAAAGGGCTTTTTTATCACGTCACTCGCGAGCGACGTGATTTGTTTTTCCAAAATTATAAAATTAATAATCTATTTTTTTCTATTACGTAAAACCCTAATCAAACCAGAACAAGATATTATTTCCATTCCTTTTTTTTCTAATTGATCCAAAAACAAATTAACGCCAATAGAATCAGAAGAGATATGGCCAGCAATTACCGCATTAATATGGGCTTTTTCAGCCGCTTTTTTATGAGTTTCTGACATATGCATGCCGATTACTGTGCCAATACCTGCCTGCGCCAATCTTTCATAAATCTTAGGTGATCCTTCTGTCCCGCCAGTTATTTCGGTTAAAGCAATTTTACCAGCGCGATTTTCTTCACTGCCGGCAAATAACCTTGGACCGGCCCCCAATTTGGTGGCTTCGGCGTATTCTGGAATTGCTTTTAATAATTTCATGACATCCTCAACATATTCAATGTTTTTCTCATTTTTATCAAATTCTTTTTTCAAAAAATTGGCAACCATATTATCACAGACCGTATGGGCGCACATAAAATTAATATCCAAAAGCTTGGCCATATCAACTGAACGCTGGTGGTTAATCTTTAAAACCCCACGAGAAACTTCTGAAATTCTGGGTTTTAATAAGCTTTCAGCGACGTTAATAGGCACACCATACATTGCCATTACTTCAGCCTGCATTTCAATAACTTCGGCCAAATAAGCCAAACCAACTCCTTCCGGATGATGAGATATTACCAAGTCAACGTTCAAATTGTCTGCTAAAAGTAATTCGGAACCTTCCATGTCTATGCCGACCATAATCTTTTTTATTTCTTTTTTCTTTTTTGACTCGTATAAAATTCGCGTGTCTGAATACGGATTATTCAATTTTTCTTTATCAAAATCTTTTTTCTTTTCTTTTGATAATTTTTCAGATTTTTCTTTTTGGCGTTTTAAATTTTTTTCAACGGCTTTTTTGCTGCGCAAATCATTTTCAATACCGAGCTTTACGGCTAAATTGTAAATTTCTTGAATATTCATATTTTTCAAATTAATACTTAATCTTTTATTCTTTTTTCTCTATTCTTATTAAAATCTTCTCTCCATTAATATCCATTTCTTCATTGGCATCTCCCTCAATTATTTCTTTGCTTAAAGTATTATTTTTAATTTCCTCAACAAATTTATTAATTGTTTTTTTTAATTCTTCTGATTCAGTTTGGTAAACAATATTAACGACATCTCCCACAGTCAAATTCATTTTCTTTCTCAAAGCATTAATTTGCCTGATTATTTCTCGGGCATTGCCTTCTAATTTTAGATCTTGAGTAATTTCAATATCCAAACAGACTTTATAATTTTCATCAGCTTCGATGTTAAAATTGTCACTTTGAGGAAATTTATCAGCTACTTCAATTTCCTTAATATTAACTTCATCTTTAATTAAAAAGTATAAATCCTTAGGCACAGATTTTTTTGTAATGTAAAGCTTATTTAACGGCTGACGTATTTTAATACCTGCTTCGGCTCTGACGGCCAAGGCCTGTTCAATAATTTTTTTGACAGTTTCCATCTGTTCTAATAATTTAGTATCAATTAATTCAGCAGCAATCTCTGGCCAATCTTCCAAATGCACGCTTTCTTTATGGCCTTTAATTTTTTGATAAATATCTTCAGAAACAAATGGCATAAAAGGCCCGCATACTTTACTTAGATTCAATAAAACATAATGCATAGTAGCCAAAGCGTATTTCTTGTCTTCCTCATCATTACCTTTAAAACGATCACGACTGCGACGCAAATACCATGTTGAGAATTCATTAATAAACTCCAAAATCGGCCGGCTGGCTCTGGTTAAGTCAAACCGGTCCATTTCTTCTGTTATTTTTTTTATTAATAAATTCAATTTGGCAACAATCCATTTGTCTAAAATATTTTTTAAATTTTCTGGTTTTAACTCTTTATCATATTCAACAGTGTTTTCATATAAGGCGAAAAAGTTATAAATATTATTTATTAACATAACAGTCTTTCTTAGCGTTTCCTCAACCAATCTGTCTGAAAAACGATAATCTTCCCCTACTGGAGTTGAAGCTAAAAGAAAATAACGAACAGCATCAACACCAACTTTATCAAATAAAATATTTGGCTCGGTATAATTCTTTAGCCGCTTAGATAACTTTTTACCATCTTCAGCCAAAATTAATCCGTTAACTACCACGTTTTTAAAAGCCGGCTGATTAAATAAAGCTGTAGCTAAAACATGTAAAGTGTAAAACCAGCCCCGCGTTTGATCTAAGCCTTCCGCAATAAAATCAGCCGGGAATCCATTTTCAAGCTTCTCCTTATTTTCAAATGGATAATGATACTGGGCATAAGGCATTGAGCCAGATTCAAACCAACAGTCAAAAACTTCTTCTATTCTTTGCATTTCACCGCCGCAATTACATTTAAACTTAACTTCATCAATGTATGGCCTGTGTAAATCTTTAATCGCTGGATTTTCTAACTCTTTCCGGCTACCTACAACTTTAATTTGTTCACATTTTTGACATTGCCAAACCGGCAAAGGTGCCCCCCAAAAACGATTTCTGGAAATATTCCAATCTTTAACATTTTCTAACCAATGGCCAAATCTACCCCTTTTTAGATGTTCCGGCACCCAACGAATACCTTTGTGCTTTTTGCCATTTGGGTCCTCTAATTCGATAGTTAAATTATTTTTAGTCAAATCGTTTTGAAATTCTGTCACTGCAACAAACCAAGCATCAAGTGCGTAATAAAGCAGGGGACTATCGCAACGCCAACAAAATGGATAATCGTGCTCATATAATTCTTCGTAAAACAAAAATTGGTTCTTTTTTAAATAATCAATTATTATTTCTTCGGTTTCTTTTGCTTTTACAAATTTATTAGCCAGCTTATATTTTTTAAGGCTCTCAACAAACTTACCTTCTAAATCAACCGTATGGTACTTAGGCAAGCGTATTTTTTCTCCTAACTGATAATCATCTTCGCCATACATAACAGCTGTATGCACTATGCCGGTGCCTTCATCAGTAGTAACAAAATCAGCGCCATAGACTTTATAAGCATTTTCAAAATTAGTTTCCTTTTTCGGAATCGCGCTGGGAAACAACGGTTCATATTCTAAGCCCAGCAAATCACTGCCTTTATAATATTCAACCACGTCGTAATTTGTAAAAATTCTCTCAATAATTTCCAGACGTGCTTTAGCCAAAATTAAATAATGATTATTAACTTTAACTTTAATGTAATCAATATTTTCTCCAACTGCCAAACCAACATTACCCGGCAAAGTCCAGGGGGTCGTAGTCCAGGAAAGAATATAAGTATTTTTATCTAATTCTTCATTATTTATTTTTTGACCTAGCTTTAATTTAAACTGCAAATAAACAGAATTTTCTTTTACTTTTTGGTATCCTTGATTAACTTCAAAATTAGAAAGGGGTGTGCCGCAACGAGGACAATAAGGAGAAACCCGGTAATCTTTATAAACTAATCCTCTATTAAATAATTCTTTAAAAACCCACCATACAGATTCAATATATGCGTTATCCATGGTAGAATATTGATTTTCATAATTTGCCCAACGGCCAATGCGTTTAAAAATATCTTTCCATTCATCTACACAACGAAAAACTGAAGCAGCACAAGCTTCGTTAAAAATTTTAATGCTTTCATATTCATCTTTGCCTAATTCTAAAATTTCTTTTTTTGATTTAATCTTTTTTTCTTTTTCAATCAAGTTTTCCACTGGCAAACCATGACAATCCCAGCCTACTGTCCTTTCAACTTTATAACCGCGCATTGTCCAATAACGTGTTACTGTATCTTTCAAGGTTGAAGCCAAAATATGGCCATAATGCGGCGAACCAGAAGCAAAAGGCGGCCCGTCATAAAATGAAAAAATAGGCGACTCTTTGCGCTGCTCAATTGATTTTTCAAAAATTTTATTTTTCTCCCAAAATTTAATTATTTCCTCTTCTTTTTGGGCAAACTGGGATTTTTTTTCTTTCATATAAATAAATATTTTTATCTATTTAATATCCTTAATTTTAGCGAAATTATGATAAAAAGTCAAAAGAAAAAATTGGTATTGTTATTCTATCATGCTCGAAAGATCTAATACCAATTCATTTATTTATCTTGATCTAATCTTGTAATTTATTAATTTTTTCAATATCATTAATTAGTCTCTTAAAATCTTTCATTACATTAAAAATAATCAATTCTAATTGTATATCTTCGCCTAAAATTTCTTTGTAAATCTTATCCTCAAGAAAATATGCAGTTTTACTTATTATCTCTCCAATTTTTTCTAATTGATCTAAGCGAGGTAATTCAAAATGAGCTCCCCTGTTTCTTTCAAAATGTGCGATTACTTCGTCTCTTGAATTTTTTAATTCCGAATTCTCAAATAAATCTCTAAGTTCATTAATCTCATTTTGTAAACTTTGTTTGACTTGCAAATCTACGATACCATCTAATAATAAATCGATTTTTTTTACATCTCTTCTTTTATCAAATATTTTACTTAAACTCAAAATAATAAAATTTAAATGATTCACTATAACTAAATAGATATATTCTTCATAATTAGTTAATATATTTTTTTTACTTCTTAACTTTTTAGTATAATCAATTAAATTATAAATGAAAGTTAAATGTGTGTGTGCTAAAGATAATTCATCCCATATAAAAGTCAAAAGTCGATCATCTATTTTATTTCTCATATAAAATTATATTATTTCATTTTTCCCCAACACTTTTCATTTTTTGTTCTATTTCATCTCGCAATTCTAAACCCGCTTCCTCAAATACTTTTAGCAAATTTTTATAAGTTCCCTTCCCTCCCAGCATATCCCAAAATTCATCACCTACTAAAACCTCTTTTTCTAAATCAAATAAACCTTGTAATGTCCATCGTTCATATGGTTGAGGGGCATAAGGATTATAAGGTATTGCCACTATTGTTTTTATTTTAACCTTAGGATCAATACTCCCGCGCATTGCTATCCAGTCTAAAAGTTGTTTTTTAATCCCCGTAAATTCATTGATATTGGGTTTCGCAGTTTTAATTTCGAAATAATTTTCTGTATTATCTTTATCAATTATAAAAAGATCAACACGCTTTTTAAGTCTTTTGCCCATTGTGCCCTTCTGCGAAACTTCTAAAACTTCTTTTATTTCCAACTTTTTGTTTGGACTTCTCTCTGCAGAACGTAAACTACGCATTATTGAATCAATCTTTAATACAGCTCCGCCACTAATAAAACCCTCAAAATCATATCTATCCTTTGCCTCTTTAACTAGTGGTTTCGCAATAATCTGCCCTACCTTTTCAAAAATTGAAGTTCCGAGAGTAGTATTTACAGAGTGAATAAACGAAAACAAAGCCATTTTGTCCTTTCCAAGTAACCTAACTTGAAAAGGCATCGAACTTGTTTCCGGCTTATAATTAGCGAGTTTTTCTCTTATTTTTAAAACTAAATAATTATTAATTTCTTCTTTTTGTTTTTTTGTTAGACCCATATTATTTTTTTATAAAATAATAAATACTTTCTGAAAATTTAGCATTATCCCTTTCTGTTCTCATCAAAACAGGGCGATAAAAAATTTTCTCAATACTATAACCACAAGCATCAGCAACTCCTGAATAAAGATCATCTTTATCATTAACTACTACAAATATTTTTGCTTTCGGTTTTAAATATTTATTTATATTTTTAAAAACAGCAATTATATTATTTTTGTATTCTTCTTTTGCTTCTCGACTTTTCCCTTTTGACGCCGGCCCAATTTCATTAAAACCATTATCATCTAAACCAAAAAGGTCATATGCATATCTATGTTGATCGTGATAATCAATTAAACCAACATATGGTGGTGAAGTAAAAATACCATCAAATTTATTTAATTTGTCAAGACTAACCTTTCTTGAATCGCCTTGAATAATATCAATCTTTGCTTTAGTTCGTAAATTATCAAATTCTTTTATTCTTTTTATTGTATCCCAACTATAACGATTAATAAATTTGAGTGCCTCATTGACCGGTTCACATATTCTTCTGTGCTTTATACAATAATATTTTTCTCTTATCGGTTTTTTAGGCCTAGCTAAATCGTAATGCGGAATTAAGCGAGCACTTCGTGTTGCGCGACTCAGAATAATTTTAAGTATATTTTGATTTTGATAATTTTTAATTTGTTCTCTATAGAATAAAATTTCTTGCAAGGATCTATCAGCAAGCCAAGTGTTTAGATATTCACTATTAGTTTTATATTTTTTAAAATTATTTTTTAATAAAGTTAATTGCCTTTGCCCTTTAACAAGACATTTACTAAATTCCTTTGTCTTTTGAAGGATATCTTTTATTTCTTCTTCAACAAATAATATATCGTATTCTTTTATTTTTGTTTCCGCTATTAAACAATTAAAAAGTGAAATTTCTATACCAGCTGAATGCATACCTAAAATATTTGCTTCAATTAATGTTGTCCCCGAACCCATAAATGGATCAAGAATAAAATCTCCTTTCTTAAAATAACTCTTTAGAAAAACTTCTACTAGTTGCGGAATAAACTTACCAAGATAAGGATGCAAGCGATGAACATGTTTTGTTCTTTCATACTCTCTAACATTAGCAAATGATAAATCTGTCCCATTAAGAAAAGATTTGGATGGGATAGGTGTTTCTATTTTTGTTAATAATTTTGTTTTATTCATAATTAAAAAAGGGTAAATTATAATTAAATTTTACCCTAAAATTCAAAAATAGCCAAATTTATTTTTATATTTCAATACCAACATTTTAGCTAAAATTGACTAAAAAGTCAAAAGAAAAAATTGGCTTTACCCGGAATTCAGACCTTATCTTTTATAATAAACTCTAAAGAGTTAATTCCTTTTCAAAGCCGATTTTTTCCTTGGCTAGCCAAAAAGCAGCAACTTAATTGCCACAATTGTTAGCATGAGCAAAACTAGTTTTCTAAATAAATTGGGGCTGATTTTTTTAACAATATTGCGGCCAATATAAATTCCACAAAACGAAGCTATGATTAAGCCTAAAATAATTGGCCAGTCATTTAAGGTAACTAATTGAAACTTTGAATAAATTGAAATTTTAAAAATATTTTGAATAAAAGCAATTATGGCCATGGTAGCAATAAATTCTTGTTTAACCAAACCAATTTGATTCAATAAAGCTGCTTTAATCGGATCACCCACACCGACCATGCCAGAGAAAAAACCATAAATCGCTCCAATAAGCGGCATTTGATAAATTTTAGGTTTATGTTTTTTAAAAAAATCAAACTGATAATTAATTACATAAAATAAAATAATTAACCCTAAAATTCGTTTTAAAATTTCAGCTGAAACTTGAATTAATAAAAATGAACCAAGAATTACCAAAGGTAATGAACCAAGCAAAATCCAACCAGCAATTTTCCATTTAATATGTTTACCAAAAAATATTAATTTAAAAATATTATTAGCAATAAAATAAACTGTAACAATACCAACTAAAATTTTATAATCCAATAAAAATGTTGAAAAAGATAAAATTATTAAAGCCGCTCCAAAACCAACTGTTGAAGATACAATAGCAGCAAAAAAAGCAATGGCAATAAAAACAATATAAGATAAGTCCATAATTTAATTATAACACAAAGAACGCATTTAAATGCGTTCTTTTTAAATAAGTGGACCGTAAGGGATTCGAACCCTTCACCTCCTCGGTGCAAACGAGGTGCTCTACCAAATGAGCTAACGGCCCAAAAAATAAAAACAGCTCTTGCGAACTAAATCCAGTATAGCAACTTTTTTTCTTCATGTCAATATATTAAAAACTCTTTATCCTCTGTTTCTCTTGCTTTTTAATACCCTTAAAAATAATTTTTATATGAAAAACTTTTCATTTTTTATTTTTTAAGAAAAATAAAAGTTATCCACAAATTTTTTTTAAAAAATTTCTTTTTGTTTATAAAAATTGATATAATTAAATTAATTAATAAAATATTTTTAAAATTTAATTAATTAACTTCTAAAAAAATGCCTGCAAAGAAAAAGAAGACAACAAAAAAGAAAGCGGCTCCAAAGAAAAGAAAAACAACAAAAAAGAAAGCAGCTCCGAAAAAAAAGAAAGCCGCTCCAAAAAGGAAAAAGAAAAAATAAAAAATAAGGCCCTCTTACAGAAAAGTAAGGGGGTCTTGTTTTTAAAACACGCCAAGTGAAACGTTGTGTTTAGATTAAACTTTTTTGCACTGCGCCTCGCTCCTCATTATCTTTATAAATCTGAATCTTACCATAAACACCATCATAACCGGGTTCAATATTTAATTTGCCTTCCCGAACTCGCTTAACCGCCTCCACAATTTCCGGCTGCGTAATTTTTTTTAATTCAACCAAACTTTTGTCCAACAAGATTTCAAATTCGCTGCTGCCTTTTTCTATCATGGCAAAATATTCATCCTGGACTCTTTTTGAATTTTTACCAACTGCAAAAGCTTCAGCAATTATTTCCTGCAAAGGCACTAAACTTTTATAAGGAATATGTTTATCTAATTCTCCTTTTTCGCGATCTGCCAAATCATCAACTCGATGCAAAACACCAACTGTTAAAGACTTTTTACATTTTGAGCAAAGACCTTTATTCTTTTTTGTTTCTTTGGGTTTTAAAGAAACATTACAACTGGCATGGCCGTCAAAATGATACTTACCTTCTTCTGGGAAAAATTCAATTGTATATTTAAATTTTGATTTATCCTGATTTTTTAACGTATTATAAAATTCATCATAACTCGGATTGTCCCATTCAAACACATTGGCTTCCCGTCCTAAATTGGGTAAAGAATGAGCATCGGAATTAGAAACTAAAACTACCTTATCTAAAACAGATAAACGCCAGTTCATGGGCGGATCAGAAGAAAGACCTGTTTCAATGGCATAAATTTTATCAGCATACTTATCAAAACATTCTTCAATAGAATCAAATCCTGATTTTGATCCAAATATAGAAAACCATGGCGTCCAAGCGTGAGCCGGAATTATAATTGCTTTTTCGTTTATTTCAAAAATTATTTTAGCCAGCTCAATAGAACTTAAACCCAAAATCGGCCGACCATCTGATTTTAAATTACGTCCCTGTTTTTCCAAAATTGAATTAAATTTTTCAACATCTTTAATCTCCGGAAAATAAATATTATGATGGACACGACGCGTTTTATCGCCTTGTTTATAAATACAGGAGATTTCAGTACCAAGCATGAATTTGGTCCCTTTAGAATCTTCTTTTAATTCAAACAAACCATTGTCTAATGATTTAAGTAATTTTTTTATATCAGCAAACCAAACCGGATGAGTAAAATCACCGGTTGCCACAAGATCAATACCTTTATATGAACACCATTTGTCAATATTGGGTAAAGTCAGTTCCTTTGAACATGCTCGGGAATATTTTGAGTGAATATGTAAGTCTGCGATTTGTCTCATAAAATAAGTTAAAAGTTTAAAGTAAAAAAGTTTGAAAGTGCTCTTTTAATTTTTTACTTTCTAACTTTCTACTAAGTTCCAGTTTAACATTTTTTAAATTAATTTTAAAGCTTCGATCATTTTAATAGCACCAAGGGGTTTGGGGTGGCGACTAAGCGCCGACATCAACACCACCTATCACCAATCAACGTGATAGTGCATTGAGCCACCCCAAAACTTTTTGTTTCTTTTTGGTTACAAAAAGAAGAATCAAATAAAAACTCCTCAGTTGAATACATCTCCAATAATCCTTGAACCGCATTGGTTAAGAATCGACGTCTTTTTCATCTTTTCTAAATTATCTTTCCTCCAACAATATTTCTAGAAAAATCAGACACTATTCGTTCCCATGCATTTTTAAGTTCTCCCATTAGAAACTAGATCCCCGCGCGCCATGGTTAGACCGGTAGTATCTATTCTGTATTCATACTAAGGAGCTTGATTATCATCTTATATTATATAAAATATTTTGTCGAATTTAGTTAATCCGCCTTCGCTAAACCTGCCTGCCGGCAGACAGGGCTTCGGCGGATAACAAAAAACAATCCTTAAAAGGATTGTTTTTTGTTAAACTGGCAATGACTTACTTTCGCCCATGCGGACTATCATCAGCGCTGAAGGGCTTAACTGCTGTGTTCGAAATGGGAACAGGTGTTTCCCCTTCGCTAAAATCACCAGATTTGGTTGCTCCAAATTCATTGAAGCAACCCGTATCTAATGACTAGCTTATAAATGTATAATGTTTTTTTATGATCCCACAATTCTTGTGGTTAAACAAATGGATATTAGTACTCCTCGGCTAAAATTGTTGCCAATCTTATACCTAGAGCCTATCAACCTGGTCATCTCCCAGGATCCTAAGAAACCTAATCTTGAGGACGGCTTCACGCTTAGATGCTTTCAGCGTTTATCCAAACCGTACGTAGCTACCCAGCAATGCCCTTGGCAGAACAACTGGTACACTAGAGGTACGTCCATTCCGGTCCTCTCGTACTAGGAATGGTCCCTCTCAAGTTTCAACGCCCGTGGCGGATAGGAGACCGAACTGTCTCACGACGTTCTGAACCCAGCTCGCGTGCCCTTTTAATTGGCGAACAGCCAAACCCTTGGGACCTTCTTCAGCCCCAGGATAGGACGAGCCGACATCGAGGTGCCGAACCTCCTCGTCGCTGTGGACGCTTGGAGGAGACTAGCCTGTTATCCCCGGAGTAGCTTTTATCCGTTGAGCTTCCGCCGGCCTACATCGCACGGTCGGATCACTAAGTCCTGCTTTCGCAACTGCTCTTCTTG
>CAZPVP010000003.1:0-71593 GCA_964590345.1 uncultured Gammaproteobacteria bacterium | reverse complement strand
TACCAACATTCCTTAAAAATTCTTTATCCTCTGTTTCTCTTGCTTTTTAATACCCCCCTATTCCTATTGACAAAATTCATCAAATATGCTATACTGCTAAAATACAGAAGTAGTGGTCTGGCTGTAGCGAAAATCCCCTTATAAACCGACAGCGGGCTTTCCGCAAGGGAACGATGAATTATCCCAGCGGATGTCCCGCAAATAGCCCCGGATGCAGCGATTAAAGAGGCCGACACGGCGTTTCTACCCAATTTAAAGGGTGCGACGTACGATTCGCCAAATACGGCCCAAGGTTGTTTTGAGAAAGCGTTGCAAACCGCGGCATGGATGATCCGCGCCAAAGATGAAAGCCGGCAGAGAAAGGCGCGAGGGGAAAATTTATTAGCCAGCCACACAGCCCCGCTGCGTACGATATACATACGCAGCGGGGCATTTTACTTTATTGACAAAATATTTTTAATATGCTAAGATGAATTATTATTATGGAGTGTAGCGGGTTCATGCTTCGCTTTTTATAAAGCCGGCACAAATTTATTATGACAGGCCACCGGCTTGGCCTCAGAAGCAGACACTACACTCCCAGGCTCCAAATTAATGGAGCCTTTTAATTAAATAAGGAGGTTAAAATGGCAAAAGAGAACGGGGAAAAAGAAATTGATCTTACTCAAGGTGTACCTTTAACAATTGATTGGCCAGATCCGGAAAAAATTATAGGTCTTATCACTGTACGGACAGATGATGAAAAAAACCAAGACACCATAAAAAAATTGATTAATGATGGCTATCAGCCGGAAAAAACATTGGTTTTACTGGGAATGAGCACCAAATTCCCTCAAACCAACTTTCACAAAATCGTGACTATTTTTGTCAAAAAAAAATAATTATCTTAAAAAGCCGCTTAATTTATTTAAGCGGTTTTTGTCTTAACCACGCCATTCAGGAATAACTATCATATCAAGAAGATGGAACAGAGTTAATAAAAAAAAAGACAAACATGGTTGACAGAATTTAAAATCCATGTTAAAATTTATAATTGAACTAAAATACATACAAAGGAGGCAAAAATGACTAAAAAAAAGCTGGCTAAATACATCTATTTTGCTTATCGAAAAAATATGATTTCTATTGATCAAGCCAATCGCTGGCTGGCAATTTTGAAAGATGATCCTTATAGCGTATCTGAATTTATCAGTACTATATTCATGAAAGAATGCAATTGTCTGATTCTCTAAGAAAGGAGGATAAATTGAAAAAAGGAAAAACAAAAAAACAAAGATTAGCTTTGGCAATTTTCAAGGCTGCTTTTGAAAAATTCACAATAACTATTGAGCAGGCTGACAGACTTTCACGGCTTCTTAGTGAAGACAAGATACTCAAAACAAGGCTGAATTTTCTATCAATAAAATTCTCAAATTTTATTGCCAAATAAATTTTTATAAAGCCGCTTCTTATGAAGCGGCTTTTTTTATTTAAATACTATTTTATCTTTATTTACATCCACTTTAACTTTTTGGCCTTCTTTAATCTTGCCTTCAATAATTTGCAAAGCCAGATCATCCAAAATCTGATTTTGAATCACGCGTTTAAGCGGACGTGCACCAAATTGAGGATCAAACCCTTTATCAGCCAAAAATTTTTCTAATTTTTTAGTAAATTCTAACTTAACTTTCTTTTCCGCTAAACGTTCTTTAACAATATCCAGCTGAAGATCAATAATTTGCTCGATTTGTTTTTTATCCAAGGAGTGAAAAATGATTATTTCATCCAAACGGTTTAAAAATTCAGGTTTAAAATGATTTTTCAAAGCTTCATAAACATTGTCTTTCATTTTCTCTTCATCAACCTTAGCATCCTTTTTGGCTGTTTTATCTTCAAAACCAAGTGAGACTTCTTTAAGCAATTGATTGCCTAAATTTGAAGTCATTATAATAATTGTATTTTTAAAATTAACCACTCGGCCTTTAGCATCAGTTAAACGACCGTCATCAAGTAATTGCAATAAGATATTAAAAACCTGCGGGTGGGCTTTTTCAATTTCATCAAATAAAACCACTGAATAAGGTCGACGTCTAACTTGTTCTGTTAATTGACCTCCTTCTTCATAACCAACATAGCCAGGAGGGGAGCCAATAAATTTAGAAACCGCATGCTTTTCCATATATTCTGACATATCAACCCGAATAATGGCATTTTCATCATTAAACATAAATTCAGCCAAAGCTTTGGCTAATTCTGTTTTACCAACACCAGTTGGCCCCAAGAAAATAAATGATCCAATTGGCCGCCCTTCTTCAGCTACACCTGCTCTTGAACGTCTCAAAGCATTAGCCACTGATTTTATGGCTTCGCTTTGGCCAATTACACGTTTTTTAAGCTCATCTTCTGCTTTAGCTAATTTCTCAGTTTCTGTTTGCAGCATTTTTGAAACCGGAACACCTGTCCAGCGAGAGACAACTGCTGCCACATCTTCTTCTGTCACTTCTTCTTTTAAAATCTTATGCTCTTTTTGAATATTAACTAATTTTTTTTCTAATCCTTTAATCTTCTTTTCCAAACCCGGAATTTGGCCATAACGAATTTCAGCTACTTTTTCTAATTCTGATTTCCTTTCCAAAATATCTGCTTCTTGCTTTAAATTATCAATCTGCTTTTTAACTTCACGAATCTGCGTAATAATATCTTTTTCATTTTTCCAATGCAATTCTAATTGCTTTGATTTTTCTTTAAGATCATTAAGTTCTTTATTCAAATTTTTTAAATTTTCTTTTGAATCACTATCAGATTCCTTTTTCAGTGCTTCTTTCTCAATTTCCAATTGCTTAATTCTACGCTTAATTTTGTCCAATTCTTCAGGCATTGAATCAATCTCCATACGCAAAGCAGAAGTTGCTTCATCAATCAAGTCAACGGCTTTATCAGGTAAAAATCTATCAGTTATATACCGCTGTGAAAGTTCAGCAGCAGCCAAAATAGCCGAATCAGTAATTCTAACCCCGTGATGGACTTCATATTTTTCTTTAATACCACGCAAAATAGCTATTGTATCTTCAATTGTTGGTTCATGAACCATAACTGGCTGAAATCTACGTTCCAAAGCCGGATCTTTTTCAATATGTTTTTGGTATTCTTTTAAAGTTGTAGCGCCAATAGCATGAAGCTTACCGCGGGCTAAAGCTGGCTTAAGCATGTTTGAAGCATCCATTGAGCCCTCAATTGCGCCAGCTCCAACCACAGTATGTAATTCATCAATAAATAAAATTATTTGCCCGTCAGAATTTTCCACTTCTTTCAAAACAGCTTTTAAACGGTCCTCAAACTCGCCGCGAAATTTTGTTCCAGCAATCAAAGAACCCAAATCCAAAGCTACCAACTCTTTATTTTTTAAAGTTTCTGGCACATCACCAGCCACAATTCTTTGGGCCAAACCTTCAGCAATGGCTGTTTTACCCACCCCAGCTTCACCAATTAAAACTGGGTTATTTTTAGTTCTTCTAGACAAAACCTGCATGACTCGGCGAATTTCAGAATCACGGCCAATAACTGGATCTAATTTTTCCTGCCTAGCCATTTCAGTAAAATTTTGAGCGTATTTTTCCAAAACCTGAAATTTTGATTCTGGTTCTGGGTCGGTTATTCTGGTTGAACCGCGCAATTCCTTTAAAATCTTTAAAACCTGCTCATGAGTGAGGCCAAAAGAATCCAATAAACTTTTTGCCTTAGATTTAGTATTGAGCATTGATAAAAAAATATGTTCAGTTGAAATATACTCGTCTTTCAAATCATTAGCTTCTTTTTCAGAACCTGCCAAAACCCGCGCCAAATCTTCAGTCAAAAACATTTGGGTTAAATTAACTTCAGTTTTGCCTTTTGCCAAATTTTCCAATTCCTTGGCAATCGCATTTTTTAAATCAGCTATTTCAATCTCAAGCTTTCTTAAAATAGTCAAAACTAAACTTCCTTCCTGCAAAAGCAGAGAGGCGAACAAATGTAAAGCATCAACCTGCTGATTCTGATTATCAGCGGCAATTTCCTGAGCATGCCGCAAAGCTTCCTGAGATTTGGTTGTGAATTTATTTATATTAAACATAATTGAATATTATTTATACCCTGCTTTAGCAGGATAATTTTAGCCCACTAAAGTGGGGGTATATATAATTGTTACTTTATTAGCACTCCAAGTAAGAGAGTGCTAATTTTAGTATATTAAATAAAAAAAGCCCTGTCAATAGGGAGATCAGCTTTACTCGGAATCCAATTCCTAATTGGGGATTGGATTTCGAATTCAGCAATTAATCTAAAATTAAATCAATTTTTTCACCGCATTTGGGACATTGTCCATTTTTATCAAACCTATCAGTATCATAACCGGTTCGCCGAAGAATCAATTCATTGCATTTGGGGCAGTAAGTATTTTCATGAATATCAGAAACAATATTGCCGCCATAAATATATTTTAAGCCAGCTTGTTTGCCGATTTTATAAGCATTATAAATTAATTGCTCTTGGGTTGAATCTTTGTCCTTCATTTTATATTGAGGGAAAAAACGGGAAATATGCCAAGGTGTTTCTTTGCCCAAATAATTTTTAATAAATTTAGTAATTTCAGTTAATTCTTCTGGAGAATCATTTAAACCTGGGATGATCAATGTAGTCACTTCCAGCCAAATTTTTTTGCGATTTAATAATTTTAGATTATCTAAAATGGGCTGTAAGTTCGCACCGCAAATTTTTAAATAAGTTTCATTCTTAAAAAATTTCAAATCAACATTAATAGCATCCAAATAGGGGAGTATTTTGGGCCAGGCTTCCTTGGCAGTGTAGCCATTAGACACCCAGACATTTTTTAAGCCAGATTTTTTCGCTAATTTCATACAATCAAGAGCAAATTCAGCATAAATCGTTGGCTCAGTATAAGTGTAAGCAATTGACTCACATTTAGCTCTTACAGCTCTTCTGACAACTTCTTCCGTTGTTATTTGTTTCCCAGGTACAAGTTTCTCATCTTTTAATTGCTCATCAATAGGGTATTGTGAAATATCAGCATTCTGGCAATGCAAACATTTAAAATTACAGCCAACAGTGGCAATTGAATAACTTATGCTACCTGGCAAAAAATGAAAAAGCGGCTTTTTCTCAATGGGATCAATATTTTCAGCAATCACTTTACCATAAACCAAAGAATAGAGCTTGCCTTTAATATTTTTCCGCACCCCGCAAACTCCGGTTTTATTTTCAGCAATTAAGCAATAATGATTGCATAATTGGCATTGGATTTTGTTGTCTGGCTTTTTGATCCAGAATTTAGCTAATTTCATATGAATACAAATTTCATGATACGAACATACAAATCTGTTCCTAATTTACAAATCAGTAAAAAAAAAGTAAATATTTGTAAATATGTAACCAAAAATTAGTATTAATCCAAAATTGCGTTAGTTTCATAATTCAAGTATAACATAAGAAAAAAAGTTAATAAAACTAACGATTTAAGTTATAATAAAAAAAAGAGGGGACTGGTTAAGTCCCCATGGGTCCAAAACCTCTCGCTTGGAGAGGGAAAAGGAGTGTAGACAATAGCAGATCGGGCCAATAGATCTACAAGAACACTTCATATTTTAATTATAAAACCCTTATTTCCATTGTCAAGCCAATTTGTTCGCGAACGACTTGGCAAGGAAATTTTTAATAGTTATACTAAAAGCATGACAAAACGTTTATTCTTAGCTATAAATTTGCCTATAGAGATTAAAGACGAGCTCTTCAATCTAGTTTTAAAATTACAAAAAGCTAATAAAAATAAGCCAATTAAATGGGTAGCTAAAGATAATTTTCACTTAACGCTGCATTTCCTCGGACCCATACCTGAAGAGAATATTGAAGCAATAAATCAAGCTTTAAAACCAATAATCGCCGAATTTTCAACTTTAAAATTCCGACTTTCAAACGCTATTGATGCTTTCCCCGATTTAAATAATCCCAAAGTAATTTTTTTAGAAATGAAAGAATTAAATAATGGCCAAACCATTGAATTGCAAAGAAAAACAGGGAAAGCATTGGAATGGCTGGGTTTTAAAATAGATAAACGCCCCTTTCGCTTGCATTTAACTTTAGGCCGCGTAAAATTTAAAACCTCCGTCCAAATTCCAAAATTCAGCTTTCAGCTCTCAGAATTCAGCATTCAAACAATAGACCTCATGGAAAGCAATTTAACCTCCCAAGGCCCAATTTATTCTATTGTTAAGCAATATAAATTGACATAATTAGCAAAATAAAATAATATGGAATAAGCCGCCAGGAAAAAAGCAATTTATGCTTTGGTCATGGAAACCTCCCAAATTTCCATTTAAAATCCTGGCGGCTTTCTATATTTTGGCGGCAATAATAATTTTGCCTAAGTTTAAAGAAAATAGTATAATTAAAACATGAAAAAAATAATTCTTCTGACAATTTTTTGTTTAATTTTGCCACTTTCGACCATAGCTCAAGAGGCGGAAAAAATAAAAGAACCAGAAATAACCAGACCTACTGTGCGTATTTTAAACACTGATAATTTTCAATTAGAAAAAGAGCTTTTTCCTTTTTCCGAAAATTCGCAAGTTGAGGGCGCGCACATAACTACAGCTGATTTAGATGCTGATGGCGATAAAGAAATAATTGTCGCTGCTGGCCGCAATGAAAAACCTTTAGTCAAAATATTCAATCATCAAGGCGAATTTCAATATGAATTCCTTGCTTATGCGCCAACTTTTAATAGAGGATTAAAAGTAGCAGTAGCAGATTTATACAATGATGGCATCCCTGAAATCATTACTGCGCCTAATGAAGGCGGGGGACCGCATATTAGAATTTTTAATAATTTAGGCCATCTTTATTTTGATTTTTTTGCTTTTGAGAAAAATTTAAGAGGCGGAGCCAATGTCTCAGTTGGTGATGTTAATAGAGATAATCAGCAAGAAATCTTAGTTAGTGCTGGCCATGGCATGGAACCAGTAGTTAAAATTTTTGATCCCTATAGTAATTTTATAAAAGGTTTTTATGCTTACAAAGATGATTTTTTAGGCGGAGTTAATGTCTTGGCAGCTGATTTAGATAATGATAAAAAAGCCGAAATAATAACTGCACCAGTTTTAAGCCACGAGCCAAAAATTAAAATTTTTGATTATAATGGTAATTTACTTAATCAATTTTTAGCTTATGATCCTAATTTTTGGGGCGGGGTTAACCTAGCTACTAGCGATGTTGACCAGGATGGTTATTTGGATATTTTGACCGGCCCTGGATTTAGCGGTGCTGCTCATTTAAAAATTTTTAACGGCCTGGGACAAGAAAAGGTTAACCCAAATCTTTTTATTTGGCAGGATTTTAAAGGAGGAATTTCTATCGCTGATGGTGATATAGATAATGATGGTCAAACAGAAATTTTAGCTGCCACACAATCAATTTCAACCATTAACAAATATCAATCATATAAAATTATTGAAGTTGATATCAGAAAACAAAAACTTTATGCTTACTATAAAGGTCGTTTAGAAAAAGAATTTTGGGTATCAACAGGAACTTGGAAATATCCAACGCCTTTAGGCAATTTTAAAATTTTAGACAAAATACCAAAGACACATATGTCTGGAGATTATGGCCCAAATCATCCTGATAATTATGATTTACCTAATGTGCCCTGGAATTTGCTTTTTTATAAAAATCATTTAATTCATGGGGCTTATTGGCATTGGAGTTTTGGCTGGCGCGTCAGCCATGGCTGTGTTAATCTTAAAATTCCTGATGCCAAATGGCTTTATGATTGGGCTGATATTGGCACGCCTGTAAATATTTATTATTCAAAATAATGCGCAAATTATTTATTTTAGGAACAAAAATTAATGATATCTCGCTTGATGAAACTATTCAAGAAATCCAAAATTTATTAAAAAGCCAAAACAAAGGATTTATTGTCACACCAAATCCTGAAATTTGCTTAAAAGCCTATAAAGACAAATTTCTTAGAAGAATCATAAAAAAATCTTTTATCTCAATCCCTGACGGTTTTGGTTTAAAAATCGGAGCATTATTTTTTGGCAAAAAATTACATAACTTAACAACAGGCGTTGATCTTTGCTGGCAACTGCTTATATTGGCTGAACAAAATAATTACTCAATATTATTTTTTGAAGGTCAACCCAAAATAGGGGAACGTGCGCTAAAAATGATCGGGCAAAAACATCCTGAATTAAAAATAAACTACCTTGATCCCGGCAAAGTTGATAACAAGGGAAATTTTGAAAACCAAAATTTAATTTCACAAATAAACGAATTTCAGCCCAATATCATATTAGTCAATTTTGGTTGTCCGAAGCAAGAATATTTTATTAATAATAATATTGACAAATTAGAGACAAAATTGATGTTAGGCATTGGCGGAAGCTTGGATTTTATTGCCGGCCGGCTAAAAAGAGCGCCGGAATTTTGGCGGGAATTAGGCATAGAATGGCTTTGGCGTTTATTGCAAGAGCCAAAACGTTGGAAAAGAATTTTTAATGCTGTTATAATATTTCCATTAGTCTGCATCAAATTTCGTATTGGCAATTCGTTTTTTTACAGAAAAAATGTAGCGGGTTTTATTATTAATCAGGATAAAAAAATTTTAATCGCCAAACATGCGACCAGAAATTATTGGCAGCTACCTCAAGGCGGTGCTAAAAATGCAAAAACAAAGCAGGAATATGAAAAGGATATACTAAGGGAATTAAGGCAAGAAATCGGCACCGATAATGTAAAAATTTTAGATTGGCTGCCCAATTGCCACAAATATACTTGGACAAAACCCGATCAAGGCTGGGATCGTTTCAAAGGACAAATCCAATCGCTTTTTCTGCTGAAATTCCAAGGCAATGACGATGAGATAAAATTGGATCCCAATGAATTCATTGAATGGCAATGGATAAACAAAGATAAAATTTTAGATAAAGTTCCGGATTTTAAAAAACCGCTTATAAAGATTGGCTTAGATGGATTTAAAAAATACTTATAAATATGCCAAATTTAGAAAAATTACAACCTAAAAAAGAAGATCAACCTCATTTTAAAAATCTAGAAAAAATTGCTGAAGCTGATTCGCAAAAACAACTTTCAGAAAAAGAACTGATATTAGAATTAGCTAAACAAAAATATATTCAAGGGCATAGCACTGTAGAATTAATGAATAAACTAAAAAATTATCCAGCAGAGATTCAAAAACGATTTAAAGAATTTATCAGTATAATAGCATTGAGTGATTTATCTGAAGATCAAATATCAGAAGCTTTGGCTGACAAAGACAATAAAAACGAGATTTTAAAACGGGTTAACTTAATCAAAAATTTTAAACAAAAAATAAATCATTAATTATGAACATAATCACCAGATTTCCGCCGAGCCCGACCGGCTATTTACACGTAGGCAGCCTAAGAACGGCTTTATATAATTTTTTATTTGCTAAAAAGCATAAGGGAAAATTTCTATTGCGAATAGAAGATACTGACCAAGCAAGATTAGTCAAGGGCTCTGATAAAAAAATAATTGAGCTTTTAGACCTGTTTGAATTAAAAAGGCATAATAAAAAAGTTATTTATCAGTCAAAACGACTAAAAATCTACCAAGATTATGCAAAAAAATTATTAAAAGAAGGAAAAGCTTATTATTGTTTTTGCAGCAAAGAAGAATTGGATAAGATCCGTGAGAAGCAAAAGCAAGACAAAAAACCGCCCGGTTATTGGGGGCCTTATCGCCAATGCAATCAATTAACTGTAAAACAAATTAAAGAAAAAATCGCCAATAATGAAAAATATGTTATTAGGTTTAAAATGCTACCTGACAACAATGTTCCCACAAAAGAGCACGAACATTGGCGCGACGAAATACATGGCAATATCGCAGTAGACATGGAATATCAAGATGATTTTGTAATGATCAAAAGCGACGGTTATCCTACTTATAATTTTGCCAATGTAATTGACGACCACGAAATGAAAATCAGCCATGTTATTCGGGGTGAAGAATTCCTTTCCAGTACTATTAAGCATATAAAATTATATAAAGCTTTAGGCTGGGACTTGCCAAAATTTGCCCACTTACCATTACTTTTAAATCCAGACAAATCAAAACTTAGTAAACGGCAAAGTGATGTGGCTGTCGGCGAATATTTGGCAAAAGGCTATTTACCGGCTGCTTTGCTTAATTTTGTCGCTTTATTAGGCTGGAATCCGGGCCAAGGGAGTACTGATGAGCTTTTTAATCTGCCAAAATTACTTGATGATTTTGAATTAAAAAACGGCGAAGTAAAAAATTTAATTGAGGCATTTTCTTTGGATAATATTAACAAATCAGGAGCTGTTTTTGACCTGGAAAAACTGGACTGGATAAACGGTTGGTATATCCGACAGATGAAATTGCCGAAATTGATCAAACTTTGCCAGCCGTATTTGCCTAAAATTAAAGATAAAAAAATTCTTGAAAAAATTGTTGAAATTGAGCAGGAACGACTTAAAAAATTGTCTGATATTAGCCAAAACACAGAATTTTTCTATAAAGATATTAAATACCAGCCAGAATTATTAATTTGGAAAAAATCAAATAGGGCAACGACTTTGGAAAATTTGGTTAAATTAGAGGACTTTTTAATTACTTTATCTGATGGTGATTTTAATAAAATTGAAACCTTGGAAAAAAAAATCACCAACTGGATCAAAAAAAATAATCATGGAGTAGGGGACATGCTCTGGCCAATGCGCGTAGCATTGTCAGGCCAGCAAAATTCTCCTTCACCATTTGAAATTGCCTGGGTTTTGGGTAAAAAGAAAGCAATTGAACGAATTAATCAAGCGCAGAATAAACTTAAATAAAAAAATCTGCATTGTTGCGTAAATACAAAATTATATATTTGTAGAGTAGAGACACGCCATGGCGTGTCTCTACGGTTCAACAATGCTGATTTTTTTATTTCTAAATCGCTCAAAATCTGCTATAATATAAATAAATGAAAAAGAAAAATAAATTAGCTTTTCTTGTAATTTTGAGTTTATTGATTTTAAGCTCCAGTTTTGTTATTGCTCAAAAAAATGATTATAATTTATACGCTAATACCCCTGAAATCCAGGATATTAACGAACAAATAGAGGATAGCAAAAATAAAATTGAGAATTTAAAAAAAGCTGCTGAAGAATATGCCCAAAAAGTTGAAGAATATAAAGCCAAATCAGCTACTTTGAAAAACCAAATAGGACTTCTGGATAATCAAATTTTAAAAATAGAATTAGATATTAAAACAACTCAACTACAAGTTGATAAAACAAAGTTAGAGCTTGAATCTATGGATTATCAGATTGCTAAAGAAAAAAATGAAATTGACCGACAAAAAGAAAATTTAATGGAATACATTAAATTAATTCATCAAAATGATCAAAAATCTTATTTAGAAATTTTAATTTTAAATGATTCTTTTGCTGATTTTTTTAGCCAACTTAGCTATTTGGAAGAAATACAAGCTAATATTAAAAATACTGTTGATCGTCTAAAACTTTTAAAAGAAGCTATCGAAGTTCAAAAAGTTGACAAAGAAAGGCAAAAACAAGAATTAGAGCAATTACAATTAACCTTAGAAGCCCAAGAAGCCAAACTTAAAGATGAACAAAAAGCCAAAGAAGTCCTGCTTTTAGAGACCAAATCATCTGAAATCCAATTCCAAAAACTTTTAGTAGAAGCAAAGCAAAGGCAAAATGAAATTGACAGTGATGTCTTAAATTTACAAGAACAGCTTAAAAATAAAGTTGCCCGAATTAGAAGCGGCTCTTCTTCACCAAAAACTACTTTAGTTTCCTGGCCATCACCACCACCGCATATAATTACTGCTTATTTTCATGACCCTGATTATCCTTATCGCTATATTTTTGAACATCCAGCTATTGATCTCAGGGCCCAGCAGGGAAGTCAAATCAAAGCACCAGCTAATGGTTATGTTGCCAGAGCCAAAGATGCCGGTTATGGCTATAGTTACATTATTTTAATCCATGATAATGGCATTTCCACGGTTTATGGCCATGTTAGCGCCATTTATGTTAAACCTGATACTTATGTAAAAGCAGGCGATGTTATCGGCTTAACAGGAGGCATGCCCGGGACTTTAGGCGCAGGCAGATTATCCACTGGTCCGCATTTGCACTTTGAAGTTAGATTAAATGGTATTCCTGTTAACCCTTTAGAGTATCTGCCATAAAAAATATTCATCTTACACTTATACTAAAAAAATATGACTAGTTTAGAAAAATTTAAAGCAATAATTTTAAATCTTTTTTCTAAGTATATAGTTTGGCTAATTATTATTGGAGTTGTAATTATGTGGTGGTTTTTCCCTGACCTGACTGAAACATTGGGAAAAATTTTAATTTTCTGGGGCCCCGTAATTATTTTAATTTTTGCCTTAATTCTAACTTTAACCAAACACAAATTTAGATTTAAAAAAGATAAAGAACAAGGCATCACTCAATATGAAATAATTGTTACAGGATTTGAATTTTATTTAATTGACACGGTTATTTATTTAGGCACAATTTTTATTTTAATCATTGGTTTTATAAGTGCAAAAGGGATTAACGTTTATGATTTGCTCCAAGCCCTTATTTTCTTTTTCTTGGCTAATGTTTTAAAAAATATTTTTCACAATAAAATTCGAAAATGAAAGACAAAAAAATAACCTTCAACTTTTTAATTAAATTAAGCTTAATTCTGTTATTTATAAGTCTTTCTTTTCTTTTAGTTAATCTTGCCAATGCGACCGATGATGTAATAGAGCAACTAAGCTGCGAAGACAAATATCCTGATGATGGCCATTGTGTTGAAACTGAAGAATGCCCTGAAGGCGAATTTTTAGATTCTGAAGCAGTTTGTGATGTTGGCAAATGCTGCCATAAATACGGCGCCCAAATCGATCTTGACCTACAAGTGCCAATTTTTAAATACGAAAAGGCTGTTAATATTGCGGACTATATTAAAAATATTTATAAATACGCCTTATATATATTAGTGCCAATTGCAATCGTAATGGTTATTTTTGGAGGAGTTAAATGGATTTTAGCTGGCGGTAATGTAGCCCAAATTAAAACCGCCAAAAAATACATTTCTTCTGCTTTCATTGGTCTAATTATTGGTGTGCTTAGTTATATAATATTATCTTTTATTGGCTTGACTCAATTAGAAACGCCTCAAGTTGCTTATGTTGAGGAGATTGAATCACCAGATATAGATGCACCTCTTTTTGGTAATTGGGAAAGATATGTCCCTGGCGCTATCTTTTGCCCTAAAAATGGAGGGGCTTCCGTTATGGAACAAATTACAAGAGCTACCGTCGGAAAAGTCACTTATAGATTCGGCGGCAAAGGCGGCCCACCTCCATATAGCGAAATAAGATCACAATATATGCAATATAATAATTTCTGCCCAAGCGGAACTGTTTGCTTAGATTGTTCGGGTTATATTAATTTTGTTTTAAGATGCGCCGGTATAAGCTCTTATGGCGGTGGTACCACTAGTATTTTTGGTTGTAATTGCAGTAATAGCGAAAGAATTGAGAATTTTGGAGCAACCTCTGTTAATGGTATTGGATTAAAAGCAGGCGATGTTGTTGGTTACCCAACTGGCTGTGGACATGGCATAGGACATGTTTACATTTATGCTGGTGGGGGGAAACTTTTTGAAAGTCATGGCGGTCATTCTGGTAGGTCACCGGGGAATGCTATAAGAGTAACTAATTTTTCTGGACATAATTGGACAGCTAGTGGTAAGCCTAAATGCATAAGAAGAATACAATAAACAGAAAAACACACTTTGCTATTTATTTTACGACACATGAGCAATTTACATCAAAAAAAAATTGAAAATATATTTGCCAAGGCCTGTAAATGTTTAAAAATTACAGGCTTTAGTTTTAAAGTTATGAACAGGCAGGCACCAATAAATACTGCTAAAAATTATTCAGTAGGTTATACAAATTTAAAAACAAAGGTAATTGCGCTTGATATTTTTACGCCTAAAAGAAGGCAGCCAAAGAGCATTAACTCAATTTTGCGCATTTTAGCCCATGAAGTAGCCCATCATCAAAAAAAGCCATATAAACAGCGTTATAAAGGCCGCTGGATCATCAGAAGCCATTATCCGGCCTTTTATAAGCGAGTTAATAAAAATATAGCCAAATTTAAAAAAGACAAGGAATTAGGGGAGTATTTTAGGCAATAATCAATAATATGCAAAAAAGAGGGTATTTCTACCTCTTTTTTATTATTTTTTTAATTTTTTCTTTATAATGATTATCTCTAAAATTTTTAGATTCAATATTGGGACAGGGTAATATTAAAATTTTTGCGACACCTAAATCAAAATGCTCAATAATTTTATTAGGATCAGTATCTCCGCATTCAATAATTATTTGCTCATCATCAGAAGTAATGTCAGGGTAACGATTGCTAAGACGAAAATTTGAGTAAAAAATATCAATTAAATTTCGAAGCATGGATTATTCATTTTTAAGATTAGAACCACTATGAAATTTTTTATGAATATCTTTCAATCGTTTATTAGTTACATGGGTATATATTTGAGTGGTAGCAATATTCTTATGGCCTAAAAACTCCTGGACTGTCCTTAAGTCAACACCCTGATTTAAAAGGTCAGTAGCATAAGTATGCCTTAAAGTATGAGGAGTAGCCATTATCGGTAAACCAGCAATTTTGCTGTATTTTTTTAAAATATTTTGAATTGAACGGGGAGTCAATCTTCTCTCTGCCTTTGTGTCTTTAATTTTACGATGATTCACAAATAATGGCGCTTCCATATCTTTACGTTTTTCTAAATACCTGGTTATCCAATCTAAACATCTTTTGGAAAAATAAACAGTTCGAGGATGATTACCTTTACCGATAATTGTTAATTCATAAGAATCCAAATTTTTAATTAAGCTCAAATTAAACTGCTCGCGATTTAAAGCAACTAATTCAGCAATACGAAGGCCAGTGCTGTAAAGGGTCTCCATAATAGCCCGATCTCGTAAGCCCGGCAATTTTTTAATATTTGGGCTTAAAAAAAGTCGTTCTAACTCCTGTAATTTTAAAAATTTTACGACTCTATCTTTTTCACTTGACTTAGCAAGTTTTATTTTATCAGGCGGCAATGTTTCTATGTCTTTTTCAATTAAAAATCCCAAAAAACTTCTTAAAGCTATTAAATAATAATTTTGCGTATTTTTTTTAAGATTTTCCTGAGTCTTAGCATTAGCTTTTGAATAAGCTAAATAAAGCCTGTATTTTGAAACCATATCAGCAGTCAATTGATAGGGTTTTATATCTTTATAATTAGAATTAAGCCAATTTTTAAATTTATTTAAAAAACGATCATAATTTTTTACACTTAATTGAGCTAAACCTTTTTCAATTTCTAAATATTCTAAATATTCAGAAATATAAGCATTTAAAGGTATTGTTGTTTTTTTCATATATTTATATATTATCAGTACATTAATTCGTTTAAGGTATATTATGCGAAGTTATGTATATGATACCCCGTGCTGATCTTTGTGTCAATATATTTATCCCCAATTTAAAAAATTTCTAATTATCTTTATTTACAAATATTTTTTTTTAAAAAAAATACTCTTTTATTTTAATTTATATCTTAAAATGCTCAATATCCTCTTTACTTAATCATTTATTTTTACTCGCTTTTGCTAAAAATAACACATAAACTGCAAAAAATGGCTAAAATTAGCTAATTTTTATTACTTTTATACTCAAATACTTGACAAAATTAAAATAATATGATATACTATAATATTAAAAAAGGAGGTTAGTTATAATGCCTACAATCAAATGCCCAATGTGTGGCAAAAAAATGAACTACATTGAAAATGATAAAAAAGTTCAATGTCCCATATGCAAAACCTGGGATTATACCGCCAGGTTAATAAGATTTTTAAAAATCCCCTCAACCTACTAATTATAGTTGAGGGTCTTTTTTTTATTCAATCGCTCACAAGCAGCTAAATTTATTTCATTTTATAATAAACACTCTCCCCTAATCTTAAATCAATATAATCAAGATATGGCAAATTGCTTTTTTCAATCTTTTGATTAATCAAAGCATCCAAGCGATTCAACTGACTTTCAATTGAATCAGCCAAATTAAAATGTATCAGCCAGCCAGGCTCAAATTCAACGATCAAATATTGAGGAAAATTATTAGGCACTGAAACAGTTTTTATTTTTGAGTAATCTTTTTCTTTTAATTTTGGTATCAAATTTAAAATAAATTCAACATCTTCTGGATTCAAAACCCTGTCACCCAAATTAATTTCCTGATTAGCCAAATTTATAATCTGCAAAAGATTAGAATCGCTTTTTTTTGCGCTTGCTTTTTCAATTTCAATTAAACTAAAAATTTTAGGCGTGATAAATTTATAATATCTTTTTATAATTAAACCTTCTTTGTCAACTAAATATTCTTGATTACTGGTTAGCCATTTCAAGGCCGAATCTTTTTCTTTAAGTGTTATTCTTATTGTATTAGGCAAGATTTTTTCAACCTTTAGATCCTGTAAAATTATAACTTCATTTATCTTTTCCTTCAAATCATTACGATCAAACAAAAAAATGTTTTTATTTTTAAAAACCAATAATTTATTTTTGGCCAAATAATCATTAGTGATATCTAAAATATCATCGCTGGAAATTATTTGATTGCCAAAAACTTCAATATTAGTAATATTATAAAAATCAGAAAAAATAAAAAAATATAGGCAAGCAAAAATACCTATAAATAAAATTAAATTTATAATGCGAAAAAGTTTAAATTGAAATAAACCCTTCTTTAAACGCAAAGGATTACGATAACGAACAGCTTGGCGCTCTATTTTGTATTTTTTAGAGCCCAAAATAGCTTTTCTTTTTTTCTTAAAAAACATTTTAAAGAATTTTTTATATGAATACAAAATTTACTCGCTCTCCCCTGCTCCATCTTATTTTTTAGCAATAATTTTATCTTGATTGCCTAAATAAAGCCGCAAAACTTCCGGAATAGTAATTGAACCGTCTTTATTTTGACAATTCTCCCACAAAGCTATTAAAATTCTTGGCAAAGCAATGGCCGTATTGTTTAAAGTATAAACATATTTTGTTACACCCTTTTTATCCTTATATTTTAAATTTAATCTTCTGGACTGCCAGTCAGTTAAAATTGAGTTGGAATGAGTTTCACAATAATTATTTCTGCTGGGCATCCAGGTTTCAAAATCATACATTTTATATTTGCCAGCACCCATATCACCGGTACACATTAATGAAACTTGATAAGGTAATTTTAATTCCTGTAAAATTTCTTCTGAAATTTTTCTTAATTCTTCAAACCATTTTAAACCTTCTTTAAGATCAGCTTGACAAACAATAACTTGCTCAACTTTCATAAATTCATGAACTCGATATAAGCCCTTAGTATCTTTGCCGTAACTGCCAATTTCACTGCGATAACATGGTGAAAAACCGCAAAATTTTAAAGGTAAATCCTCTTCAGACAATGTTTCATTGGCATGATAGGCCAATAAAGAAGGTTCTGACGTGCCAGCTAAAAATAATGGCTCCTTTCTTATTTCCCCGCTTTCTAATTTGCCAGGATTAGCAATCTGATAAATCTCTTCTTTACCTTCAGGAAAATGGCCGCTGCCAATTAAGGCCGCTTCTCGAACCAAAGTCGGCGGAATAAAGGGTATAAAGCCTTTAGCGATTAATTTATTAAAAACATGCATCAAAATCGCCAGTTGTATCTGGGCACCTTCATTTTTCAAAAAATAACCGCGAAAACCAGAAACCTTAACTCCCCTATCAATGTCTATTAAATCCAAATCCTTGCCTAATTCTATATGATCTTTGATCTTAAAATTAAATTTGGGTATTTTACCCCATTTGTCTATAACCTTATTATCTTTTTCATCTTTGCCTATGGGCGTATCTTCAGAAATAAGATTAGGCACTTTTAACATAAGCAAATCATATTCAGCTTTAACTTTATTATAATCACTTTCTAAAGCAACTAACTTATCTTTTAATACTTTCCCCTCTTTTATTAATTTATCAGTGCGCTTTTTTGGATCTTTAAGCAAATCTGCATTCTCATTTCTTTGTTGCCGTATTTTGTCTGTTTGCTGAATTAAATTACGACGTTTTTCATCTAATTTTAGCAATTTATCATAATCAAGCTCTATGCCTTTATCTTTGGTCACTTTTTTTAACTCTTTTAAATTTTCTTTAATAAAATTTATGTCTAGCATATTTTTAATAAATTTAAGGTTTAAGGACTAAGATTTAAGCTATTTTTAACTCATTTTTACTTACATCTTAAATCTTACCTCTTAAATCTATAAATAAAGTTTAGCAAAAATTGACAATTTTGCCAAGATTTTGTAAGCTGAAAATATTAAATTGGTTCATTAAAAATTCTAAAAACAGAGGAGGGAAAAAATGAGCGGTTTGTCAGGAGTCTTTTCAGTAAAAGAACCTTGCATAGAAGATCTCTACAATCTATTAAGCGATCATGAACATCTAGGACAAGCTATTGGCGGAATTTTCACTCGTCAGGGCAATGGCCTCTATAAAGAAATTCACGCCATAAGTGAAATTCCTTTTTTGCCAAGATTTGCCAAGGAATTAGACAGACTTCCCGGCAATATCGGAATTGGAGTTGCCAGTTCCGCCGATGTTCAGCCTTTAAAATTTGACACCAGAATTGGCAGCTTCAGTATTGCTGTTCAAGGAAATTTTTTTAATTTACAGCAAATTGGTGACGAATTAAAAGATCAAGGCCATAATTTTCAGGAAAAAACATGGGATGAAAAAAAAGAAAACTGGCACTATAACAAAGCCGAAATCGCAGGTGAAATAATCAGCACAGGCAAAGATCTGGTGGATGGCATAAAAGCAGTTTGGGAGAAAATTAAGGGGCATGGCTCACTTAATATGCTACTCTTAACCGCTGATGGTATTTTTGCAGCCAGAGATCCACGCGGAACGTTCAGCTTATCAATTAGTCAAAAAAATAGTACCTATGCAGTTGTTACTGAAACAACAGGCCTAGATAATCTTGAATATGAAAGAGAAAGAGAACTCAAAGCCGGCGAAATTGTTTTCATTGACGGTAACGGGCCAAAAACGCTTGTACCGGGGCATGATAATAGCAAAATATGCGGTTTTTTATACGTATATACTGCTTATCCTGAAGCAATTATTGAAAATATCTGCGTTGAAGATACCCGTGACAGAAGCGGTGCTGCCATTTGGGACATCTTTGAACCCATGGGTTTGGAAATTGACTTTATCGCCGGGGTTCCAGATTCAGGATTAGGCCATGCTCATGGGGCAGCTTGTGCTTCAGGCTTACCTTTAAAAAGACCTCTAAGAAAAAAACGCAGTATTCGTAGTTTCATGTATGGAAGTCAGCGTCAACGAAACTACGCGGCTTTTCACAAAATCAACACTATCAGAGCAGTTATAGCCGGCAAAAAAATTCTGCTCATTGACGATTCTCTGGTACGAAATACTCAACTATTTTGGCTAATAAAAAAAATCGGACGTTGCCGTCCATCAGACCTAACCCTGGCTTTAGCTTGTGCGCCTTTAATTGAAATCTGCCCATTTGAAGAATCAACTAGAAGATTGGAAGAATTAGCAGCCAGAAAAGCTATGGTAGGGATTGAAGGCAAAAAAATTGAAGAAATTGACATTACCCCTTATCTTGATCCAAGAACAGAAAAATTCAAAGCAATGATTGAATGGATAAGGCGCGATGTCAATAAGGAATCTGACTGGGAAGTTGTCAAAAGGATAATTTACCTGACAACTGCTCATAATATTAAAGCTATTGGCCTGCCGCCAGAAAGGGTCTGCACTTATTGCTGGACGGGTCAAATGTAGCTTTTTAAGCAACCATAAAAAGAGGGGCTTACTCCCCTCTTTTTCTATTTTTAAAAACTTATTTCTTTTTAATAATCTCTGCCATTTCCGGATGTTTTTCTAAAATTTTTAAATATTTTATAAACTGATTAAAAACAGTATCATCATGATTAATAATCCCCTCTTTTTTGCTTGCATTTATCATATTTTCTAAAATTTTTATGGTTTCCTCATGATCTTTGCCAGTCCGGTCTGTAAACGCCTGATATTTATCAACCAAAGTCAAAATTAAATATTTATCCAAAATTTCTAAAGTTACTGCCTCATTAGGTATTTCGCCGTCAATCATGGCCGGGTCATGGCCTTCCAAAGTATGATGAGAACTTGAAACAACTATTAAATCGCGAGAAATTTTATCATCGCCATATTTTTGCAACAATTGATAAGTCCAATAATCATGTTCCCGCCAAAGATCAATCATTGAATGCTTTTCTAAATCTAATTTTTCTTCTTTGATTTTTTTATTCTTTTCATCAAAAACGTGCAAAGTTAAAGTTTTCAAATATTCTTCAATTGTTTCTTTGTTGGGAAAATCCTCAATATCCAAAGCTTCGGAAATTGATAACTCTTTAGGATTTTTGCCTTTAAATTCCGGCCGATTGACATTAAAATAAACCGGGTTAAAAATCTGTTCCATCGTAAATCTTTCTCCTCTGCTTGCTTCAGGAGGGCCAGATTTGCCAATATCATGAAATAAACAAGCTAATTTTAATTCCTCAATCGTAAAATTAATTTCTCCTTCCTTTTTAATATCTTGCCATAAAGTCTCAATAATTTGAGACATTTTTACACCGTCATCAAAGTGCGAATCAGGCATATTGGCAAGCTCTACAGCTCGCTCAAAAATTTCCGGGAATTCTTCAATTTTAAAATCTGCTTTGTGAAATTCATCAAAAACATAATCTTTTTTTTCAATTTTTTCAACTTTTGGTTTTTCGTAAGATAATTTTTCTCTCATAAATTTATTTCTCTGGCCTCATTAAAGGAAAAAATTGGCATTCGCGCATGGTTTTATTTTCTAAAAACGAAAACAAGCGTTCTGAGAAGCCAAAACCAGCTGTGGGCGGCATACCGTACTCTAAAGCCTCAATAAATTCCTTATCATACATTTGCGCCTCCAAATCGCCTGCGTCGCGCATTTTTGCTTGCTCTTTAAATCTTTTTTCCTGATCAATCGGATCATTCAATTCAGAATAGCCATTGCCCATTTCCGAACCAGCTAAAATAATTTGAAAACGCTGAACTTTGTCCGGATCATCCGGATCTCTCTTGGCTAAAGGCGAAACTTCAACCGGATGATTTATTAAAAACGCGGGTCCGGCAATCTTTTTTCTTAATTGTTTCCATAAAATATCAATTAAGCGAGCTTTAACTGCTTTTGAATCAAAATCAGCTTTAAGTGCGTTTAATTTTTTAATTATTTCTTCTTTAGAAGCTACTGTGACATCAATTTTAAGTTCTTTTTTAATTATTTCCACATAATCAATCTTTTGCCATTTTTTTGTAAGATCAACAGCAAACCCGCCGATTTTAAATCTTAATTTGCCATAAGTTTCCTTAATAATATATTTATACATTTTTTCTACAAAACTCATCATTTCATTGTAATCGGCATAAGCCCAATAACATTCCATCTGTGAATAATCTTGCAAGTGTTCTCTGCTTAAACCTTCATTCCTAAACTGCCGGCCAATCTCAAAAGTCTTTTCAAAACCAGCCACCATTAATCTTTTTTGCCATAGTTCCCCCATAGAAATTCTTAAATATAAATCAATATCCAAGGCATTATGATGAGTTACAAAAGGCTGAGCATCAGCACCGCCAGTAGTCGTTTCCAAAACAGGAGTTTCCACTTCTAAAAATCCGGCTTTTTTCAAAAAATTTCTGGTTGACTGCCAAAACGTAGCCTTGCGATAAAACATTTCTTTTAATTTTGGATGGGTTATAAAATCCAAATATCTTTTTCTTAATCTTAATTCTTCATCAGCCAAACCATGCCATTTTTCCGGCAAAGGCAAAAGCGCTTTGGCCAACAGTTTATATTTTTTAACTAAAATTGATATTTCACCTTTTTTAGTTTTAAAAACATCCCCTTCAAGTCCAATAAAATCGCCTATATCAATATTTTTAGAAAAAAATTTAAATTCTTCTTTTCCTATCTTGTCTTGCTGCAAAACAATCTGCATTTTTGCCGATTCATCCATTAAATGGGCAAAACAAATCTTACCCATTTCCCTCTTGGTCATTAAACGGCCGGCTGTTTTTACTTTTGTGCCTGTTTTTGCTTCAAGAGCTTGCTTAAGTAAATTTTTTTTATCAAATTTTGGCGGATAAGGATTTATACCCTCTTCTTTGATTTTTTCTAACTTAGCTAAACGATTTTTTTTCTCATCAGTTGGCATGTTATAAAAAAATTAAATATTATTAAAAATAAAATTTAAAATGAATGGCCAATGCCCAATTACTAATGCCTTTTATTATATTTTACCTAAATTAGGCCAATAAGTCAAAAGCCCGTGTTTACAAAACACGGACTTTTAAAACTGTTGCAAAAATTACGATATCTTTAAAATTTTATATTTAACAACCCCAGCCGGTGTTTCTACATCAACTTCATCACCAGGCTTTTTGCCAATAAAAGCTTTGCCAATCGGTGATTCATTAGAAATAAGGCCATGGCTTGGCTCTGCTTCAGAAGGTCCGACAATAGTAAATTCCTTTTTATTGCCATTAAATTTTACTTCAATCGTACCGCCAACTTCAACGCATTTTTTGTTGCTTTTATCATTTTTGATAATAACAGCCTTATTGATAATCTCTTCCAATTCTCTTATTCGGGCTTCATTCAGACCCTGATCATCTTTGGCTTCGTGGTATTCAGCATTTTCAGATAAATCGCCTAATTTTATTGCTTCTTCGATCCTATGACTAATTTCTTTTCTTTTAACATTTTTTAAATATTCTAATTCTTGCTTTATTTTTTCTAAACCTTCTTTAGTTAAATATTTTTCATCACTCATAAATTATATGTTAATACTTGTTTAAATTTTATTATTTTAACATATATAATATATAAAATAACAAAGCTTAAAAATCTCGTCAAGTCTTTATCCACATACTACGAAATACAAATCTTATACTAATATAAAAATATTAAAATATCGCAACAATTCGTATATTCGTACCTTATTCGTAATTTCGTGAGTATTCATTAAAATACCAATTTAAAATATCATAAGTAATTGGCACACTGACCTGACTCCCCTCTCCCCCTTCTTCAACCAAAACTGTGATAACAACTTGCGGATTATCATAAGGCGCAAAACCAGTAAACCAAGCGTGATTATCTTTATCTTTACGCCATTGCGCTGTTCCGGTTTTGCCGCTTACTGACACATTTAAATTATTTAAATACTGAGCACTGCCCGAAGTAACCGTCTGCCTCATTGCTTTCTTAACAATATTGATATTTTCCATGTCAATAAAATTATCCCTAATCATTTCGGGGTTAACCGATTCTCTTTCTCCTTGATTGGTAAAAACTTCCTTAACCAAATGGGGCTGATAAAGCTTACCGCTATTGGCAAAAACCGTTGTATAATTTGCCACTTGCAAAGGCGTTACCAGGATATCGCCCTGTCCGATTGCCAAATGATAAGTATCACCAATATACCATTCTTCATTTTTGTTTTTCATTTTCCAAGCCGGATCAGGTACTAAACCATCTGCCTCACTAGGCAAATCAATAGCAGTCTTTTTGCCTAAGCCAAAAAGTTTCATGTATTTTTTCAAACCATCAATGCCTAGGCCTTCAAAATCTTCATATCCCCCGCCAATAATATAAAAATAAGTATTGACTGACCAAGCAATTGCCTTATAAACATTGGTCAAACCATGGCCACCAGCAGCCCAATCAGGGAAAAACCACCGGTCATAAAGCCATAAACCACCTTTACTTAAAAAAGTCGTTTTATCAGTAATAATATCCTCTTCTAGTGCACCAGCTGCCACAACTGGCTTAATTACTGAACCAGACGGATACTCACCTTTAATGGTGCGGTTAAATAAAGGATTATCTTCATTTTCAATTAACTGCTGATAATCTCGACTGGCGATTCCCTTAGCAAATAAATTATTATTAAAATCCGGCAAGCTAACCAAGGCAATAATTTCACCATTCTGCGGATTTATCATCACCACACTGGCTCGGCTTTTATTATATTTTTCTAAATTTTTCTCTAGAATTTGTTTAACCTGCCGCTGAACATCTTTATCAATAGTCAAGGTTAAATTTTTCCCGCTTTTTGCTTCTTCATAATAAATTACTTGCTTTTCCTGACCTCTAACATCCACCTCTAACCTTTCTTTGCCATACTTGCCTCGCAACTCGCTTTCATAAGTTAATTCCAAACCAATTTTACCAATATAATCGTTTAACAAGTAGTCTGAATCTTTTTTTTTAGCTAATTCCTTTTCGGTAATTTTCCCTAAATAACCTAAAAGATGAGAAAATTCAAAAGGATAAAGATACTCCCGCTGATTTCTAGTTTCAATATACAAACCTGGTATTTGTTTAGCCTCGATTTTTAATAAAACAGCTTCATCATAAGGTATTTTTTCCCTGACAGCCAAAAAGTATTTAAAGTTATCGGGATATTTTTCCAAAATATTTTTAATCTCATTTTCAGACTTATTAATAATTTCAGCAATTGATTTGAGTTGCTTCTCTCTTTTTTGCTTGTCTAAAGACAAATCTCGAGGCATGATAAAAGCATCAAAAATAGGAACATTTTTAACCAAAGGCTGATTATTTTTATCATAAATTAAACCTCGCGGAGCAATAATTGGCTTTTCTCTAGTTCGGTTTATTTCAGCTAATTGGCTATAATATTCACCCTTAACTATCTGCAAATAAAAAGAGCGGCCTAACAAAATTAAAAGCCCTGCTAAAATTAAAAAAAGAAAAACATTTATTTTTTTTTCTGATAAATGTTTGCCTAAAAATTTATTTTCATCTAGACAATCGGTATCTGTACCATTGAAGTTATCTTCACAAAAAAAATCCTCATCAATTTCTTGTGCTTTTTTATAATTTCTTTTAATTTGAAGCAGTTTCATTTTTTAAACAAAAAGACTAAATTTAATTTTTTAATAGTAACTTTGGCAACAAAATAAAATAAAATCATCAAAATTGAATTGAAAAATATCTGCCAAATTAAATTAAATATATAAATTAAATCAAAAACAATGTAAATTTTAACCAAACCCAACAAATAAAATACAAAATTAAATAAAACAAGCAATAAGCCGTATAATATGGTCGCTAGACTAATTAAAATTAAATTAGTATATAAAGAAAAATTAATCAGTACATGCTTATATAAAGCATTAACAACCGTCAAAATTAATAAATAAATAATAATAAATGTGCCAAAAGGCAAATAAAAATAAATGTCCAAGAAAAAACCGATAAAAACAGCAAAAGCGAATCCTAAATTAAAACCAAAAACTATAGTTAAAAAAACAAAAAAAACCAATAAAAAATTAAGATTAACCAAAGCGCCAAATGAGCCTAAAACGCTTTGCTGAAACAAAACTAAAACCAAAGAAATTAATAAATAATAAAAATATTTAATCATTGTTATAATCTTTAGGTTTTATAATACTTAACACGGTTATTTCATCATAATCAACCAACGGATTGATAGTAACTGACTTAAATAAATCATTTTCATGGCTAGTAATTCGATTAACCTTGCCAATAATAAAACCTCTGGGGATATCTTGCTCCAAACCGGAAGTAACAATTAAATCATTTTGCTTAATTTCAATATCCTGAGGAATTAATTCAACCTTAATACTTAAACCAAATTCTCCTTGAGCTAAACCAGTTGTCGTGTGCGTCTCAAGTGTACTTACTGCTAGCTGACTTAATTGATCAGTCAAAAATAAAATCGTAGAAATATTATCTTTTGCTTCAATTACTTTACCAATAATAACACCCTCGTCAACAACTACGGCATAGCCTTCTTTAACCCCGTCTCGCTTACCTTTATTAATAATTAAAGTATTCGGTCTATTTAAATCCCTACCGACAACTTTTGCTAAAACATAATCAAAGTCCTTTTCTTTAAAAAAATTTAAAAGTTTTCTTAATTTTTCATTTTCATCTTTATATGAAATCAATTCACTGCGTTCATAAAGCAACTGGTTAAGCTGGTGCTCCAACTCAATGTTTTCCTTTTTTAAAGCCTGGGCTTCCTGATAATTAACAAAAGAATATTTTAATTTAGTCAAAAAAGTGTAAACTTTGTTTTGAACAAAAGAAAGGCTATTCAAAAAACTATCTTCAGCCTTTGCTAAAAAGCCTAAGTAATAGAAAAAAATAAGCAGTGTAATAACTGCTAAAATAACAAATCTAGTTATGCGACTTTTCTTTTTTTCTATCATAATTATAAACTTTCTTCAGACTGAGTTGATGAAGTGATTTTTTTCAATAAATCGAGATCATCCAATAAATAACCGGTGCCTCTAACAACTGCTGTAAGCGGATCATCAGCAACAGCAATTGGTATCTGAGTAGCGCGAGAGATAGCCTTATCCAGTCCTTTTAACAGCGCACCGCCCCCGGTCAACAGGATGCCTCTTTCATAAATGTCAGCAACTAACTCTGGTGGCGTTACTTCCAAGGTCGCCTTAATATTATCAACTATGCCCCTGACTGATTTAGTCAATGCTTCTCTGATCTGCTCGTCATTAACAATTATCTCTTTGGGCAAGCCTGTTACCAAATCACGTCCCCGCATCTGAGCTTCCAATGGCTGCTTTAATTCAGTTGCTGAACCGATTTTTATTTTAATTTCCTCTGCCACTTTTTCGCCTAAAAGCAAATTAAATTTAGCTCGGGCATATTGAATAATATTTTTGTTCATCTCATCACCAGCTACTTTAATGGTTTTCCAAGTAACAATACCCCCCAAAGAGATAACCGAAATTTCACTTGTACCGCCACCAATGTCCACGACCATATTACCAACTGCTTCCTCAATTGGCAAACGGCAGCCGATTGCTGCTGCCATTGACTCTTCCACTAAATAGACTTCTCTGGCTCCAGCTGACAAAGCAGCGTCCTCAACAGCTTTTCTTTCTACTTCTGTCACATCCAAAGGTATGCCGATTACTACACGCGGCCGCGGTAAAAGATTAAAACCATCTTTATGTATCTTATCAATAAAATATTTCAGCATTTTCTCTGTCACTTCAAAATCAGAAATCACACCATCAACCAATGGCCTGATCGCTGTAATGTGGCCCGGCGTTTTTCCTACCATTTTTCTGGCATCAGCGCCAACCGCCAAAATTTGATCAGTTTTAGTATTAATAGCCACAACAGAGGGGTCATTTATAACAATGCCTCTATCTTTAACATAAACTAAAGTATTGGCAGTGCCCAGGTCAATGCCAATATCTTTGGAAAATCTGCCTAATATTCGGTCAAAAATCATTGTGGTAATGCTAATTTAGAAATTTAAATGCTAATACAAATCCGCTATTTTCACAATTCTATAATTTCAGATTTGTACTTAAATAATTATTTAAATTTTTAGTTTTTACTAATTCCGGTTTTTCAAAATCTCTTGCTTTTACCTCCACACTATCTTGTTTTGATGTTTTCTCGCTTAAAACTATCCTAAATGGCAAACCAATCAAATCAGCGTCATTCAACTTTACGCCGGCTGATTCATTTCTATCATCATACAAAACCTCGTAACCAGCTTTGATTAAATCATTGTATAACAAGTCGGCTTTTTTTGCAAGTTGCTCATGCTGTCCCAAAAATACCAAGTGAAGCTGATAAGGAGCAACGGAAAAAGGCCAAATTATTCCTTTTTTATCATTATAAACTTCAACAATTGTACCCATAATCCGGCTGGGACCAATGCCATAACAACCCATAATAACGTCTTTTTCCCGTCCTTTTTCATCAATATATTTGAAGTCAAAATCAGCTGAAAAACGATTGCCAAGCTTAAAAATATTACCGGTTTCAATTGCTTTGACTTCCTTAAATTTGGCTTTAGGCGTTTGGCATTCCTGACATTCTTTAATTTCATTAATAATTTCTTTATTATAAGCCAAATTGCATTCCGGACAAAGATAAATAACATCTTCGCCATTTTCAGATAAAGTTTGGAATTCATGAGAATATTTTGAAAATGCTCCGCCTGAAGCATAAGTTAAATATGTGTTTTTTTTCAAGCCAAATCTTTCAAATATTTTAAAATAAGCGGCAATTACTTTTTCGTAATAGTCGGCTAAATCTTTTTCATCGGCATGGAATGAATACAAATCTTTCATTGAAAATTCGCGACCTCGCAATAAACCGGCTTTAGCTCTTGGCTCATTTCTAAATTTGGTTTGGATTTGGTAAACATACTTTGGCAAATCTTTATATGAAAAAACAAATTTTTTAAGCAAAGGCGTAACCACCTCTTCGTGAGTTGCTCCTAAAGCATATTCTTTCTCATCGTATCCCTTAAATTTAAACAAAGCATCAAAACCTTCCCAGCGCTTGGTCAATTCCCAATTCTCTTTTGAGGTCATAGCCGGCATTAAAATTTCCTGGCCTCCGATATTATTCATTTCCTGCCTGACAATGTCTTCAATTTTTCTTAAAACCCGCAACCCCAAAGGCAAATAAGTATATACTCCGGCTGATAATTTGTCAATAAATCCAGCCTTAATTAATAAAGAAGCATTTAAGCTCTTTTCTTTTGCGCCGACTTTTCGCCTGGTTTTTGTAAATAAAAATGATTGTCTCATATTTTTAAATTTGGCTTAGCTCTATAACTCATGAAAAAAAACTCCAATAAAGCAAAAGCAAAAATTAATAAAATAATATTTTTCCAGGCCAGTAAATCAAGGTTTTTCAAGTGTAAACTTATGATTATTAACAAAGCAAACCAAACGGCCTGGCGAAAAGAAGTTATTACCTGCTTAAAAACCAATTTGTCTTTGGCCAGCAATAATCGAAACAATAATCCCAAAATAGAGAAAGTGCCCATTAATGATAAAAATAAACTTATATCAAAAAATACTAAAGCCCAAAATCCGCCCGTAAAAGGATCAAAAAAATAAATGACCGCGAAAAAAGCCAAATAACAGGCAGTAGTTGACAAAAGCATTAAAAAAATATAGCTGCGTAAAGACATAGGATTAGAGATTAGATATTAGATATTAGATATTAAATATTGACCTTAGCAATCTTAGCCTAGGATCTTCAAACTTTAAAGATATTCGTATATTCGTATAGATTCGTATTTCGTATTATACTTAATTTTAGCAAATTTATTTGATTTTGGCAAACTTGATTCAAAGCGTAAATTTAATGTCTTTAAGCGCTTCTTTTTTTAAATTTTGATTAATTTTATTAATTAATGTATCTTTTTTAAAATTTATTTCCTGAACCATTACCGAACTTAAGCAGGCGACTGTTAAAATTTTATTTTTAATATAAAGCGGCTTGGCTTTTTTGCCAATATTAGTGCCAAATTCTTTTTCAAGCAATTTTTCAAACTCTTTAATAACAAGAGCTGTCTCAATATCTTTTGACAGCCCTGATTTTTGTATATATTTATTTAAAATTGATTTTATATGCTGCATAAATAAATTAAGGCTCAAGATTCAAATTTAACTATGGCAATTTATTGACATTTAATTTTAACTGGGTAATCAGGTTGTTTATTACCTGAGCAATAGCCAAATCATCTGCCTTTAATTTTTCAATTTCAGAACTCAATTTATTGATTTGCTCTTTTTCTGATTGCAAATTTAAATACAAAAAAATATTTGTGGCAATTAAAATCCCCAGGATAAAAATGATAATTACCTGCAGCCAGCTGATTTGCGGTTTATCTTTTTTACGCATAATATTTGAATTATGAAGTCTGAACGCTGAAAGCTGAAATAAAATATTTCGGCATTCGGCTTTCGGAATTATTAAATATTCGTATATCAGTGTATATTAGTAATTCGTAGAGCATTATTTTTCATAAACAATATAAATAGTAACAATATCGTTTTCTTCCCAGGCATTGTTTTGATCCGTAATTGTAATATTAGTTCCGTCATAAGCCGAACCATTGTCAGTTGCGCCAGAATTTGTCCAATCATCTGTAGTCAGCTTATCATTGGCATCACTTTCGTCAACAGTAACTGTATGAATATTAACAACTTTTTTGGTGGTTGCCTTGCTCCAGGCTTCTGTAAAATACCTGTTAGTTATATCGGTTGAAGTAAGCGTATGCCTGATAACATCATGGGCTAAAAATTCATTATCGCTTGTATCACTCCCCACTGTTTTTATATAATCAGCAGTTAAATCTCCATTGGTTTTTATGCTTTGGTCAAAAACAAACTGCGAATTTGTACTGTCCCAGATTAAATTGCCAAATGATGACTGACCAGCCTGATACATAAAACTTATTAAGTTATAAACGGTATCAGAGCCAGAAGTATAAGAAGCCTCATTCCATACGCTTAAAGGATAACCGCTTGTATTATCAGTATTAGCAATATAAAAAACACCGCCCCAGCCCCCAGAACTTTGATTTATACCTCCAAGTGCAGCTTGGCCAGTTGAGGCTGTTCTCGTATTATTAATAAAAAATTCCTGACTATTAGTTGATCGACTGTAACCGTCAAAAGAATTTAACAATTGATTTTTATAAATAATAATGCTGTCTAATTTTCCTTTAAATAAATTACCGCTGGCATCTTTGCCAATATATAAATCAGAGTCATTGCTCAAACTGCCAGTAACGCTTGAAATATCTACAGAGTAAACTTCATTGCCATCATTATAAATCGTAGCATCACCATCTCTGTCAAAAGTCAAAATCATATGCTCCCATTGGCCCTTTGACATGTCTCCACCTGAGCTTGGCGAGCCAGCAACCGAATTAGTGCCATCGCCAATAGCAAAAGTTATTCTGTCATCAGTAGTATAATAAACTCTAAATCCGGTTGAACCGCTAACTTTTTCCAAAATTCTGTTGCCAGATTGGCTAATGTTATCATCGCCTTTAACCCAAAACTCAATTGAAAAATCTTCAGTGTCAATATCAATATAATCATTATCTTCTACTAACAAATAATCATCACTGCCGTCAAACTCCAGGCCATAACCATAATAACCCTGCCTAGTCCAGCTGGCACCATTAATACCGGCACTCAATGAATTAACTTGACTGGCGGTGCTTGAGCCATAACCTTCTGAAAAACCAAGGGCCAAAGTCCGGGTATCGTCATTATAATAAACAGGATCTTTTTTCTCCCGCCGTCCGTTAACCGTAGCTGAAAAGCTGTAAAAATCTGCCAAAGTTGCGCTGATATTGCCGTCGTTTAAATTATTAATAAGATAAAGATTGTTAAAAGCGGCATTATAATGATTGGCTATTTCAGTCGCAGTCAAAACATCGTCATAAAGCGCCACGCTGTCCATAATGCCATTTAAGGCTGTACTGGCTGCTGAATCAGAACCCAAATAAAAATTGGAGAACAAACTAACGTCTAGACTTGTATAAGTATCGGTTAAACTCAAATCAACACTGTCAACATAAACGTCAATAGCTGTTGAATCCCAGCTCAAAACAATGTGATGCCAGCTGGTATCAGGGAAATCCCAGCCCGTATCAATAGCGCTGCTATCCCCTGCTTCCACATATAAATCAGCGGCATTTTGCTTATATATAGCAATTTCATTGGAAGCTCCTGACCACATTCTTAATAAATAATTTGTATCAGAGGTTGTTACATCATTTAATTTAACCCACATTTCTACTGTTCCTTGAGTTGAAGATAAGCCGGGATCGGCAAAAGAAATATAATCAGAATCATCATCAAATTTTAAGCCATAGCCTATATAGCCAAGATTCGTCCAGTCAGCATCACCGTTTAATGTGCCGTTAGAATTACCTTCCAAATCTGACACGGTTGCGCCAACTGACTCATGAAAATCATAAGCTAAAACTTTATTATCATCAGCCAAATAAGCATAATCACGATCGCCAATACTGTTATTAAAATAAGGCAGGCTATTTGGCGAATATAACTCGGAGCTAAATTTGAAGCGATTATTAATATTATCCCAAGTTAAATAACCGCCTTCTGTTTCACCTTCTTCGTTTTTTTCAAAATAAACATCTTTAGTTGTAATTTTATTAGAGTGTAGCTGACTCCTTGCTTCACTTTCAAACAGCCTTTTAATTTCATCGGCGCTTAATTCACGATTATATAATTTTAAATCATCAATTTTGCCTTTACTGTAAGTGCTGGCATATTTGCCTATATATAAATTACTAGTCAAATTTTCCATAGCCACATAAGAACTATAATTGCTTTCATTATTAGCATTATCAACTTGGTTACCGTTTAAATAGATTTTCAAGCCTGAAGACGCGCCACTGCCGTCATAAGTTGCCGCCAAATTAATCCAGCTGCCTTCATAATCAGTTAAAGCCGTGTCATACAAACGGCCGATGTAGCAATCCGTCACGCTTTCATCATTAAGACGGATCCTAATTTTATCAGTATTATCAATATAAAATAAATATTCGCCATCAGTATTATATATACCTTTGGAAATAATATTAAAATTAGTCGCGTCAGTCATCTTAATCCAGCCCGAAACAGTAAAAGCCGAATCAACCGTGCCATTGCCAAAACTTAACAAATCATCGTCACTAACGGAAACATACTGGTCTACACCGTCCAGTTCTAAAACATCATTGCTCACATCAGCGCTATTTTGTAATATCCCGTCTAAAGTATTAGCACTGCTATCATCAGCATCACCATTAAACTGATAATAAGCCAAAAGCGAACTGTCAATAAATTGAGGCGCAGTCAGCGAACCAGTCATTTCACTGCCTGATTTTAAAACAAAATCACCTGAATCATAACCATCAAGCTTATCAGTATTCATTGAATAAGGCGTGGCAGTAAATCTTTTTCTGGGAGTAAAAATTTCCTCATAAGTGCCATTGCCGTCATAATCCAATTCAACTTGTAAATAAAAGCTGTCTTGGGCAAAAGTAACGCCGCCATTTGAAGCGCAGTCACCTACCCAATTGCCGCATAAGGAATTTAATTCAACATTAAAAACGCCTTCGGTCACAGTTACTTTGCTACCAGCTACTCCCTGATTTGTGCTATCCCAAATTTCTGTCCACAACAATGTACCGTTAGTGGCCTGGTCATAAATTTTAAAACGCATATTATACTGACCATCAGGCGGCGGCACGCCATCAGCATTAGTAATTTTACCTTGGTAAGTTAAAGTATCCCTAATCCCCTCACCGGCAAATATCTTGTTTTTATAAATTGAATAGCAATAACTAATCAATAAAGCCAATTGAATACCAATTACTAAAGCCACTAAAAAAATCTTCAGCGGCTTGCCAAGCTTTGAATAATAAAACTTTATTAATTTTTTTAATTTTTTAAATTTAAAAAACATAACTTATTAAAAATTACCAACCACAGTAATTGTTGCAGTGCTTGAATAAGCACCGGCAGGGGTTGAGCCAGAGATTGCCACTATAAAACATAAATAGACATTGTCATCGCTGACAGGACCATTTGATTTGGCAAATGACTGCAAACCACTGGTCAGCGCTGTTGCGCTAAGTGAGGTCGCCTCACCATCCAATAAAGTGCAGTCTGTTGAATTATATTGTTCATCGTTATTTGTATCAATAATTTTAGTTATATCAACTGTATCTCCTTCTGTTGTCACAACACCATAAGATTCATCGCCATAACTGATTGTACCGCTGGTATCGCTAACGGAATTGGTTTCATTTCTCAAATCGCCGTCATCTTTAATATAAGCAGTATAGCCCAAAGAACCGTTTGTGCTAATAACACTTTGATAAACAGCCGTTTGCAAACTTTGGGAGGAAAAATATCCTAAATTAGCTGTCTGACCACCTGGTAAAGTCAAACTCAATGAAGGCTCAACATCAGCGGTTATATTTACCTGTCCAATATTGGTTTCTGTCCAGCGTGAAAAATAAACATCATCATCGCCATCCGTATCATCATACCAAAAGACATGGGGCTCATTAATTGAATTTAATAATATACTCTGAACCGAAGATGTACCTGAAGTATTTGATATATTTTCCTTACCTACTGTTGTTTTGTCAGCTTCTGTCCAGCCGACCGAATCTACATATTGACTAAAATATACCTCATAATTACCGCTAAAATCATCACCCCAAACAATATTAGGATTATTAGTAGAATCAAAAGCCATCCTAACAAGTTTCTTATCCCCCGAACTATCTGAAACATTATCACAGCCTAATGTTGAACCATCCGCTTTTGTCCAGCCTGTACCTGAAACGTATTGCGAATAATAGAGATTGCTATTGCCGCTTGTGTCATCCAACCAAACCAATCCCGGATTATCATTATTATCAAGCATAATTGTATTTATACCGTAAATACTTGAATCACCGGAATTATCAGAAACATTTTCCCAGCCTGAGGTTATCCCGTCTGCTTTGGTCCAGTCATTATGACTCACTGTCCATTGCGTGTAATAAATTTCATTATCACTAGCGGTTTCCTCTGTCCAAACCACTTTTATATTGCCCAAGCTGTCAATTTTAAATCTTGATCTGGCTGAATTAGTGGCAGTATTAGATATATTCTCCCAACCAACCGTTATCCCATCAGCATTTGTCCAAGCTGAACCTGACCATTGTATATATTGAATTTCAGAATTGCCAGTAATACTGTCATCAGTAATAATTATCGGCTTGTCATTATAAATTTCAATATGGCAAATAATCGCTCCGCCATTCAAATCAATCTTTTCTTCACCAAGAGTTGTGCCGTCAGCATAAGTCCAGTTGGAACCATTCCATTTGGTATAATAGACATCCATTCCTCCTCCGTCATTATAACGCCAAATAATATGGGGGTTATCATTGCTATCCAGAGCAAAATCCAAAACAGCATCAGAAACGCCAATAGTATCATAGCTTGGCGATGAAGTTGTGCCGTCCGCCTTTGTCCAGCAGCCGCTTCCGCCGCAAGCATTTGGCGACCATTGTGTATAAATAATTTTCCCCAAGTTTTTATCTCTAAATATAATTTTCGGATTACCAGCTGAATCAAGCTCAATATATGGCTCGTCATGATTTCCTCCGGATGAAACCGTCAAATTATCATAGCCGGACGTGCCGTCAGCCTTTGTCCACTCAGTACCTGACCATTGAGTATAATAAATATCGCCCCAATACTGCGCTCCCAGATCAGTCTGCCAAACCAACTTGGGCTTGTCATCATAAATTTCAACCTTAATTTTCAGCTCATCAACACTATTATTGTGTAAAATCTCATAGCCAGTATCTTTTGTATCCATATGCCCCCAAAAAGCATAAACTGTACCAGCAAAAGCAAAAATAAAAAAAAGGACAACAATACTAAAAATTATTTTTTTATAAAAAAATTTTTTAAAAGAATATATCTTCATTAAATTGAATATTAAAATTACCAATCAATTAAAAACAAATACAAAAAATATTACCAAAAATTATTTTTTTTTCGTATTTACAGTTTATATCTCTTTCTCTATATTATATAACTTAATTAAAAATTACCGACTGCCGTAATGGTTATTGTGTTTGAATAAGCGCCGGCAGGTGTTGAGCCTGATATAGCTGCGGCATGGCACAAATAAATACTATCAGCACTAATAGCTCCAGTTGAAGTGGCAAATGACTGATCACTGGTTGTTACAGCCGAAGCATTTGCTGATGTAGTACCATCATCTAAAGTGCTACAATCATCTCCGTCATAATCTAGATCAGAATCAGCATCCTGGATCTGTAAAATATCAACGCTTTCATCTTCTGTCGTAGAAATACCATAAGCAGCCGTGCCGTAAGAAACTGATCCGCCAGTCACATCAGCTATAGTATCACTTCCGCTTGACAAATCCCCGTCGTCTTTTATATAAGCTGTATAGCCTGAACTGGCATTAGTGCTTACTTCAGTATAATAATTGCACGTCTGGATATTAGTTGCAGAAAATGTTCCCAAATTACATGAACTTGAAGATACGCTTAAAGTTAAGCTGGGATCCACGCTGGCTGATATCTCTACCTGATCAGGCATTGAATCGCCTACATAAATAAAATCAGCATCATTTTTAACAGGAATAAAAGTGCTACTTGGCCCCCAATCAGCTTTAAGCAAATATTTACCAGCGCTTGGCGTAACAATTGAATCGCCGGATTTAGCTACATATTTTACGCTAAAAGGCGTATCTGCTGCTATTGCATCTTCCAAAATAATTCTATGCTGTTGGCCTGAAATTTCCATATAGTCACGATCATTATCAGCTGTAGCTGTCGCTTCAGCAATTCTGGCTGTCCCAGTACAGTCATTTGCATTTGAATAAAGTTCTATTTCTGAACTGCCGCTGGTATCACTAATCGTAAGGCCTGTTAAATCAAATTCTGAAGGAAAAACCATATCAAGATAATCATCAGCGCTCCAACCGTCATTAGGGGCTTTAGCGCCAATACACAAAGTAATACTTGAACTGGCAGGAGCCGGTTCAGGATCAAAAAGCCAGTTTCCAGCTTTAGAAATGCTGGGATTCAATAATATTGCCAACATCAAAGTTAACACTATTATTGATGTAAAAACAAATATTATTTTTTGTTTTTTCATAAAATTTTCTATATTTATTAATTATTATTAATAATTAGCCAAAATTGAATAAGTTATTTGCTGACTATAAACCCCTGCTTTTGTTGTTGATGAAACACAAGCTTTGTGGGTTATTAATGAAGAAGTGGACAAATCCCCTTCTATATAATTATACACTGAATTTGACTTAATTAAAAGTGTATCTTCTGTTGGAATCGGCGTATCATCATCATTAAAATCCCCTTCTTCAATAATATTATCACCAGCAGCAACAGCAAGACCATAACCTTCTTCCCCTTGCTCTACCTGGCTGTTTTCGCTAATATTAGATATAAAACCAGATTGATTACGGAAATTGCCATCAGCCTGAATATAAACCTGAAAACCATTATAAGCATTGGTTTCAGCCGCTAAACGATATGAACAATGGCTAACAGCAAAATCAGTAATTGTACCCAAGTTACAATTATTAGCATAATCAGTATCATCGCTATTTCTAATGGCAAAGCTTAATTCTGGATTAACTTCTGCCTGTAAAGAAACTGAATCGCTTTCCAAAATAACCACTGAAATTGTGCCCATGTCCCCAAAAGAGCCTGACAAACTTATTTTATAAGTATCAGCAATACTTGGATTATAAATTTGCTGATCGCCTTGAGTTTGATAATCAGTATTTAAGCCAATAGCAATCGTAATCTCTGAACCAGCCAAAACAGTATCAGCATCATTCTGAGTAAAAATTATTGTCTGTCCACTAACACTAACTCCAATATTACTGCCACTACCAGTTCCTGGGCTGTCACCTAAATTTAAATCAACATCATCATCTTTAAAATCAATATCAGTATAATCAATTAAGCTCAAATCAAAATCTGATTCAAAGAACAATTCTATCGTTTCATCTGGCCCAAAATTAGAAGCTGTTGTAAATAAAATTGTGTGATTAGCTGCTGAAGCAATAACCTGACTGCTTAATTCATCACTAAAATTACTTACCAAGCCGGCTCTGACAGTATGAATCAAAAAATAAACTAAAATTGCCAGCAATAAAATAATAATTAAATATGATAACGCTTTTTTCATGACCGAAAAATGCTTATTATATAATGATCAATTATTCGCAAGACAAAAAAGCTGATTATGGCAATAACAAACAAAATTAACCACATAAAAAAATGGCTAACTATCTTGTCGTGGATTGTCTGCACTTCTTCTTGCTCTATTGCATTAGTTTCTTTATCAGTTTGGGTCAGCCAAAATTTTTCAAAAAAATACTGGTATTTATTTTCCTTAGTAGTCGGTTTTTCTTGTTTAATTTGATTATTGGAAAATCTCTTATTTTCTTCTGTCTCAGGAACATAAGCCCGTATATTGACGTTTGTTTGACCATAACCAATAGATAATAAAATAAAATTAAGAGCAATAATTAAAATTATTACTATTAATAATCTTTCTTTCCCTTTAATTATTGACTTTGTCATCTTTAATACGCCAAAGGGGCTTTTTATCAAGTAAAAAGCCCCTTTTTTAAAAGTCCTGTGTTTAAATTAAAACATTAAATAAGTTTATTGCCTTATTATTTCTTTTTCTTGCCTTTTGCATATTTTTCAATCAACCAAGCATTATATCGCTTAATCAAGTAATATAGGATAATAACAATAATTACAAGTATTACTAAATTTACAAATATAATATGCCAAGGAATTACCCAAAAACTAGTAGTTGCTGTCAAAATTTTACCTGCTGTGCCATAATTTAAAGTTAATTCAGCTTTATAGCGACCAAAAGCATAATTTTCTTTCTGCTGTCTGTATTTCCCCCAAAATGAAGTTGCACCGACTTCATTTGGATTTTTAACCCAAGAGGCTTCAAATTTTCTAATTTGTTCCGGCAAAACATTGCCGCCTATTTCATTAACTGCTACAGAACCTGCTACTGAACCAAACATATTTTTGATTAAAACCGTACCTCTTGGCTTTAAATGAACATTGCCTGTATTTTCAACTCTGACATTAAAATCAACTGGCAATGAAGCGTAATTATCAGCCGCTGTATTAAACTCAGCCAAATTAGCGCTTTCCTTTATTTCCCCTTGAATTCTTACTAAAACTAAAGTTCCGATTCTGCTGGCAATTGCCACCTGTGAACCACCGGTTTGAGCTTCTGGTGGCGTTGTGCTTAAAAATATTGCTGCATAATGACCACCTGGAGCAGCATAATTCGGCACTACAATGCTAAAAGGGACTTCTATTGTCTCACCGGCCGGGATGCTTATATTCTCATAAGGAAACTTTATCCAGGTTGACAAACCAATATCTTCTCCAACAAATTCAGGCGCTCCAGCTTCGCCACCAGCCACAAATCTCTCGGCAGTAAGGTAATAAGTGACAGAAGTATTGGATTCATTCCTCACTTTTAAGGACTGATTAATCACATCGCCTTTTGCTGCGTCTAATTCAATAATTGGAGGCGATACTGTTACAGCATTACCAGCTAAAGGCAATAATAATGCGCCTAGCAGTAAAGCTGTAAAGAGTACAAATATTTTTTTTGTTTTCATATTTTTCCCCTTTCTTAATTTTTAAATTTATATTTATTTTAATTAAAAGTTACCAACAACAGTAACTGTCACTGTATGAGAATAAGCGCCAGCCGGTGTTGTGCCGGAAATTGAAGCTGAATGGCATAAAGTTACCACATCAGAATCCACAGGCGCAGATTGTGTTGCAAATGATTGGTCACTAGTAGTTAATGCCTGGGCATTTGTAGGTGTTGTACCGTCATCATTTGTAGTACAAGTCGCAGAAGAATTGGTCGCTGTTATATCAACTGTATCAGATTCACTTGTACTTAGGCCGTATTCTTCTGAACCAGCATCAGTAGTACTATCAGCCACATCATCGATATCATTACTTGCATTCCTTAAATTGCCATCTTCTTTAATATAGGCTGTATAACCTGAACTGGCATTTGTACTAACTGTTGAATCATACTGGCAAGTTTGAATGTTTGCAGAACTTAATGTCCCCAAAGCACAACTTGTACCTGACAAAGACAAACTTAAGCTCGGATCAACTGTACCTGAAATTGTCACTTGATTTGTGCCAATAATTACAGCTGCTGCACCAGTATCTTCCAAAGTATCAGCATTAGCATCAGCACCGCCAAAAGCATTGTCATCACCTAAATCATAAGTTTTGATAGTGACAGTATAAGTGCCACTGGAAGTCGGGTTAGTAATATGACTATTTGAAATAGTCACAGTAATTTGTCCCGCGGGAGTATCACCTTCTGTAGTAATCGGAATTTGCAAATCCTGACCACTCACAGCTGCTGTTCCTTTTGTAATATCTACACCACTATTAGTCTGTGAGACTGCGACATCATCATCAACCACACTGGAAATGTCATAATCAGATTCAAAAGTAATTAAAATACCATCATTGGAATTGACCTCGGTTTCTGGATCAAAAACAATGGTGGTAGTTGCTACTGCAGTGCTTGCAGCATAAGTTGTCTGCGTAACAGAAACATTGCTCATACCTGTTGCCAATGCTGAATTTAATGCGACTAATGCGAAAGAAACAACCAATAAAATTATCCCCGCAGTTGAAAAAAGCTTTAATCTTTTTTTCATAGGCATTTAATTTAAATATTTATTAAAAAAATAAAAATACTAAAAATTAGTATTTCTAAATATATATATATATGAATTACTTATTATAAAATATTTAACAAAATCCATGATTTTGCAAAAAATAATTATTAATAAATTTTATGACTTAAATATATTATAACACAAAATAAATAATTTTAAAATGATGAATATGAAAATCTGTGGATAACTCAAAAAACCGGAATAAATTCATAAGTTAATATCGTATCATAAACTCCGGACGGAGTCTCGCCAGATATATTAACAATGATTGAAGCAGTATAATCTGTCTGATAAGAAAAACTGTCGGCTTCGGCAACCACATCGCCCTCATTGTAAGCAAATTGGTTTTCTGAATCATAATTGCTTGCTGCTTGACCAACACCGCCAGAAGGATCTTGACCAACCAAAGGCAAGGTATTAGCAACTAAATTCATGCCAAATTGTTCAGTGCCCACCTCAGAACTTTGGGGAGTGCTACCAATTGCTGTTAAGGTATAATCATCCGTATTTAACGGTTGCCCATAAACCTTAATGCTATAACCGGCATTGGAATTTGTATAAGCAGCAAAAGTATGACTTGAATAAGCTGTTGAATTTGAGGAAAGCTCTCCAAAATTCAAAGTAACTGAAGCAATATTAAAACCAACCGTCGGCTCATCTTCAATAGGGGAAAAACCAATTTTTTCCTGAAAATTAGTACTTTGCCCCACATCACCTGTCTGGCTGCTAAAATTGGAATCTATTTTATAAGTAGTTGATTCTACTCGCCCGCCACCAGCGCTCAAATTATCAATCCAAACATTATAATTATCACTAGTCATGCTGGCAAAAGCCTCTTTGGCGACTGCTAAAATAGCTGCCAATAAAATAATTTTAATTATTTTTTCCATAATTTATCTTTTGATTTTTTCAGCATAGACTGAAATTTGCCCAATTTCTTTCTCAATGAAATATTTTTCATCAACAAAATAATCACCAAAATAATTAAAATTGCAATTAAACCAATAAGCCAAAAGGGTAATTTAACTTCTTCTTTTGGCATAAATTTTTCCACTAATGAAAAATAAACTTTTTCCGACGGCAAAGAAATCAGATCATCAATTGTCGCTGTAGCATACAAATTATATTTTTTAGCTGCTAATTCTTTTTTAAGCTTAGCCTGCCAATTACCATTTTTATCGGCTTGGGCATAAAAAACTGTTTCGGGTTTTGTAGATAAATGAACTGTTACCAACGAATTTGGTATGGCCCGTCCAGAAACAATCAAATAATCTTCTACTATTAATTTATCGCGAAGCCGTTCAAAGCTAACGTTTTCAATAACCGGCGGCTCAATTATCTCAGCAAATTCTTCCACAATATATTTTTTTTGCTCTTTTTCTACCACAACTTCTTTTTTATCCAAATCAATATAACTTTCTATAGCATTACCGGCTTTATCAACAGCACGTAAAATTAATTGGGAGCTATATTCAGGTAATTCATCTAAATTTAAAGGACTAATGACTTTTTGCCAAGGATTTTCCCCTATTTTCATTTCATAATAAGCCACGCCCGAATGCTTGTCCAAACTGGAAAAATATAACTGATTTTGCTCAATACTCGGCCTAAAAAATTCGGGCGGTGTAGTATCAATTTTCACCTGATAATGAGAAACCGGCCCCCAGCCATCAGCATATTTAACTTTCAAATGAAAATACCAAAAGCCGTCTGCTACCTCAGTAAATGAAAAAAAGTTTTCCTGGCTGTAAAAATAGGCATAATCCGGATCGGTAAAAGGCTTTTCATCCAAATTGAAATGGTAACCCAAGCCAGGATCATCAACCTGCCAGCTAAATTGCGGCTTATTTTTCGCATACCATTTATCTTGATTAGAATGGCTGGGTGAACTTATAACTGGTGGTTCTTTCTCTGTAATTACAGGCAATTCTTCGGTTTCCTTTTCACACTGGCAGATCGGACAATCACCTCCTCCGCAAGGCGGGCATTCACCGCCAAAAACAGTAATCCTAACCGGCAAATTTTTAGTCAAAGGATTTTCTGGATGATCATCGGTTGCTTCAAACAAGGCATAATAAATGCCATAAGTTTTCGGCTGCCAGGAAAAACGCCCGGTTGAAGTCGGTCCGCTGGTTATTATATTAAAAGCAGCATTTTCTAATTCAGCTAATTTCAAACTCACATTATCGCCATCGGGATCAGTAGCTGTAACATTAAAAGTTAAAATTTCGCCAGCATTAACTGTCTTTTCTGAAACAGGATCAAAAACCGGGGCATGATTTGGCGGTAAAGGTTCTACAGAAACGCTGATACTGACTGTTAAATTTGCAATATTATCCTCGGGATCAACTGCTGTAAAAGTCGCGCTATAAACTCCCTCTTTATCCGGTGTCCAGCTAAAATCACCGCCAACTTCTGCAGCATTATTTAAAACATTACTAAAGCTTGCGCCAGCAGGTATTTCCCATGTTAAATTAACTGGATCGCCTTCGGGGTCACTGGCAGAAACGCCAAAATTTACTGATTCCCCCAAATTTATATTTTTATTACCAACCTGCTGAAAAACCGGGGGCTGATTAACTGGTGAAGGAGTTGGTGCAGGTAATGGCTCGCCAATTACATTAATCGTAATCCCCTGACAGCCGGCTAAATTAATTTGATCTACTTGATTAACATCAATTAAATGCGAGCCATCTAAAAAATTAATTGTTGATGAACCAACAGAATTAGCTTTAAAAATTAAAGTACCGAATAATGCATCTGTATTTACTGAATCAGCCAAAATAAAACCGCCGACATTAATATCATTTGTTTCATTATTTAATTCAAAATCAGGACTTAAATAAGGAAATGCATCGCCAATATTAAAATCCTCTATTACCAAAACATCATCGCCAGTAAAATCCATAATGGATCTAACTGTATTTAAATAAGCGCCATTTGGCTCAACCTCAATATCAACATAAACTGTCTCTCCAACATTATAATCAGTCTTTATTGAACTCAACGTCATAACTGCGTCACCCGCAGCTTGAATTGGTAGAATTGGCGAAATCAAACTTCCTGAAAAAATAATTAAAAATACTTTTATTAAAAATTTCATATTAAAATTATATTTATATTTCTTAATATATTTTATCCCAATGTGCGGCCAATCCAGATAAATCAAAATCATCTACAATACTATCTTCATTAAAATCAGCGTAACACCAAGCGGTATTCCAATGATAAGCCAATCCAGATAAATCAAAATCATCTACAATACCGTTGCAGTCTGTATCGCCGACTTCACAACGGGTAACCGTAGCATTTAAAACTTCGCTATTTTGGCCATAATTATCACGCGCCCAAATTAGAAACAAATTATTTCCTAAATTCAAATCAACTAATGAATTCCAACTTGTTAAAGTAGGATAATCTATGCCTTCAGCAGAACCATTAATAAAAATAATTGTTCCTAATGGTTTGGTTCCTGACAATAAAGTGTTTGACAAAAATATGGGACAAAGACGCTCATCAAGCGTTGGCATTGCTGGCTGTGGTGGCGCACCGCCTCCGACACTTAACGTTTTTGCCATCACTTCATTTGAGGCAGAATAAAGCCCTTCTGTATCATAAACATAAAGCACAAAAAAATACTCCCTATCACCAGTCAAAGAACTTACAATACAAGACGTTTCTGAATTAAGCGAATTAAGGCAAACCAAAGAGCCATTGACATTAGTTACTCCTGTATTTTCAGCCATATAAAGTTCGTAGCGATCAAAATCAATATCAATATTTTTGCTCCAGCTCAAAACCATAGAATTAGCGGTAATATTTGACGGCGAATATAAAGTAACAGGATTGGGGGGTGAATTTTCTGTTTGGCCACCGACAACGAGCTGATCTTCAAAAATGGCCACGGCTAATTTACCAGAATCGCCGTAATTACCGCTTAAAGTTATAATTTTTGAACCGGTTGTACTTGGATTTATTATTTGATATTGTCCATTTTGAGCATTCAAACCAATCCTAATTACTACTTTATCATTAGCTAAAATATCGCCATTTGCATTATTTGTCGGATGAGTAAAATCAATTTGATTACCGGAGACATTAACTCCCCAGGCAGTCTCCACGGCTGTCGGTCTCAAAACTTCACTCTTTTCAAAACCAGTTATCGGTCCATGGTATAAATCAATATCAGTATATTGTATTGATGACAAATCAAAGCCGCTGTCAAAAATAATCCTTAGATATTCCCCTGAATTATTAATCCCGCTTGGCGTAGTAAACTTTATTTCATGGTCAGCCGGCGTAGACGGCGCATGGCGGCTCATTTTATCGCTTAAAGTATGCAAGCTTGAAGCAACTGACTTTTGCGGCAATAAAAAAAATATTAAAAAAACAAAAATTATATAAAAAGATCCTCTCGGCTTTAAAAAAAAATCAAGCATAATCAAAATGATATTTTATTTGGTATCTAAAAATTGCCAATTACAGTTATTGTTACAGTATTAGAATAAGCCCCGGCAGGTGTATCACCTGAAATAGCTGCAGAGAAACAGAGATGAACAGTATCGCTGCTAACAGGCTGATTAGCTATAGCAAATAACTGATCACTGGTTGTTAAAGTTGATGCAGAGGCTGTTGAACTTCCATCTAAACTGGCGCAATCTGTTACCTGCTGATTTATATCTAATGAAGCATAATCAGAATCACTGGTTGCAACTCCATATTCCTCACTGCCTGCCGTTACTTCATTATCAGTCACGTCATTAATGCTATTTGTCGCATTTCGTAAATTACCATCTTCTTTAATATAAGCGATATAACCACCGCTGGCATTAGTATCCACTTCAGTATAATAATTGCAAGTTTTGATTGTTGAGGCTGAAAATGTTCCCAAATTACAAATAGCTGAAGAGATATTGAAAGTTAATGATGGTTCTACATCGGCAGTAATATTTACCTGATCTTCTTGATCATAAAGCCACCTGCTAAAATATATATCGTAATTACCATCAGTATCATCATGCCAGACAAAATAAGCTGCATTGACTGAATTTAAAGCCATGTCATCAATTATTGAATCTCCTGAATTATTTGAAACATTATCAACACCTGAAACAGTCTCTTCTGCTGTTGTCCAACAATCTGTTATCCCCGATCCACAAACCGTCTCGCCAGCCCCCGGTGTCCATTGCGTATAATATATATCGCTATTGCCAGATGCATTGTGGCTCCAAGAAACTACGGGATTATCAACTGAATCCAACTCAATTCTGGGAATATAATTAAAGGTCGTTGAATCAGAAAGATTATCATAACCAGCTGTACCATCAGCTTTTGTCCAAGCACTACCCGACCATTTTGTAAAATATATATCAAAATTGCCATCAGCATCGTTACGCCAAACAATCATTGGCCTGTCATTTTGATCAAGTGCAATATTGCTTCCTTCCATTGCGGTCTGACGCGGTGATAAATATGAAAGCTTATCATTATCATGAACATTTTCATAACCAGTAGTAGTGCCATCGGCATATGTCCAGGCAGATCCTGACCATTGTGAATAATATATATCAAAATCACTAGGGCTTATCGCGTCAACCCAAATAACCCTTGGATAGCCATTTGAAGCCAATTCCATCTGGGGACTGTTTGATTCAGAATTAGGATCAGCTATATTTTCCCAGCCAGCAGTAGAGCCATCGGCATGTGTCCACGAACTACCCGACCACTGAATATATTGTATTTGATAACCATTGTCAAAAGCACCACTGATTATTCGAGGATTATTGTTATATATTTTTAAAGTAGGATATTGTTCAATTGTATCCGGCAAATCAGAAACCTGCTCATAGCCATTTGTTGTACTATCAGCATATGTCCAACCAGAACCATTCCACTTTGTATAATAAATTTCAAAATCAACTACTTCATAACTCCAGGCTACATGCGGCTTGTCATTATCATCCAAAGCTAAAGCTAAAGCATTACTAGCATCTTTATCACTGACTATTATTTCTTTACCAGCAGTAGAGCCATCAGCATGTGTCCATGAGCTACCTGACCATTGGATATAATAAATGTAATCATTTGAAACAGCCTCATCAAAAACTATTCTTGGATAACCGTTAGAATCAATTTCCATTCTCATATTATAGCTTTTACCCGCTCCTAAATTAGAAATATTTTCATAACCACTGGTGCTGCCATCAGCATAAGTCCAAGATGAACCTGACCATTGCGTATAATAAACTTCACCTGTTGTTTCATCAATCCAAGCTAATCTGGGCTTATCATTATAAATTCTTAAAACAGCATCATCATGATTATTGGCACTATCTGTTATATTTTCGCTGCCTTGGGTAATATTATCCATATATCCCCAACTGGCTAAAGTCGGGCTTGCTGATCTGCCAACAAAAAACAAAGTTAAAAAAATACAAAAAACTATCCAAATTTTATTATTTTTCTTTTGTTTGAACATTTACTAATTTAAATTTATTTGGACTTTAAAATTTATATTTATATTATACCTTAAAATTAAAAAATTTCCTAAAAATAAAAAGCGAAAAAGACAATAGTTATCTCGCTTTATTCTAAAATTAAATCGTTAAACCTTATATTCGCAAATATTTTTAAAATCGCAAAATTTACAGACCCAGCCAGGCGTGGCTGCAAAATTAGAATTATTAATCGCCTCAATTTCTTTAATTATGTCTTGCTTAACTTTTTCTTTTTCTTTTTCAGTGCCCAAAAATTCAACTGTTGAATTATCATCAAGATAATAAAAAATCAAATTATTGACTTTCTCCTGCAAAATCTCTTCGGCCGCAATTTGATAAATCAAAAGCTGCATTTTGTCTTCCAAGCTTAATTTATCCTGTTCTTTGGGCGTACCAGTTTTATAATCAATAATATTAATCGCATTATTTTCCAAACGGTCAATTCTATCTATAACGCCCTTAATTGTAAAATCATTTATTTTTAAATTAAAATACTTTTCAACTGCTTCGGTTTTACAAACTTGATCTTTAACTTGCTCATAAAAAACTTTTAAACTTTTTTGAGCTTGTTTATAGTACTTTTCCCGCTGTTCTTTATCTTTATACCATTCATCAAGCCAATGAGTTTTTAAAAGTTCTATCAATTCATCAAATTTCACCAAATCCTTTATTTTCTTTTTATCTTTTTCTTTGCCTTCAAATAAATCAGCCTGTTTCTTGGCCTCTTTTGCTAAAACCATTTTAAAAAATTCTTCCAGGGTTTTATGCATGCTTTTGCCATAAGAAAAAACAGCTTTGCCAAAAACCGGCACTCGTAAAATAAAACCTAATTTATACTGATAAGGACACTTTGAAAAAGCAGCCAATTGCGAATAAGAAAAACGACTGGGTAATTCATATTCAGGCTTTTCATTTTTGACACCCTTATCACTTTCTGCAACCTTTAACACTGCCAGAGATTGAGCAGAACTTAATGATTTTTTGCTTAAATTAAAATTTTTATTTGTTTCAGCTAATTCCTCTAAAAATCTTGAAATTTTCTTTTTTCTGGCTCCGCCATAATCATCTGCTGAGGTCAAGAATAAACCATGCTTAGCCCGAGTCATAGCCACATAAAAAAGCCTGCGCTCCTCTTGCAAATGAATATCCCCCTCAGGCAAAATTTCCTTAATTAATTCGTCAGGCAATTCAATTGGCTCTTTTCTTTCATTAGTGGGAAAACGGCGATCAACTAAATTAGGTATAAAAACATATTTAAATTCTAACCCTTTGGCTGCATGAACTGTCATGATTTTAACCATTTCAGGACCTGCTTCTATATCAAAGCTTAATGGCCCCTGCTCCCCTGCTTCCAGCTCTAAATCAATTTCCTGCATAAAAGCTTTTAAATTCGGGTCAGCCACTGATTCTTCAAATTTTTTAATTTTTTTATAAAACTGATTAAGGTAAGAAATGGCCTGATTGCTTTCATATTCATCCTGCTTAACTAATTTTTCCAAATATTCTGAATCTTCTAAAAAAGCTTTTAAAACTTCTCCCACACTTTTTTCCTTAACCATTTGACTGTGTTTTGTAATCAAGCCAAGCAGAAAATTAATTTCAGAAACAGTTTTTTTAGCTATCCCCTTTAAAGTTGAAATTTCCTGCAAAACTTCATAAATTGATTTGGTTTTCCAATTTGCCTGATGACAAATTTTAACAATATCTTCTTGAGAAATATCTACTACTGGCGAACATAAAATTCTAAAAACAGCCGGAGATTCATGATAATTATCCAAAAGCTTAAAATAAGCAAATATATCCAAGATAACCGGCTTATTATATAAACCGCGCAAAGCTAAAAATTGATAAGGAATATCTGTCCTTCGTAAATAATTTATAAAAGGATTAGCAGAATCATTTGCTCTAACCAAAATAGCAAAATCACTCCAAGACGCTTCTTTATCTTTTTTCTTTAATTCCGCTATCTTTTTAATTATTGCTTCAACTTCCCAATCAAGGCTCTTTTCATGAATATGTTCAATCAGGCCATCGCCTTTCTCATTGGCTTTTAATTTTTTATCAAACTTATTCAATTTACCTTTTTTATCAATTTTGCTTTGCTTGCTTAATTGATATTCCAAACGATTAGGATTATTTAACTGAATAAAATTATAAGCTAAATCTAAAATATTTTGATTGGATCGATAATTAATAGTTAAAACAATTTCCTGGCTTTTGGGAAAATCTTTTTTAAACTGCAATATATTAGAAACAGAAGCACCTCTGAATTTATAAATTGACTGATCATCATCCCCTACTACCGTTAAATTTTTCTTTTGACCAGCTAAAAGCTTAACTAAATCATACTGGGCAAAATTTGTATCCTGAAACTCATCTAGCAAAATATATTCAAACTGCTCTTGGTATTTTTTTAAAATATTTGGCCTGGTTCTAAAAAGTTTTAAAGTATAATTAATCAAATCGCCAAAATCCAAATAATTATTATCTAAAAGCAATTGCTGATAAACATGATAGGCTTCGGCAATTTCTTTAATACGTAAACTTTCCTGATCTAAAAGTTCGTCACTCATAGATGAATCAGCATTTTGCTTAAGTGTCTGAGCATATTCAAGATAATGTTCCGGATAAACCTCTTCGTCTTTAGCTCTGGAAAAATGGCGGATTAAGGCCTGAATAAATTTAGTCGGGTTGCCCAAAGGCTTGTAATAATCCAAATCAAATTTATCTAAATTTTGGCGCACTAAAAGCCATTGAGCAGTTTCATTCAGCAGTTTAAAACCATTAGGCAAACCAATATCAATTGCCTGCTGCTCTAAAATTTTCTGGCAAAATGAATGAAAAGTAGAAATCCATAAATCAACATAACCATAAGGCAAAAGTTTATCAACGCGTTCTTCCATTTCTTCTGCTGCTTTTTCAGTAAAAGTTAGAGCCAAAATCCTATCGGTATTAACATTTTTATCTAAAATTAAATGCTGAATTCTCTGCGTAATTACCATCGTCTTTCCTGTACCAGCCCCTGCCACAATTAAAAGAGGGCCTTTACTAAAGGTAATTGCCTTTTTTTGTTCAAAATTAAGTATAAGCGAATTATTTGTCATTTGTTATTTGTCATTAGTCATTTATATAACTTATTTTATACTAAAATTAAAATTTTTAAAAATCTTGCACAATCATTCGTAAAGACAAACCTTGACAAAAACAAATTATTTTGTTTAACTTTAATCAAGATTTCAATAAAGGAGGGGGAAATGAGTGATAAACTAATAGTGGAAAAACATCTATGTCGAAACTGCATGAAACTCTATCAAATAATAGTTTTTGGTAAAAACGAAAATTTATCAAAAACTGACAAAAAATTATTAAAGAATGATGGCATAATCGCCACCAAACAGGGCGAAACAATCAAATGCCCTCATTGCAAAATCCAAATTAAAATTGAATAGATAAGCAAACAAAAAGCCACCGGCAAAATAAACGGTGGCTTTTATTTTATTGCGAGCGTTGCCCGCAAGCTGTTTCTTAAATTTATCACTTCATGCACTCCCCTCTTTACACTATAATTTGAGACAAATTTAAACACCATTATCAAATCCAAATATGCTTTTTTTGTAATAACAAATCAATCCGCCCAAAAGGTTATTTTAACTTAGCAAAGAATGTCAAATATATTTTTATTAAATAAATGACGTCCTCCCTAACTTCCTTCGCTCGCTGGGATTTCCTTTGCTCCGCTACTCGCAAAAATTTATTTTGCAAAATTTGGAACTCCTCAAATGTTATCCTGAGCATAGTCGAAGAATCTGTTGCTACTTGAAAAATAATTTTTTGCGCTCCCAGCTTAGCATACTATCGTGTGCTAAGCCATTCATCCCCCCGCAATGCGTCGTCATTCGCTTTTCGCTCCTCCTGTTGCGGGATTCTCTGTAAGGAAAATAAAAGAAAAGTCGCTTTAATAAAGCGACTTTTCTTTATAAATTATTTTTATTCAAAAACCAATTGCCCATTAATTTTTAAACTATCTTCAAAAACATATAAATCATCTTGATACTTGGCATTTTCTTCTTCATCAAAAAACAAAACATTGGTATGCCCTCCCACAAAACTGTAATTATCCCAATCCGGATACATAATATCCAGATTATCCTCATCAATAACATAATCCCGATTATGCCAGCTAAAAATTACTTGATTATCTTTTTTAAATTCAATTATAGTGCTTGGCGCGTCAACTCCCATAACCTCAAATTCAACATCTTTTGGCAAATAAAAATCATAAGTTCTGACACTTTGAATATCAGAATCGCTGCGACCGAGTTCTAAGGTATAAAAATTCAAATCATCGTCCAATTGATCCAAATCCCCCTTGCTTGGTTCTAAATCACCATCCTGGTCGATTGTTTCCGGCTGATTAGTATTTTTATCGGCCTGATTCGTATTGGTGGCTAAATTAAAACAGCCTGACAATAAAATGGTCAAAAGAACAAGAATAAAAATTGTTTTTAAATTTCTCATATATTTTTTTATTTATAAGCTTTAAATTTTTTAGAAAATTCCTTGCTTATTTTTTGCCAAGGATTATTTGTTATTTCTTTTTTGAATTTATTTAAATAAACTTTCAAAGTGTTCTTTTTCATTGGCGTGCCGACTATTTCCATAAAACCGACTCCTTTTACTTTCTTATTGTTCAATTTGCCCGATACTTTAATGCCGCCTTCCCAATAACTAAGTGCGCCAAAAATTATTTCTTGCTTTTTATTAAATGGCTCAACCTCTAAATCAATTTTCCAATCCGGGATAGAAATTTGATAACCCAGCTGATATTGGGAGCCTGTTGCTTTACTTTTATATTTAATATCATTTATTTTAAAAATTACGTTGTCAGTAAATTTAACGTTCTCTTTCTTATCAATTAAACTAGCGTGAAATATCTTTTTTTTATCACCATAAACAAAACAAACAAAATCAGTTTCATTATTAAGCTGAATTGAAAACCATGTCCATTTATCGCCTCTGATCATTGGTCCATTTGCCCACTGATGATCCATCCAAGATAATCCTTCAACTTCCAACCATTTATCTTTGACTTTAATCAGTCCTTTTGTTACTAAACTAGTTAGCGAATAATAATAAGTTGCTTTAACTTTCAAATCCAAATAACCTTTTTTATTAATTAATAATGGCTTTTTTGTTGAACACAGATCCAAATCAATAAAGTCATTTACAATATGGTAATTAAATCGGCTAAGTTCTTCAATTAAACAGGCATTGTCGTATTGAACCCAAAGCAAAGGTTTTGTAAAGCTATCCGGATTTACCCAGCAAATCGGATTGATTTTATGGTAAAATTTCTGATTCTTATTGTCAGTCAACAAATAATGGGAAAAATATAATATTTTTAAAGGAACTTTGCTCAAAAACGGAATTTTAACTTGCTTGGGTTTGGCCGCGAACAGAGTATTCATGTAAGAAAATTGTCGTCCGTCTTTTGTCCACAAATTACCATTAAAATACCACCACTCTATTGCATGATCGTGCTTTTGCTCATCTTGCGGAAATTTTATTTTTTTGAAACTTTTTTTATTTTTATACATAAAATTAAATCTTCTCGATCCAATTTTTAAATATTTGTTTAATTTCGTCTAAATGTTCTTTTTTTCTAAAAGTATGAGGAGAATGCTTTATAATATGCAATTCCTTTTTCCCCGGCAATTTATCAAACAAAATCTTTTGATGCTTCGGCGGAGTGCCTCTATCTTTTTCACCTACAATTAACAAAACTGGCATTATTAATTTATTCGCTTGAGGCAAAATATTATATTTCATAGCATCTTCCATATAAGACCAATTCAATTTTTTCATTACACCTGGCCTCGTTGCAGAAGGATTTTCAATATAACCTTGTTTTTGCCACTTTGCTTGATACTCTGGATCATTATAAGCCTTAATACCCATTTCTCCAGAAATCATTGTGGAAATTGGAGCTAAAGCCTTCACTTTCTCCGGATATTTTTGTGCGTATAAAATAATTGAAATGCCACCCTGACTATGGCCAGCCAAAACAAAGGGTTCAATATACCAATCTTGTTTCTTCGCCCATTTAATCACGTCTTCTAAATCCTCGTAATAATTTGTTGTTGTAGCATATTCATAAGCACCTTCACTTTCACCAAAGGCATGAGTAGAATCATAACGCAAAACAGTATAACCTGCCTCTTTAAAAGCCTGGGCAAAAGTTTCAATGTGATCTTGTTCTTTAAACCCGCCCAAGCCATGCAAAACAACAGCTAAACCTTTTGGCTGATCAGCTTTTTCTAATAAAATTACTATTTTTAAACCATGACGATTTTTAATTGTTTCCTTTTTCATAAAATTTTCAGCCAATTAATTTTGGCTGGCTGATTGGTTTATATGATTTACGATGAATCGGACAAATATTGTATTTTTTCAGCATTTTTTGATGCAAGGCAGTGCCATAACCCTTATGCTTTTCAAATTTATAATCAGGGTGTTTTTGGGCTAATTTTAGCATTAAATTATCTCTATAAACCTTAGCTAAAATTGAAGCTGCTGCAATAGAGAAAACCTTACTATCCCCTTTTATAATTGTCTCCCAAGGAATCCTAATTTTATATTTTGCTACACTAGCTTTATCAATCAGTAAATATTGGGGCCTGGGATTTAAACTATTAATCACCTGATCAATAACCAAAGCATTAGCTTTACCCACTCCAATCTCATCAATTATTTCATTTTCAACAACTTCAATAGTCCAAGCTAAAGATTTTTCTTTAATTATCTCAGCTAATTTAATTCTTTTAGGCACTGAAATCTTCTTAGAATCATTTAATCCTTTAATCCTTATTCTCTTTTCAAAAATCACCCCAGCTGCCACAATTGGCCCTGCCCAAGCTCCTCTGCCGACTTCATCAATGCCAGCAACAAACTGATAACTCCGTTTCCATAAACCATGTTCCATTTTCCAGTCAGGTTTTTTCATATTTAAAGATTAAAAAGTTTACTCGTATTAGCAAAAGTTTGTTTTTCAACTTCTTCAAAAGTTAATTCTTTCAAATCAGCTATTTTTTGAGCCACATAACGAACAAAAGTTGGTTCATTTTTCACACCGCGATAAGGATCAGGCGCTAAAAAGGGTGCGTCTGTTTCCACTAAAATTTTATCCAAAGAAATTTCTTTGGCAATTTCTTGCAATTCTTTAGCATTTTTAAAAGTCACAATACCAGTAAAACCAATATAAAAACCCAGGTCAATAAATTTTTTGGCTTGTTCTAAATTACCGCCAAAGCAATGGATAACACCATTGGGCTTTGGGCTAAGCTCAGAGCTAAGTACTTCCAGCATTAAATCGTAAACTTCGTAAGGCTTATCTTCTTCGCCTCGACAATGCAAAACCAAAGGCAAATTTAGCTCTCTAGCTATTTTAATAAACTGCTTAAAAACATCAGTTTGAATTTTTTTAATTTCCTCCATTGAATGCTTAGCATCAGCCATACGAAAAAAATCAAAACCAGTTTCACCTATACCAACGACTTTATCGCTTGATTTAGCTAACTCTGAATATTTTTGATAATTAAATTTTTCCTTAGGCGTAAAAAAACTATGTTCTTCTCCTCCAAAAATAGCTTTTTCAGTAATATCTTTAACTAAATGAACCGGATGACAACCAATAACAGCCCAAATGCCTAAATCAAAATTTTCAGCGATTTTAATTGCTTTTTTACTGGTTTCATAATTTGAACCGATATTAATAATCCAAGTCCCATTATTAAAAGAGCGCTGGATTACATCCTCCAGCTCCCCCTCGTATTCTTTAAAATTCATATGAGCATGAGAATCAATAAACATAAATTTAAATGCCTAATTATGAATTATAAAATTTCAAAATTCGGCTTTCAGATTTTATTATATTACCGATTCAATTTGTTTTAATAATTCTGGCAACATTAATTGCAAAACACCTGAAACTTTAATAAACCAGGGCGATAGTTTTGAAGCTTGCAAAACTTGAGTAAACCAATCAGAAACCGGGAAACGAGCCACAATAAACAAAGACAAACCAATCACTAAAATGCCATCAAAAAAACCTAAAATACCGCCAATGATACGGCTGACAGTGCTTAAAAACGGTATGGTTTTCAAAAAACCGAAAATTCTCTCCAAAACATAAAAACCAAAACCAATCAGGCGATTGACAATAATAAAAATAAAAATAAACGCAAAAATTTTCATTAAATTTGGATTGCCAAAAATTTGTTCCAGCCAAATAGCTAAATTAGCATACCATAAACCAGCAAAAAAGGCACCGGCAAAAGTACCGACGATTGCACCTAAAGTATGAATCAAGCCAAACCATAAACCAAACATTATAAAACCAAATAAAATTAAAAGTAAAATTACGTCAAAAATGGTCATAAATTTGGTAATTAGTATATTAGATAATTAGGGATTGGAAATTTTATTTTATAAACGCGGGAACAAAACATCTCCTTTTTTAATTTTCTGACCAAGAGGCAAAATAGCCCATGTTCTCAATTTTTTAATCGGCTTTTTAAATTCCTTAGCTGATTTAAAACCCAATTGCTCTAAAATCTTTTCACTGGTTTGGGGCATAAAAGGTCTGATCATGACAGCTGTCTGACGCAAAACCTCCAAAAGATTGTACATAACATCAGCTAAAACTTTAGGCTGAATTTTTGCTAATTCCCAAGGCTTTTCTTTATCAATATAAGCATTGGCTTTTCTAATATTTTCCCAAACAACTTCCAATGCTTGATCAAGCTGATACAAATCCATAAAATAATCGTATCGATCCCAATCGGTTTTCAAGTCAAATGCAAATAACTTGTCCTTTTCAATCTGATATTTCGGCACTATACCGTTATGGTATTTCTCGGTCATTGATAAGACGCGAGAAACCAAGTTGCCAAGGTCATTGGCTAAATCTGAATTATATTTTTCTTCAAACCTTTCATAAGTGAAATCACTGTCTTCAAAAGCTGCCAAACCCGCGGCAATAAAATAGCGAATCGCATCAGTCCCATATTTATGAACAACTTCAAAAGGGTCAATTACATTGCCTAAACTTTTACTCATTTTCTGACCGCCTGAATTAATAAAACCAAAAATTAATACTTGTTTTGAATTAGCTAAACCAGCTGACATTAACATAGCCTGCCACATAGCAGATTGCTGCCGCAAATTATCTTTGCCAGCTACCTGGATCCCCGGCCAAAATTTATTAAATTTCTTCTTATTTTTAGGCCAGCCCAAACAGGAAATATAATTAACAAGGGCATCAAACCAGACATATATGACATGATTCTCATCTCCCGGGACAGGAACACCCCATGGCATTTTATTTTTCAAACGAGAAATTGAAAAATCCTGTAAGCCTGATTTAACAAAGTTTTTAATTTCGTGCAAACGGTGCTGGGGCACTACAAAGTCAGGATTCTCCTTGTATAATTTTAAAAGTTTTTTTTCATATTTTGACCAGGCGAAAAAGTAATTTTCTTCATCAATCAATTCCAACTCCTGATTGGGATGAATCGGACAGCGGCCATTTTCCAGCTCGGAATCGCTTTTTTCCATTTCACAGCCCACGCAATATTTAACCTGATAATTTTTTTTGTAAATATCACCTTTTTCCTGGCATAATTTCCAAAATTCCTGAGCCGCTTTAATATGATGAGGATCGGTTGTCCGGATAAAGCTGTTAAAACTTAAATCTAAAGTGTCATCCAAAAATTGGAACTTAGCTGCATATTCATCTACGTATTTTTGCGGAGCTTTACCAGCCGCTTGCGCTTGGCGATAAATTTTCAAGCCATGTTCATCAGTCCCAGTATTAAAAAAAACTTCCTTACCTATCATTCTTTGATGGCGGGCAAAAATATCAGCCCTGATAATTTCTGCTGCAAAACCAATATGCGGATCAGCATTTACATAAGGCAAAGTTGTTGTAATATAAAAAGTTTTTTGTTTTTTCGGCATAAAATTATATAATTTTATTTTTTATTAATTCATCTTTAATAATTTCAAACATAATTTCATGACCTTTTTCATTAGGATGAATACCATCAACTAAATTATCCCAGCTGATTTCATCATATAGATCAATGAATAAAATATTCTTTTTCTGACAAAAATCTTTAATTATATTATTATACTGCAATATATTTTGATTATTATAAAGAATATTTGGCTTCCAAGGTATTGGTGAAACCATTGGCTCATTAACTGTTGTTAAACCAATAAATATTACTTTATTTGAATATTTAGTAGCCAATTTAACTAATTTTCCTAACTTCTTTTTAAATACTTTAATTTCTGTTCTTTGTTTATTTTCTTTTTCTAAAAAAGCCGAATCATTAGTGCCAGTCGCAAAAATAATAATATTTCTCTCATCTTCATCAACTCTATACTTAATATCGGTCTCAAAACGATCTAAAATCATAGAACTAGTATCGCCTGATATGCCAAAATTATAAACAAAATATCGCTGTAGTTCATAATTTTGTTCCAAATAACTGCGTAATCTTTGAACCCAGCCACCTTTTTCTATATCCCAGGCGCCATAAGTTATACTACCGCCAAAAATTAATATATTTGCCATAAAATTTATTTTATTCCCATTACATTATCGGCCGCTTTAGCGGCCGTACGACGGCTAAAGCCGTCGATAATATAAATATTATATTTCAGATCTCAGATTTCAGAATTCAACCTACCACCACCACAAACTCCCCTTTTTTAATCCCCTTTTCCAGTTCCTCCAACACTTTCTCAATATTCCCCCGATAAACTGTTTCAAATTTTTTAGTTAATTCCCGACAAATAACCACTTGTTTATTTAAACCTAAATCCTGTAATTTACTTAATGTCTTTAAAATCCGATGGGTTGATTCATAAAAAACCGAAGTGTATTTATTGCCAATTATTTCTTTTAAAATTTTTTCCTTGCCTTTTTTATAAGGCAAAAAACCGTAAAAAACAAATTTATCAGTCGGCAAACCAGAAATTGATAAAGCAGAAATAACAGCTGAAGCTCCGGGAATCGGAATTATCTCTACCCTATTTTTCAAAACTCCAACCACTTGCTCAATAAGTTTATTCCCAGGATCTGAAATACCTGGCGTACCAGCGTCAGAAACCAAAGCTAAATTCTTGCCGGATTTTAATAAATCAATTATTTTATTGACTTTGGAAATTTTAGAATGCTGAAAATATGAAATAGTCGGAGTTTTGATTTCATATTTATCCAAAAAAATTTTTGTTACCCTAGTGTCCTCACATAAGACAAAATCCGCCTCTTTTAAAATCCGCAAGGCCCGCAAACTAATATCTTCTAAATTACCTATTGGCGTAGCCACTATATATAACTTCATATTGGATAATTAATAGTTACTTTGCCGGCTTTATAATCTGCTACTCTTTTTAAAAATTTATCGCTGTCAATCATTTTTAAATTTAATTCTTCTAAGATATTTTTTAAATTCGGTTCATGAACCTGACTATCATCTTGTTCGGCCAAATATTCTACTTCGACCAAATAAGCAAAATTTTCAATATATTGCAAACAAACAATATAATCATAGCCTTTATAATGATAATTGAATTCCTGCTTGTGCTTTAGAATTTTGGGCTCTTTAATTAATGGCAGCAAATCAAAAACTTCCCTAAAATGATCGAGTTTTTCTAAAGAATTCAAGGGTATCCGAATTTCTTTACGGCAGCATTTTGTTACCAGTCCCTTTTTGCAAACAATCTCAATGGTTTTATCAGAATAGCGCAATCGGACATCGGTCTTGTCCTGATCAGCCTTATAAAATTCGGTCGTAATCGACTCTTTATTTAAAAGCTTGAATATAGAATCGGTATTAAGCAAATTATTAATTTCTTCGTATTTGCTTTTATCAAGTACGGATTTAAGTTCAATTTCATAAAAAATTTCGGGTTTTAAATCCATAATAAGAAAATATTTTTTATGCAATAATTTTAGCAAAATAATTTCATTTTGTCGAATAAAAAAGCGCCCAAAATTTAGGGCGCTTATTCTTCATCATCATCTAAATCAGCGGTTGTCGGAGGATGATATATATAATCTTGCTCGCAAGTACAAGGATCTTGCTCGCAAACAGGACAAGGATCTGACATGGCTTTGATATTAATTTTTATTTTTATATACAAGATTATAAAAACCTGACAAAAATCTGTCAAGTTTTTTAATTCTTTTTTCCACAAGTTTATGTTTATTATGTTTTCTTTGTATATTTCTTGAATTTTTGTAATTGTCTTTTCTGACTTTCTTCTATATGAATTTCTGGCCTTTTCTTAACTATCTTTTCAATTGCCTGATTAATTGTCATGCCATTATAAATAAAATAAGCGGCCAGCATTGTTGGCGCTCTGCCATGGCCGTTTTTACAATGCAAATAAATCTTAACTTTCTGATCAAGCAAAGCTTCTATGGTTTTTACTCCTATCCAAAGCTGTTTCAAACTTGGTGCAGTATGATCCTTAACCGGCAACCATAAAAAACAATCAATGCCTTCTGGTTGATCAATTCTTTCCCCTTCTAAAGAAATATCACCTCTGATACCTTTATTTAACAACTCCTGTTTAAAATGCGTCTGACAACAAGAGTTTGTTCCCAAATATATTAAGGATGTAATTTTATTATAATCAAAGATGACGTGTTTTTTCATTTTAAAATAGTTATTTTAACTTTATCTAATTTTTTTTGTTTTGGTATTTTTGGTAAAAGGCCATTTTTGGCGCCCATTTCCTTAATCACCCCGTCAGAATTTAAAATTGCCAAACGCAAAGCAAAATCCCAATCATTCTTTAAAATCAAACCAGCGCAAAAAGCCGAACCAAATGCATCGCCTGCTCCAGTTGTATTGACTGGCTTTGAACCAAGAGCCTTGGCATGGTAAATCAGCATATCATCAGACAAATATGCGCCTTTGTCTCCATCGGTTATAACCAAATAATTCGGGGTCAAATTGTCTAAAACTTTATAAATTTGCTTTATCTCTTTTCTGCCAGATAATTTAGCGGCTTCTTCTTTATTAACATTAAAAATTGTCGTTTGCTTAATTAATGGCGCCAACTTGCTTTTGCCTAATTTTAATTCACCGCTGCCTGGATTCCAGGCAATTTTGATTTTATTTTTTTTGGCAAAAGAAAAAATTTTTTTTAATAACTCTATATTGCCAGCCAAAGATGATATATAAAACCATTTGGTTTTCAATTTAGCGAAATTAAAATCCTTAGCTGAAAAATTAGCGCTAGCGCCTCTGTAGACTAAAATTGTTCGATCACCTTCAGGGGTAATTAAAATTGTTGAATAAGCAGTCTTGTGCTTTTTATCAACTGTTAAATTACTTATATCAATGCCTTTATCAGCCAAAACTGTCAAAATTTCTATGCCATAAATATCATTACCAATTCTGGATACTATCGATGGATTTAAACCTAAATTAGAAAATGTATAAGCTGTATTTGTTGCGCCTCCGCCAGTATCAAAATAAATATCCCCTAATTCAATTTTTGCACCATAAGCGAAACATTCACCGACACCTCCCCTAAATTTATCAGATTTAATTAATTTAAAATTTTTAGAAAGCAAAAACACGTCTTTTGTCGCTGAACCAATTGTAATAATGTCATACATATTAAATATTTTAATTAATAATATTTTTTACCAATCTTTTGTTTTTGCCAAAACTTAATGAAAAATTGAAAATTCTTGCCAATCAGGTCTATTGCTTTTCTTTTTGTAATTTTTTTATCGCGATATTTTTTCAAAGGCGCGAAAAATATCGTCCTACCGATTGCAAAACCGAAAATTTCTTCAAAATTAACAGCGGTTTTTAACCAATATTTAACGACCGGTTTAGGAGCGGCTCTGCCCAAAACAATTATTTTAAAATTTTTTTTATTATTCTTCTTGATTTCCTTAATAATCATTGGCCAATCAAATTTTTTATCCATGGCCTCTAATTTCCAAATGTCAGGCTCAATACCAAATGCGCGAATTTCCTTAATCGCTGTTTTGGTTAAATTGGGCCTGGCTTTCTTGTCATAAGTAAACTTATCTTTATAAACTCTCAATTGCTCATCAGTTGCCGGCACCAATAATTCAAACAAAAAACCAATTTTGTTTTTCTGGCAAAAATTATTTATCTTTTTAAGTCTTTTCAATTGAACCAAATTGTGTTTTTTATTGCTTGGATTATAACGAACCAATACTTTAGCATAATCCGGCTTAAATTTTAAAATATGCTTGCCAAAATCTTTTCCATACTCAAAATCAAAAACTTTTTCTCCGCTTTTTTCCGTAGTCAAAATAGTGATTACACCCAACTTCTTGGCTTCTCTTAATATCTCCGACCCAAACTGCTCGTCAATTAAAATACCGAGATATTCTTTGAAATGACTTTTTAGATGAACCTTTAAAAAGGCCTGCCAAATCATTTTTTTTGTATCTTTTATTTTTTGAACTTGCGATTTATTAATCGGTTCTTTCCAGCCGAATAAACCGCGCCTGAAAGTTGAGCGGTGATCAAATGGTAAAATGTATAGTTGTTTTGGTTTTTCCATATTTATTTCATTAATTTATAACATTGATCAGCTATATTATCAGCAGTTAAATTATATTTATCTAAAAGCTGCTGTGCTTTTCCCGACTCGCCAAATTTATCTGGCATACCGATTATTTTTATAGGGGCGGGATAATTTTGGCCTAAAATTTCTGCTATGGCACTGCCTAATCCCCCGTTAACCTGGTGTTCTTCAATTGTCACTACCCGATTTGTTTTTTTAACCGAACGAATAATTGTCTTGGCATCAATAGGCTTAATGGTATGGCAATTTATGACTTCTGCATCTATTTTTTCTTTTTTTAATTCCTTAGCTGCCAACAATGCCTCATAAACCATTGGTCCGCAAGCAATTATTGTCACATCCTGACCTTCTTTAAAAATTTCAGCCTTGCCGATTTTAAAAGATTTTCTTGGCTCTGTAAAAACAGGAGTTTTTTCCCGGCCGAAACGGATATAGACCGGAACCTTAATCTTAGCAACTGCCAAAACCGCTTTTTTAGTTTCTAAATAATCACAAGGCGCAATCACTGTCATATTAGGTAAAACTCTCATTAAGGCAATATCTTCCAAGGCCTGATGAGTTGCGCCGTCTTCCCCCACATTTAAACCAGCATGCGAACTAACTATTTTTACATTAGCTTTATTATAACAAATTGAAATCCGAATCTGTTCCCAATTTCGGCCCGGAGAAAAAACAGCAAATGAACACGTGAATGGTATTTTGCCTTCCAAAGCCAATCCAGCTGCTACCCCGGCCATATTTTGTTCAGCTACACCGACTTCAACAAAACGTTCCGGATATTTTTTACTAAAATCTAAACAGCGCGTTGATTCAGCCAAATCAGCAGAAACAGCAACCACATTTTTATTCCTTTTGCCTAATTCTAAAAGCGCCTCGCCAAAACCGTCACGACAGGCTTTTAATAGAGATTGTTTTTTTATTTGAATTTTGATATTTGTCATTTGATATTTGTTATTTGTCATTTTAAAGCGCCTTTTGTAATTCCGCTAAAGCCTTTTCTGCCTCATTTTTAGAAGGCGTCCGGCCATGCCATTCCCATCGGTTTTCCATAAAACTAACTCCTTTTCCTGGCACGGTTCTAGCTATTATAATTTTTGGCCGATCCTTTCCCCGCTTAACGATTTCCAATGATTTAATTACTTTTTCAATATCATTGCCGTCAGTTTCCATTGCAAACCAATTAAATGCCTCGTATTTGGTTTTCAAAAATTCCAATGGCATAATATCTTGTGTATAACCATCAATTTGAATTTGATTTCTGTCTAAAATAAAAATTAAATTATTAAGTTTATATTTGGCCGCTGCCATAACTGCCTCCCAAGTCTGGCCCTCATCCTGCTCGCCGTCACTAGTTATGCAATAAACAAAATATTTTTTGCGGTTCATTTTCGCTGCTAAAGCCTTGCCCACAGCCACTGAAACTCCCTGTCCCAAAGGCCCAGAGGAATTTTCTAAACCAGGCAAATCAGCCATTGAAGGATGGCCTTGTAAACGTGAACCTAATTTACGTAAAGTTTTGAGTTCTTTAACTGGAAAGTAACCGCTTCTAGCCATGGCAGCATAACGAATTGGCGCAATATGGCCACAGGATAAAATCAAGCGATCACGATTTGGCCAATTCGGCTTTTTCGGCTTATGATTTAAAATATTAAAATATAAAGCCGCGAAAATATCAGCCAAGCCCAAGGATCCGGCTGAATGGCCAGAACCAGCTTCTGCCAGCATTTTAATCACGTCCTGGCGTAAAAAATTAGCTGTTTTCTTAAGTTTTTTTAAATTATATTTCATAAATCAGATCTCAAATCTCAGACTTCTTTTTATTTTTTACCAAATAAAGCGAACAATGGCATTTTCCTTGCGTCTCAATTTCACCCATATACAAATAACAAGGGCAAATTATTTTGCGATCGGCTTCTTTATCCCCCGATAAAAGACGACAAGGACAATAAGCTTGTTTGTTATCTTTTAAATATTTCCCCATAGTCTCAGCTAAATCTTTTAAAATCTTTTCGTCGGGATTTAACATAATCTCATCCTGATATTTGGTTGAGTTCATCCAATTAACCTGTTTTGTCCAAGCATCTTTAAAAAATTCAAAATTAATTTTATCTTCGGGTATTTCTTCAAAAACACCTTTATTATGGCAAAAAGGACACTCACACGGAGCATTTTTATCACGATAAATATAGCCACAGACTGAACAACGATATATTTTTTTATTAATCATAAAATTTAATTATTTAAATTTACCTTTTTCGATATGATCAGCTAACTCATCTCGTAGTAAATTAATGTGCTTCTTCAACTCTACGCGCATTTGCTCATAAACCGCCTGACAGCCCTTACATTTCATTTTTTTGGCATCTTTAATGTAAAAATTTTCCAAACGCCACAAGTCATCGAGTGTGTTATGAAGCATCTTAATCAGATTGTAATTTACATTTTTCATAAAGCTTAAGTTATTTTTTAAATTTATTCTTTATTTGAGTAATTGTTTGCCTAATATATTCTGATTTAATAAATAAACTGCCAGCCGCCAAAATATTTGCACCCGCTTTAATAATTTGTTTAGCATTTTTTAAATTAACTCCCCCATCAACTTCAATATCAAGTTTTGGATATAATTTTCTAACTTTGCGAATTTTATTTAAAATTCTGGGCTGAAATTTTTGTCCTCCCCAACCAGGTTTGACACCTAAAAATAAAATCAAATCCAATTTGGGAATAAATTTTTTAACCTTTTCAACTTTTGTTTCCGGATTAACAGCCAAACCAGCTTTAATTTTTATTTTTTTCAAATATTCAATTAGTTCCAAAACTTGCTGATCACTTTTTAATGCTTCATAATGAAAAATAATTTTTTTAACTTTTTTAAAATTCTCCCATTTTTTAATCTCTTTTAATGGTTCTTTAACCATTAAATGCAGCTCGTAATTGACTTTGGTTCTGATTTTTTTAATCTTATTGATATCGTAAAAAGTTTTATTTTTCACAAATTTCCCATCAGCACAGTCGATTTGGATTAATGCAAAATAAGGCTCAAGTTTTTTTAATTTCGATTTAAATTCAGCTAAAGAATGGGTTAAAAGTGTTGGAACAATTTGAATATTCATATATGTATGGGAGTGTGTTACTGCTCCCGAAATTAAGACTTCAGTCTTTAAAATCCTTATTTTCAATTTGTTTAATTTTATTCAATCTGCGACGATGACGAGGCTTGTTAGAAAATTTGGTATTTAACCAGGCTTTGACAATTTTTTTGGCTTTTATAACTGAAGTATCCCAACCAGATAAGCACAAAACATTGGCATGATTATGCTCACGCGATAATTTAGCATCATTAACTGTGCTAACAGAAACCGCTCTTATGCCTTTAACTTTATTAGCCACAATACATACTCCAAAAGAGGAACCACAAATTAAAATTCCCTTTGAATTTTTATCTTTAGCCACTGCTTTGGCAACTTTATAACCGTAATCAGGATAATCATCATCTTTTTCTAATTTAAAATTGCCTAAATCCTTATATTCCAGATTTAAGTTAGCTAAATATTGTATAATCGCTTGTTTTAATTTAAACCCGCCGTGATCCGCACCTAAATAAATCATTATTTTAAATTATTAATTATCCCTAATATAAATCTCCGATTTCAGCATTCAGATTTCATAATTCGATGACTTCTCCTTCATTAACTTCTTTTTCCTCATCTTGTCCGGCTAATAAATCAACTGAGGGTTTTTTAGCTGATTTTTCTTCAGCTACTCCACTCTTTTCCTCTATTTCTTCCTTTTTTTTAACTGGCACTTCTTCTCTCTTATTTTCTGCCCTTTCCCCTTCTAGCCTTTGAACTGTTTTTTCTTCTTGCTTAACTTTTACTTTTTCAGAGGATTTCTCTTCCTTTTTTTCCTCTGTCTTTTGAATAGGTTTCTCTTCTCTTTGTTTTGTTTTTTTAATTTGTTTTTCTTCTTTTTTAGACTCTTCTTTCTTAGCTGGCTTTGCCTCAACCAAACGTCCTTTAAAATCAAAAGTCTTTTTTTCTATTTGCGATAATGAAACACCTTCATCTTTAACTTTAGCCTCAGCTTTCTCTTCAGCTGGCTGCTTCTTTTTAATTTTAATCTCACCGCGACGGGCATTTTTTAAACACTCTTTGCAAAAAACTGGCCGAACATTATCGGGTTTAAAAGGTACTTCAATTTCTTTGTCGCAGTTATAACAAACGGCTGGGAAGCCTTTTTTTGTCTTCTGATGCTTAGCTTTTTTCTCTTCACTTGCTGGGGGCTGAACAGATGAGGGCGCAGGTCTTTGCCCTGGCCTTACACCTTTTGGCGCTCTCTCTTCAAAACCCCTTGGCGGTTCTTCAGCTCTTGTTTCACTCCATCTTTTAATTTTATCTTCAACAGTATCTCTTGGCTTAGCATATCTTTCTCTGGAAACAGTAATAACTTTTTCTTCATTGCCCAAAGATTCACTATAAACGGGAGGCAAGCCTTTTGCTGAAAATGGTTCAGAAGCAACCCCATCAATCATTAATTTCAAATAAATATGGTATTTGGGCAAATTAACCAAATCCTGCATGGTTAAATATGGGTCAAATTCTTTTTCTAAAAACTCAGCGTCTGCCGCGCCAATACGAAAAACTATTAAAGTACCCACGTTGCCAAAAACAGCGGGCTGAACTACTTCACCCAATTGTTCAATATACTGATGGGCAATAATTAAATTTAAACGGTATTTACGCGCTTCTGACAAAATATCAGCAAATGAATCAGTGGCAAAATTTTGAAATTCATCTACATAAAGATAAAAATCCCTTCTTTCTTCTTCAGATATATCAACTCGGCTCATCGCCGCCAATTGAATTTTTGTCACCATCATAGAACCAAGCAAAGCAGAGGCATCTTCTCCCATCCTGCCCTTAGAAAGATTTAAAATTAAAATTTTGCCTTCATCCATAACTTTGCGCAAATTAATAGATGATTTTACTTGTCCGACGACATTACGAATCAAAGCCGTTGACAAAAACTGCCCGACTTTATTTTGAATCGGTGAAACAACTTCCTGCAAAACACGTTCATTCCATTTTGGAAATTCGTCAACCCAAAATGATTTAACCACTGGATCAGAAATTTTTGCGACTACTTTTTTACGATATTCTTTATCAACTAACATTCTATTAATGCCGAGTAATGTACTGTCAGGATACTCTAAAAGAGCTAAAATTGCATTTCTTAAAATATACTCTAATCTTGGTCCCCAGGAATCAGCCCACAATTTTTTAAAAACACCCACTAAACCAGAAGCGATTAAGTGGCGATGTTTTGGCGCTACTTTTTCCAAAACATTAAAAGATATCGGGTATTCTAAATCAGCCGGATTAAAATATATCACATCATTAATACGACTTGATGGTATCCATTCAAGTATCTTTTCTGCTGTATCACCATGAGGATCAACATAACAAACTCCATTGCCAGAAATTATATCTGAATAAACCATATTTTCAATTAAAGTCGTTTTCCCCATACCGGTCTTACCTATAATATAAACGTGACGTCTGCGATCGTCTTTTTTAATACCAAAAACGCGCTCCCTGTTTCTAAAAGTAGTGACCGCAAAAGGAGTTACATCTGATTTAATTTCTTGTTTTTGTTTTTTTTCTTCTTCCATATAATTTAATTGATTTACCTTACTGCTTGATAATTAGTATATTCGTACCGATTCGTAATTCGTAATATTTAATCAATAAATGGCAAATTTCCCGGGATATTTTCAGCTGATTCTTTTTTTTGATCTTCTCGCTCTTCTGCTGAAATTTCTGATTCTTGCTTTTCTTTCAATTTATTCTTTTCTTCTTTTTCTATTTCTTTTAATCGCTTTTCGCGAGCGGACCGGCTTTCTTTAAAGGATTTTTTATCTTTAGCAAACTGTTTCTCAAATTCATCGCTGTCATAATCAAAAGTTGGCTCAACTTGGGCTTTTACTGCTGCTTCTTCTACTATTTCTTCGGCTTTTTTCTTTTCAGCTTCTGTTTCTACTGGTGCTTCGCTCATTGGCAAACCAACTGGCGCTGCTGCTTTAGTAAATTCTGTCTTTTTAAGCAACGGCGCTTTTATATACATGCTTGGAAAATGCCAAAGTGAAGCCAATTCTTCATTGCACATCGGTTTTGCTGGTGATCCAACAATTGTGCTTCTTTTTTTATAAGCAGTCATTATTTTATTTTTTCTGGAATTTCTACGGTAATTAATTAAAATATATTGAGGTGAGCTTGTGCCTGTCGGTTTTAAATCGGGCTTTAACCCATTTAAATTCATATCTGTCCATTGTTTTATTGAGCCGATTACAGCATTTACTCCTAGTGCCTTATTCATTTTATCCTTTTCTGCTACATACACATATCTAATCTTAGTATTAAAAGCTAATTTAGAAATTTTACGTTCGATGTCCTCAAGTTGTTCTTTTTGCCCAGGAGACAGATGAAGCATCATAGAAGGCAAATCCGATTTCTTTTCCTCGGTTTTTGCTTCACCAGTCAAAGACAAACCTGCTAATTGCTCTGTAAACTCACTGGCAATATTTGATATTCCACCAGTTAAAGTGCTTAATATTCCTTTTTTAGTTGCAACAGGTTTGCCTAAAATCTTATCAATTTCTTTTTTTCCTTCTTTACCCCAATCAACAGCCAAAGGCGTCAGAATATATTGAATCCAAATCTGTTCACCAGGGCCGACTGAACTCATTGTTTCCAGTAAAGCTGCCATAGGATCAACAAAAACTTCTGAAAAACGGTGTTCAAATTTTGGGTAGGTTTTAATTGGCAAATACTTGTTGCCACTTAAAGTAAACTCAACACCCCATACATCATGAGTTTCATTAGGATAATTTTGGGGCACGCTATTAGTATAATCTTCTACTTCAGTAATCTCAGCATCAGGATACTGAGAATAAACAGCCGCTTCAACTAAATTACGCCAATCACCAGGACAGCGAACCAAAAATTGAATATTGCCTTCAATACTAACCAATTCAACCGACAACGACCTTTGAAACTCGCCTTCAATATATTTTGCCCATTTAGTAAAAGTGCCATGAGCGCCTAATAGATGATCAAAAAAATTTTCCATTGCCTGGATGCTTTGTTCGTTTCTTTTTGGCACGTCAATAGCTAAAAGTACTGGTGGCTTTTGTTTCATTGCCCATTTCACATTCCTACTGAACATATATTCTGGCCAAGCAAGAAATCTTAAAAAAATAAAAATAAAAATCAACCAGCCCCAATATTTAAATAATAAAAGCCAGATTATTTCCCAAGCTGAAAGCCCGACAAATTGATCAAAAAATTGATATATTGCTATTAAATCTATTTCTATCATAAATTTATAAATGCTAACCAAACCGCTAAAATCATTATCTGCACGAAAACAATCATTCGTATCATAAAATTAGCGGTCAAGTTAATAATTTAATTATATTATACATAATTTTTAAAAATTTTACTACCTAAAAACAAAAAGAAACCTCACAGAATTGGAGGTTTCTTTTTTATTATGTAATTTTTATTAAGCGAGTTTATAAGTACCGTTTTCTAATCTGATAAATTTATCCTTATTCATTAAAACTAAAGTGATGGTTGTTTTTTGAACTAATCTTTGCTTTAAGACTTCTTCAGTTAATTCTTTTTTGGTCATTGGTCCTTTTTCTTTCAGTATCTTTGTAATAATATCAGCCACCGTACCTTCTTGATAACCCCAATCACGCAAAGCATAAATGCCTCGACCAACCAGCACATATTTGTCATCTAAAATTAATTCATTATGCACTGTTGCTGGATGAGCTTTTTTACGGTCAAAATTAGCTTGGTTAATTAAATCAGCAACTTCAACAAAATGCAAAGGTCTACCTTCTTTAAGCATGATTAAATAAGCCTTATCAGTCATTCTTTTCGGTCTAATGGCGTTCCAATTAAATAATCCCCATTGACCCAAAATATTGCTATTTAATTCTTTGCTAATATTAAGCAATGCTTCTAAAATAGCTTCATTCTCAGCTTCTCTTTCTTCAATTATTTTAAAATACTTATGTGATTGAACTTTACTTAATAGATCTTTTACATGCAATGGCTGGCCATGATTTTCAATAATTGATTTTAAAGCTTCGACAATTTCTAAAATTTCATCTAAACTAACGTCTTCTAATTTTAAGATAATATCGTATTTATTAGAAATAACTATTCTTTCAAATTTTTGAGCTAAAACATTAGCTAAAATAAAATTTAAAGCTTTTTCTTGCTTTTCATCTTTTTCTTGAAGCAATTTATCAATCAAGTGTTTTTCAGCCATTAAACCGCCATGATTTTTCAAATAATTCAAAACTAAAGCTTCTAAATCGCTAATAGGAAAATTAACTTTAGCATAATCTAAGGTTTTAATCTTTTTTAGACCTTCTCTTTCAATTTGTCTGACTCTTTCACGAGTAATATTAAAATCCCTACCGATCTGCTCCAAGGTATATTTTGGATTATCAGCTATGGCATTTCTTTTTTGCAAAACTTCACATTCCCTTTCAGCTAAATTAGCTAATAGAGAATTAGCCAAGTCCGTATAATTAATTGTTTTTATTTTTGCAGTCATATTATTCAATAGTAATTATTTACAATATAATAAATCAAGAAAAATGTACTTTTCTTTATAGCTTAACTCCTAAAAGAGTTTTCACTATAACTTAGTATAACATATATAAAAAAAAATGTCAAGAGATAGCATATTATCTATTATAGCTTATATTTTACAAAATTGCAAGTATCTTGTCTGATTTAAGTATCTTATAACAATTTAAGATAAATGTCAAGTATTTTAAAATAAAAAAAAACCACATTGTCATCCTGAGTATAATGAAAAATCTGTATCCCCTTATAACAAATTCTTCACTTTGTTCACAATGATAATGTGGTATTTTACACTAATTTTAGCTCTTTTTTAAGCGCCAATCTAATTTTTGCCAAACAACTAATAAAGGTGAAGCCGTAAAAATAGACGAGTAAGTACCGAGTAAAATACCAATAGCCAAAACAAGCACAAATTCTCTAATAGTTGCACCACCGAAAAATAAAATAGACAATAAAACTAACTCGGTAGTTAATGAAGTATTAATTGAACGAGTGACTGTTTCACGAACACTTTTGTCAACAATTTCTTCAAATTCACCTTCATATTTATGTAAATTTTCTCTAATTCTATCAAAAACCACTATTGTATCATTAACAGAATAACCCAAAATAGTCAGTAAAGCAGCTACAAATGGCGTGTTAACTTCTAAGCCTAAATATCTTCCCAAAAATATAAATATACCTAAAGTTATTAAAACATCATGAAATAAAGTAATAATTGCCACTACACCATATTTCCAAGATGTAATGGGATAAGACACTTTACGAAAAGCCCAGGCAATATAAGCGACAATAGCAATTAAAACAATAATAATTGCCCAAATTGACTTTGATTTTAATTCCTGACCAATTGCCGGGCCAATTGCTTCAAAGCGATTCTCAATGACTCTATCTTGACTAGCAGTTTCAAAACCTACATTAGCAACATCAACACCCTCTTTACCAGCTATATTTTCAACATTTATATCCTTTTTGCTATTCTCTTTATTAATATCTTCCGCACCTTCAACCTTATTTAATCTTTCTAATATCTGTTGATGTGTTTCTTCGTCAATTTCTTTAAATCTTAAAATATAACCCTTATCATCAGTCGGCTGAATATTCAACCCTTCCAAATCTAAATCAGCCAAAATGTTTTTAACTGCTTCAGGGCTTGACCTGTCACCGACATATTCAACTTCCAACAAACTACCGCCTGTAAAATCAATGCCTAAATTCAATCCCCAAGCAATCCAAACAAGCACTGAAATTAAAATTATCAGTCCCGATACTGTAAAAAAAATTTTTCGTTTATTTATAATTTTCATAAGATTACTAATTTAGGGATGATGGAATAAATTTGGTTGATGAACATATTAAATTTTGGCTCAT
>CAZPVP010000002.1:0-96266 GCA_964590345.1 uncultured Gammaproteobacteria bacterium | reverse complement strand
CGCTTTTAACCTTGCCTGCTTCAAGCGCTCAGCTTTTGAGCAATAATTTTAAACGGATAATAATATGGTCAAGTTTAATTGCTATTTTTGTAAATATATTTGGGGTTGTTCTATCTTATTATTTAAATATACCTTCAGGGCCAGCTATTATTTTTCTTGCAGCAATTATATATCTTATGATTTTACTTTTAAAACAGTATTTATTAATTAATAAAATATAGATATAGTTACTATTAAAGATTAACTAAAGTATATATTAAATTACCTGTATACTTAAATTAGGCAAATGAATATACTCTTTTTTTTAAAATACTGATTCTGAAGTTGTTTACGGTGCTCAGCCTACGCCTGCCGAAGCTAGGCCAGCACAGCTGGAATAGCGAAGGCAGGCCAACTCTTAATTCGATTTTCGTCAGTCTCCGGCTGGTTAAGACCAGCAATAAAAATTCTCAAATTCAGCGAACTTCGGCCTAAGCCCACCGTAGCTTTAGCGAAGGTGGGCTGGTGATGACCAGCTTCAACTTTATGAAAATAGTTTATATAATCAAAAGTCAAAAAGACTCGAGTATTTATGTTGGAGTTACTTCTGATTTAGATGATAGGATAAAAAGACATAATAATGCCGAAGTTAAGACTACAAAATATAAAATGCCTTGGGAAATAGTGTGTTATTTTTATTTTGAAAACAATCAAATTGGGCGTAATGGTAAATTAGTGAGGATTTTTTGAAAGAATTTCATCGATCATCTTCAGTTTTCTATTTTTTTTTAACCCCCTGTGAATCCTTAACATATCTTTGACGTGGCTGAATGTTCCGTCAAGCGAATTAGTAGTGTTGGGGATATTGAGCTCTGGATATTTCTGATAAGTGTAGAGTATCGATAAATTCCTATTAATGCTTCGGAAAGCTGAGCGTAATCTTTTATGAGTATAAAACCATCGCTTAGTTGCGGGATTAAAAGTTTTCTCTTTTAAAAATTCTTTCCACTTGTCATGCCAATTATTTAGTGTTTTTCTCATTTCATCCTCGTTGCTTTTGGAAATACATAGTGCAATATGCCTCAGTGTTTGCCCAGCAATCAATTTCGGTCTGGTGGTCAAATACCGAGTCATAATGGCAATTTGATGGAAATGGCACATTTGTATCGGCACATCCCAAAAAACCTCGATTAAGCCTGGCCTGCCGTCAACTACGGCAGCCTGAATTTCAAATCCCTGTTTTTCTAACCGCCATCTAAGCTCGTGATATGTCTTGGCGCTTTCCGTTAAAGTCACTTTCCAAACCAGATTTCTCTTGAGATGCGGAGAGCGAATAACACTTACGCCATAAAGTCTTTTTACAAAAGTCGTATCCGCAACGATAACAACTGGTTGCGGCTTAACAGTTGATTTTCTGACTGGCAACTTATCCAGCTGCTGTCGTATCCATCGCTCGCTTCGCTGATATTCTTCAGCTAACTGCTTAGTTGTCTGTCTTTTCCAAACGTACTTCTTCCAAAGAACTTTCTGCAAAGTTATCTTTCTGGAGTTGCTACTGAAATTCCTGCCGCATTTGACGCATTCGTATCTTTGTTTGTCGCGAAAATGACCATTCTTTCTCGTATATTGAGAACTGCAGTCTGGACAAATTCTCGTGTTTTTTTATAACCATAGTCTAAATTATTTAAGAATTATGGCTAAAGCTTAACACGAATTGCAGTTTTCATCCTCACATATTTGCTATTACCTCTCAAATTGCATATGATTTCGAGAGATATTTAAAATCAGGTTCTGGAAGAGCTTTTCTTAAAAAACATTTCCTCAAATAAGCCTTCGCTCGCCGAAGCTCTGTAAGAGCGGAGGCGAGCCATTACTCAATTAATTTAAGGAGGTATTTTTATGCCAGTTATAAAAATTTATGGATTTGAAAAAAACGATGAAGAAGTTGTAATCTTGCGTGAGAAAATTTCAGCTAAAATGGCTGAAATTTTCGCGCCAGGTCAGTCAGGTATTGTCATTATACCGTCTCAATGCCAAGCTTGTGACAAAACACTGGAAAAATATCAGTATTTAGAAATCTTTTATGGCACAAGTGAACACAAAAAAACAATCAGTAAACTACTGATTGATCTTGGTGTAAATAATGAAATGGATATGATTTTTCGCCAGCTTCCACCTGATGAATTTATACCGGCTAAAGAATAAAAATTATTTGATAATCAAAACCCAAAATAAGGCTCAGGCCTTATTTTTTTATTTTGCCATTATTTTGTTTTTGGCTCTTTAATAAACCCGGCATTAATAGCCACTATAACTGTACTCAAAGACATTAACAAAGCTCCAATAGCCGGAGAAAGCACAATACCATAGACAGCCAAAACACCAGCGGCTAAAGGCAAAGCAATGATGTTATAACCAGTAGCCCAGGCCAGGTTTTGCAACATTTTCTTATAAGTTTTCTTTGATAAATCTAAGATAGCCAAAACTGCCAAAGGATTGTTTTTAACTAAAATAATATCAGCTGTTTCAATAGCCACATCAGTGCCGGCTCCAATAGCAATACCAATATCGGCCATAGCTAAAGCCGGCGCATCATTGATGCCGTCACCGACCATGGCTATTTTTTTGCCGCTTTTTTGAAGAGTTTTGATTTTATCGGCTTTTTGAGCTGGTAAAACTTCTGCAAAATAATCATCCAAGCCCAATTCATTAGCCACCCATTGAGCGACTTTTTGATTATCGCCAGTCAGCATTAAACATTGAATCCCTTTGTTTTGCAGTTTTTGAATAGTTTTTTTTGCTTCAGGTCTGATTTGGTCAGCTAAAGCAATGGCGCCTATTAATTTATCTTCCAATAAAACAAAAACTACTGTTTTACCTTGTTTTGATAATGGGTTGATTTTTGTCTTGTCATATTCAATATTTTTTTCTTGCAAAGCTTTGGGTGATAAAATCATTAATTGCTTGTTGTTAATTTGGCCTATGACTCCTTTGCCTGGTATAGCTTGAAAATTTTGCACTTCAAATTTTTGCTCAGTTTCTTTGGCGATCGCCTGAGCTAAAGAATGTTCTGACTTGGCTTCCAAAGAAGCGGCATATTTGATTAATTCTTTTTCACTTAAACCTTTATTAAATAAAACAATATCACTAATTCCGAACTCACCTTTGGTCAGGGTGCCTGTTTTATCAAAAACAATTGTTTCAATATCTTTCATTTTTTCAAAAGCTATCCGATTGCGAATTAATAAGCCGTTTTTGGCTGAAATTGAAATGGAAACAGCAATAACCAAAGGAATAGCCAGTCCTAAAGCATGCGGACAGGCAATTACCATAACAGTGACTGTCCGTCCTAAGGCAAAAACAAAATCATTATTTAACAACCAGTACCAGGCAATAAAAGTAATGATACCAGTACTAATGGCAATAATGGTCAGCCACATGGCAGCCTTATCAGTCAGATTTTGGGTCTGTGATTTGCTTTGCTTGGCTTGTTTGACCATTTCAATGACTTGAGATAAATATGAATCTTTACCGGTTTTTTTGACCTGTACAGTGATTGAGCCTTGCTGATTAATTGATCCGCCAATAACTTGATCGCCTTTTTGTTTCTCTACTGGCTTGGCTTCACCGGTTAATAATGATTCATTGATTGAAGTAGAGCCTTTAATGATCTGGCCGTCAACTGGGATTTTTTCACCTGGCTTAATAATGATTTTGTCATCAAATTTTAAGTCTTCTATTTTAACTTGTTTTATTTGACCGTTTGGCATTTTTTTATGAGCTTTGGCCGGTAATAATTTGGCAATTTCTTCCAGAGCTTTGGAAGCACTTTTGACTGAACGCATTTCCAGCCAATGACCGAGCAGCATAACGTCAATTAAGGTAACCAGTTCCCAAAAAAATAATTTACCATGTAAACCAAAAACAACCGCACTGCTGTAAAGGTAAGCAATGGTTATGGCCAATGCAATCAAGGTCATCATACCTGGTTTGCTTTGTTTAGTTTCCCGATAAAAACCTTTCAAAAAGGGCGAGCCACCATAAAAAAATATAATAGTAGACAGAATAAATAATACATAAATATCACCATGAAAAGCTAATATTTTTTCCAAGTTTAAAAAACTTTGCAAAGTCGGCGAGAGCAGCAAAACAGGTATGGAGATAACTAAACAAATCCAAAATTTGGTTTTAAATTCCTGCATCATTGATTTTTTTATATAGATTAGTGGTTATTTTTTAATTATTTTCATTATAACATAATAAATTTGGTATGAATTTCAAAAATCGCTAAATTTGCGATTTTTTGTTATAATAAAGAATAATTATAATTAAATTGATTTTATGCAAATACCCAAACAATTACCGCAATTTGAGCAAGAAAAAGCGCTTTTGATTGTTTCAGGCAGATTAGGCATGAATTTTTATTTGGCTAGCAAAGGAAAAATAAAAAAACTTAAATCTTTTCGCTTTCCTAAACCAAGCAAGGTTTATACTGATACTGAAGGCTTTTTTGTTACACGTTCTGGAGGCGGCAGACGGCCGGGGGAAAGGATTACAGGTGCTGTGCTTGAGCCTAAAAAACAAAGATTAAGGCAGGAATTATACCGTAAGTTCAAAAAGCATTTGAATGAATTAATTAAAAAAGAAAAAATTAATCAGCTCTATTTGTTTGTGCCTGATTATTTGCATACAGAAATGGAAGGTTTGCTTAAAGACAATTTGTCCAATAAAATGAAAAAGCAAATAAAATTAACTATTTTAGGCAATTATTTGAAAAGCCAGCCCTTGACTTTGTTAAGAAAAATAAAAGCTAAAAGACAAGTTAAGAAAAAGAAAAAAATAGCAGAACCAATAGAAAAAGAAGCAAGGAAATTGTATAAAAAGGCGATTAAAGCTACAAAAGTAATTAAAGGAAAGCCAGCGAAGAGTAATCCTTATAAAAAATTAAATAAATAATATGCAATACAAGCCATTTATTTCAGTTATTATTCCGACTTTAAACGAGGAAAAATACATCGGAAAATTGCTTGAAGCATTAAAAAAGCAAAATTATAAAGATTTTGAAATAATTGTTGCTGATGCCGGTTCAACTGATAAAACAGTTAAGTTAGCTAAAAAATATGGCGCTTTAATTGTTAAAGGTGGCAAGCCGGGTTGTGGCCGCAATAGAGGCGCTGAGGCAGCTAAAGGAGAATATTTTATATTTTTAGATGCCGATGTTTTAATTGAAAAAAGATTTATAGAAAAAGCACTTAAAGAATTTAATAAAAATTTTTATGATGTTGCCACGTTTGATCATGAGCCGATTTCCGATTTAAGATTGGACAAGCTTTTGTTTAAAATATCAAACTCACTTATTTCCGCCAGTAAAAATATCTATCCGCACGCTCCCGGCAGCGGCATAATGTGTACACGCAGAATTTTTTTTAAAGTTAACGGTTTTGATGAAAGACTTTATTTATGCGAAGATCATGATTTTGCTGATCGATGCAAAAAATGGGGAAATTTTGGAGTACTTAAAAATCCTAAAATAAAAGTCAGTGTCAGACGTTTAGAAAAGGAAGGTCGTGTTAATTTATTTAAAAAATATCTCATGGTTGAATTATATAGGGTTTTTAAAGGTAAAATCGATCAGGATATTTTTGAGTATGAGTTTGCTAAATTTGAAAATAAAGATTTGACTAAATTTGAAAATTTTTTAGAGCGAGTTTTGAAAAAAATTAAAAATATTTAAATATTTAATCATTAATTTTAACAAGTATGGAAAAATTTGAAATTGTTTTCCAAACAATTAAAAATTTAGTTACTGGTTTAGTCATTGAAGGCTTGTTCGCTATTTTGATTGGTGTTTTGATTTTTATTTATCCAGATTTATTAGGTATGTTAGTCGGTATTTTATTAGTGATTACCGGTGTTTTAGCTTTGATTTTGGCTTTTAAATTGAACAAGTATTCTAAATTTAAAATTGAAGTTTAAAAAAGCGACAAATCAAAAACCGCCTTAAAGGCGGTTTTTGATTTGCACAGGATTTTTTATTTTGCTAAGCTGAAAGAAAATCTTTAAAGGAGGTGAGTGAAGTGGGGAAGGATAAGCACCTTAGAAAATTAGTTGATTTAGAAAAATTAAGTGAAACCATAAAACAGGCTAAAGTACAAAACAAGAAAGTTGTTTTAACAACGGGTGTTTTTGATATTTTTCATCCCGGCCATTTGTATTATTTGGAAGAAATTGCCTGTTGCGGAGATATTTTAGTCGTTGGACTGGCAGCCGATAAGATTGTTAAAAAGGGTCCAGGTCGGCCGATTTTCAATGAAAAAGAGCGCAGAATTATTTTAGCTGGTCTAGAAGCGGTCGACTACCCTGTCATTTTTACTGATTTGTTTGATTTTGTCAGGCAAATTAACCCCGATATTTGGGTTATTTCACCGACTAGCAATGAGCAATATAATAAGCAAAAAATGGATTTTGCAAGCCAAAACAACATTAGAATTATTGTCTTAGAATCGGCTTATCCACTTCATACTTCGGACATAATCGCTAAAATTAAAAAATTGCTAGATCATTGATGGGAGACATGACTTGAAAAATGAGCCTAAAGCAGCTAAAATATAATTATATTAGCTGCTTTTAATTTTATGAGAATTTTCCAAAAAATACGCAAAGAAAAATTTGCCAAATATAAATATGAAAACAATGACTGTGATTTTTGTTCAAAAGAAGTGATTGAAGATCAGGGGATTAAAAAGTTTTCTACTGAAAACTGGTTGGTTTTGGCCAGTAAATATCCTTATTTGGACGGCAATTTAATGATTATACCAAAACGCCATATTATTGATTTTGATGAATTAACAGGCAAAGAGTGGCAGGAATTTTTTGAGGTTTTAAAAAATGTTAAATCTGCTTTAGGTGAAATTTTCAATACTGATTCGTTTAATATAGCCTTGAATATCGGCGAAAATTCAGGAGCAAGCATTAAACATTTGCATTGGCAGATCATACCTCGGCCTAAAAAGTTAAATCCCAATGCCCAGAATGTTTTTAATGATTTTTATTTTGTAACAATGGATTATAAGGAATTGATTGAAAAGATTAACAAATTAAAATAAATTTTTTAAATAAGCCAGAAATAAAAGATTTAGCCATTGATTTTGAAAGTAAATACAATTTTAATAATGTCATCATGTGGACAGATGATTATACTAATTTATTCCAAGTTTTAAAATAGTCTTAATTTATTAAAATATAAAAAAACCAGTATACCAATTGGAACAGATAAGGTATTTTTTTAAGATGATTTAACAATGAGATAAGGGTTTCTGATAAGAAAAATTGCTAATTACATCAGAAAAACAAGGCATAACGATAGCTGGAGAAGGTAATCCCGGTCAAGTGGCACAAGGAATAAAGAATTTCGCAGATAAGGGATAATTAAACATTTCGGGCTGGCAAAATCGTAGCGGAAATTCGCCAACATATTCAGACAAGTATTGCGGTGTTGCGTGATGATACATTCCGCGAATAAATGTTCTCAAGACTTCGGGGTATAATAAAGCAAAAGTCACAGGTATAATAGAAGATATCTAAGAAATAACTTCAAACCCATGACTTTTACACCGCGTTGACAAAATCGTTTTTTTCATGTATAATAAAAAATAGAGTTATATTGTTTTCTATCTTTTTTAGCTTAAAGGAGGATTAAAAAATGAGGATATTACTGGTTGACGATGAAGAAAATGTGCGCAAAGCTATTTGCCGTGCATTAAAAAAGCTAAGTATCGAATTTGTCCAGGCAGAAGACGGGGAAGAGGCCATGGTTCTATTACAGCAGCAGCAATTTGATTTGCTCATAACTGACAATGACATGCCCCACATGACAGGGCTGGAACTAATTACTATAGCCAAGGAGAAATATCCGGAAATGCCTGTTGTATTGATTTCAGGTAAACTTCAGGCAAGCGAAGTCCCAAGTGAAATACTTTTTATTCCCAAACCCTGGCCAAAGAATGCATTGGAAAAAGCCGTCAGCCAATTTTTGAAGTAAAATAAGAATAAGCCATGCACAAAACGCCAGCTTTTTAGCTGGCGTTTTTCTTGTTTTTAGCAATAGGCAAGCTGAATTTAAAAGTAGCGCCTTTGCCTTTTTCGGATTCAACCCAGATTTTGCCGTTCATATTATCTAAAATAATTTTTGAAATATATAAACCCAAACCTGTACCTTCTTGTTTACGGGCAAAACCAGTATCAAGCTGGGAGAATTTTTTAAATAATTTTTTTTGTTTGGCTTTGGCAATGCCAGAGCCTTGATCTTTAACACTAAAAATAAATTCATTATTTTTGTTTATTTTGCCCGAAATAATAATCTCGCCTCCTTGAGGGCTGAATTTAATAGCATTATCAATTAAATTATAAATCACTTCTTGGATTCTTTCTGGATCAACTTTAACAAAAATTGGCTTTGAAGGTTTTTGACAAATAATTTTAACTTTATTTTTCTCAGCAATTTGTTTTAATGATTCAATGGTTTTTTCAGCAATAGGGCATAGATCAACAATTTGTAAATCAAAAATTGCTTTACCTGCTTCTATGCGGGTAATATTTAAGATTTTTTTAATAATATTTAAAAGCCGGTTTGATTCATCATTGACAATTTTTAAGCTCTTTTTTTGTTTGGAATTAATTGAGCCTTGTTTTTTAAGTAATAGCAGTTCGCTCAAGCCGATGATTGAAGTTAAAGGAGTTTTTAATTCATGTGCAGAGATATTAAGAAATTCATCTTTTAAGGCGTCTAAGCTTTTTAATTCTTCAAGAGCTTTTTTTAACTGTTTGGTGCGTTGCTCTACTTTGCGGTCTAATTCCTGATTTAAATTTTCCTGTTTATTTTTGGCAGTTATTATTTTTTTTTCAGCAATTCTTTCTTTAATAACATCACGGAAAACCAAAACCGCGCCATTTATTTTGCCTGTTTCATTTTTGACAGGCGAAGCACTGTCAGCAATAGGGATAACTTGACCGTCTTTTCTTTTGATAATAGTATGATTGGCCAATTTGGTTATTTCACCCTTTTTTAAGGCGTCAGTAACGGGGCTTTTTCTTTTTTTATTGCTTTTTTCATCAAAGATATTGAAAACTTTTGTTAAATTTTTGCCTTGAGCTTGTTTTGTTGTCCAGCCAGTTAGATTTTCAGCTACTGGATTTAAAAAAATAATTTTTTCTGCTTTATCAACCACAATCACGCCGTCGCCAATACTTTGCAAAATAGTGTTAATTTTGATGTATTCATTTATGGCTTTTTCTTTTTCAAGGCGCAGAGAATCCTCTAATTTTTTCTTTTGGGTGATATCCCTAAAAAAACCGACATTTAAATTTTTGCCGTTTATTATAATCGCGGTAGTATTAATGTCAGCATAAAAAATCGAACCGTCTTTCCTTAGGCAAGGGATATTTTCAGCTAAACTCTTTTCTTCTTTGGCCTGGCTTTTGAATTCTGCCATGACCTGGTCTAATTTATCTTTGGGATGGATATCCTTCATGCTTTTGTCGATTAGCTCCTTTGCTGTATAACCTAACATTTTGCAGATAGCAGGGTTGGCGTATTCAAATTTTGTAGTGGCAATATCAGCTATAAGTATGCCGTCCGCGCTGGCTTCAAAAAGCGTGCGGTACTTTTGTTCCGATTCCTTTATTTTGTGCTCCGCGATTTTGCGCTCCGTAATATCCCTGATTATGCCTGTGATGCCGATAATTTTATTTTGCTCATCTCTGAGAGCTCTTCCAGTTTCTTCAAACCAGCGAAGGTTATCTTTTTGATTATTAAGTATTAGTCTAAATTGCGATGGGGATTCTTGGCCAGTTGTGATGGTTTTTTGAAAATCGTTCATAATTTTTTTTCTGTCATCAGGATAAATATACTGGATAATATTTTTTCCGATAAGCTTTTCAGGTTTATAGCCAAATTTTGAGATTTGTGGGCTAATATAGGTTAAGTTGCCATGGCTATCCGTTGAATAAATAATGTCACTAGTTTTCTCAATTAATGTACGGTATTTTTCTTCACTTTCTTCTAGCTTCTTTTTCATTCTTTTCCTTTCAGTAATATCTCTGGCAATGCCTAAAACTAATGTTTTTCCTTGAATTTTAACCGGTGCACTTCGTACTTCAATAGCTATTTTGGAACCGTTCTTTTTTATAAGAGTAAATTCATCTGGCCCTGTTGGCTGGCCTAAAGCATTTTTTGCTAATAAAGCGGCAGCTTTGGGAATTTGGTCCGGTGTTAATAATTTTAATTTAAGAAAATTTTTACCGATTAATTCTTTTTTATTATAGCCGATTAATTTTTCGCAAGCTTTATTGCCATCAAGGAATTTACCCTTTAAGTCACAGAGATAATAAGCATCAGGCGCATATTTAAATAGGCTTTTAAATCGATCTTCCGACTCTTTTAGCCTTTCTTTTGTTTTTTGGGGATCAGCAAGTTTATTTTCAATAACCAAAAAATATTTTCGTTTATCACTAATTTTTGGAAGCTGGCTGATAAAAATTTTTGACATTCTTTTTTGATTGTTTTTATTTATTAATTCAATTTCGCCTTCCCAGTCGCCTTCTTTGATTGTATTTAGAAGGTTATTTTTTTTAAAACTTGCTTTTTTATTTATGAAATCAAGAAAATTTTTGGCTGCTAAGTCAGCCCTTTTGAATCCTCTTGCTTGAGCGGCGGCTTGATTAAGATAAATAATTTTGAAATTTTCATCTAAAATAAAAATGCCGGAAAATGAATTTTCCGTTGCATTATAAAATTTAACTAAAGAATCTTTGATGACTAATTTTTCCTGTGAATTAGCCTCTTTTTGCAATTTTTTGTAATTTTTATCTTCACTTGTTATTGTCATGTCAATTTTTTAAGATAAAAGATTTAAAATTTTCAATCATTCTTTATTTATGAATTTGTTAATTTTATTTAGTAAAGCTTTAAGTTTAAATGGTTTTTCAATGGTGCCTTTGACATTGTCAATTGCTTCTGTTTCTTTTAATGCCCTTTTAAAATTATTTGATCCTACGGGCAGGGCGGAAATTAAAATAATCGGTCTTTTTTTTAATTTAGGATCTGCGGCTAATTTTTTAGCAACTTGAATGCCATCAATTTCTGGCATCATAATGTCTAGTAAAATTAAATCAACCTTTTCTTTTTTTAAAAAATTCAAGGCGCTTTGCCCTCCATTGGCTTTTTTAACTTTAAAGCCCGAAGTTTCCAGGCTTAAGCAAATTGTTTCTAAAGTATCTAAGTCATTGTCAACGACTAAAATTTTTTTGGGCATAATTTTAAAATTAAGAATTAAATAAGCACATAAAAAGAAAGTAGGGTTTGATTGTAGGATAGAAAAAACTCGATTAAATTTAATTAAAAATAGGATTAATTAGAAATTAAAAATACTCTTTAATAAAGAGTATTTTTTTAATCCCATACAGCCCCTCCCAACGACTGAAAAGCTCGAAGCGAGCTTTGAAGGAGTTGGGGGATGAATGCGTGCGAACACTAAATTGTTCGCACAGTTAACGAGCCGCGAAGCGGCTCGAGTAGCGGAGCAAAGGAAACCCCCAGCGACCGAAGGGAGCCGGGGGAGGACGTCATTAACAAAATTTTTATCAAATTATTCAAGAATAATATAATTTATTTTTTTACAAAGTATTTTTCTATATGGTTTAAGAGTTTAGCTGTTTTTTGATATTCAACTTTTTCTTCAATTTGTTGAGCTTTGGTTTCCCTTAAATTAATAGCCTTTTTAGATAAATTAAGCCCTTTATATTTTAAATTGTTTTCATATAAAAGAGTTAATAAAGTAACAATATCAAGAGGTTCTTTTTTAATTTCTAAAACTTCGCCTTGCTCAGAAACTTTAAGCCCTTTAATCTTATTAGCCATTTTAATAGCTTTATCACCAAGATGCAGGCGCATAGTTAGGATGATATCACTGATTAATTCATAATAAGGCCGCAAAGCCGGCGGCGCGTCTTTATAATTAAATTGCGAAACCACAATGCGCCGGCTTTTGTTTATAAAATAAACAAGCAGAATAAGCAGCAAGGTCGCGGCTGTTACTGCGCCGGCTAAAATTAGCAGTTGGTCAATAAAAAAGCCAAAAAATTTATATTCCACTTGGAATGGGAGTCTGGCAATGGCTGGCACTTTTTGATCAGGGTATTTTAAATCAGCAAATAAGTAATAACGGCCTGGTTTTAAGTCAGGAGGGATTTTAACTTGTTTAATGAAATTGGCTGTTGTTTCAACAGCTACGGTTTCTAATTCTTCTGTTAAAATATTTTTATTTACATCCTCAATTTTGTAAGTTAGCTCAACATCAACACGACCTGTCCCGCCCATGTTGAGCAGTTTTATATTAATCGGCAAGCTTTCGCCTGGAGCAACTTTTTGGAATTGTTCTATTGTTGTAACTTCAATTTTATTTAAATTTTGTGCCCCAATAAAATTATTTGAAAATATAAATAAACTTGCAATTGAAATAAATAATAATACTTTGAACTTAACCTTTAATAACATAATTATTTAAATAAAATTTTGTACCTATTAAAAAAACAAGACAAGAATTTCCGGCAATTAATGGGGAATGAAATATTTATTATATTATATCAAGTAATCAACAAGATGGAAATTACTTGTCTTGTTTTTTTATTTTCTTTTTCTAAAAATTATCCAAATAACAATGGCGATAAATATAACGGCGATAGCACCTAAAGCTAGATAAAATTCTATCCATGATCTTTTGGCAGCATTGGTTTGAATATCAAATAAAGTTGTTTTTTCTTGTTGGGCTTGGAAAAATGCGTCTTCTTGTTTTTTAATGTAGTCAGCAATAGCTAAACTGCCAGTTTTTGCATTATCAGCTTTATCAACCGCCTTAACAGTTACCCATTTTGTTTCTTTTTCAGCTTGGCTTAAAGTATAAGGTGCTTTAGCTTTTTTAAACTCGCCATCGTCAAATTTTAATTCATAATAATCAATACCTGATAAGTCATCAGTTGTAGCAAAGAAAAGTCGGTAAATATTTTCTGCGCCAGGATTAATTTCTCCTTCTATAACTGGTTGAGGCGCATTGGGCGGGCTAGTATCAATTTTAATTGTATAATATGCTACTTTACTATAACCATTGGGGTATTTAGCTTTTAAATGAAAATACCAAATGCCATCATCAAGATCTTTATAAGTATAAGAATTTTGTTTAGTTGTAATTGCCGTGCCAATATTTTCTAATGGTTTTTTATCTAATTTTAAAACATATCCTAAATTGTCTGCTGTTTTTGTCCAGCTTAAATTAACTTTGTTATTTTTTGTCCAGCTTTCTTGAGGATGGGTGGAAGATGAAATGGAAGGAGTGATGATTTGAAGTGTTTTTTTAGGTTCTTCTTTGTCGTCAGTAATGATAGTTTTTTCTTGGCTAGTCGTTCCAGTTAGATTGATGGTGAGATTATTGCCACCGCTGTAAATATCTTTCGGTTCGGGCGTAATCATTCTGGAGTTGGAAGTTAAGGCGATTTTAGCTGAGCCAGTCTTTAAAACTTTAAAACTGGCAGTGCCAAAAAAGCCATTTTCATTGGTGCTGGCGCCTAAACGATAACCGCCAACATAAATTTTGCCATTGCCAATTGATTCGCCTGGGCTTTTTTGGGGAAACAAGCTGCCCAAAGTAAAACCTTGAACCTTCAATAAATCAGCCGGATAGGTAATTTCTGCCCTGACAACCTGCAGTTCATTGCCGCCACTATTAATATTAACAGCGATATTAAAAACATCACCGACTTGATAAGTTGTTTTGTTAGTAGAAAGTGATAAAGTTGCTGCGCCAGCTTGAGCTGGCAAAAATAAAGAAACAGCAAATAAAGTAATTAGCAAAAAAGTAAAGATTTTTTTCATATTTTTTTTGATTATTAAATAAATATTCAAAAAATTTAAATTTCAAGATTTTAAATTTTAATTAAGTTCCCCAGCGGCTGACTAAGACAGCTAAATCAATATCGTCAATAATGCCATCATCATTAAGATCACCGTCTGGCCAATTTGTACCCCAATGAGAAGTTAAGCTAGCCAAATCAAGATCATCAACTGTTCCATCACCGGAAATATCCCCGGATTTCATGCGATTAATGGTAATGGAAATTGTTTCACTTTGATCGCCTGATTGGTTTTGGGCGTAAAGATTAAAAGTTGTGTCACCCATATCTAAAAAACGAAGGGCTTGCCAGGTGGTTTCGCTTGGATAACTTATACTATCTGAAGAGCTATTAATAAAAATAGTGGTTTCGTTTTCTCGCGTACCGCTTAAAGTGATAAATGAAGATTCAGTAGGACTTTCAATGGGATCAAGAGTAGGGGTAGCGACATTAAGTGGGGTAGTATTAGTATTATTAGAAGGAGGATAATAACCGCCACCGCCACCGCCGCCGCCGCCATAACCAAAGGCAGCTTTAATGCCCCAGAAATCGCCAGCGCCCAAGAGGCCAGTTAAGCCAATGATTAAAAAGGCAATTAAAATAGTTAGATAAAAATGGTAAAAATTTTTGCTTTTTTTTTCCATATGATTTTATTAATTAATTCTTATAAATTTATACTTGTTTTAATTATATAATTTTTTATTAAGTGAGTCAATGTTTTTTTAGCTAATATTAGCTTAATTTTTTATTTAGGTTTTTTTAATGTTTTTTTAAAAAGTAGATAGAAAAAAGATTAAAAATTTTGAATTTTATATAAAGTAATTTCTGGAGAATTAAAAGTTTTCCACAGCTGGTTTGACTTTAAAAAATTATATTGAAAAATGTCATTTTCTTTTAAATCTTTAGCCCAGATAATATATTTGATCTTTTCTGACTTTAAAATTTCAAAAATTTTATTTTCAGTTAGGTGATTTTCGTTGGTTATTAAATTTTCAATTTTTTGATATGATGGCGCAGTCAATTGACTGAAAATCGGGTCTAATTCAATGTTTTGCCCCTGAATAATTTTTTGATCAAAAAATGTTCTGGCAGGATTGGCAGTAATTAACTTATGATTAAAATCTAATGAGAAATACTGATGCCAAGGCAGAAAAAGAACTTTAAAATTAGTCTTGTCCTGGTTTAAAATTTGTTTGACTTGATGCCAGGATTTTGGATACCAAACCGGCTGAAGCTGTCTGGCAAAGCCGCCGAGCATGGGATAAGTATAAAAAAGGGGAATTAAAAATATAATGACCAGTGCAGTTTGTTTCATTTTTTGAGATTTAAACCAGTTAATTATGGTTAAAATACCCAGAGCGCCGAAATAAATATAACTTAAAATTAAAAAAGCGCTGAATTTATTGGTATCGCGAAAGCCATGCCAGAAAAATATATTGTCAAAAAACCATTGGTTAAAATTTTTAAAAACAGTTTCAGCGATTCCGGTTGAAAAAATAAAAGCGAAAACACCCAAAATCAGGAAAAAAAATGTTTTGTCTCGCGATTTTTTATTTGTTAATCCTCTAATTGCGCCTATTAAAATAATTGCACTCAAGCATGAAGCCAAAATCAGCCAGAAAATAAAATTATCTTTGGGCCAGAGCCAGTAATTGGCCCAGGGCTGGCTTTCTTGCCAAAACCCATAAAGCGTTAAAACATTCAAACTCGTGCCTAAACGCGGATCGCTGGAAGTTTTAAAAGCTTCCAAGTTTTTTTGTGTAAGATTATTAAGGACTGATTGTTCTTGATTAAGAAAATAAGGAATTAGCCAGTAACTGTTTAAAATTAAAAAGATGAAACCAAAAATTAAACAAAATTTAAAAATATTTTTACTTAATTCTAATTTTTTAACAATCAGATTCTTTATTAATTGGTAAAATAAATAAAATATTAAAATTAAACTTGCCATAACTAAAAAATGCAGAGAAAAGACACCTATTAAAAACAACCAAATAAAAAACCAGCCGGCATTTTGCCATTTTGGTTTTTGTCCAAATTTAAATAAATAAAAAACAAAAGGCGGTAAGAAAGCATAAGCAAATAAATGAGTCCAATGACCGGCTAAAAATCGTTCATAAACAAAAGGATTGATAGTATAAAACAAGGATGCCCAATAATTGGCATAATATTTCTTGGGCAGAGGTAAAAATTTGAAAGCTAAATAGGCTATTAAAAAAAATAGGCTCAATAATATTATTTTTTGGATCAGCCAGCTTGGCAGCATTTTATTTAAAAATTGCAAAGATAATTCTAAAGGCAAATTATTCCAAAAACTGCTTTCAATAAAATTAAAATTAATTTGGGGGGTAAAAACCATGTCTAAAGTTAAAATATAGCCTGGTAATAATAATTGCCAAAGAATAATTATAGCTAAGAGCAAGAATACAAAAAAATTTTTTTTAAAGATAAAAAAATTTCGCATTAGCTGTTATGGTTAATTTGAATTTTAGTTTGTTAAATTTTATTTAATTTTACGTGGCTTAATTTCAAAATAATTGATTATATTTAAAATAATATTAATTAATAAAAAATAATAAAGATAAACAGCCATTTGTTCAGCTATATTTTCTTTTCCCAAAATAATTAAAATCGGGCTAATGATTAAAAATATAAAGATTAAAATCAGCAAGTTTTCTTTTGGCCATTTAAAAATTAAAAAGCTGAAAAATAAACTGATAAAAATTGCAAAATTTAAATTAATTTGCCAGCTAAGCAGAAAGATAATTATTAGAATTAAGGAGTGTTTTTTATTATGCCAGAGATCATCAATTATTTTTATAAAAAACTCAGAAAATGATTTAGTCTGTTTTTTAAGTAAAGTTATAAAGTGCCGCCAAAGGTTGGATATGATTTTGGAGTTTTTTGTGGGTAGAGAGATTTTTCTTTTTTTAGCCATGATTAATTTTTTTTATTTTTTTTGAAAAATAAATAAATTAGAATGCTAATGAAACTAGTTGCAGAGAAAAATAAACCCAAATAGAATAATCTTTGCGGCCAGAATTCAATAGTAATCTGAAAATCATAAGAGCCATCAGCATTTTTATGGCAAAGATTTTGTTCTTGGCAAATTTCTTCTAGATTGATAAACCAGGCATTAGCAAAGGAATTGGTAAGAAAATGATTTTTTTCCTCAATTGATTTTTTGAACCAAGTATCCCAGATTCGGCCTGAAGGCAGGTTGTTGTTTTGAATGGTGTCCTGAAAATTTTTGGAGACAAAATCTATATGCTTTGTTTTGTCAATTGTTAACCATCCATTTTTTATAAATCCCTCTAATTCTTTTTTGCTAGCTTGGTCCTTTTCGTTGCTGTTTAAGAATTGATAATCAGTTAGCTGCGATTTTTTATTGGCTATTTGGAATTTATTGATATAAGCCTGCCAGCCATGATGGAAAGTTTCAGAAAAAATTAAAGGAAAATTATCTTTAGCCTGATGAACCCTGATTATATATTTGGTTGGATTTATCTTTTTATATTCTAAAATTGGAGTATCAAATGCCTTTTGTTGTGGTTGATGAAGATAATAATTAAAAATGCTTCCTGGCAGATATTCTTTAAGCTCTAAATTATCATATCTGGTGACGGATAGGTTTTTTTCGCTATTAGGAGTATAGAAAAATAATTCAACTGCTTTAATATTTTCTGATGGTTCAATAAAAGTAGTTAAATGATTCCATTCTTTATTATTTGTCTTTAGAATTTCTGAAAAAGGATAATTATTATTTTGTCCAATTAGCTTAATAAGGTATTTAGCTTGTTCGCCTTTAATAGTTTTGTAATCAAAAGAATATTGATATATGGATGTCGGGCTTAAATTAAGATCAAATGTTTTGGAAGTACAAGCAACATGATTATAAGATGTTAATTCCAAAGAATATTGCCCCTCGCTCGCATCATTAGCCTGTTGCATGTCAAGCTTACTATCTTTTTCTTTATCATTAGTGCAATCAAAGACCTGATCTCGCCACAAATCATTTTCAAATGAATTATTATAAATTAAATTTTTTTTGATTGTCTTGTCAGTATATTCAATAATGTTTTCAGATTTTAAAGTTAATGAATCAGAGAGAGTAAGATCATTGGCGAGGTCAACTTGAAAATTTTTGCCATAAGGCTTAAATTCAATCAACTCAACTTGATCATAATTAATAATATTTTTTTGTTGATTATTGGCAGGTGCATAGAAAAACAATTCAATTTTTTCAATTAGTTCTTTTGGTTGCAAATAGATTTCAAAATAATGCCATTGATCATCTTGAGTTTCAATTATTTGGCTATGAGGATAATTTTGGTTTGCCCCTATCAGGTTAAGTAAAAAATTTGCTTGATTACCTTGACTATTTTTATAATAAAAAGAGTATTTATAGATATTATTTGGTTTGAGAGAGATTGAAAATGTTTGTGAGGTACAGGCTGTATGTTGGCCAGAGCCCAATTCTAAAGAAAAATTTCCTTGTCTTGCCTCGTTGCTTAGTTTCATTAATAAAGTTTGATCATAATTTTTATCATTAGTGCAGTCAAAAACCCCGTCTCGCCACAAACCGTTTTCAAAAGATTCCCTTAAAAGAATTTGTTTGTTTTGTTGATAAAATTGCAAATCAGCTGTTAAATTTTTTATTTTTATACTTTGCTTAGCATTGTTGTCCAGTTTAAAATAAGCATCATCAGCTTTTAAAATAAGGTCTGGTATGGTTTTCATTTCGCTTATTTTATAAAGAGAATTAGTTAAAGTTTGATCATTAATTTTAATATTTGTCGGCAGCCTTAAACTAATTTCCATTTCTTTATTAATTTGATCGTAGGAAAGAGTGGCTTGATTTTCAGGTTGAAGAGAATATTTTAAGGTAAAATTATCAGGCTTGTCTGGGGAGGAAAAATTTAAATTGTTCTTTTTTTCTTTTGTTTCTTTATCAAATAAATAAAAATATTTATCACTATATTGCCAAAGCTCATGGCGGTCATCAAGTTGATTTTGTTTTGTAAATATAACAGCTGAGCGCATTTTAAATTCAGGTTTTTTAACTATATCTAAAAGAGCCAAAGGTTCTTGATTTGTTATGATTAATTTTTGCGGAGTGTAAAAATGGGGCAAAAAATTATTATTTTGATAAATAGCTATATAATCTTTTTCTTCCTCTTTAATTAAATTTTTACTTTGTTCAAGGGATTGTTTGATTTGTTCTAAATCAAAATATTTAGCGCTTTTAGAAAAAAGAGGCCTAATATCTTGCCGTAAAACAAAATAGCGAATATTTAAAAAAGCAAAAATATTTTTATATTTATCAAAAGCATCGTTTGATTGATAAATGGCTTTTTCTAAATTATCTAGAATGTTTTTAAAATAAGGCATTTTTCGATCAGTAGTGAAAAAACGTTTATTGCCAAAATCAAGACCAGCATCGCCCCCTTGATTTTTTATGGGATTTTTTTTATTAATAAAATCAAAATCATTAGGTGGCAAAGCTAAATAATTAATTGAAAATCCCGGAGGAATTGTGAATAGGGCAAAATCAAGCAATAAATTATTAAGTTCATACATTTTTTTATTCCCTTCGCTTAAGTAATATTGGCCGAAATAAGATGGTATTTTGTTTAGTTTAACCAAATTTTTAGTGCCCAAATCTAAAGTTAGCCACCAGGGCATGGCATTAATAATTATTAAAATGATTAAAAAATAAAACCAGGCTTTGCTTTTTTTAATTAAATAGCCGGCTGAAAAGGTAAAGAGAATTGATAAAGAAATTAAATAAAAGCCTATATAATGCTGTAAAGAACGAAACAAATTAAAAAATGGAATTTTTTCATATAGTAAAATTACTAATTGTGAAAAAGGTGGGTGAGCACCCTTACTAAATAGCAGAGAAAGAATAAAAATTAAGGCAAAACCTAATATAAATTTTTGCTCTTGTTTTTTGAAGATTTTTATTTTAAATAATGAATATAAAGAAATTATTAATAGAATAAAAGCATTTATTAGCCAGATATAACTTAAATATTTATTATTAAGGGCGCTTAAATAAATATTTCTGGAGCCAAAATATTCTTTATTAATTAAATAATCAATTAGGGGAGAAGTAGAATTTTTTAGAGCTTGGGAAGGATCAAATAACATTTCAGCTTGTTGAACTTCAGCTAAATTGAAGATTAAAGGTAATAGCCAATAAAGATTAAAAAGAAAGTGAGCTAGAATTAATTTCAAGATAAATTTATAATCTTTATAAATAATGGCTAAAATGAAAAGTAAAGAATAGGCTAAAATTAAATGTTGTAATGTTGAAGAGATAATTATTAAAACAATTAAACTTAAAATAAAATAGGTGATTTTATTTTTTTTATGATAATATGAAATGACAGCAAATAATAGTAAGGGGATCAGGCTAAAAGTGAAATACATAACAGTGCTGCCATAAATTAATTCGCAGAAAAAGTAATTATTAAAAGTAAAAAAGAAAGCTGTTAAAAAAGCTAAAAGTTTAATTTGTTTTTTGAGTTTCAGTTTTTTTAAAATTTCATTGGCTAAAAGATAAAAAGAAAAAAGGGCAATTACAAGAGTCAAAATGATTTGATAGCGTGAAACAAGCCATGAGCTAGCTTTAAAGATTATTGGTAAATACAAAATTATATTTGCAGGAATTAGGGTCGGCAAAAAGGTATTGCGCCAACCAGCATTGGAAGTAGGCTTCCATGTATAAAAATTATATTTTAATACATTTTTTTGCAGATATTCTACTGGAGGAACAATAAAATCAATTGAACGGCCGATTAAACGGTCATTAAAAATAATATTTGATAAGACTAAAACAGAAATTAGCAGAAAAAGCAGAATAATGATAATAGTTTTAATGATTGAAGCTTTTTTCATGGGTATTTATTTCATTTTTAAACCTGCCCAGTTGCCTTGCCAATATTTGCAGGCAGAGGCAAATTGCTTGTTTTTAATTAAATTAAATTCATAATAAAGAAAAAGTACAGGCAGAAAAATAGCAAAAAATATTATTTTCTGCAGTAAATTGGCATTTTTTTTCATAAAATAAATTCTATTTCGGCCAGTTAAATAAGCGCGTTCAGGTGAGCGCAAACTGACATTTTTTTTAGTTTTAATTGGGGGTTCAACATCGTGATAAGTGATTGCTTTAGTATAAATATAAATATTTTTTTTAAGATATTTTTTGATTTTTTCAGCCAGTTCAGCTTCTTCATACATGATGAAGTATTTTTCATCAAAGCCGTTTAATTGTTTAAAATCTTTTTTTTTGACCATAAAACAATTTGGTAAATGGCCGCCTTTGATAATTTTTTCATATTGTTTTAAATTTTTTTCACCCGTGCCTTTATAAAATGCTTGGCTTGTGTACATATTGATATCAGCATAATAGAGCCAGATTAAGTCAGGATTTTTTTTGTAAAGCATTAACGGTCCTGCCATGCCGCAATCTTTTTGTTTGCTAAAAAAAGTAATTAAGTGCGAGATCATTTGATAATCAATTACGTTATCACTATCAATAAAAAGTAAATATTCACCCCGTGCATTTTGCGCCCCCAAATTGCGGCCGCCGCCTGCACCTAAGTTTTTGGGGATAGAAATTAGTTTTATTTTCAAATTATCTTGAAATTTTTCTTTGAGTAATTGTTGGGTTTTATCTGTTGAGCCATTATTAACCACAATTATTTCATAATTAGCATAATCTGAACGCAGAATTGAATTTAGACAGGCAATTGTTTCTTGGCAGCGGTTATAGGTCGGCACAATTATTGAAATTAAAGGCAGTTTATTCATAAATTTATTTCCAGTTAGCAAGGCATAAGCCGGTTAATTTTTCTGTTTTTTCAATATCATTTTTAAAATATTTCTTAAGCTGTTTTTTTGTTTTTGTCGGTATCTCAGGATATTGGTAATTTACAGAATTAAATTTAGTGTAAGCAGTCTGCAAAATTTGATAGATTTTAATTTTTTTAAAAAAAGTAAAAATAAATTCAAAACCATTTTGCCTGAGCCAATCAGTTAAAACAAAAATTTTGGTTAATGATTTAAGCTTAGCTTTTCTGGCAGCATTCACTTTTTTGTTAAGGGAAGGAAAATTAAAATTATTATCGATGTTAAGAAAAGAGCAAAGATTTTTTAAAACCTGAGCTGGTTCGGTTTTAATTTGTTCGTATAAAATAATATGAATATTTTCTGCAGGAAAAAGCTTAAAATATCTTTTTAATTGCGGATAATATTTTGCTCGATCAAGATACTGAGGCTGACTGCTTAGTGCTTGTTCAAAACCGGGAGCTTTTTCTAATTTAAAATTATCTTTATACCACCAGTAATGTGAGTAAGTCATTTCAACTGGATTTCTGAGACAAATAATTATTTTAACATCGGGGAAATGTTTTTTTATCAAAAAAGGCGTTTGCTGATCATAAAGATAGTTAACGCAGAATTCACCCATGAGTTTATTATTTTGTTTTTGGGGAAATTGCTTTTGGTACCAGCGTAAACCTTTTAAATAATTCCATTGATGGTTTTTGTCATAAATACCATTTTGTCGGTTAAAAAAAGCAAGTTCTTTAGTATAAGAGAATTGGATTTGAGGATGCTCTCTTAAGCATTGGGCTATCCAGCTAGTGCCAGATTTAGCAGCGCCAACACCAATAAAATCAATTTGGAAATTTTGTTTCATATTAATGATTTTTGTTTTAAGTAATTAATAATTTTTTTAGCGCATTGTTCAACTGATTCTTGGGCTGGCAAAATTTCAATGTCAGGATTTTGAGGAGTTTCATAAGGATCAGAAATGCCAGTAAAATTTGAAATTTTGCCAGCCCTGGCTTGGGCGTATAAATTTTTGCTGTCTCTTTGCTCGCAAATTTGCAGGGGGGTATTAACAAATATTTCAATATAATTGTGGACTTGTTTTTTTAATTTTTGCCTTTGTCTATGATAAGGCGTGATAAAGGAAGCGATAACAATAATATTATTGCGGCTCAATAAATTAGCGACAAAGCCGATGCGCTTTATATTTTCATCTCGGTCTTTTGGAGAAAATTTTAAATCTTTAGTTAATGATTCGCGCACAATGTCTCCATCCAATCGTTCAGCGCGATAACCTTTATTTAATAAAATTTGATAGGTTTTGTCAGCAATAGTTGTTTTGCCGGCTTGTGATAAACCTGTAAACCATAAAACAAAGCCTTGTTGGTTTTTATTTTGTTGATGATACATATGGTCAACTAATAAATTAACTGAATTATTTAAAACATTATAAATTTCCGGTCTGATTAAATAGTCGGGAGGTTTTTCTTTTGCTTTTATTAAAGTTCTTAATTGACTGCCGCTAAAGCGGATTTGTTCTTTAGGAGAGCATTGATTAATAAAGCAATGAACTTTCTTTTTTTTATTAAAAACAACTTCAGAAAATTTTAAAATTTTAATGCCCAGTTCCTTCTGCTTGAATTGTTTAAATATTTTTTGTGCGGCGAAAGGATGATAATAATTGCCTATGCCAGCATGATCTCGGCCAACAATAATATGAGTACAGCCAAAATTTTTTCTGATTAAAGCATGCCAAAGAGCTTCGCGCGGGCCAGCATATCTCATTTTTAAAGGTAAAATCCCTAAAAGAGCTTTATTTTTAGGATAATATTTATCAATTAAAATTTGATAACTGCTGATAATATATTCATCTTTAAAATCCTGATTTTTTTTAGGACCAATAACTGGTTGGATAAAAATTCCGTCAGCATATTTCAATGCTTGTAGCTGCAGAAATTCATGTCCGCGATGCGGCACGTTGCGAGTTTGAAAGGCAACAATTTTTTGCCAACCTAATTGTTTGAATATTTTTTTAGTTTGAGCTGGCGTAAAATTATATGCTGGAAATATCTTGGGCAATTGATTAATAATTTTTATTTCACCACCAAGCAGGTAATCATTCATTTTGTAAACTTCCGCCACGCCAGGATGTTTTTTGTCTAATGTGCTAAAAACTTTTTCAGCTAAATTATTTTTATCATATTTATATATTTGAATGTTTTGCAAAAGTGCAATAGGCTTATTATTTTGAGCGGTTAAAATAATTTGTTTTTCATTTTTGATTTGCTGTCTGGTTTTATTATTAATATCTAAAATAATAGGCATTGGCCAAATTAAGCCATTACTTAAACGCATGCGGTTAATAACGCTGTAAAAATCAGCTTCATTTAAAAATCCTTTCAGAGGAGAATAAATGCCAATAGCAATATTTTGGATCTCTTGGATTTGTTGATTATTAATTTTTAATTTCAATAAATGTTGGTTATTTTTAAAAATTTGCATTGTTTTGCAGGAATTTACGATTTGTTTGATTGTTATTAGTTTCGGTCGCAGGGTTTTTAAAGCCATAAATTAGGATTAAGCGATTATGAATAGGAAATAGTTTTTCTAATATATTTGAGATATTGCCAAAAGATTTGATTTTTAAATTAGTAAAGCCATTAATTCTCGCTAGTCTTTGTAGGCCATAATAAGAACAAATATTTTTATGTGCATATTTGTTGCCATCAGGGTGATCAATTTTTTTCATGAAATGAGGAGATAAAAATGAATTGGTGTGCAATCTGCTGCTAGTATGTTGGCTAATTGGCTCTTGGCCCAAAATTAATGAAATTATATTGTCAAAGGAAGCAATATTTTCAGTTGCAAGTATAAAAAATCCGTTGAATTTTAAAATTCTATAGCATTCAGCAACCAGTTGGTCCTTATTTAGAATGTGCTCTATAACTTGGTTGATCAAAACAATATCAAAGTATTGATTAGTAAAAGGTAGTTTGGTGTTTTCAAGATCGGCCTGATGATAGATTATAAAATCTGCCTGACAATCAGGACTAAGATCTAAGCCATGGATTTCATTATTTTGATATACATTACTAAAAAAATATTTTGTTAATTGGCAATCGCCACAACCAATATCCAAAATTTTTAAATTATTTTTATCTTGACAATATTTTTCAATTAAATTTTTGATAAAAGCTTCACTTTTATGAAATGAAACAATCATCTTGTTTATTAAGTAATTTTTAATTAGATTTTTCATCATTAATGATGTTTTTTACACTAAATAATTCAAAAGCTAATTGAGGGAAGTAATATGTAAATAGTTGACTCAAACTGGCTAAGCAAAACCAAAATAGTTTTGGCTTAAATCTAATGGAACTGTATAAATTGGCTGCCATGGTATTATCTTGAGTTTCCTTGCGTAGAATTTTTAAACCAGCCAACCCCTTGATTTTAAAGCCAAGCTTTTTCATTTTTTTGTAATCCCAGCCCGACAAATGTTTTTGTAGAGGATTGCTATCAATTTTTTCTTGCTTAATAAAACCGTTGGGTGAAGAAATTATTGTTTTTTTGCGGGACCATTTTTCAGCTTTTTTTAAAATTTCTAAGCCAGTTTTTTCAGGTAAATGTTCCAAAACTTCCAGTAAGATTACAGCATCAAAACTTTTATCAGGAAATTTTAGATTTTCAATTTTTTGATTTAAATATTGAGAATGAATTTTTTTATTTTGGGATTGGGTTAAATATGGCTTAAAAATTTCTACCCCCAAGCTGTATTTTATATTGGCGCAAAATTGGATAGGTGAGTCAGGCCCACAGCCTAAATCTAAAACAGTTTGGCAATTTTTTAATTCTTGTTGCAGGCAGTAATTCAAAGTATGAAAAATTTTTTTGCAAATTAAAGAATTGTGCAGCTTGAAAATTAATTTATTCATATGAATAATCAAAATTAATATTTGAAATTAATTTAGTATTTATTTTATTTTTATATAAATCAACCAAGGGAATTAAAATTGAGGCTGGAGTTAAGGCGCAGCCAAGGCTAAAAAAATAGAACTGGGGGCTAAAAATATTTTGCCGCCGGTATTTTAAAAGATAAAAAATTTCGCGCAGCAAAACTTGATAACGGGCATAATTTTTTAATTGGACCAAACCAACATAATTAGTGGCTACAAAATTTTTAATCATTTTCTTTTTGAATTTTTTAAATTGAGGTTCATGAAAAACATTATCAAACATTTGCACCCAGCTAAGCATTGGTGATTTTTCATAAATTGAAGAAATATATCTGGTCTGGCTACTTAGAATTCGTACAGCAATATTATAATCTTTAAGAAAAACAATGGGATGTTTTTTGAAAATTGAAGCAAAAGGATAAATATGACAGGGAAAACAATCAGAATGAAAGCCTTTATCCATATATTTAACGCGATAAGCTAAGCCAGATAATTGATCTAAAGTGCGAAAAACAGCCAAAACTCTTTTAAAATCATCAGTAATTTTAACAATTTCGTCCTTGTTTTGGTCTGGATAAAGTTGTTTTTTCGCTCTAACTGGTTCTTGAATATCATTAAAAAACCAAAAATAAGGACGTGTAACAGCGCCAATTTTATCAGACATCTTAAAGGCGTTATAAGTATTCAAAAGAGCATCTTTGGCTAAAATATCATCTTGTCCCATTAAATAAATAATTTCGCCAGTACAATTTTTGCGCCCTTGCTCTAAATTAACGGCATAACTTAAATTTTTGCGATTTTTATAAAATTTTATACGCGAATCATTTATTTTTTTAATAGCTTTTTCAGTATTATCTTTGGAAGCATCGTCCTGAATAATAATTTCATAATTAGTAAAGCTTTGACTTAAAATGCTTTTTAATGTTTCAGTAATGACACCAGCGCCATTGTAGGTCGGGATTAAGATGCTAAATTTTAAATCAGACATAATTAAATTAATTAATATTTAATTTTTATTGTGACCATTTATCTCTGTTAAATTCTGTTTGGTAAAAAATACCGCTTAATTTACCCCAGCTATAAATAAGCAATGTTACCCAGCAGGCAGGAACATGAAAAAACCAGGCAAAATCTTTTTTTTTCATAAAACCTTTTAGAGCTTGGAATAAAAGCGGGAATGTTAATAAGGTGTAAATAATAAATTTATATAAGCCAATGGATGACTTGCCACCAAAATTAAATTTATCCCAGTCAAATGTCCTAGATTGGTTCTTTTTGTGAAAAATATAATCCTTGATTCTTCGTTTTTGTTTGCGAATGAATTTTTTAAAATCATTTTCACAAAAAGTATGGATAATGCCTATTTTAACTTTAGCAATATAGAGTTGATCGTGTTTTTGAATCTCCTGAGCAATAATATCAATATCAAATAAATAATCATTAATATTTTGATTTTGTAAAAATTGCCGGCGGAAAATAGTACCATTAGCTCCAATTGTTGGTATTCCTTGTTTATTTAGTTCTATTTTTAAATAATCGCCCCGATCTATTTTCCGATGCGCAACTTCTGTCCATTTTTGAGTTAAATGATTCCAGCGGTCATAATTGCCTAAAAATAGACAGAGCGGATCATTCATGCCGATTAAAGCACAATAGCGTTCAATATAACCGCCTTGTTTACGCCAAGTATATTCAATTGGTTCGGCTAGTTTAATTTCCGGATCTTGAAATGGCTTAACCATTTTTTTTAGCCAATTTTTTTCAGGCAGATAATTATCAGAATCCAAAATTAGGATTAAATCATTTTTGGCTTGCTTAACAGCCACTGCTTTGCCAGCCTCTCCAGTTTTTAAAGTGTTATCAAAAATTTGCCCTTCATAATTTTTTATTAATTCTCTGGTTTGATCGGTTGAGCCTCCATCAGCAACAATTAATTCAATTTTGTCTACGGGATAATTTTGTTTAAACAAGCGCTGAAGGCATTCTTTTAAGGGAATGGCAGCATTTAAAGTCGCCATACAAACACTGATTGATGGCAAATTATTATTTTGATTCATATTATTATTTACTAAAATCAGTTAAATGTCCCCAAATTTTAAGCCCAGCTCGCCAGAAAAATTTGAGATCATTAAAGGATTTGATATTAATAATTTTTTTAAATATAAATTTTGGTGTAATAAATGATTTATAAAGTTCTTGGCTTAATTCTTTGACATCTTTAGTAGTTAATTCTGATTTCATAACTTGTTCTCGTTGATCAAAACGATCATAATCAATGAAATTTAGTAAGTTGTTTTTTTTGCAGTATTTATAAAGCGGGGTGCCCGGATAGGGGATAACAATAGTGGCCTGCAAAGTATCAATATAACCCTTTTTAAATAAATTTTTGGCCAGACAAATTGTTTTTTGGGCGTCCTTTTTTGTTTCCCATGGATAACCGATCATGGCCGTGATATGAGGCTCAAGCCCGGCTATTTTGCATAATTTTAAGCTATTTTCAATTTCTTCCACTTTGAGATTTTTATTAATGCGATTTAAAGTTTTTTGGTTGGCTGATTCTAACCCGAATAAAATTAAGCGAAAACCAGCTTGTTTCATTAATCGCCATGTTTCTAAATTTTTTATAGCATTGATTCTCATATTGCAGCTAATTTTGATTTTTTTATTATAGCCGCGGGCAATTAAGCCATGGCAGAATTCTTCCAGCCAGCGGCCAACAGGCAAAGTGCCGGAATCTTCCATAATTTCTTTAACGCCCGAGCTTATTAAATGCCCGACTTCGTCCAGCGCATTTTTAACTGATCTGACGCGAAAACTACGGCCCGGAAAAAGTGTTGTCCATGAGCAAAAAGAGCATTTGCCCCACCAGCAGTCGCGGCCGCTCATCATGTAAGCGCCGGGTTGGTATTTAAAATTCCCGTTTTTGTAAGCGTATAACTGCCATTTGGTTAAATTGCGGTCAATCATAGGCAGATTGTCTAGAGAATGCCCATGAAAACTATATAAGCCGGTGTTTTTAATTTTCTGGTTTTTGCGGTACCAGACACCGTTTTCAAATTCACCGCAGCCAGAAAGTTGATTCGCGATGCTTAAAAGAATAAAATCAAAGTCGCCGCCTTGAATAACAAAATCAACCTGTGAATTTAACATTGATTCATTGGGTAGTGCTGTTACATGATCGCCCATTAAAACAATTTTAAATTTTGGATTTTTAATTTTTAACTCATTTATAATTTGCCAATGGCGTTTTATGACAGGTGTTTTTGTTTCAATGGCGATCAGATCCGGTTTTTCAGTTATTATTCTCTTTAACCATTTTTCATAGCTTAAATTTTCCGCAATAGCGTCATCCCAAAAAATTTCATAGCTGTTTTGTTTTAATAAAGTGGCGGCGTAAGCCGGTATGACCGGATAAATATAAGTGGGATTGTTAAACCATTGGAATTGGCGGTTCTGGGTTAAAAGCGGAACGCCTTTGGTTGATTCTATGGGTGGAAACGAAATGGCAATTTTCATAAATTTTTGTTTTTTTGGCTCATTCGTGAGCTTACCTTAATTTACTTCTAAGATTATTAGTAAAAACAAACCCTTGGATAAACTTAAAACCGTAAACTAAGTGAGTGAAAAATATAAAATAAAGGGAATTTAAAACGATCAGTATGTTTTTCTCGTATTTTTTTATATCTAAAGCGGCTTTGCTCAAAGCGGCTATATAGGCTAGCCAGCCGATTAAATAGATTTTAAAAACAAAAAATGAAAAAAAACTGGTAATTCCGCCGCTGATAACAAAGAGCAGAAAAAAAGATGGAGTAAAATATTTAAATTTAAATGAGGTTTTGGGGAATTTTTTGGCAAAAAAACCGCGATGCAGGCCATAGCCAGCAATTTGGTTTAAATGTTTAAAAAAACCCGAGCGGCGGTGATGCCAGACAATTAATTCCGGGTCATATAAAAGTTTGCTCTGAGTTTTATTAATTAAATCAAGACAGAATTTTGTATCTTCGCCGGGCCAAAAATCGCAGTCAAAGCCATTGATTTGACCAAAATATTTTTTGCGCACTGACAGGTTGACGCTTGGCCAATCTTCAACAAATCTTTTTGAACCCTTGGGAACGTATCTGTCAGGGCAGCCGCCGCTTAAAGCACTTAAAAATATAGCGCCGGAAACTTTTTGCCAGAAGGTATCATGCGGCGGAGTCAAAGCCGGTCCGCCAACAGCCGCAATTTGAGGCAAATTAAAGTCTTGGTCAAGAATGTCCAAAAAGTTTTTTTTCGGATAAGCATCATCATCAATAAAAATCAGAATTTCGCCGTCGGCGTCCCTGAGCGCCAGATTTCTTTTTTGTGCCGGGCTAATATGACCGGTGGCGATTTGTCTGGTTTTGGGCCAAGTTTCATCGCTGGTTTTGTCTGGATAAATTATAATTTCAAAATTATCCCTGTTTATTTCCAGAATTTTCGGCACGGATTCCCTAATATAATCGTTGATTTCTTTAACTGGAATAATGAAGCTATATTTAATTTTTTTTGTGTAAATCATAAGCTTATATGGATCGTTATAAGGTTAGATAAGGTTTTTATAAAGTTACAATTTATAAAAGGGGAATATAGGGGAAAGGATAATAAGAGTAAAAAGGGGAAAATTTGTAGATTCGTCTTATTAGCAGATCCGCATTTATTGAAAATTTTCTTTTTTTCTAATGACATAAATCGGCCGATTAATCACTTCGCCATGAATATTGGCAATATACAAAGCAATTAATCCTAGACAGCTTAAAATAATGCCGACTAAAAATAAAATGATGATAGCTAAAATTGCTGGCCCTGAAAAATTCAAGTTCCAGGGATCGTGCAAAAGATATTTTTCAATGAAAATGAAAAGTCCGATCAGCCCAGAGCTTATCATGATAAAAATGCCCAGATACCCCGCCAATTTTAATGGGAATAAACTCAAAGAAACAATGCTATTCAAAGCCAGCCTAAAGAGTTTTAAAAAACTGTAATTGGCCCGGCCATTGGCTCTGGCTTTGGCTTCAAAATAAATATAATCGCGTTTAAAACCCAGCCAGTCAATCAAGCCGCGCGTTAGCCGGTTTTTTTCCGTGAATTTATTGAATTCGGTGATTACTTTCTTGTCCAAAAGCCTGTAATCAGTGGAATTGGGCATGATTTCCGTATCTGAAATTTTTTTCATAATTTTATAGAAAAAATAAGAGCCTACTTTTTTTGCCGGGTTGGTTTTTGTTTTTTTTCTGATGCCAATGACAATTTCATTGCCTTGTTCCCATTTGTTTAAAAATTGAGGGATTAATTCAACCGGATGCTGCAAATCAGCGTCTAAAATCAGACAAGCATCGCCTAAACAATGATGCAGCCCGGCTGTTAGAGCGACTTCCTTGCCAAAGTTGCGTGAGAATTCAATGATTCTTATTTTTTCATCCTCGTTGGCGATTTTAGTTAATTCTTGGCTGGAGTTATCTTGGCTGCCGTCGTTAATAAAAATAATTTCATGATCATGCCTCTGTTCATTCAGAATTTGTTTCAAATCGCGATAAAGCAGGATAATATTTTTTTCCTCATTATAAACCGGAATGATTATTGAAATTAATTTGGCAGGCATATTTTTAGGCAGTTATTTTAGTTGGATTTGTTAATTGGCATTGTTTGCTTGCTTTTCGATTGTAAATAAGAGCGGCTAGGTAGCCCATAAATTGGATGATAGCTATAGTCAGAGCGATCTTGAGCAGGTTTTGGCTGAAAAAATAAATAAAAATTATTTCCAAAATTAAAGTGGCAAGGAGAATGTAGCAAATGTTGAAGTCATATCTGGCATAGGCCAAATTGGCTTCCAGATTTAATAAAGATAAAGCAAGAGCCATGAGCGCAAAAGCCCAAAGGCTGTTAGCCAGAGGTAAATATTTGGCACCGAAAAGCAGGTTGATAATCAAGTCAGGAAAGAAGAAATAAGCAGTGAACCCGGTTAGACAAATAAAGATAATTAGAGCGTTGGCATAAATTAAAGTTTTTCGGCTCAATCGTTGTTTAATTGAATTTTTAGCGCAGGCCATTGGCAAGACAACCAGCACTACTGAAGAGCTTGCCCAGAAAATAATCTTGCTTAAAATATTAAAAGCACCATAAAAACCGGCTAATTTTGGATTGGTCAGATTTTTTACCATCAGCATGTCAAAGGAAGTTAAAAGCGCGATAAATAAACTAAAAAAGAGGATAGGTAGAATATATTTTTTAATTTCTTTAATAATCTTATGTTTGTCAAAAATATGTTTTGTGTTTTTTAACACCTTGCCAGTTTTTTTTATGTCTTTTTTTTTCTTTTTAAGGATATAACTGAGAAATAAATAGCTGAATAAAGCCCCAGCTAAAAAGCCAGTTAAAGCAGAAGCAGTGGTGATAAAGATATAAACTAAAAAAACGCCTAAAAATAATTTTATGATTGCACTCAAGATATTATTCCATGTCAGATTTTTAAAATCTTGCCAGCCGTTTAAAATGCCCTTAGGAACAACAACTAGTAAGCTGAGATTGATTATTAAAAGCACGATTAAAAGATTATAGTATTCGTTTAAATGTAGATAATTTTTTAAAAAAGGCATGGCTATAAGAAAAAACAGAGAGAAAAATAGAATTAAAATCAGAATTTTTTTCTTTAGCCAGCGGTAAAATTTGTAATTGGCCAGATAATTTTTCTTTTCATAAAAAGCAGAGGCATGTTTGATGATAAAAAAATTAATAGCCACGGTAGGCACAGCCAAGATATTTAATAAGGAAATCAAGGCCTGTAATTCGCCATAGTTTTCAATTGTTAATTTTCTGGAAATTAAAAGATGGAATAAGTATCCTATAAAACCGGCTATAATATTGCCACTGACGAAAATAAAACTATTTTGTAAAAATTTGTTTGGTAAAAAAATATTTAAGAATTTCATTGTTTAGTTGAGCTAGCTTGTTGTTAGTAGCCAGCTCGGTTTAATTTTTTTTCTTGGCAGGCATTGGATTTATTTTTTCTAGTTCAGCCATTGTTTTTTGATAACATTGCTGGCAAATACCATGCGAAATTTTGCTGGATTGTTTTTCAGTACATTTAACTAGTTTCAAAAATTTGCCGCACCAAGCGCAATAAATTTGCATTTTTTTTGTCTCATTCATTAATATCCTCCTTTGTTTGGGATTTTAAAAATTTTAAGCTTTTTTTGTTTTGGGAAATGATTTTGGTTATAATTTAGAATTTTTTTAATTAATAAACACATTGTATTCCTTTAAAAATTAATAAAGGATAAGATATTTATTAATTTTTTTTAAATTTGTGGATATCTGGTTAATAAGTTTTTTAAAAAAATTTAAAAAAAGTCATTTAATTTTAAATTAATTTATATTTTAAGTGTTTTTAATCTTGAATAAATTACAATTTAAATAAATAAAATGATTTTATTGCCAAATTTATTATTGGTTGTTAAAATAGAGACAAATAAAATAATAAAATTATGAGAATATTAATTATTGAAGATGAAAAAGATATTGCTAGCTTTATTAAAAAAGGGTTGCAAGCTGAGCATTTTGCTGTAGATATTGCTGCTAATGGTAAGGATGGATCCTATTTGGCTTTAGTTAATGATTATGATTTAGTAGTTTTGGATTTAAGATTGCCAGATACTTATGGTTTGGAAGTTTTTAAAAAAATCAAAGAGCAAAAAACAAATTTGCCAATTATTATTTTAACTGTAGAAAATGAAGTAAGAAAGAAAGTTGAAGCTTTTGATATGGGTGTTAATGATTATTTAACTAAACCTTTTGCTATTGAGGAATTAATTGCGAGAATTAGGGCTCTTTTGAATAGAAACAAAAGTCTTGTTAGTAATAAGCTTAAAATTGCTGATTTAGAGATGGATTTAAAAACTCATGAAGTAAAAAGGGGAAATAAGAAAATAGAATTAAGGCATAGGGAATTTAATCTTTTAGAATATTTTATGAGAAATCCGAATGTTGTTTTAACACGGAGCATGATTTTAGAACATGTTTGGGATATGAATGTTGACCCATTTACTAATACTGTTGATGTGCATGTGCGTTATTTGAGGAGAAAAATAGATGATGGTTTTAGGAAGAAGTTAATTAAAACTGTGCATGGCAGTGGTTATAAAATTTCTGATGAATAAATTAATATTTTTTTAATTTTTAATTAAAGAAGTATTAATTAAAAATTTAGGCTTCTGTAATAAGTAATATATTACCTTTTAATTAAAAGGTAATTTTTTGTTTAAAAGTTCTTTAAATTCAAATTTGCAAAACAAATTGGCACAAAGTGCTAAAAGGAGGAAAATTATGGCTACGTTTTTGAAAAAAATCATCTGGGCGCCTTATGCTTACCTGATTGACTTCAAGCTTTTTCTGTTGCCTTTTCAGGATCTGATGTCAGAAATTTTATTGGCGCTTAATTTGCAACCTGGCCAAAATGTGCTTGATGCTGGCTGCGGCACAGGCAATCTTTGCCACTATTTTGATTCAAAAAACAAAGGGCGAATTTTTTTCACTGGTATTGATATTTCAGAAACTATGCTAAAAAAGGCCCGAGCCAAGAATTTGGATTCAAATTTTAAATGGCAGCAGGTTGATTTGAATCAAAAATTGCCTTTTAGTGAGGGGTGTTTTGATGCGGTTTGCTGTTGCCATGCCCTTTACAATTTAGTCCAGCCAAAGCTTGCCTTGGCTGAATTTTTCCGCGTCTTGAAGCCGGGAGGTATTTTGGCGGTGGCCACGCCGCGAACCAATAATCCGGCGCCTGTTTTACCGGAGCATTTTAAGCAGATTTTTCGGCGCCGAGACTGGTTCTGTCTGGCCAAAACATGTTTTTATCTGCCCTGGTTTGCGCTGTTGGCTGTTTACAATCTGTTGCTTTCAATGCAAAGCACTGCAAGTCGTGATTTTTTCTATACAGCAAAAGAAATGGCGGAATTATTGGCTCAAGCTAATTTTCAGCAGATTAAGATTCGGCCAGTTTATGCTGGCGTAGACATTTTGGCTGTTGCCAAAAAGGAGGTTGAAAATGCAAACATTGCAAAAGATTGAATTCCAACTGACAACCGCATGTAATGTCCGCTGCGTTTACTGCATCAATAATGACGGTTGGAAAACCAAGGAACTTTCTGGCGAAGCGATTAAGTCTATAATTGAAGCTTTTTTGCCGCAAAAAGTTTCTTTTACAGGCGGTGATCCTCTTGTTTGCTGGGAAACTCTGATTGACTGCATTAAGCATGCTAAAGATTCTGGCGCTCAAGTTCAGATTAATACTAATCTGGAATTGGCTGATCCAAAGGTGCTGGATGCGCTGGTAGCGGTCGGTTTGGACGTCTTGCACGTGACTTTTGATACGCTCAAGCCAGAAGTTTACGGGCAAATCCGGCAAAGCAGACCCGAGCTTTTGAATCAAGTAATTGCCAATTTGATTTATGCGGCCAATGCTACGGCTTTAACCGTAATTCCCGAAGTTGTGCCGATCAGGCTCAATGTTCGGGAACTGCCTGAAATTTACGATTTTGTCAGCCGGATCGGCGTGGCTGGCCTGGAAATTCAGGCATTGATTTTAGGGGGAAGGGCAACTTCTGAATTGGTTCCATTGCGTTTAGAGCTAGTGGAGCAGATTCTGGAAGTTGTTCAAATGATTGGGCCAGATAAGCCTTATCTGGAACTTTGGTGCTTTTCGCATCTGGAGTATCCAGAAATTTACGACCTGAAAGACGTCCGCTATGCGCCCTGCGACTGTGGCCGGAAAATTGCTTATATTGGCTCTGATGGTACGGTTTTTGCCTGCAATTTTTTTTACCAGAAAAAGGCAGGTAATATTTTTGAGCCAAAGGAAAAAGCGCCTTGGCAGAATTTGCAGGATCTTTGGCAAAACCATCCGCTTTTCCAAGAGATTCGGCAAGGTTGCTTTGGGGAAAAACTTTGTTTTTTTCAGCAGGAAAAAAGCTCTTAGACTAAAGGAGTAGAAAAATGTTTGACCGGATAATTAAGGCAGTGGGAAATCCTGAAGAGCTTAAAGCTTATCAGGAGCTGATTTACCAGGTTTACTGTCAGGAACTGAAGTGGTTTGAGTCGGTAAAATATCCGCAAGGCAGGGTCGAGGATGAGTATGATAGCCAGTCAATGCTTTTTTTAATATTTGATAAAGCTTCGCAGGAAGTGATGGCTGGCATGCGCTTGATTCGCTCATATCCTTTGCCACTGCCGCTTTTCAGTAAATTCGGTGAAAAGCGGCCAGAAACGGAATTTTTTGAGAGCCATCAATGCCAGGAAGTTCAAAATCATGAAGTGGAAATTTCCCAAGTAGCGGCTCTTAAAAAATTCAGAGAGAAACAGTCAAACTTTACTGTGGATATTGGTAAAATCGTTTACCATGTATGTCTGCGTAACAGTCTTGGCTATATGTACTTTACGATTGATTTTAGGTTTTTTCTGGAAGCCCATAAACACTGCTTCTGGATAGAACCTTTCGGCATTCCGCGATTTTATTTTGGCAGCTGGGTTTTGCCTTGCGTCGTTTCATTTAAGATGATGGTAAGTCATCTCAAAGAAAATAATCCTCAAGTTTTTGATTATGTTGTTAATCCAAACAACTTGGTCGGAAGCTTTAAGGATGAAAATTTACAAAATGGCTAATTTTTGCCATAATTTAATGGTCGGGGGAGTCTAAACTTAACCGACCATTTTCTTATTTTTTATGCTGGATTTAATTATTTTGACCATAACATTCGGTATTAACTTTGCTTTAGCGGTTTTGATATTGGTTAAAAATAGAAAATCGGTAGCTAATAAAATTTTCATTATTTTTATATTTTCAGTTTTAGTTTGGATTGTAGCGAATTTTATCGTTGATCATGCTAAAGATAGCAATCAAGCATTATTTTGGTCGCAAATCTCATGGATTATGGCGGCTTTAGCACTTTATTTGTTATTTATTTTTTCTTTGTTTTTTCCATTCAAAGATCAAATAAGAATAAAGTTTAAAATAATTATTCCTTTTATATTAACTTTGATTTTTAGCATTTTTTGTCTAAGTGATCTGTATAAAAAATTTATTCTTTATGATATAATTGTGGGAGAATTTGGTGTAGAAGAATATATTTTCGGGCCTTTTTTTATTTACGGTTCGCTTTTTTTTATTTTAATGGGCATGGCTACAATAGTTAAGATTTTTAGTAAGTATAGAAAAGTCAGAGGAGTTGAAAAAATGCAGATTAGATATTTTTTATTGGGTTTGTTTTTGTTATTATTTTTTTCTCTCTCTTTTAGTTTGCCACTTCCTTTTTTATTCAACAATTCGTTTTTAGCAAAACTTTCCCCATTTTTTAGCGTGATTTTTGTTGCTTTCACCACTTATGCCATTGTCCGCCATCGCTTGATGGACATCAGGCTCTTTATTCAAAAAACGATTCTGTACGCTATGACTTTTGGTTTGTTTTTGGTGATTTATCTTTCCCTGATTTTTGTTTTTGATCAAGTATTTGCTTTATTTGATTTGGCGCCGACTTTCAGTTCAATAATTTCCGCTGTGTTGATTATTGCGATTTATCCCAGATTTAAATTATATTTTCAGAAAAAAACAGATAAATTTTTTTATCGTTATCCTTATGATTCCAATAAAGTGCTGAAAGAAATTAATGAAAAATGCAGCAGGCAGATTGATTTTGATAATTTTTTCGATTATTTCAGTTCAATTATTGAGAATAAGTTGAAAATAAATAAAATTTTATTGGTCATTTTACAGAAAGATAAAAACCCCTTTTTAGTTAAAAATCATAATTTTAGTCGGAAATTGGTTGATTTTTTCAAGAAAGTTAAATGCCCGACAAAAATTTATGAATATTTTAATCAATATAACCATATTATATTAATCAGGGATAAACAGCCAGTTTTGCAAGATATTTTAAAGGATAAAGAATTGTTGCAACGGCAGAAGCTATTTGAAAAATCAGGCGTTAATTTGATTTTGCCAGTCTATTGTAACGGGCAATTAACAGCTTTTTTCTTTTTCGGTCATAAACTTTCCCAAGAAGATTTATATCCGCAGGACCTGCAGCTTTTTGAAAATTTAATTGACACATTGAATTTGATTTTTGAAAATATCTTTCTTTATAATGATTTAAAGAAATCCCTTTTTAGTATGGAAGAAAAAATTAACCAGAGAACCAAGGAATTAAGGGAATTAAATAAAAACCAGTCTCGTTTTATGGCTGATATTTCTCATGAATTGCAAACGCCATTAGCTGTTTTAAAAGGCAATTTAAGCTTAATTAACAATAAAAAGCTTGATGAACAAGAAAGCAAAAAAGTTTTTGTAAGATTGGAGAGATCAGTTGATCGACTTTCAAATTTAATTAAAGATTTAATTTTTTTGTCAAAGGCCGATGTCGGTCAGATAAAAATTAATAAAGAATATTTTGATTTTAGCGACTTAGTTAAAGAAATGGCTGAAGATTCAGCGATTTTAGCTGAAGATAAAGAGATAAAAATGCAATTAAAGATTGAAAAGGGCATTTATTTTATGGGAGATAAAGAAAAGCTTCAGGGGCTTTTATTTAATTTAATAAGCAACGCCTTAAAATATACGCCCGTAGGTAAAGAGATTAAGATTGAATTGTATAAAAAAAATGATACCATTTGCTTGCTGGTTGCTGATCAAGGTATTGGCATTGCGCGAAAAGATCTGCCCTATATTTTTTCTCGCTTTTATAGAATTGAATATCAAGTTAAAGAAAAGGGGACTGGTTTAGGTTTAGCTATTTGCAAATGGATTGTTCATGTTCACGGCGGCAAAATAGGAGTAAAAAGCGAATTAGGCAAAGGAACTAGTTTTAAAATTATTTTACCTTTAAGTTAAAAATAATTAAAAAATTACTCGTTAAATAAAACGAGTTTTTTTATTGTCAAATTTAAAGCTTAGTGCTAAGATAGAGGCAAATAATAAAAGATTAAAATTAAATTAAAAATGTATGCCTGATTTAGAGCAGATAAAGAAAAAACTCGAAGAAAAGCACCATCATTTGTTTGACGCAATAATTGTTATTTTAGTTGTCGTTATTGTTATTCTAGCTGATTTATTTGTGGTTAGTTTAAGGTCCGCGCCAGGCGAATATAAAGGCGATTTTTTAGAGGAAAACAAGAAACAGCAAAAAATTGATTTGGTAGAGATTAAAGCTGACGAAAAAGTTTTTGTGCCGATTTTAAATTTCCATCATATTGATCAGGCACCGGCTACGGCGAGTAAAATTACTCAAAGTTATTATATTGAGCCAGCCAATTTTGAACAAATTATCCAAGAAATAATTAACAATAATTATGAGCCGGTTTTTGTCAGTGAGATAGTTGATTATTTATCGCAAGGCGTTTTGCCAAAAAATAATATTATAGCCATTACTTTTGATGACGGCAATGAGAATTTTTATACTAATGCCTGGCCGATTTTGCAGAAATACAAAGTTAAATCATCAGTTTATATTATGACTGGCGTAGGCGGGCCAAATTATTTAAGCAAAGAGCAGGTAGTGGAATTGGATAAAAGCGGTTTGGTTGAAATCGGCTCCCATACTGTCTGGCATCCTAAATTGACTCAAGTGCCGGCTGATGAACGTTTGTACGAATTAGAAAAAAGCCGCGACGATTTAAAAGAATTATTGGCCAGGGAAACAGAAGTTATTTGTTATCCATTTGGCTTATATAACGAGGAAATTAAAGCTTTAGCCAAAGCAGTCGGTTATAAAGCCGGATTGACTTTTGATCAGGATGCTTGGCAGGATCCAGAGGATTTGTTTGAATTAAAGCGTTTAAGTGTTTATCCAGATTTGGATGTGATAAAATTTTTAGATAAATTGAAAGAAAATAAATAAGGAATTTATAAAATATTTTTTATGTAAAAAAACATTTCTATAGGGGATGTTTTTTTGTGGATAAATAATTTGACTACTGACTAAATAGTCAGTTAAAATATAGACATATGAAACCCCATGCAATAACAAAAAGGCAAAAGCAATTGCTTCAGATTATTTATGATTGGCTGAAATCTTCAGGTTTTGGACCTTCTTTTGAAGATATGAAAAGAGAGTTAGATGTAAAATCTAATCAAGCAGTTTTAGATTTATTAGAAATTTTAGAAAATGGCAAATTTATCAAAAGAAATGAAGGTGTGGCTAGGTCAATTCAAATTTTAAAAAAAGGATTTGACGCACTAAATGTTAAACCAGTAATAAAAATGGAGGGAGAAGCCCCTTGCGGAGCTTTAGTAGAAGTTTTTGAGCAAAAAGATCATTGGATAGAATTGTCTTCTGAAGTTCATGAATTTTCAGACAAATTGACTATTATTAAAGCTTTTGGCGATTCAATGATCGGAGCTGGTATTCATGACGGAGACCTTTTGCTTGTTCAAAAAGGCAATGAATTTAAAGATAATGATATTGTTTTTGCTCACGTCATGGATATTGGTTTTACTGTTAAACGTTTAAAATTTAAAGGCAACAGAACATTTTTTCAGCCAGAAAATCCGAAATATGATATCATCCCTGTTTGCGAGGAAACCTACATTAAAGGAAAAATAATTAAAAATTTATCAAGATAATATGCTTAAAAAAGAATTAGCGCATCAAGTAATTACTAAAATTTTTAAAGATCCTGAATTGGAATATGGCCTTAAGGAATTTAAAGGAATAAAAATTGCTGAAGTTTTAGATATCGTTGCCAAAGACGGCAAATATTATGTTAAAGATCCTGTGCGCAATCAGGATATTTTAATTTTGAACGAAGAAAAAAAAATATCTAAGCCGGAAGAAATCATTCGGCAATTATGGATTTATAAATTGATCAAAATATATGGTTATCCTTTAGACCGGATCGGTATTGAACAAAATATTCATTTTGGCGGGGAAGTGCATGTCAAAGCGGCTGATATTATAGTTTTCCATAAGGATAAAGAAACAGCCCTAATTATTTTTGAACTCAAAAAGCCAGATGAGAAAAAAGGTTTAGAACAATTAAAAACTTATGTTAATTCTAAAGGTGCGCCAATCGGCGTTTGGTCTAATGGCGATGAGAAAGTTATTTTATATCGTAAATATCCGGATCAATTTGAGAGCACTTTGCGTGATATTCCCAGAGTTGACCAGGATATTGAAGATGTTTTGGATGAAAAATTAACGATTAGTGATTTAGAGGTTGACTTTGATTTAGTTAGTATTATTCGCGTATTAGAAGAATTGGTTTTAGCTGGATCAGGTGCTGATAGTTTTAATGAGATTTTTAAATTAATTTACGCTAAATTATATGATGAGAAAGAGGCCAAAAAGCGTAAAGATAAAGAATTATTATTTAGGCAATATAAAGATCCACAATTAACTTATGATCATATTAGCCAGCTTTTTGATGGTGCGAAAAAAGAATGGCCTGGTATTTTTAATGAATATGAAAAAATTGATTTAAATCCGGGACACTTGTCGGTTTGTGTTGGTGAATTTGAAAAAATAAAATTACTTGATGCCAATCTTGATGTAATTGACTCTGCTTTTGAATATTTATTACCGGATATTGCTAAGGGGAAAAAGGGACAATATTTTACACCGCGTCATGTTATTGATATGGCAGTTAAAATGTTAAATCCGCAAACCACAGAATATGTGATTGATCCGGCTTGTGGATCTGGTGGATTTTTAATCCATACGATGAATCATGTTAAAAAAGAATTTTTAAGCATGGATAAGGAATTAATGAGAGAATATGCTCAGCGTTATTTATATGGCATTGATTTTGATGAAAAATCAGTCAAAATTTCCCGTGCTTTAATGCTAATAGCTGGCGATGGTCGCTCTCATATTTTTAAATTAAATTCTTTAAATCCCCAAGAATGGATGGGTAATGAAAGTGAAAAATTAAGAGCCAGGGCAGAATTACAGCAAAGGCTTTATAAATTCAATGATTATACCAAAGACAAGGATAATGAAGATAATTTTAAATATTTTAATTTTGATATTTTATTGTCCAATCCGCCTTTTGCCGGTGAGATAATTGAAAAATCTTTATTAAATAAATATGAATTGGCGAAAAATGATAAAGGCAAATTAAAAAATAAAATGGAACGCCATATTTTATTTATTGAACGGTCATTAAATATTATTAAACCAGGTGGCCGTTTAGCCATTGTTTTGCCGCAAGGCGTTTTTAATAATACTAATATGCAGCAAGTCAGGGAATTTTTAATGGATAAAGCTAGAATATTAGCAGTAGTTGGCTTGCAGGTTAATACATTTAAACCTCATACAGGTACTAAGACTTCTGTTTTGTTTTTGCAAAAATGGTTAGAAAATGAAAAACCGAAAAAAGATTATAATATTTTCATGGCAACATCCCAAAAATCAGGTAAGGATAATTCCGGTGAGTATGTTTATAAAAAAGATGAAGAAGGCAATAAAATGGTTAATTTAAAAGGTAAAAAAATAATTGATCATGATTTAGATGAAATCGCTGATGAGTTTTTAAAATTTGCCAAAAAGGATAATTTAAATTTTCTTTAATTTTAATATGGAAAATAATGATAATCACAATTTAACATTAGGAGATTATAAAAATATCTGGACCCCATTTTGCTTTTTAGATGAATCAGGAGCATTATCTATTGAAACCCAGCCATATTTCACAGTAGGCATGATTAAATGTTCCCAGCCTTATTATTTACAGCAAAAAATGCGTTATATTAGAGAATGCAATCATTTTTGGTGGGAATTAAAATTTAATAATTTAAATAAAGCTAAATTAAATGTTTATTTGTTGGCTCTGGAAGCTTTATTTAGTACCAGAAGTATTTTTTATACCTCATATTCAATAGATAAAAGGAGCAAATATTTCAGAAATGAATTTCATAGTGATCCTTTTTTAGCTTATGAAAGAGTTGCCCAGCATCTTTTGGAAGGAAATTTAAGAAAAAACGAAGTTTTAATTGTTTTAGCCGATAATTTAATTACACCCAAAAGGAGTAAATTTGAAGTCAATATTAAAAATAATTTAAATAAGAAGTTTGATCGTTTGGCAATCGCCGGTGTTTGTCGTCTTGATTCACGAACAAATGATTTATTGCAATTAACCGATCTTATAACTGGTGCAATTAATTACGAATTACTATTGAAAGATGGCATAATTTCTGCTCCATCATCTGTAAAGCAGGAATTTGTCAAAAAAATCAAAGAAAATTTGGGAGTAAACATTTTAACTAAGGATTTTAGAAATTTCGCTTTTAATATTCACCATCATAAGACGGATGGTTTTTTAGCTAAAATGAAAAAGGCCATCGGCCAATAGAGCCGACGCCTTTTTCTAATATTCTGTAATTATTATAGCAAATTCACATGTTTTGTCAATATCCAGTGTGGATAAGCAAAATTAAGTAAATTTAATCAGTAATCACAAATTTTATTTGCATGGAAATAAACGATTTTAAATGCAATTATTATTTTTTCAAACCCGGTGAATTTGAAAATATTTATGTTTTCGTAGATTTTGGAAATGTTAGGCCTTGGGCAAAAGAATTTTGGCCGGAGGAAAATAAATACAAACTTTGTTGGGAAATAGATATTGAGAAGCTAGCTAACTTGTGCGAATGGGTTAAACCCTCAAAAAAATTTTTCTATTATGGCCATTATGCAAAATATCCTAATTTATCCAAAGATCACGAATTAAATGTAAAACATGGAAAATCTCTTTATAGAGTTGAAAAAGCAGAAAAAGCAGGTTTTACCAAAAGGACCAAGGAAATTAAAATGGTGCCTCATTATGATGAAGATGGAAAATTTTTAGGCAAATTTCCTAAATGCAATTTTGATGTAGAAATAACTCAAGATATGCTAGTTAAAATTCATAAATATGATACTGTAATGCTGTTTTCAGGAGATAGTGATTTTGGGGGACTACTTGCATATTTAAAGACTAAAAAGAAAAAAATAATAGTGGTTAGTACCCGAAATAGAATGAGTACTGAACTTGAAACAGTTGCAGATAAGTTTATTCCGGCTGAAACTTTAGCGCAATTTTTAAAATTTGAGAATCAAAACACTCCGCCCGTTAAGGCGGAGGTATAAACACATATCTATTATCCTATAGATGAGGGTAGCTTGCACTACATTGTCATTATACCAATTTTTCATATATTGTCAAATTTTGTCAATATATCTGTGGATAATCAAAATTAAGTAAATTAATCATATTCTATGCTAAAAGGCAAGAAAATAAATAATACTGAATATGAAATTTGGGGGTATTTATATAAAGAATTAAGTAGATTAAATTCTATATTGGTTATTTATGATAAAATTGCAGTAAATGTAAATATTAACAATAATAATTATAATCATTTTTTTCAAATGGTATTGGATAGCTTAACCAGGACTATTTGTTTGATTTTATCTACATTTTTTGATTCAAGGAACGGAACATGGTCTTTATATGAATTTGATTGTTTGAAAAAAACAGAAATAGATAAATTAAATGAATATTCAAAAGATTTTTTACTAATTCGACATAATAGGATTGGGCATATATCTCAATATTATAATCATAAAGATAATTTTATAATTTTAACTAAAAAGGCGATTGAGAAATGTAAAGAAATATCAAAAGGAAATGATAATTTAAAAGGATTAGATACTTTACTTGATGAAATTAGTACTTCTAAAAATTATAAAGAAGGCTATATTGCCGAATTTAGACAGATAGATTTTGCTTGTGAAAATTTAATTTTAGACTTAAAAAAGAAGTTTAATTAATAAATTACATATTATGAAACAATTAATATCTCAAATTAAAGAAAGTACTATTTTTTTAGGATACATGAATAATAGTGAGCCTGTTTTTTCTGGAACTGGATTCTTAATACAAGTAGACGATGTCTTTTATTTAGCTACAGCTAAACATGTAGTAGAAAAAAATTATGAAAAAATGTATATTTTTTTAAATTCTAATAATTTTGGCATAAATTATAAAGCAATAACTGAAATATTAAGGCAAGGATGGTCATGGAAAAAACATGGAGATAATAAAGTGGACATTGCCTTATTACCATTTCCTTTAGCTCCTAGTGATAAATCTAAATTTATCCCCAATGATCTATTCATTAGAAAAATTTCTGATATTCAAGAATTAGTCGATTTATTTTTCCTGTCTTATCAGCCAGGAATTAATGAATTAAAAACAGATGCCGCTATTAATCCGATTATTCGAAAGGGAGTAGTTTCTAGAATTAATTATGATAAAACATTTTTTATGGATGGGTTCGCTTTTCCTGGCAATAGCGGAAGTCCTGTTTTTTTATTACCAACACCAATTAAAATAAAAGATAATTCTGTTCAAATAGGAGGTCCAGTTGAAATAAAATTATCAGGAATTATAGGCGCATATGTACCTTACAAAGATGAGGCAATTAGTGTACAAACTGGTGAGATAAGATCAGTTTTTACAGAAAATACAGGGATAGCCTTAGTTCATTCAACAGCGCTTTTACAAGAAATTATTGAAAGTGATGATTTTCAGGAACAACATAAAAAATTAACGAAGATAAAAGATCAATCAAAAGATAATGCTAAACAATTATGACCTACTCAATAATCAAAAAACCCCAACTGGGAAATATAGATGATGAATTGAAAATTGCGAATATTTTTATTGAACATATTAATAAAAATCATAACGAAGATTACTGTGAACCTTATCACCCATCAATAGATGAAGGTATCGATGCTTTAGCTCATAAAAAATCTAATCCGGAACACACTTTAAAGATGCAAATTACCGTTGCAGATTATGATGCGCGAGAAAAATTCGCAACAAAAGGGGAAGTTTTAAGGGTTTATAATAGAACAGAACCAGATCCTCGGATTGAGAAAGGGATCATTGAACCTATTAAACAAAAATCAGAAAAATATTCAATTGAATTAAAAAGAGACTTAATTTTACTTTTAGATGGTTGGTGGATAGTTGGAAAATTATCTAGTAAAGAAATAAAAGATTTAAAGGATTTAAGAAAAAAATTTTTTAAAGGAACTGGATTTTTAGGAATTTATCTCGTATATAATAAAAATATTTATAAAATATATCCATAATTATAGTAAATAAATGACCTACTCAATAATCAAAAAATCTCAACTTGATGGTTCGACAAGCTCACCACAAGAGGACTAAATAATAAATTATGTCAACTTATTCAATAATTAAAAAAAATTATCTTGAAGGTGCTTTAAGACTAGATGCTGAATATTATCAGCCGGAGTATTTAGATTTGATTAAAAAATTAAATAAATTAACCGACAAGAAATTAAATAATTATACTAAAAATGTTACTAGAAGATTCAAACCCAAAAAGGGAGAAATTTTTAATTATATTGAAATTTCTGAAATTAATTTAAATGACGGGACTTTTGATGCTAAACAAATAATGGGAGAAGACGCCCCAGATAGAGCGCAAAAAGTTGTTAAGAGTGGCGATGTGTTAGTTTCAACTGTTAGACCTAATAGAAATGCTGTTTCTTTAATACAAAAAGAGGATGATGGATTTGTCGCTTCAAGTGGATTTTGTGATATATGGCCACAAAAAGTTTCTTCAGAGTATTTATTTGCTTATTTAAAAACAAATCATGTAATAACACTTTTAGATAGATTGACATCAGCTAGTATGTATCCGGCAGTTACGGAAGAAGATATAATGAATTTGCCTTTTTATGTTAAAAATGAACAAAACATCAAAAAAATAGTAAAAGAAGTTTTTGAGAAAATAGCAAAATCCAAATTCTTTTACTCTCAAGCCGAAGCTTTATTGCTTGAAGAATTGAGTATTAAAGATTTAAAGCTTGAAGATGATTTGGCTTATGCCACTACTTTAAAAGACTGCCAACAAGCAGGGCGGATTGATGCTGAATATTTCCAGCCTAAGTTTGAGAAAATTTTAAGTAAAATTAAAGTTAAAAAAGAAAAGTTGGGTAATTTAGTTGAATCTCTAAAAGGGATTGAGTCCGGGAGCGATGTTTATCAGGAAGAAGGCAAGCCTTTTATTCGTGTTTCCAATATGTCAAAATTTGGTATTAATGATAATAATCAGCAATTTTTAAGTGATAAATTATACGGCGAATTAAAAGATAAATATCAGCCGCAAAAAGGCGAAATTTTATTAAGCAAAGATGCTACACCTGGCATTGCAATTTATTTGAATGAAGATAAGGAAGGCATTATTTCCGGCGGAATTTTGCGATTAAAGGTTAAAGATAAAAATTTAAATCCTCAATATTTAACTTTGGTTTTAAATTCTTTGATTTGCCAGATGCAAATTGATCGAGATGCAGGCGGGTCAATTATTAATCACTGGCGGCCGGATCAGGTTGAAAATACTTTGATTCCAATTTTACCTCTCAAAACTCAACAAAAAATCGCTAAAATGGTAGGGGAATCATTTAAATTACGTTGGGAAGCCAAAGAACTATTAGAAGAAGCAAAGAGAAAAGTTGAAGAGGATATTGAGAAAAGATAAATTTAAATAATTTTAAAATAAATGAAACCAGCTTTTGATTTGGATAAAATAAAATTCGCCACTGACCGGCCCACATTTGAAAGAGCCGTTGGTTTGTATGAAGCAGGCAAAGTGACTCAATTTAAGGAAGATCCTTTTGGCTTCTCGGCTATTGTGCTTGGCGGACAGCCCTACCATGTATATGTTTCGCATAAATATTATGACAAAGGCAGTTGCGACTGCTATCTTGGCCAAAATGATACTTTATGCAAGCACATGGTAGCTTTGGCGATTTACGCTATTTTAAGAGGCAAACTTCTTAAAAAAGAAGATAAGGAATTAATTGACAGCCCCAAATGCAGCAGAGTTTTGGGCGAATTAAGCGCGGAAGAATTGAAGAAAGTTAAAGAAACGATTACGTCTGCCATGAAATTTATAAAGCCGTATAACGGTCCTTCCAGAATTTGGTTCGCTTACCAAAATTCGCTTTCAGAAGGTTGCAACCGTTTATCAGCCATTGTTTCAGATTTGCCGGTCAGCCAACAAACCGCCAAGTTATTGGTTGATTTGCTGTTACGATTAGATAAAAAACTTTGCACCGGCGGCGTTGATGATTCCAACGGCACAGTAGGCGGGTTTATGGAAGATGTTGTTTATGTCCTTGAGCAATTTGCCAAACTGGATAAAAACTGCCTTAAAGCTTTTAAAAAGCTAACTGGCATAAGAACTTGTTTTGGCTGGGAGGAACCATTGTTGCGGCTTATTGATAAATAAAGCGTTGTCTTGGCTATTATAGCCGAAGTAAATTAAAATTTTTTATAATAAAATAATTTTAAAATGACCATGCTTAAAAAATATAAATTTCATTTATTAGTTCTATTGTGCTTAATTATTATTAATTTGGCTTTTTTTTCATTAAATCTGAATGACTTTTTTGTTTCCGATGATTTTGACTGGCTGTATTTGGTTAAATTTAGCGAGCATTCCTTGACCGATTATTTTACTGGCAATTATTATGGCATTCAAGGTGAGGGAGGCGCTTACCGGCCGTTAGTAACCGTTATTTTTCTTTTGAATTATAAAATTTTTGGCTTAAATTATTTGGGCTTTCATATTGTTAATCTGATTTTTCATATTGGCGTTTGCTTTTTAGTTTATTTATTAGCTCTTTTATTGTTTGAAAAGTTTAAAGCTAAAAATAAAATAGCCATTTTAGCTGCTGTTTTTTTTAGTTTATTGCCAAATCATAGTGAAGCGGTTGTTTGGGTAGCGGCAATTGCTGATCCAGTGGCTTCATTTTTTTATTTGCTGGCTTTTTATTTGTATTTAATATTCCGCAAAAAACAAAGTTTTGCCGCTTTATTAATTTCGGTCTTAAGTTTTATTATTGCTCTTTTGACTAAGGAAATAGCTATTACTTTGCCGATTTTGATTGTCGTTTGGGAGCTTTATGAAGCGCTGCGTAAAAATAAGTTTAAATGGCAGAATATAATTTTGTACCCCTTTGGCTATTGGCTGATTTTAATTTTGTATTTTTTAATTCGTTATTTGGCAATTGGTTTGGCTTTTGGCTATTATGCCAGACAACAGTTTGAATTGAATTTTTCTAAAATTTTCACCATGCTGGCTGCTTTGACAACTGACTTATTGTTTTATGGCCGGCTAAGGGCTTATCTGACTGAATATTTTGCGGCTAATAAATTGTTTTTTGTTCTTTTAATTATTTTACTGGTTATTTTGATTTTATATTCTTGCCGTAAATATTTTTTTAAAGCCGCGTTTTTAATTGATACTTATATTATTTTAATTTTACCTGTCTTGTTTTTGGGCTTTAATTATTTTACTGACGAAGGGGAGCGTTATAATTATTTGCCTTCTGTTGCTTTTTGCCTTTTGTTAAGCTTGCTGATTTGGCAGATTAAGAAAGATAAATTTTTGCGGAATTTAATTATTGCTGGTTTAATAATTTATTTTGCTTTCTTTTTAATTAATAAAAACTATAATTGGAATATTGCCGCTGATTTAACTGAAAAAATAATTAAAAATGATTTTTCGCAAATAGTTGATTTAAATAAAACTGATGAAAAATTATATTTTGCGGCTTTGCCGGATAATTTAGAGGGCGCCCAAGTTTTAAGAAACGGCATTAAACAAGCGATTAATTTATATTATCCGGATTATAATCTGAATGCTGTATTGTTAAATGCTTATTTGCGTTTAAATCGTGATAATTATCAAGATAAAATTTTATACTGGGGTTCATACCCAACTGGCGGTTATATTGCCGAAACATTTGATAAGAAAAATGGGGTGACGGGTTTTGACCGCCGGGAAACTGATGATTATATTTTTGAGCTCTGGAATTATGATTATCCGACTTATACCTCAAATACGATTCGTTTGATTTTAAAAGATGAGCAGGGGAATTTTATTCCGGCAGGGGAGGAAAATGTTAATATTTTAATTTTTGAGCAGGGTCAATTAAAAAGTCTGAATAAATAAAACCACCAAAAATTATTCGGTGGTTTTGCTTAATAAAAACTTGGCTAATTTATTAGCATTTTTTTGCAGCTGTTTTAGTTTTTCTGCTGATAAATTGTTATTTTCTTTTTCAGGCGTTAAAGCCAGAAATACTGTACCTATAGGTTCATGATTTTTAATTTTATATTCAATATAATCCGGAGTGTAGGAACCATGAATTCTTTCTCTAGTTAATACCCATTTATCCTCCGGATTTTGCTTGTTCCAGGTATTTAAAACTTTTTTTATTTTACCCAGTTGTTTTTCTAAAGGTTTTATTATTACCCATGGATAAGGCAAAATCCCAGTAAAATACCATTTTTCTCTGATATGCCCCTCGCATGACATTTTAGTCCGAATTCTTAATTTGTGTAAGGCTTTAACTATTCGGCGAATTCCTGGCTCTAATTTTTTATATTCATTTTCTTCCCAAATAATACTATTATCAAATATACTCATTTTACCCTCCTTGTAAAATTTCTATTACTTTAATATCTTTAGAATAAAATATCAACCTTGTCGTTCGCGCTTGTCTGCCTTTGGCAGGAACGACAAGATCAAATAAAAAAACCCCTTGTGATAAGGGATTTAATTTAATAAAATAGATTTATCTTGATATTTTTGTCGGGGAAATATGAATTCTTTTTAAAACAGAATCATCTTGCATTGGCGCGCCTTTTCTCTTTGTTGAATTTTGTTCTTCGGCAAAAGGCGGAAATTGTGAATTTATTTTATAGCAAGATTCGCAAGTTAATTTTCTTTCCGCTGTTGGAACAAATTGTTTGCCGCATCTGGCACATGGTTTGGATGATTTTGAAGTTCCTTCCATTTTTATTTTCCCTCCTTTTTTAGGTTATAATCATAATTTATCACTATTTTTTAAAAATGGCAAATTTATTTTAATTTTAAGTAATTTATGTTATAATTAAAGACAATTAACTAATTATAATTAAAGAATTTTATGGCAGAAATAGAGCTTTTAAAAATCAGTTCAAAAAAAAGAAAGCAGACAGTTGAAGATTTAATTGAATCCAGCTCGCCAACTCATTCATTTTTTTTGATTTTAATTTTATCAGCTGTTATTACGACTTTTGGGCTTTTATTAAATAGTGCTGCAATAGTGATAGGCGGTATGCTTGTTTCACCATTGCTTTCGCCTATTTTGGCCATTAGCATGGGCATTGTTATGGCTGATGGAAAATTAATTCTGCGCTCTTTAAGAGTGCTAGCAATTGCCATTGTTTGTGTTGTGGCAATTTCTTTAATTTTTGCATTTTTTATGGTTGACAAAACACCAAATAATGAGATTATTTCGCGTATTCATCCCAATTTTATTTATTTTGGCGTAGCTTTAGCTTCGGGTATTGCCGCTGCTTTTGCTTTTAGCAAAGAAGAATTTTCAAAACATTTGGTCGGTGTGGCAGTGGCGATTGCTTTATTGCCGCCGTTATCAGTGATTGGTATTGGCATAGCTTTTTGGAATTTAGAGGTTTTGTCAGGCTCAATTGCTTTGTTTTTAATTAATTTGTTCGGTATTTTATTAGGCAGTTTGGTTGTTTTTTCTTTATTGAGGTTTTATCCAGAAAAAAAAGTAGCTGAAAAAGAATTAAAAGAAGAGGAAAGGGAATTGGAAAAAAATAAAAATAACAATAATAAATAATCGTATTTTAATAAAACAGAGGGGAGCAAATAAGTCGGTTTTTTGCCGGCTTTTTTGCTTGCCGCAGTTTAATTGACTTTTGGCTGATAATAAAGGTAAAATAATAGTAATTTTAATATATGTTTATGTTAAAAACATTTTTTGATGAAAGCGGTGATTTAGGTTTTAGTAAAAAATCAAGTAAATGGTTTATTGTAACCATTGTTTTGACTTTAAAGCATAGAAAAATGGAAAAGTGTGTTAAAAAAGGTGCATAAAGGACTTAGAAAAAAATATTGTAAAGTTTCTATTTTACATGCCTATCATGAAAAAGAAATTACCAGAAAAAGAGTTTTGCAAGGATTGAATTCAGATACTATCGGTAATTTTAAATAAAACAAAAGTACACACCAGACTGAGAGATCAAAAACAAGTTTTATATAATTATGTTACTAATATTTTATTGGATAGATTGCATAAAACAAAGGTTCTTGAAGAATGGAATAATATTGATATTTGTTTTCATCAGCGAGAAACTAATAAGTTTTTAAATAAAAATTTTCTTAATTATTTAAATGGTGGCGTAAAGAACTGGAAACAAGATTTAGTTAATATTAGAATTAGTAAAGCATATAATGAAAAAAGTCTTCAAGCTGTAGATTTTATTTCTTGGGCAATATTTAGGAAATACGAGATAAATGATTATGATTATTACAATATAATAAAAGAGAAAATAATCTCTGAAAATTTTCTCTTTAAATAGAAAACCCCTTGCTTTAGCGGGACGCCATCCGGTATCCCAACGCAAGAGGACTTACTTCTAATTTAATTATCTATTACACCACTTTATTTGTCAATAGTGGTTATTACAACTATCTTTATGGATAAAAAGAAAATAATATTAAACACGCCAAATCTTGAATTGGAACAGGCGAAATTAAAAAAGCAGATTCAGGCATTGGTTGATAAATTTAAGACGCAGGACGGCTGGTCAAAACGCGAACAAGACATTCAAACCAGTTTTACTATTGAATTGCTTAAAATATTAGGCTGGGATAGTTCTAATTGGGTTTTGGATACTGCACAGGATGTTAAAACCGGTAAAAATCCTGATATTATTTTAAAATCCGATACCGGCTCTAAGCTTTTAGTGATTGAATCTAAAGATGCTTCTAGTAAAGACAAACTTGACGGCTCTTATGGCAACAAGCCGTTTACCCAGCAATTATTTAATTATTGCCACGGTGAAGGTTTGTATTGGGGAGTTTTAACCAATTTTATTGAGTGGCGTTTATACAGTGTCCAGCACGGACGTTTATATAAAGAAAGAAAATATGCGTTTCATGATTTATTATGGGATAATGCTGATAAAAGATATTATATTGATTTATTGTCAGATGAAGGCTTGAATTTTTTAAGCCAATTATCAAAATCAGAATTAACTAGAAAAAACGGCATTATTGATTCTGATCCGATTTATTATCCTGAACAATTGGATCTTGAACAGGATAAGATTAAAAAAGATTTTTTTAATAAAATTAAAAATTGGCGCGCCAAATTGCGTGCTTTTATTATTAAAAATTATCCTAAGTATGATTCAGAATTAATGTCCCAGAAAATTATTGATCGTTTGATTTTTATTGATTTATGCAGCGACAGGAATATTATTTCACAGGATTATTTGGATTCAGTCTTGCAGTCCAAGCAGTTAAAATACGAAGAATTAAAGTCAATTTTTAGAGCAATGGACGAAAAATTCAACACTGAACTTTTTGAACCTAATGATGCTGATGAATTGAAAATTAATGATGAAATAATTATAAAGATTATTAATGAGCTTAAAAAAATTGATTTTAGCAAATTAAGTGTCCATATAATCGGCGAAGTTTATGAGAATTATTTAGGTGAAATTGCCAAAGGCAATATTAAGAGGGAAGACACTCTAAAGCAAAAGCAAAAATCAAAACGTAAATCCCAAGGCATTTATTATACGCCCGCTTATATTGTTGATTACATAGTTAAAAATACTGTTGGGGAATTATTAAAAAAATGCAAAACAGTTGAAGATGTAGAAAAAATAAAAGTTTTGGATCCGGCATGTGGTTCTGGTTCTTTTTTAATTCGCGCTTTTGAAGAGATTTATAATAAATATTTGGAAGTTTCCAAAGAAGGCGGGCTTTTGAGTTTTGATTTTAGGAAAAAAGTTTTGCAAAAAAATCTTTTTGGTGTTGATCTTGACCCTAAAGCGATTGAAATTACCAAGCTTAATTTAATGATCAAAGCTTTGGAAGGCGTTAACCCTGCAGAATTAAAAGGTAAGCATCTTTTGCCTAATTTAAATTTAAATATCCGTTGCGGTAATTCTTTAATTGGCGGAGAAAAGCTTAAAGAAAAAGAACAGAATCTTAATTTGTTTGATGATTATAAAACAGAAATTGCTAAATTAACCGAACTGAAAGAAAAATTTTATCAAGCTGAAGCCAATGATGAGAAAAAAGATTTACTGGTTGAAATTAAAAAATTTGAAACATTGATTAATGGCAAGTTAAACGATGGCCTGAAACAATATTTTAAAAACTTGGAAAAAATAAAGCCTTTTAATTATTCAGTGGCTTTTTGCGAGATTTTTAAGGACGGCGGATTTGATGCGGTGATCGGTAATCCACCATGGAGTTCTAAAATGCCTATTGAAATTACCGATTATATTAACAATGCTTATATTATCGATACTAAAAATTTAAACCTTTTCGCACCGTTTGTTTTAGAATCAGTGAATATTACAAATCCAAATGGATTAATGGGGATATTAATTCCAAAAGTTTTTATAAAAAATACTTCTTATAAAATAATAAGAAGTAAAATTTTAGATGATTGGCAATTATTTAAATTTATTGATTTCGGTAAATTTCCTGGGGTAGCATCTGATTGTATCTGCCCCATAATCTCAAAATCTAAATCCAAAGCACTGACAATAATTGAAAAGATTTTTGATGGTAATTTAGTATCCAGTCACGCAATTAATCAGAATATTTTTTCAAAAAATCCAGTTCAAGCTTTTTCTTTTGATATTACCAAAGAGAAACAAGATTTATTAAATACAATTAACAAGGTTAGTGTAAAACTTAAAGAAATAGCAGATATTAAACGAGGTATAGAATTAGGTCAAAAAACAAATTTGATAAAATGTGATAGTTGTGGAGTATATAATGAATTGAGCGAGAAGTACTATAATCTAAAAGCTAGTAATTATTGCAAGAATTGCAAGAGATTAATTAAAAATAAAAAAGGTATATGTATTAGTTCTGATATAGAAACAGATAAATATAAAATAAAATGTATTTCGGGTAAAGAATTGAAAAAATATTATATTAATGATTTTTATTATATTCAGGAGTCTCTAAAAGGTGTTGATTATAAAAGAGAGGCATTTAATAAAGATAGAATATTTATTAAAAGGATAGCGACTAGACCCGGGGGTACATTTGTCACACAAGATAAAGATGTTTTGGCTTTTAACACAGTATATTCAATTTTTGGTATAAAAGATTATAATCCAAAACTAATTTTAGCGATTCTTAATTCAGAATTAATGAATTTTTATTATGAATACACCTATAATCTAGGTATGAAATTGACAACACAAATAACAATAGAATACCTTAAGGAATTACCAATTATCAAGGATCCTGATGAAAAGATAAGTAAAAATATAATCAAACTTGTTGATGAAATGCTTAAATTAAATAAAACCTCTGAATCCCGTGAGAAAAACAAGACAAAGATTGAGGCAGTGGATTATGAAATTGATCAGGAGGTTTATAAGTTGTATAATTTGACGCCTGAGGAGATTAAGGTGGTTGAGGGGAAATAAAAATATGGCAATCTTTATTCTAGACGAAAACGTAAAAAAGAATCAAAGCTTTGGCCAGGCAGTCAATAAAGCCATAAAAGAATATATTGAGCCTGAATTAAAACGACTGGGTCTGAAAGATTTTAGTGTCGCCGGAATTGAAATTTTATCCGACGGAAGTCATCGTATTTTTCTCGACAACGCGGTACAGGTAATGCTTGAGTTTAAAAACAGGAAGCTTAATCCGAATAATGCTGGCAAACCCATCAATGTAGATTTGCACGAAATTAAAAATGTTAAGTGGCATGATCCAACTCTGGGTAAGAAATCGGCTACAATTTTAGTAGTACGTTTTAATAAAGATTGGTGGATTTGGCATGCTGATTTTAAAAAAATAAAAGACCTTGAAAATAAATTTAAAATCACTACTGCGCATAAAGTTCGTGGTGGCGGTTATCTACCATTGACTATGCGTAGGCAAGAAAAAAGTGAATTCCTGCAGGGATGGAGAACGGGGCTTGAGAAAGAATTACCGGCAATGTGGAAAAGACACATAACAGTGTCACAAAGGTATCGAGGTGTGATGGTCTACGATGGTAATTATTTCGATCTTTTCTCCCATGCACAGGAACTTTATGTCCTCGGGTATTACTATTCCTCTATTGTTGTTTGTCGTACAGCCACAGAGCAGGCACTTATACGAATTCTCCTAAAAGTTGGGAGGGGATTTGATATCTACAAGCAAGCTAAAGATAACAAAAAACTAAAAAGCATAGAGCATTTGGCGGAAACTTGTCGTAGCTATTCTCTATTTCGAGGTAAGTATCCAATAAGTAAAATTGCGGCAAAAAAGGTAAACGAAATCTCAACCACTGCAAGCAATTTGGTTCATCCTAAGCACGATCTTTATGAGTTAGATGCCTACAAAAAACAAGCCATAAAATGCATGGATAATCTGCAATTTGTTATCAGGCATCATCTGAATTTTATAAAAGATACGGGAACTGTTTCGGGTTATAGAATTTTCGGGCGGGTAAAAAGATTAAAATAATTGAGGGGAGATAAAATATGAACTGGATTTTTTATCATATGAGTAAGGAATTTAAACGAGGATTCTTTGTGGCAATAATAATTTTCATATCTATTATTGCAATTATTCTTTTAGCTTTTATCGTTTATTGCTATCAGATAATCAATGTTGATACTTTTAGATATTTATTTAGTGCTATGGCACAAACTTTAGGTGCGATAATTGCTTTGAGCGCAACTTTTTTTGTTTTGATTTATGGAAAATTAATAAAAGAAAAAGAGGATTATTATAATAGACTTGTTAAAATATATTTAGCTTTATTTGAATATAAAGATAGATATCAGCAAGTATATGATATTTATGAAAATTCAAAAAAAATTGGTCATGATATAAAGACAAAAATACAAGCTAATCAAATAAAAATAATTAATCTTGAAAATGCATTAAAGGATGCATGTGGCTATAGTGAGGCACACCTGATAGATTTACGAGCAGGAAAATCTAATTTATATGCATATTATGCTAATGAAATTTTTAGAAATATAAAAAGATATAATGATTTTTTTGATGAATTATTTAATTTTAAAAATAATTTAAAATTTGTTTTTAGCACAAATATTTTATTTATCATAATCAATGTAGTATTTTTAGCCCTAACAGATATTGGATTCATAACTAAAGAAAAAATAAATATGGGGGGTGCTTTAATGTTAATATGGGGAATATGTGTTTTTATAATAGGATTGTATATTATTTATAAATCGATAATAAATACTATTAAAAATTAAATAAAACCCCTCAATCCCGCGAGAAAAATGCGGATAGGATAAGGGCAGTGGATTATGAGATAGATCAAGCAGTGTATAAGTTGTATGGGTTGGGGGAAGAGGATGTTAAAATAATTGAGGGAGAGTGAGTCTGTGGATAAGTTTGCTTGTATTCGGTTTTTGTTCGGGACACAATAAAAGCATAAATTAAATTTAATAATATTTTATGCAGAAAAAAGATTTTTGGGATATAACTAATAAGACACAGACAAAAACAAAACTTAAAATTTTAAATGATTATTTATCCGCATGGGCAAAAATATTAGCAGCACAAAAATGGTGTCAAGAAATGTATTTTATTGATTGTTTCGTAGGTAGAGGAAAGTATAATAATGAGGGCGTTAAAAATTCAGTGCTTGGTTCGCCCTTAATTGCTTTAGAAATAGCCAAGTTGGTCAAGGAAAAATATAATAAAGATTTAAAATGTATTTTTGTTGAAAAAGATAAAAATGCTTTTCAAGATTTAGAAAAATTTGTTAGCCCATATATTAAAAGGGGTTTTTATGTTAAATGTTTTAACGGAGACATAAATAAAAAAATAGATGATATTTTGCCGATTATATCTGGTAAAGCTCCTATATTCTTTTTTATAGATCCTGCTGGTATAAATATTTATAGAGAAATGCTAGTGAAAATGCTTAATATCCCAAATGTCGCAAAGGAATTTTTAATAAATTATATTTGTAAGGGAGTTGAAAGATGTCTTGCTTTCGGGAAGAAATGCAAAAAAAATTTACCTATTGATATACAAAAAATGGCTATTGGCAATTTAAGAAGAATTCAAGATTTTTTTGGAGAGGATTGGAAAAATTTAACTAGCGAAGAAAAAGAAAATTTAAAAATATATTTGAATATATTTGCTGATTATAATGATAAAGTGGCTAAAAAATACGAACTTGGAGCTAAAATAATTGATATTTGTTATAATAAGGGTAGGAATAAATATTATCTTATTTTTCTTTCTAGAAATACTGGAGCAAAAAGCATAATTGAGGATATTTATAAAAAAGTTACTTTGGATGGTACTCTTTTCCAATGTTTACCGAAGAAAGAGCAAGACAAAATGTTGCAGGGCTCATTTGATATTTAATATATTTGCGACTATATAGATTTTTATAGATAAAACCCCATGCAAAAAATAACAAGGAAAACCTTGCTTTACAAGAGCGGTGTTGAATACGCTGATTTTTGTATTAATCATGCTGAAGGTTGCGTGCATGGCTGTACTTATCCTTGCTATGCTATGATGCTTAAAAAAAGATGCGGTGTTATAAAAAATTATAATGAATGGCGCCAGCCTAAAATTGTTGTCAATGCATTGGAATTATTAGAAAAAGAAATTCCCAAATATAAAAATCAGATTAAATCAGTTTATCTGTCTTTTGCTACTGACCCCTTTATGTATAAACAACCCGAGATTCACAATTTGACTTTAAATGTAATCAAAAGATTGAATAAAGATAATATTAAAGTAATAACAATTAGTAAAGGTGTTTATCCCAAAGATTTGTTTAATAAAAATATTTATAAAGATATAAATGAGTATGGTTCTACAATAATTTCTTTATCAGATAAATTTCAAAAAATACATGAGCCATATGCGGCAAAAGTTAGAGAAAGAATAAAATCTTTGAAGAATTTGCATAATAATGACCTGAAAACTTGGGTAAGTATAGAACCATATCCTACGCCTAATATGTTAGAGAAATTTAATATAAAGCAAAATATTGAGGATATTTTGGAAAAAGTTTCATTTGTGGACAAAATTGTTTTTGGCAAATGGAACTATAATAGTAATACCAGTGATTTTTCTAATTACAAGTCTTATTATAATGAATTAACTTATAAAGTAATTAAATTTTGTTTAGAAAGAAATATAGAATATCACATAAAAGAACATACTGTGGATTTGCAGGAAAATAATTTTAAAGTTTCTATTACGACACCGGAAATATGTAGGGAATTTTTAAGATGTTATGCTTAAGAGATATTTGAAAATTTTTAATAGCATAAGCGCTCGGGCTGAAAGCCCGAGCGCTTTAATTAGCCGCCATATATTTATTAAGCAATTCTTAGGGAATTGCTGGAAGTAAGCTCCTTATTTATCAACATAGCAGGCTTGACAAATAATGTCAAGTTTTTTTACATCATTGTAAGATTTTATATATTATGTTATAATTCAAATAAGTTAAGTCAAGTAAAAAAAACGTTATGTTAAGTCAAAAAAAATTGGCCCAAAAAATTAAAAAATTAAGGCTTGATTTTGATATGAGTCAGGCTGAATTAGCCTCAAAAATCGGCCTTTCTCGTGTAGCAGTAGCGCAAATTGAAGCCAGTAAAAGAAGTATTGATTCTTTGGAGCTGGCTAAAATTGCCCAAGTATTTGGAACTTCAGTTGATTATTTGCTGATTGATGAAAAAAATAAAGTTGAAAAAAAGGCTAATAAAAAACAGAGTCAAGTATTCAAGTTTGATCAATATAAATTGAAAAATGTGATTTTGTATATTTTACAAAAGTGCGGCGGTAAACCAAATTTGGGTGAGACTGTTTTGTATAAACTGCTTTATTTTATTGATTTTGATGCTTTTGAAATTTTGGGAAAGCCAGTAACAAACATGAATTATATCAAATTGCAGTTCGGTCCGGTACCGTGCTTAAAAGATTATAATTCGGTTATTGAACAAATGGTTAAAAATGATGAATTAAAAATTATTAGTCAGACATATCATGGCATGCCACAAAAAAGATATATTTCTTTGGTTGATCCTGATTTGTCTATTTTTAAAAAAGCTGAAGAAATTAAATTGATTGATAAAGTTATAAATAATTTGTCAGATATGAATGCCAAGCAGATTGAAGATTATGTGCATGAAGATACCCCATGGAAAATTGCCAAAGAAAAAGAAATAATTCCTTATTATTTGGTTTATGATCGCACAGCTCCTTATGCTCAAGCAGACCACTGGGCTGAGTGGCAAAACGCAGCAGGCAAAGATATATTGAAAGAATTAGGTCCGATATCAAAAGAAGAATATGATTATTATGAAAATTTATGAATTTAAAAGGTAAATTAAAGTAAGGCGATATTATTTGGACTGATTTTGATCCCAGTGTAGGGCATGAATATCAAGGCAGACGTCCGGCAATTGTCATAGAGGCAAATGATCAGTTATGTAAATCTAATTTAGTGACAGTTATCCCTTTAACTTCAGTTAGGGAAAATAAATTAGCTGATGATATTTTGATTGCTGCTGATTCTTCTAATTGCTTAAAATCTGATTCTATAATTAAAGTTTATTGCTTAGCATCATTAGATTATTCCCGTTTAATTAAAAAAATTGGTCGAGCTGATCAATCTGTTCTGAATCAGATTAAGCAATATTTAAAAAAACATTTTGAGATTTAAAATATTATGTCCCAATACTACAATACTCAACGCACCAAAGGCCTTTATTTTGTAGGCGAAAGGGGATAATGATCCGCACTTAAATGGGCGGATTTTTTTTCAATAAATAAAAGTAGTTTTTGCTATGTTGTGGATAACCACCCTTGACATTCGGATTTTGTTCGGTTATTATGGAAGTATAAGATTATTCGGTTTTTGTTTGGGTTGTGAGGAGATTTAAGATTTAAGGTTTAAGGACTAAGTTTAAAATTATGGTAAAAGTTAAAACTATAAGGACTATCAATGATTTAAAAGCTTGGGAAAAATCTCACAAATTAGTTTTATTAGTTTATAAAGCAACTGTTGCTTTTCCAGAACATGAGAAATATGGTTTAGTATCCCAGATAAGAAGATGTGCGATTTCAGTGCCTTCAAATATTGCAGAAGGATTTAAAAGAAGAGGAAAAGACAAATTTAATTTTTATTATTATGCAGAAGCCTCATTAGAGGAATTAAAGTATCAAATACTATTAAGTTACGAATTAAAATATATTAAAAAAGAAAAATTTATTCAATTGTCAGAATTGGCAAATGAAACGGGCAGAATATTAAACGGTTGGATTAAATCTTTAAAATAATAATCTTACATCTTAAATCTTAAACCTTAAACCTTATGGGTGACAATTTAACAAAACGCCAAAAAGAAATATTAGATTTTATAAATCAATTTATCGAAGATAATGGTTATGCCCCAAGTTATCGGGAGATAGGCCAGCATTTTGGCTTGTCTTCAACAGCCACAGTTTGTGAGCATGTCCAAGCTTTGCAAAACAAAGGTTATTTAAAAACAGATCCTAATGAAGCCAGATCAATAGAAATTGTTGAAAATGAAAGGGCAGACGCGATTTTTTTGAGCTTGGCCGGGTTAATTACGGCTGGTGAACCTATTGAGGCCGTGGAAAATAAGGAGAAAATTGCTGTGCCGGCAGATTTTGTTAAAGATGAAGCCAAGTCTTATGTTTTAAAAGTTAAAGGAGAATCAATGATTGAAGAGGGGATTTACGATGGCGATTATGTGATTGTTGAAGAAAATGAAAATCCGCAAAACGGCCAGGTGGTAGTCGCTTTGCTGGATAATACTTTTGCGACGTTAAAAAAGTTTTACAAAGAAGCCAATCGCGTCAGGCTGCAGCCGGCCAATTCTACCATGAAGCCTATTTTTGCTAAAAATGTGATGGTTCAGGGAGTTGTTCGGGCTGTTATTCGCAAATTTGCCGTTGTTTAATAATTAATTTTAAATACACTCTGCTTTTGGGGCGGGTTAAGTTTTAGATAACGCATCTTCTAAAACAAAACTCACCCCGAAGCTTGGGGTGAATTCTGTTTAGCGACAGAGAAACACTTATTGGATAAACAAGGTCTCTCTTTTTATTATTATAAATTAACTCCTACGAAAATACAAATTTAATACAAACATACAAATGTTAAGTTGAAATATAATTTGTGCCCAATATACTAATTAACTAACCTTTGTTAGCCGAAGCTAACTACGGTTAGCGAAGGCTAATAAACTAATTAACAAATATTATTATGTCAAGAAAACAAAAAATGATTTATCGCCGGGTTGTTTGTAAGTTTTTTTCCTTAATTTATTCGCTTGATCCGAGCTTGAAAATTAAATAATTATAAATAAACCTATTTTTTTAAAAATAGGCAGCTAAACTAACAGGCCAGAGTTCGGCTGGGCAAAGACTTTAAAAGATTATGGGCTTTTATGGTTACATTGTCCAGCCGAAGCTAATTTTAAATGTAATGGAAACTATTGATAAATTAAAAATTTTAACTGAAGCAGCCAAATATGATGTTTGCGCTTCAACTGGTTGCACGCCCAAAAGCTGGGGCGTAAAAGGCATGGGTAATGTGACGCGCATGGGCGTTTGTCATTCTTTTACGCCTGATGGTCGCTGTGTTTCTTTGTTTAAGGTTTTATTAACTAACCAATGCATAAATAATTGTTTGTATTGTGTGAATCGCCAAAGCAATGACAGGCCGCGCACCTGTTTTGCAGAAAGAGAATTAGCTGATTTATTTATCCAGTTTTATAAAAGAAATTATGTTGAGGGTCTTTTTTTAACTTCAGGTATTAATAAAAATGCCGAAGAAACAATGGAACGCATGATTAAGGTTGTAGAAATTTTGCGGTTTGAATACCAGTTTCATGGTTATATTCATTTAAAAGTTTTGCCTGGAATTAATCAGACATTAATTGAAAAAGGAGCCAAATTGGCTGATCGCATGAGCGTTAATTTGGAATGTCCTACCATGGAAAAATTAGCTTTGATTTCCCCGGAAAAGGATTTAAAACATGATATTATCGGTCCGATGATGGTGATGAAAAAAATTATTGATAATGGCGGGCGGCAAATTCCGGCTGGCCAGACTACGCAAATGGTAATTGGCGCGGCTGGCGAGAGCGATCAGGAGATTATAATGACCAGCACCTGGCTTTATCAAAAAATTAATTTACGTCGGGTTTATTATTCAGCTTTTGTACCAGTCAATCAAGATAATAATTTGCCGATTAAAAATCAAGTTCCCTTAAAAAGGGAAAATCGGCTATATCAGGCGGACTGGCTGCTTAGACGTTATGGTTTTGCTTTTGAGGAATTGCCTTTTGATGAGCAGGGCAATTTGCCAATTGATTTGGATCCCAAAATGGCTTGGGCTTTGAAAAATTTAGACAAATTTCCAATTGAAATTAATAAAGCGCCTTTTCATGTTTTATTACGAATCCCTGGTTTAGGTGAAATAAGCGCCCGCCGAATTATTAGTTTGCGAAAAGGATATTTAATAAAAAGTTTAGCAGAATTAAAAAATATGGGCGTAGTTTTAAAAAGAGCCAGGGATTTTATTTTAATAAACGGGCAATATTTTGGCGGAGTAAATTTAGAAAAAAGATCCAAGTTTTTACCGTTTTCAGACAAAAGTATTATAGCTACTGGCCTTTTAAGACCAGAACAAAAAGAAGAAAATTTGCAATTGAGTTTGTGTTTAGAGGCAATTTAAATCATATTGCAGATGTCAGATTACAGATTGCGGAAGATCATTGTTAATCTGAAATCTGTAATCTGTAATCTAAATTTATGATAATAAAATTTCAAGACAAATTTGAATCAATTTTATACTCGGTTTTATATAGTAATCTAACCGGCTATTATTTAAGTTCCAAAAATGAGGCCGATAATTTATTCGCTGAAGAAACTTTTGTTGATATTGATAGATTAAACTGGCAGGAAATTTTAGATCATCATAATCAAAAATTCGGCCAAGTCAAATGGTTAAAAAATAGAAATCAGGATTTTTTACAATTTAAAAATAATATTAATGATGCTTTGCGCCATTGGAAAGAATTTAAATACAAAATCATTATTGAAACAATGCACCAAGCCTTGAAATTTGGTTTAATTTATGTAAACAATAAAAGTTCAGCTGAAGCTAATGACCTTTTTAACTTGGCCCGGCAAGTTCGGTCAGAAGTTCATCGGGCTTTGGGTTTTATCCGTTTTATTCCCATTGAAAGAAGTAAAGAAAAATTTTTACTGGCTTATTTTGAAGAAGAAAATCAAGTCGGAGATTTAGTGATTAATGGTTTTAGGAACCGTTATTTTGGTTATCATTTGCTGCTTAAAACACCAAAAATTATTTACTTTCTTTATCAGGATCAGTTATTTCAGATTCCAACAGACAAATTTGATCTAAAAATTAGTAAAAATAATTTTGATAAGTTTTGGCAGGTTTTTTATCAGGCGAATTTTATTCCGGAAAGGAAAAATACTAAATTAGCCCAAAAGTTGATCCCTAAAAAATATTGGTCATGGGTTAAAGAAGGCAAGATAATTAATTCAGTTGACAAAAAATTAATTTGATAGTAAGGTAAAATAATCAAATTATAAAAGTCCTCCTTCGCTGAAGCTTCGGAGGACGCAGGGAGGTGATTTGATGTATAAAGTTACGGTTATTGGCGGAGGCACCGGCTCTTTTACAATTTTGACAGGCTTAAAAAATTATCAGGATTTGGATTTGGCTGCAATTGTAGCAATGACAGACGATGGCGGTTCTTCCGGGGTGTTGCGCGACGAATTGGGAGCATTGCCGCCAGGCGATACACGTCAGTGCTTGATTGCTTTGTCACAGGCAGAAAAAATTTGGCGCTTGCTTTTTAATTTCCGTTTTATTTCCGGACATTTGGCAGGCCAAAATTTCGGCAATTTGTTTATTACGGCCTTAGAACAAATGACCGGCGACTTTGAATTGGCTTTAAAATTAGCAGGGCAAGTATTGCAAACCCGAGGTAATGTTATACCGGTTACATTGGACGATGTCCGTTTAATTGCCAAGACTGCGGAAGGCCAGGCCATCACAGGCGAGCATGCAATTGATTTGAAAGAACAGCCGATTATTAGTATTGGTTTTAATCAGGAACCGACTGCAAATCCTACGGCCATAGAACGTCTTTTGGTCAGCGATTTGATTGTTATCTGTCCTGGTGATATTTATACCAGCATTTTGCCCAATTTAATAATCGGCGGGATTGCTGACGCAATTAGAGATTCTCAGGCAATAAAAGTCTATATTTGCAATTTAATGACCCAAAAAAATCACACCCATGATTTTAAGGTTGTTGATTTTGTTGAAATTTTGGAAAAAGAGCTTAAGAAAGATATTTTTGACTATGTGCTTTACAATAGCCAAAGACCGAACAAGAAATTTTTGGACTCATATGCCCAAGAAGGAGAGTTTCCTGTTAAAGTCAATAAAAAAGATTTTGCTGGCCGGCAAACCAAATTTTTAGGCGAAAATATCATGAGCCAAAAAATACCGGAAAAAGTTAAAGGCGATAATTTGAGCAGAGCCTTAATCCGTCATGATCCCTATAAAGTGGCTTCAATTTTATACAATCTATTGCAAAAAGAGAGTTAATGCTCTCTTTTTTGATTTTTGACGATAACTATTGGTTAAAATAATTGATTGACATTATTTTTAGTTTAGTATAAGTTAAAAGAAAATTAGTACATTACAAGAAAGGAGAAATAAATTGCTTTATACATTGAAAAAGGCAACAGATCAATCTCTGGCTGAGATAAAAGAAGAAATGAGCGTACGGAAAACCAATGAGGTTTTTTTGCTTTTTTCTTTAGGTAGTCAATTTGACCATTTAATTAAGCAGGAAATTGATAAACTGGGGGTCTTTTGCTTGGTTGCTGATCCAGCCAGTGTTACAGCTGAAGATGTGAGAAAAGTAAATCCAATTGGTATTATTCTTTCTGGAGGACCGGTTTCTGCTTGGTTAGATCCGCCACCATTCGATGAAAAAATATTTGATTTAGGTATACCTATCTTAGGTATTTGTCTGGGCTTTCAGCTTTGGGCTCAGCACTTTGGCTTTAAAGTTATCCCTTCGGACAAAAGAGAATTTGGTATCCACGAATTAAATATTTTATTGCCTCAGTATAAAATTATCAAGGACTGTAAGCAAGGTGGTAAAGTTTTACAAAGCCATGGTGATAAAGTTGCTCTTCACCCTAATCTAAGTGTAATTGCCTCAACTGAAAATGCTGAAGTAGCAATTGCTCAGTATAAACATTGTGTCGGTGTTCAGTTCCACCCTGAAGTAACTGATACCGAAGACGGTCCGCAGTTTTTAGTTAATTTCTGTTTTGAAAACTGTAAAGCCCAGGATGTTTATCCTGCAGCTGAAGTGGCTAAGCAAAAAATCAATTGGTTAGCTAAAAAAATTAAAAGTAAAAATTTGCTTTTAGCTTTGTCTGGCGGTTCTGATTCTTCAACCTGCGCTTATCTGTTAAAAAGAGCCAAAGAAAAGCTAGGAGATAAAGCGGGTAAGATTATAGCCCTATATATTAAGGGAATAGACCGCCCAGATGACGGAGCTCATGTATTGGAATATTTTGGCAATCAAGATTGGCTTGAATTGGTAGTTGTTGATGCCACACAAAATTTCCTCGAAGCTTTAAAGGGCAAGATAACGATGAAAGAAAAGCGCTTAGCTATGCGCGGTGTTTACAAAAGAATAATCGAGGAAGTAGCCAGGAAATATAAGTGTACAATAATAGTTCAGGGAACTCTTTACACTGACATTTCCGAAAGTGGCGGGGGTTATGAATCCGGTGCAGTAAAAGCAGTCATAAAAATTCACCACAATGTCAACCTCAATTTTTTAGATGAGTTTGAGGAAGTTTTACCTTTGTCTGACTGTGTTAAAGATTCAGGCCGGAATATTGGCCGGGAAATCAGTGTGCCAGAGGAACTTTTAACCCGCCATCCATTCCCAGGCCCGGGTTTGGTGGTCAGGGTAGAAGGTGAAATAACTGAAGAAAATTTAAAAATAGCCCGTAAGGCTGATATGATCTTTATTGACGGGCTACGTAAATGGGGGCTGTATGACAAGGTCTGGCAAGCAGGAGCTGTTGTTACAGCATCAAAAACAACCTGTACTAAAGGTGATGATGCTTTTACTGGTATTCAGATTGAATTATGGGCTGTCTGGAGTGTTAATGGTTTTACTGCTCAAGGAGCAGAGCTTCCCTGGGACTTTATAAAAACAGTGGCCAGAAGAATGGCTAATGAAATTTATGAAGTAGGAGAAGTTGTTTGGCGCGTAACCGGTAAGCCACCAACAACTATTGAAAAAGGCTAATTTAATCAAATTTTAAAACGCCCTTGATAAGGGTGTTTTTTTATTTCAAGTTTTTTATTAATAAAGTCGCTATTGAGAATATTTTAATTTTTTTGATTTGTTTTTCTTTAGAAATTGGGTGTGTATCAGTTAAAATGACTTGTTTTACAAAGGATTTTTTGATTCTTTCAAGCGCTGGGCCGGAAAGAATGCCGTGAGTAGCAAAAATATAAATATTTTTAGCCTTGTGTTTTTTTAGTTTAAGGCAGGCGGCGGTAATTGTACTGGCTGTGGCAATCATATCGTCAACAATAATAACATTTTTTTCTTTAACATTTTTTTTAAATTCTAAAATTTTGGCGGTTTCTTGTTTTGGTCTGATTTTTTCCATGACCAATACCGGTAAAGAATTTAATAATTTAGCAAATTTTTTAGCTCGTGGTTTGGCGCCATTATCAGGAGCAACTATAATGGCATTTTTTAAACCAATATTTTTTTTAATATAATCAGCAAAAATTTTTAAGGGATCTAAGTTTTTTAAATTAGGACCTAAATATTTTTGATCACGTTTACTGTGGATATCAATGGTTATAAATTTATTTACACCGGCTTTTTTTAATAAATTTGCCAAAAGTTTAGCAGTAATTGGCGCGCCTGGCTGATCAATTTTATCTTGGCGGGCATAACCAAAATAGGGGATAATGGCTGTGATTTTTTTTGCTCCATTTTCCTTGAGTGCATTAATCAATATTAATATTTTAATTATATTTTCATGTGGCGGGCAGGTTGAGCCTATAATAAAAACATTTTTTCCTTTCACTTTATTTTTAAGACGCAAATAAAGCTCTCCGTCACTAAAATGTTTGGTTTCATATCTGCCAAGTTTTAATTTTGTCTTTGCGCAAATTTGCTTGGCAAGTTTTTGTGTATTGGGTAGGGAATATAAATACATAATTTATTAATAATTTTGAAATTTTTTATTGAAAAGAAAAATTAAGAAAGATTTAACTGTTTTTCTACGGGGGGATTAGAAAAATATACGCGTATATTTTTCTAAGGTTCAGTCAGTTCAATCATTTCAAAAGTATCACGGGGGTAAGTTTAATTTCTGGTTTCTGAAGATTAATTTTTTTAAAAGAATTATAATTTGGCACATTAAAATCCGCATCACCCCGTTCAGTTCGTGTAGGATCTGGGAGGCGAATTTTAAGGACACGTAATTTGCCTGCAACTGTGGTGAGAGGATAAATTTTAAAAACAGGACCAGTTATAGTTAATTTTATAATATTCCCTATTTTTTGTGCTGATTCATAGAGTTCCTCGAATTCAGTTTGATTCTGTGAAAATATGCAAGCATAACCCACTTTAATTCCTTTTTGTTCAGTATATTTATCTTTTAAAGCATTTGCTTCTTTGACTATTTTCTTGATTAAAGATTTTAATTCATTTTCTATCATATTATTTGCCGAAATTTTTAGATTTTTCCATTAAGTCAATAACTTCTTTATCTTCTGTTTGGCCAAAATCTTCATAAAAAGCACCAACAGCACCGAAAAATAAAGGTGCATCTATGCAGATAACCTGATCCGCTTCTTTTTCTATTATTTTGAGGGAATCTCGGGCTGAAACCGGCACTGCTACAATAATTTTTTTTGCTTTTTTTTCTTTAATTGATTTAATTGCTGCTCGCATAGTTAATCCCGTAGCAATACCATCATCAACAATAATTACTGTTTTATTTTTTAAATCTAAAGGTGGTTGGTTTTGGCGATAAGTTTTTAAACGTCGCTGGGCTTCTTTTTTCTCTTCAGCTACTTTTTTATCTAAATAATCTTTTGTTACATTTAAACTGGCAATGGCCTGTTGGTCAAAAATCCCTTCACCGCTTTCAGTAATAGCGCCAATCGCATATTCTTCATTAAAGGGTGCGCCAATTTTGCGTGGCACAATCAAATCAAGTGGCAAGTTTAATTCTTTAGCAATTTCAAAAGCATTAATGACTCCGCCACGAGGCAGGGCAAGGATTATAGTATCTTTTTTATTTTTAAATTCTTTTAATTTTTCAGCCAGTTTTTGGCCGGCTTCTTGGCGATTTTTAAATACCATAATTTAATTATAATTTAGTTTTTAATTTTTTATATAAATATTGACTATTGGAGCGGCTAGGCCATTGATATTGAGGCGGTTTTTGCCATTCATGTCTTGACAAAACTAATAAAACATGCTATACTTCATAATAATTGAATCTTGATCGCGTTTTTATAGGGCATTAGCTCAATGAACAAGAATATCATATTTTGTTCGTTAGGCTCAAATCGCCATTTAAGACAAGCTGTGCTCCTGGGAGTTTAAATAATTAGTTCTGGGGTGGAGGTGAAAACCTATGAAGCCCCTTAGCGAAAATTAAACTTTTTATGCTTGTCAATCGCCTAAAAATCAGGAGAATGCTCGCCTTTAATGCTCGAGGCGACTGCGTGATCAAGGTTCTTTCATTATTTGTATGCTCCTCAAAATTCGGGGAGCTTTTTATTATTATAACATTTTTAGTTTTAATGTTATAATAAAGCCATGAAATTAAGTATCAGACACTTTTTTATTTTTAGTTTTTTGTTAGAGCTTTTTTTATTTGCTTTTACTTTGTTTTTAGCTATTGGCGTAGCTTTAAATATTATCGCTAAAATACCAGCGAAACAAGCTATTGCTACAGAAGGGGGGTTTTCTGTTTGGACATTTTTAATTCTTTTTATTATTGCTACAGTAATTTTATTACTTATTTTAAAATATTTTAAAAATCCCTGGATAATAAAAGGTTTGTTCTATTTGGCGGTTTTTGAAGGGCTTTTGATTTTTTGTCGGGCTTATTTTGATTGGCCTGATTTTTTGTATATTTTAGCCTTTTTTTTAATCGTTTGGTTGTTTTATCGTAATGTTTTGGCTCATAATTTTGTTATAATTTTGACTATTAGTGCAATTTCAGCTGTTTTTGGTTTGAATTTAATGCCTAGCGCAGCTGTTTTGGTTTTGCTTATTTTAGCAGTTTATGACTATTGGGCAGTTTATAAAACTAAACATATGGTAAAAATGTTTAAAAGCATGGCAGAAGCCAAGATCCATTTTGCTTTAATTATTCCGCAAAATTTTCATGGTTTATTTAAAAAAATGAAAGATGTTAGCCCTGATACAGAATTTATGTTTTTAGGTACTGGCGATTTGGTTTTGCCAGCAATTTTAGTCGTGTCTAGCTTGAAGATAAGTTATTTAACTAGTTTAACTACACTTTTAGGCGCAGTCTGCGGTTTTATTTTTCTTTATATACTTTTTATTAGTCAAAAAAAACGAGCGCCAATGCCGGGCTTACCGCCAATTGTTTCTGGTACTTTGATTGGTTTTTTGGTTTCGTTTTTAATTTAAAAATATTCAGGCAAGAAGTGTAAGGCTTTAGCCTTACCTAATTTATAAAGCTAGATAAAACTTAAGTTTTATATTCCTTGTCGGAGAAATATTTATGAAAAAATACGAGCTCTTAGAACATACAGCTGATTTAAAAATTCGTGCTTTTGGTAAGACAAAGGGGGAAGTTTTTACTAATATGGCTATTGGCATGTTTGATAATATTGTTGATGAAGATAATTTATTAAAAGATCAGCAAGTTGAAAGGAAAATTAAAATTGAATCAGTTGATTTAGATTCACTTTTGGTGGATTTTTTAAGCCAGTTGCTTTATTTGAGTGATACCAATGACGAGATATATACGGATTACAGATTAAATATTTCTGATTACAAAATAACAGGTGGTATAAAAGGCTATAAAGTCAAGAGAATCAAATTAGATATAAAAGCAGTTACTTATAATGATTTAAAAATTGAGGAGAAAGATGGGCAGTGGCTGTTTGAGGTTGTTTTTGATATATAATAAGATTAGTAATTTAATATATATGATTAATAAAGAAAAATTACAGAAAATTTCAGAAGTAATATACGAAATCCCAAAGAGTTTTCGCTCTGACATGAAAGTGCCGGCCAGGATTTATAGTGATGAAAAAATGCTGGATTTGATTATGGAAGATCGTTCTTTGGAGCAGGCAATTAATGTGGCTACTTTGCCGGGTATTTTAAAATACGCTTTAGCCATGCCTGATATTCATCAGGGCTATGGTTTCCCGATTGGCGGTGTGGCAGCGATTAAATGGGATGGCGGCGTAATTTCGCCGGGCGGCGTTGGTTATGATATTAATTGCGGTGTTAGATTTTTAGCTAGTCAGATTACAAAGTCTGAATTAGAGCCAAAATTTGAAAAATTGATTGATGCTTTATACGATACTGTGCCAAGCGGTTTAGGTAAAAGCGGCAAATTATCAGTAAACCAAAAGGAATTAGATCAGGTTTTAAGCGAGGGAATTGACTGGGCGATAAAAAAAGGGTTTGCCTCAAGAGAAGATAAAGAGCATTGCGAGGAAAGCGGTAGGCTTAAAGCGGCTGATCCTGATAAAGTTTCTGATCAGGCTAAAAAGCGAGGGCATGATCAGGTTGGCACATTAGGTTCTGGCAATCATTTTTTAGAAGTTCAATATGTAGCAAAAATTTTTGATCAGGAAATTGCTAAAGTTTTTGGCCTTTTTGAAAATCAGATAGTGGTCATGATTCATACTGGTTCACGCGGTTTTGGCCATCAAGTTTGTACTGATTATATTAAGATTTTGAATAAAAAACTAAAGGAATGGGATTTGCAATTGCCTGATCGTGAATTGATCTATGCGCCATTGGATTCACAAGAAGGTAAAAATTATTTTTCGGCGATGAGCGCTGCTGCTAATTTTGCTTGGAATAACAGGCAATATTTGACTTATTTGACCAGGGATGTTTTTAAGGATGAATTAGGCAAAGATTTTGCTGAGAAGGCTAATTTAAAACTCGTTTATGATATAGCTCATAACATGGCAAAAAAAGAAAAGTATCAAATTGGCGATAAAGAAACTGTAGTCTGTATGCATCGTAAAGGTGCAACCCGGGCATTTGGCCCTGATAATCCAAATATTCCTAAAGATTATTTAAAAGTAGGCCAGCCAATACTTATACCTGGTAGTATGGGTACTTCTTCTTTTATTTTGGCTGGCACCAAGCAGGCAGAAGAAGAAACATTTGGTTCGGTTTGCCATGGCGCGGGTAGAAGAATGTCCCGAACTTCAGCTAAAAAACGGGTTTCTGGCCGTGAGGTTAAAGATGCATTAGAAAAAAGAAACATTTTAGTGCGTTGTGCTTCTTTTTCTGATATTGCTGAAGAAGCACCTTTGGCTTATAAAGATATTGATAATGTGGTCGAAATTGTTTTTAAAGCTGGTTTAGCTAAGAAAGTAGCTCAAATGTATCCATTGGGCGTTGTGAAAGGCTGAGAATTAGGATATAATTTATATATAAACGATTAGATATTTACGAAATACTAATTCTTACGAATATACGAATATTCGTATATTTGTATTTTATTTGCCACCGCCTTTGGCGGTGTGCCGCCAAAGGCGGCATAAATTAGTATCATTATGAAATTTGTCCCGCTACATGTTCATAGCCATTACAGCCTACTTGATGGTATGGCTAAAATTGATGATTTAATAGCCAAAGCAGTGGCTAATGGCATGCCAGCAATGGCTTTAACCGACCATGGTTCAATGTATGGTATTATTGAATTTTACCAAAAAGCTAAAAAAGCCGGCATAAAACCAATTATTGGCGTGGAAACTTATGTAGCGCCTTATGGTATTTTAAATAAACGATCAAAAATAGATGAAGATAATTATCATTTGATTTTATTGGCTGAGAACAAGACAGGTTATCATAATTTATTAAAACTAGTATCTAAAGCTTATTTGGATGGTTTTTATTATAAACCAAGAATTGATTATGAAACTTTAGAAAGGTATAAAGAAGGCTTAATAGCCTTGACTGCTTGTTTAAAGGGCGAACTGCCCAGTGCTATATTATCTTATAAAGATGATTCTAAAATAGAAGCTGTTTTAGAAAAATATTTGAAAATTTTTGGCAAAAATAATTTATATTTGGAATTGCAGCACCACCCGAATGAACCGGAACAGGCAATTGTCAATCAGAAATTATTTGAATTGGCTAAAAAACACGATTTGGGTATTGTGGCTACAAATGATACCCATTATTTAAATACTGAAGACGCAAAGGCCCAGGATATTTTATTGTGCATTCAGACTAATCGTAAAATAGGAGAGACAAATCGTTTGTCCATGCTAAATGATGAATTTTCTTTGAGAACAACAAAACAAATGGTTAAAGATTTTAAAGATTATCCTGAAGCAATTAAAAATACCGTAAAAATAGCCGATAGATGCAATGTTGAGATTGAATTTGGCAAAAATGTTCTGCCTCATTTTGAAGTGCCGGATGGTTTTAACGCAGATCAATATTTGAAAAAATTATGTTATGAGGGATTAGTAGAGCGTTATGGCGGGGAATTAAAGGGCAATTTTGAATGGTTAGTTGATGAAAAAAAGATTTTAACTAAATCACAAACTCAGGAATTTAGAAAAAAAGATATTTTAGATCGTTTGGAGTACGAGCTTTCAGTTATTCAAAAGACTGGTTATGCCTCGTATTTTTTAATTGTAGCTGATTTAATAAATTGGTCTAAAGATAATGATATTGTAGTTGGCCCGGGCAGAGGTTCGGCGGCTGGCAGTTTAGTTGCTTATTTAACCAAGATTACCAATATTGGCCCTTTAGCTTATGATTTGATTTTTGAAAGATTTTTGAATCCTGACCGGATTTCTATGCCTGATATTGACACTGACTTTGCTGATATGCGACGTGATGATGTTATTCATTATGTTGAAGAAAAGTACGGCAAAAGGCATGTTTCTCAGATTATTACTTTTGGCACAATGGCTGCGCGAGCTGCGATTCGCGATGTTGGCAGGGCATTGGGTTTGCCTTATGGTTATTGCGATAAAATTGCCAAGATGATTCCCATGTCTATGAAATTGAAAGACGCCTTAGATAAAGTGAGTGAATTAAAGACCGAATATAAAAACAATAAAGATTGCAAAGAATTAATTGATAATGCCATGAAATTGGAAGGTGTTTGCCGTCACGCTTCAACTCATGCTTGTGGCGTTTTGATTACACCAGAACCATTAACCAATCATGTGCCATTACAGTATTCTTCTAGTAGTGATAATGCCATTGTTTCGCAATATTCTTTACATCCGATTGAAGATTTGGGCCTTTTGAAAATGGATTTTCTTGGCTTGCGCAATTTAACCATTATTGAAAATACTATTGAAACAGTAGAAAAAATTCACGGAGTTAAAATTGATATAGATAATTTACCGCTAAAAGATAAAAAAACTTTTGAACTTTTGCAAAAAGGCGAGACTACTGGTGTTTTTCAATTAGAATCAGGCGGGATGAAGCGCTATTTAAAACAATTAAAGCCTAATGAATTTGAAGATATTATAGCAATGGTTGCTTTATATCGGCCAGGACCGATGGAATTAATCCCCCAATATATTAATAATAAGCACGGCCGAACAAAACCAAGCTATTTGCATGAAAAATTAAAGCCAATTTTAGCAAAAACTAATGGAGTAGCAATTTATCAAGAGCAACTTATGGAAATAGCCCGAGAATTAGCTGGTTTTACTTTGGCTGAAGCGGATGTTTTAAGAAAAGCAGTTGGCAAAAAAATTAAAAAATTATTAATTGAACAGAAAAATAAATTTATCGAAGGTTGTTTAAAAAATAATATTGATAAAAAAACAGCCAAAGATGTATTTGCTTTTATTGAACCATTCGCTGGCTATGGTTTTAATCGCTCACATGCCGCTTGTTACGCCTTGATCGCTTATCAGACAGCATATTTAAAAGCCAATTATCCAGTTGAATTCATGGCTTCATTATTAACTTCTGATTTAGATAATATTGACCGAATTGCTTTGGAAGTTAATGAGTGCCGGACTATGAGCATAGAAGTTTTAGCTCCTGATATTAATGAAAGCTTTACTCGTTTTACTGTTGTGGCTGAAAGTTTGAAAGAAAGAAAGCCGAGAATTAGATTCGGTCTTTCAGCAATTAAAAATGTTGGCCTGAATTTAACTAAAGCAATTATTCATGAAAGAAAAGCTAATGGTCATTTTCAATCTTTGGAGGATTTTTTAATTCGGATTAAGGATAAAGATTTAAATAAAAAATCTTTAGAAAGTTTAATTAAAAGCGGCGCCTTGGATCAATTTGGTGATCGTTATGAAATATTAATGAATATAGATAAATTATTAAATTTTATAAAAACCGTTCATAATGAGATTCAAATAAATCAAGATAGTTTATTTGATTTAACTGAGGAGAAAGCTAAACATAGTTTACAATTGGAAAAATTCCAGCCGGTAGCGAAAAAAAATGCTTTAGCCTGGGAAAAGGAATTATTGGGACTTTATATTTCGGATCATCCTTTTAGCGATTTTCAGCAGGAATTAAAAGATTATATAGTTACAACCCAAAACGTTAAAAAAGCTAAGAGCTTAGGCAATATTAGAATTGCTGGAGTGATTAACAGTATTAAAAAAGTTATAACTCAAAGAGGTGAAATAATGCTTTTTGTTAAGATTGAAGATACTTATGATAGTATTGAAACAATAGTCTTTCCCAGTGTTTATAATTCAACTAAGGAAGAATGGGTTGAAAATAACTTGGTGATTATAAGCGGTGTTGTTTCAGACAAAGATGGTGATCATAAAATTATTTGTAATGAAGTAAAAACTTTAAGTTTAGAAATCCTTTCAGAGTTAAAAGCCAAGCTTAAGAAACTTAACGTCAAAATGCAGCAGCAAACTAAACATTTTTATATTTTTTTCAAAAAAGTTGTTACAGCTGAAACAATTTCTAAGCTTAATAAAATTTTAAGCGCTAATTCTGGTGAAAATAAAATTTTTTTGGCGGTGCCTATAGATAATGAACGATTCAGAAAAATAGAAACCAATTTTTACGCCAATTTTGATGATCCAGTTTTGCAGAAAGAATTGAACAGTGTGCCGGAAGTTAGGTTTGTCAAATTAATATAGATTTTCAAAAAGTCCGTAATTTGTTATACTATTAATAATGAAATTAATTAAATAAAAATAACATTATGGCAAAAAGACAAACAATTAACCCTCCTTTGAATATCTACAAAAAGATTGCTTTGAGTTTTATAATTTTAACCCTTATTTTGATTGGTTTGATTTTTTATTTTACGCTTTCTTACGCTTATATTAATGTTTATCCCAATAAACAGGAAATTACTACGGATTTCAATTTTATTGTAGTTGAAGATCCTGCTGCTGAAAATATTGAGGAGGGCATTTTTAATGGTAAAATTGTTAATCAGACGCTTGAAGGTGAGAAAAATTTTATGACTACGGGCACTAAGCAAAAGGTTGGTGATATAGTAGGTAAAGTGAAATTAATTAATAATTTATCACGCGATCAAGTTTTAGTAGCAACAACTAGACTTTTAACGCCTGAAGGGATTTTGTTTAGATTAAAAAACAGGGTTAATATTCCGGCTGGTGATAGCATAGAAGCCGATGTTTATGCTGATGATCCGAGTAAACCATTAGCTAAAGCAGATACAAAATTTGCTATTCCTGGTTTAAGCGCCACTTTGCAGGAATTTGTTTATGCAGAAGCTGATCAGGATTTTGTTGCTGATGGCGAGATGGTTTCGGCAATCTCTCAAGAAGAATTAGACCAGGCAGTTGAGAGTTTTTCTGAAGAATTAGCGCAGCAAATTTTTGCTGAAGACGATAGCAATAAAGCAAAAATTTTAACGAAAGAGATAATTGAACGAGAAATAAGTAATGAAGTCGGTGATGAAGTTTCAGAGTACATGGTTAATTTGACCGTAAAAGTAATTGGTATTATATTTGATGAAAAGCCAGTCCAGATTTTTGCTGAAAAAGTTTTAGAAGGCGCTGTATCTCTGGATAAAGAAATAGTTGCGACAAATAGCGACAATTTGATTTATGAGATAGAAAAATATGATTTGGATAATAAATTAGCCCAAATAAAAACCAATATTGCCGGAGTTGTTATTATTAGTGAAGATAGCGAAATTTTAGATAAAGATAAATTAGCTAAACTTAATTTTGATGAAATGAAAGCGTATTTGGAAAATTTTGACGAGATTGAAAAAGTTGAAATAGGCTTTTTCCCATCTTGGCTAAAAAAAGTTCCATATTTTCAAGATCATATTATAGTAAGAATAATTAAATAATTTTAATTTATGTTCAAAACCGAGATGGGGGAGCAAAATCTTTTTGAATTGGGCAACGAGGAAGGGAAAGAGGAGGAGTTAATAGAGTTGGAAGATTGGGATATTCCCGAGGGTATTGATGATGAAGAAGACGCCGTTAAGAAGATAACTGAACGTGATTCTTATCAAAAAGTAGAAAAATTCGTCATTGATAAAGGTTTTGAAGGCGCTAGAATTTATGTTTTAGCTAATGGTGCTTATATTTTAGAATATTTGGATGATAAAGGCGATCAAAAAGAAGTTTTTGAATTTGATAAAGATGGTGAATTAATAAGTTTTGATGATGTTAAATATACAAAAAAAGAGCTGGAAGAAACAGTTAATAAAATTAAAGCTAAATTTAAAAAAACACACGAGGATTTAATGGATGAGCTTTTAGAAAAAGCTACTTTTACAAAAGAAATGTGAATCTTGACATAAATTAGGCAGTATTTTATTATTTAAATATCTCTAAAAGTGATTGAAGCGACGACCAATCGCTTAGCCATATTTGGTTTAAGTTGTCCGTAAGGCACTTACTAAGCTTTGGGGATAGGAATTAAGCGCTCTTCTTCGCTCTTGGTTGCATAATCATAAAAAAGAAATACCAGAATTCTATAATTTTGATTAGAGCTACGAAGGGAACTTGGGTGGAACCGCCTTATAAAATGGGTCCCAAGACGATGATTTTATTGTAATTTTGTCGTTTTGAGACCCATTTTTTAATAACCAATAATCCCAGCCAAAGGCTGCTCGGCTTTTGGCTGAAATAACTAATAACTAAATAAACTAATAACCTTAATAAAACAAAAAGATGAAAGAAACTAAAAAACAATCCAATTTAGACATTATGCGTCATTCAACTGCCCATGTTATGGCAGCGGCTGTTAAGCAGATTTATGGCGATAAAGTTAAGTTTGCCATTGGTCCGACAATTGAGGATGGATTTTATTATGATTTTGATTTGGGCGATCAGACAATTTCAGAAGATGATTTGCCAAAAATTGAGAAAAAAATGAAGCATATAATTAAGCAAAATTTAAAATTTAGCAAAGAAGATATGACGATTAAGGAAGCTTTAAAACGAATGAAAGATCAGCCTTATAAAATTGAATTGATTAAAGAATTGGAAAAAGAAAGCCAGAAAAAAGTTACTTTTTATAAATTAGGCGATATTTTTGAAGATCTATGTTCCGGACCACACCTTGAATCATCTGGTAAGATTGGCCCTTTTAGATTACTTAAAGTAGCCGGTGCTTATTGGCGGGGTGATGAAAACAATAAAATGCTGCAAAGAATTTACGGTACAGCTTTTGAAACCAAAGAAGAATTGGATAAATATTTAAAAATGATTGAAGAAGCTGAAAAAAGAGATCATCGTAAAATTGGTAAAGAACAGGATTTGTTTTGTTTCTCTGACTTAGTAGGTTCTGGCTTACCGCTTTTCGCGCCAAAGGGTGTAATTATTATCGATGAATTAAAAAATCATATTGAAAAAGTTTGCCACAGTTATGGTTTTGAAAAAGTGATGACACCTCATTTAGCCAAGCTAGAATTGTATGAAATTTCAGGTCATGCCAAGAAATTTCCAGAAGAGCTTTTTCGGGTTACTTCAAAAAGAGGCCATAATTTTGTGATTAAACCAGTCCAATGTCCTCATCAAACCCAAATTTATGCTGCTCATAAACGTTCTTATAAAGATTTGCCGATTCGTTATATGGAATCAGGAAAACAATATAGAGCAGAAAAACCAGGTGAAATTGGTGGATTAAGCCGGGTATACGCAATTACAGTAGAAGATGGACATTCATTTTGCCGTTTAGATCAAGTTAAAGATGAAGTCAAAAATATGATAAATATTATTAAAGATTTTTATTCGGCTTTAGGTTTATGGGGTAATCACTGGGTTTCTCTTTCGGTTAGAGATTATGATCATCCTGAAAAATATATTGGCGAGCCAAAAGATTGGAATAAATGTGAAAAAATGCTGGAAGAGATATCCAAGGAAATGAAGCTTGATGCGAAGCGATGCGAAGGCGAAGCAGCTTTATACGGGCCAAAACTTGATTTTATGTTTAAAGACGCCTTAGGCAAGGAAATCCAAATCCCAACAGTCCAGCTTGATTTTGCTACTCCCAAAAGATTCAATTTAGTTTATACCAATGAAAAAGGCAAAGAAGAAAATGTGATTATGGTACATAGGGCGGTACTCGGTTCTTATGAAAGATTTTTGGTTTTACTGATAGAACATTATGGCGGAGCTTTTCCTGTTTGGTTATCACCAATTCAAGTTAAAATAATCAATATTGGTGCTGATCATAAAATTTATTGTCAAGAGGTCGATGAAAAATTAAAAGCTCAAGGTATTCGTACAGAATTAGATTTAGCCAATGAAACTGTTGGTAATAAAATACGCAAAGGTGAAAAAGATAAAATTCCTTATATTTTGGTTGTTGGTGATAAAGAAGTTAAGAAAAAAGAAGTGGCAGTGAGAAAACGAGGTAAAGGCGATTTAGGTCAGCAAAAGCTAGATAAGTTTATTAAGCAGATAAAAAAGGAAATCGAGGATAAAGTTATAAATTAATTTTTTCCTTGAACTAATGCCTAATACCCAACATATGAAATATTATATTCAAATATATGGCTGCCAGATGAATAAAAGTGATGCTGAACGAGTAGCATCACTTTTGCACTCTATTGGTTATAAAGAAGCTGACAATAAAGAACAAGCTGATTTAATCGTTTTAGTTACTTGTTCGGTGCGTCAGTCAGCTGAAGACCGAGTTTATGGTTTAATGCGCCACATAAAAAAGCTCAAAGCCCAAAGCCCTAAGCTCAAAGTGATTTTAACCGGTTGTATGGCTTTACGTAAGGAGGTAATTAAGCGTTTGAAAAATATTGACATTTTTTTGAATATTAAAGATTTACAAAAATTACCTGAATTATTGAATAAAAAAGGTGAACAGCAAAAAATTGAGACTTATTTTTCAATTAAACCAAAATATCAGAGTTCTTTTACTGCTTATGTGCCAATCATGACTGGCTGTAATAATTTTTGCGCTTATTGTATTGTGCCTTATGTGCGAGGCAGAGAGGAATCGCGTTCGCCTGAGGAAGTAATTGAAGAGGTTAAAGAATTAATTTCGCAAGGTTATAAAGAAGTAATTTTATTAGGCCAAAACGTTAATTCGTATAGCCCAAAGCCCCAAGCCCAAAGCTCTAAGCCAAAAATTAATGATTTCCCAGATTTGCTTGAGGCAATTGCCAATCTAAAAGGTGATTTTTGGTTGCGCTTTGTAACCAGTCATCCCAAGGATCTGTCTGACAAATTGATTAACATTATTGCTCAAAATAAAAAAATAACTGAATATATTCATTTGCCAATTCAGGCGGGAGATAATCAAATTTTGAAAAAAATGAATCGTGGCTATACTGTTTCGCATTATAAAAATTTGATTAAAAAAATCCGCCAACAAATACCGGAAGTAGCAATTTCAACTGATATTATTGTCGGTTTTCCAGGCGAAACAAAAAAACAATTTGATAATACGGCTAAATTAATGAAAGAAATTAAGTTTGACATGGCATATGTGGCTCAATATTCACCCAGAGAAGAAACAGCCGCAGCTAAATTAAAAGATAATATACCAAAAACTGAGAAAAAAAGACGGGAAGAAGTTTTAACTAAAATATTAAAGCAAACTGCTTTGGAAAATAATTTGAAATTAGTAGGCGAGACCGTTGAAGTTTTAGTTGACAAAAAAGTCAAAGATGATATTTGGCTGGGCAAAACCAGAACTTTTAAGGCGGTAAAATTTAAATCCAAGAAAAAATTATTAAGTAAATTTGTCAAAATAAAAATAACCCGAGCAGAAAGCTTCAGGTTAGAGGGCGAAATTTGATTTCGTGACTTTAATTTTTTTTGATTCTATCAAATTTGGGCATGGGTGTGCAGGCATTTATAATGGTCATTATCATGAGAATTATGCAGAATAGCAAGCTAGGCAGACAAAAGATAATTGAGTACAATTCGTAAATTGTCACATGCCTAATTAATATTCGGATTCGGGCAAGCCATTTATGGTCATTTAGGTAAATCCATTCACCTTTTACCCAACCGGATTCTTCTGCAAAGGCTATACTTATGGGGCTAACTGTATTTGCAATGACTATGTAGATGAAGATACACTTAAATACAATTTCAAGATCCATTTTTTACCTCCTTGTTTTTGCTCTTTTTTTAATTTAGCTTATAATAAATAATATGTCAAATAAACAAAAAATATTAGTCATTGTTGGTCCAAATGCCAGTGGCAAAACCAGTTTGTCTATTAAATTAGCTAAAAAGTTTAATGGGGAAGTGATTTCAGCTGATTCACGTCAGGTTTATAAAGGTATGGACATTGGTACTGGTAAAGCGACAAAAAAAGAAATGCAGGGCATTAAGCATTATCTTCTGGATATGGTTTCGCCTAAAACCGATTATAATGTATTCAAGTTTGTTAGGGATGCGCAAAAAGCCATAAATAAAATCAGTAAAAAAGGTAAATTGCCAATTGTTTGCGGGGGAACCGGCTTTTGGATTGACGTCTTACTTTATGGGTTGCCAAAAGGAGTTAAGCCTGATCTCAAATTACGCCAAAAATTAGAAACATTAAGCGCAGAAAAATTATTTGAAAAACTTAAAAAATTAGACCCGCAAAGAGCAAAAAATATTGATAAAAATAATAAAAGGCGCTTAATTAGGGCTTTGGAAATAGTTATGATTTCTGGCAAGCCCGTGCCAAAATATAAAAGATTACAAAAATACGATGTTTTAAAAATCGGAGTCAAGAGGGATTGGCAAGAACTTAAAAAACGCATTCACGATCGTTTGTATATCCGCATGAGGCAGGGGATGGTAGCTGAAGTCAAAAGACTGCATGAGCAAGGCGTTAGCTGGCAAAGACTGGATAATTTTGGTTTGGAATATCGTTGGGTTTCTCGTTATTTAAGAGGCATGATTAGTAAAGAAGCAATGCTGGAACGATTGGAATATGATATTATCCATTATGCGAAAAGGCAAATGACTTGGTTTAAAAAAGACAAAGAAATAATTTGGGAAAATGATCATAAAAAAATAGAAAAAATTGTTAAACAATGGATTTTAAAATAAGCGATTTAAGTACAGAAATTTGACAAAATTAAATTTTTATGGTGTTGTAGATTGACAAAAATAAATTTTTATGTAAATATAAAAGATACAAGATTTTTAATTATGAACAGTTAGCGTTCATAAATTCTACAAAAAGGAGGTGAGAAAAATTGGTTATTCAAGATTTTAATCATTTGCGTGAGCCGATAAAAAAAATTGTAATTGATTTTAATGAGGCCATGAAAAGAATTAAGAAAGTGAAATTTTGGCCAGATCAGGTTGTAATTGAACTTATTGCCGACCACGAAGCAGTCAGAACAAGTGTGTTGATTCTCAATATAAGAGTAATAGGTGAAAACCGAAAATTTCCTTATGTTTCAAAAGGAATTTGTCTAACCGAAGAATATAAGCAAGATTCTATTTATTATGACAAGGCAAGGCAGGCCATAATTATTCCTATTGCCGGGGTCAAATCACTGATTTTTTTTGATAAGGAGCATACCAAAACTTTTAGCAAAAAATAAATCCGACCTGTCAATAAATGAAAGGTCGGATTTTTTATTTATACCAGATTAGGCATTTAAGCGTGTCCCGCATCTTTTTCAAGCTCATCTTTAATCAAATTAATTGCTTTTTCTAATTTTTCATTGCCAGCGACTTGATTTTCTAATTCGTGTAATTTGGTCAAAACTTCCTGTCTGACAGGTTCTTTTATTTCTGACTTAGCACTGTCTTTAACTTCCTGCCATTTTGACCAAGATTTTGAAGTATAAAAGTTTCTAATTTGTTCTTCTGGTGATTGCTTTTGCTCTTCTTCAGCGGCTAATTCTTTTTCAATTTCCTCGCCTAATTCTTCCAATTCAACTTCCTCGCCAATTGATCGCTGTTGAGCGATGCGAGGCTCGTCTTTAGGGGGTTGTTTTTCTGGCATCATAGATTCAAATCCTTTCATAAGTTAATAGTTATTAATTGTTAGAAAGTATTTAGATAATCATAATATAACATGTTTTTAAAAATTTGTCAAGATTTTAGTTTGTTTTTTAGTAATTTTAGTACAATTTCAGCATTAGCTTTTCCTTTGGTTTGAGCCATTACTTTGCCAATTAAAGATTGCAAGGCTTTTTCTTTGCCTTTTTTATAATCTTCTACTGGTTGGGGGTTATCTTTAATTATTTTATCGATGATATTTTCCAATTCAGATTCATCAGAAATTTGGCCTAAATCTTTGTCTTTAATTAAATGGGATGGGTCAGCACCTGTTTCAATCATTTCAGTTAAAAGTTCAGCAGCTGCAGTGCTATTTAATTTTTTAGCAAAAAGCAAAGTAATTAGTTCAGCCATATTTTCAGGCGTCATTTTAATTGTTTTAATAGTTATTCCTTTTTCTTCTAATAAAGGAATAAGTTTATTAATTAACCAGTTAGCAGTTAATTTAATTAATTGAGGTCTGTTTTTTTCCCAAAGGTCTTCCTTGTTTGCAGCTTTTTCTAAGATATTTTCTATCCAATTTTTAAGTTCGGAAAAAACTTGTTCAGTAAAATCAGCGCGATTTTTTTCTACGGTCAAAATTTTTACATCTTCATAATTTAAATCATATTGGGCAATAAATCTTTTTCTTTTATCATTTGGCAGCTCTGGTAAATTGGCTTTTAGACATTCAATATCAATGCCAATTTCTTTTTCATTACATATTTTATCTGGACGGGTTAAAAAACGAATTGGGGGGATATCTGGTTCTGGGAAATAACGATAGTCATGAGCCTCTTCTTTTGTTCGTTGTTGCTCTGTAAAGCCTTTATTATCATTCCAGCCCCGTGTTGTTAATTCTTCAGGCGGCTTTCCTTTTAGCCAAAGTTTGGTTTGACGGGAAATTTCATATTCCAAGGCTTTTTCTACCATCTTAAAAGAATTTAGGTTTTTAATTTCAGTTTTGGGGTAATATTTATTTTCTCCTTTAGGACGCAAAGAAATATTGGCATCGCAACGTAATTGGCCTTTTTCCATATCAGCATCAGAAATTTCTAAATAGCGCATTATTTGACGTAATTCTTGTAAAAATAATTTAGCCTGAGCTGGGCTTTTAATGTCTGGTTCAGTTACAATTTCCATAAGCGGTGTGCCGCCGCGATTAAAATCAACTAAGCTGTGTTTTTTGTCTGTAGAATGCAATAGTTTTGCTGCATCTTCTTCCAAATGCAAGCGATTAATTATAATTTTTTCTTCTTCATTTGTCTTTGGATTTAAAATATATAACCAGCCAGCTTTGCCAATTGGTTGGTCATATTGAGAAATTTGATAAGCTTTGGGCAAGTCAGGATAATAATAATGCTTACGATCAAATTTTGAGAATTCATTAATTCTGCAGTTGAGAGCAAGAGAAACTAAAGCCGACCATTCAATGGCCTGTTTATTGGCTACTGGCAAGACGCCAGGATGTCCCAAACAAATCGGGCAAATATAAGTATTAGCCGCTTTATTTTCAGCATTATTATCGCATGAGCAAAACATTTTAGTTTTAGTTTTTAACTGGACATGAATTTCAAGCCCAATTACTGCTTCAAGCTCCATATTATTTGATTATAATTTTTATATTAGCTTGTTGTTCACGTTGCTTGCTGTTTTGTTTTTTTTAAACTATTAAATAAATAAATAGTGAAGGCAATAAATAAAGGAGTCAAGATCGATAAAATAATTGTTGTTAAAGCATTAAGTAAGATATTTTGTTCATAAGACAGCATATCAATTTGACCATTTGTCAATAAATATATTAAAGCCGTAGCAACAATCATAACAATGAAATAAACAAATAAAGGGGGGATAATTAATCGCCAGGCGGTTTTACCCCAACGGCCTTTAACTAATTTTTTACTGCTTTTCAAAGCGGTCAAGCCTTTTTTATTTTCTAAAATATTATAATAAACAGCAAAAGCATACCAAATAGCAAAAATTATGCCAGGGATAATTAATAAAATAAAACCACCTAAAACAATTAGAAAAACTAAAATTGAAACTAATAAATAGGAAAGTATTTTATGCCGGGCTTGCTTATAAAGATTATTGATGTCAAATGATTCTTTTTTATAAATTTTATCAATCATTATAATGAACAAAATAGCTGCCCAAAGGTTAATAATAATTGAGATAAGAGTTAAAATTAGAGTTAAAATAGCCATGCCAGGCACCTTAAAATATTGGACAAGGTATAAAATAATATAAGGCGCTAATATAATCAAAATAGGTGTGGCAAAAATTTGAAAGTTTTCGGTATAAAGTTGCCAGCCTTTTTTAATAATTGCTGAAACAGAAATAAGATTTTTTACCATAAAATTTTTCCAAATCCGCTACAATTTTAAGCAAAAGCGGATAATTTATTAATTAAAATTATAAAATAATTAATTTACTTTTGATAATAGCTTGAATTTCCTTTTGGACTTCTTCAATTGATTGGTTGGCATTAATTGTATGCCAATTAAAATCTTTAGCAATTTCTTTAAAAGCTTTTGATACTTTTTCTAATGTTTCTATGCTTGCTTCATGGACATTATTTTTATCTAAATCTTTAGGAAATGGGTCGCCTTCAAATAAAATGCCTAAATTTTCTTTAAGCAAATGAGAATTCATGTTATAAAGCAAATTTTTATCAACTCCTGTAGCCATACCCCAAGCTATACCAGTACCAATATAATCTTCAGCAACAATCCAAGTCCCTTCTTGAATTTTTTTCTTTAAAGTTGGCTCGTGTTGTGTCCTATTTAATACTTGAAGCAGTTGAAATTCGCGAGGAGTAAAGTTATATTTATTGCCGCCTTTTAGATAATTAGCAATTAAAGGGCCAGAAGGTTCAAGATTATAAATTGCATATTTAAGATATTCAGCACTTTTATTCATTTTTATAATTAAATCTTCAACCAGCATTTTCGCTTGAGTAGTTTTGCCTAAATTATTAATGCCATATAAGACGATTAAATTGCCTTTTTGATTAGCCATGTTGTATTATCAGTTAATTTTTATTTGTTATTAGTTTAGCAAAATTAGTGATTTTTAGCCAGCTTATAGCAGCTATGAGCCAGTTGAGCCAAAGCCGCCACGTGATTTTGGTTTAATTTCATCAACTTCTTGCCAAGCGGCTTTATTGATTTTTATAAATGTTGCCTGTCCGATTCTTTGGCCTTTGCTGATTTTTATTGTATTTTTGGTAAAATTATAAACTTGGAGCTTGATTTCGTCTTCAGGACCGCAATAATCCTGATCAATAATGCCAATGCCGTTGGGAATTGATAGCCCTAATTTTTTAGGCGTTGAACTGCGTGGCACAATTACCAGCATGTAATTTTTTGGTGTTTGGATAATCAAATTTGTTGGGATATAAAAAATTTCTTGGGGCTTAATTTCTACATCAATTCTGGAATAAATATCAAAAGCTACCGCGCCTTTGCTTTGGTAGGCGGGGAGGGGTAATGATTTGTCTATTCTTTTAATTTTAATGCGCATTTATTAGCAATAAATTTTAAATTTTCAATTCCAAATTTTAAATGAAATTAAAATGATTAAATTTAAAATTTTAAAGGTTGATCTTGGGTATAATTTAAGCCTTGCTTAATCGCAATTTCAGCTTTTTGGATCTCAGCGCCAATATCAAAAGCGTGGGGGATTAGAGAGATAACGTCAGCCAAAACAATTTGATTGTATAATTTTATAGTAGCTTTTTCTTCCCGGCCATTTTGGCGAAATTCCTGCAAATTTTTACCATTAGGTGAAATATGTTTAGCCACTATTTCATCATTATCAGTTGAAATAACTAAATAACCGCGCGGATCAGAGGTACAGTCTAATTCCTGCCCGTATTTTTTAATTAACTCTTGAGTTAATTGCCAATTATTATCATAAATATGGACGCAGTTGGATATAATATTCAAATTACCCAATGGCATATTTAGCTTGTCCGCAATATATTTTTGCAAAGTTCGCAAACCAAAAGCATTTAAAAGCCAGCCGCCGAAAATATCATGAGAACGAAAATAAGCAGTTAATTCTAGTTTTTTTTCTATATTTGTTGCCTGAACAAAACACATGCAGGGCGAACTTTTGGCAGTGTGATCGCGGATATCAAAAATTACTGCACAAGCGGCTCGGTCGGTCGGGTAGCGGCTTAAATAATCAATAATCACCTCATCAACCTGATTGTATTTTAAATTTTTATCGTCAATTTTGGGAAATTTCCATAACCTTTCGCCGTAAGTATAGTCAGCCGTGCCCTTTTTTCCGGTCATGAATTTGGGCAAATATTCTTTTATGTCTTTTTTTGTGATCTGAAAATAAGGAAAGATTTTAAAATCATCCGGATCTTCATCAGTAATGACGGCTGTGATATTGAATAATTCCTTGCAATTATTTCCATGGAAAGACTCGCGAATCGTGCCGAATTTCATAATTTTTTTCAATATTTCCAGCCATGTTTCACCGGCGTATTTGCGCCTGATTTTGAAAAATGATTGGTCAGTTGGCATAACCCCGTCAAATTCTATCTGGGCTTCCGGAAAAATTTGTATTTCTGCCCAGCTGTTATTTTGCGGACAGTATTTATTGATCTCAGTTATAATTTTGGATACATCTGTTTGGCCCATTAGGTTTAAGTATTTTACATTTTGCCTTAATGAATCAATAGCTCGCATGGGAATTTCTTTATGGATTTGAGCCATTTCAGTTTCTAAAATTTTATTATTGTCATCAACGCCCTTGTCAATTAATTTCATCAAAGCATCGCCGCTGCCGACTCTTTCTTCGCCACAGATAATTAATAAGCGTATTTTGGGATTGGCCAAAATATTGCGGATAATATAATTAATGCCTTCTTTGGAATAAAGCTGCCCTGCCAATGCGAATTTATTTTTATCAAGATTATCAGCGATCTTTTCAACCGGCGTCCATAAACAAACAATACCGATTTCGGAATCGGGATTGCCAATGATTAATTTGTCTTTGAAGTATAATGGCCAGTTGAGCATATAATGCGAATCTACGAATTAAATGCGAATCTACGAATAGTTCGCGGATTTAACCAATTGGAAATTTGACAGTTTTTGCGAGTTTAGCTTTTGGTTTCAGTTTCGGTACAATTAAATGAAAATGAAGATGATGGACTGTTGCACCGGTATAATTTTGGTCGCCGAAACGTAAAGTTAAGCCGCCACCTTTGATTTTATATTTTTTTATTATCCAATCAACTAAATATCTTACTGCTTGTAAATCTTGATTAGATAAATCTGCAAATGTTTTTTTGTGTTTTTCGGGAATAAAAATAAAATGATATAGCGTGTTTTTATAAGGCCAGGAGTTGGTTGTGGCAATCCAGCCTTTGTATTTTTTTATAATTGGTTTTTTGTGATATTTAAAATTGGCCGGGCAAAACGGGCATTTATCTGTTTTTATAATTTTTTCTAAAGTTTTTTTATAATCTTTTGTTTTGGCAAATCGTTTGGCAATGCCAGCATTATTTTTCATAGGTTTTATACGGTTGTTTGTTATATATCGATTTTGATTATTTCCACGCCGGCTGCTTGCATAACTCGCTCGCCGTCAAAATTGGCCCAGCCAGTATTGTAAAAACATTTTTTAAGGCCTGATTGGGCAACTAGTTTTGCGCAAGCCGGGCAGGGAAAAGTCGTGACATAGATTGAAGCCCCCTCTAAAGAAACGCCGTCTTTAGCTGCTCGAGCGATACAGCTAGCTTCAGAATGTATAGCTGAACAATTTTCGGTTTTTGTGCCTGGTTCTAAATTATCTTTGATACAGCCGATTTTATAGCATTCATCATTATTGGGCAGCATTTTATTGTAAGCGCTATAGATTGCTTTCCCATCTTTAACAATAATTGAAGCGATTTGGCGCCAAAAACAGCCGCTTTCGGCTGCCAATACCAGCGCTTGTTTCATGAATTGAATATCTTTTTCAGTATAATTTTTTACCAAGTCAATATTTTGTTTTTCAGTTTTGTAAACATTCTCATGTTGATGATAAAAAAAACCGCTTTCAATAATGATATTTGGATGATAAGTTAGATGTTTTTTTCTTAATTCGGCAGTAACATCATCTTCTATTAAAACAACTTGACTATGTGCTTTGACTTCGTTAATATTATTTTCGTTTAAAATTTGGATATTACGATTTAAAGAAGAAAGTAATTTAATAACCTTTTCCATTGGCATTTTGCGTAAGTCAATTTCTAGCTTGTATAATTTTTGAGCCAAGTCATCACTTAAAATAAAAATATCAGCATCTTGATATTTATCTAAAATGTCCAAATACCCCCTGTGAATTATGGCAAATGTGCCAATAATTACCATAGTTTTATTTATCTTCTTTAATAATTCGGTTTATTTGAGATAGGTGGCTTTTGAAGGTTTTTTCAATAATATCAGTGGTGGAGGTATTTTCCGCTTGGCGGGGCAATTCAATCAGTTCATTGATGAATTTTTTAATGTCACTTTTTTGTTCTTCAGGATAGCTTTCGTTGATGCAGACAAAAAAATGAGGATTAACGACTTTAATCAAGCCATAGTCCCATTTGCCGGTATGGTCAACATCATCAATCAGGGTAACATAATCAACGCAATCCTGATATGATAGCATTTCCATCCTTTCTTCGTGAGGGATAATCGGACGAAATTCGTTTTTGTAACGTTTAATAGCCTCATCAGAATCAACCCCGACAATCAAAATATCGCCGTGTTTTTTGGCATTGATCAAGTAGCGGAGATGGCCGATATGGAGCATGTCCCAAGAACCTATGGTACAGACAATTTTTTGTTCCAATGTTTTGTGAGCGTCAATGAATTTTTTTAATTCTTGATAATCAAAAACGATTTTTGCTTTCATAAGTTTAGCTTATTGCTAATAGCATAGGGCAAATAGCAATTAGTTGTAAGCTATTTGCTATTACATTTTAACAAAAGATCTTGAAAAAATAAAGTTAAATTTGAACTTTAATGCCGGGTCCCATAGATGAAGAGATTGTAATGTTTTTTATAAAAATTCCCTTTACTCCGGCAGGCTTGTTTTTTTTAAGAGCATCAATAAAAGCCTGGTAATTTTCAATCAGTTTTTGATCATCATAAGAAGCCTTGCCAATTGATAAATGAATATTGCCAGTATCATCATTTTTAAAGCTGACTTTGCCTTTGCTTAATTCCTCAACCGTTTTTTTAATATTTGGTGTCACAGTTTCATTTTTTGGATTAGGCATTAAACCTTTTGGACCTAAGATTCTGGCAATTTTAGCTAAATTTTTCATCATTTCAGGCACGGTAATCAAAATATCAAAATCAGTTTTTTTTGTTTTGGCAATTTTATCAATTAATTCTTCGCCGCCAACAATGTCAGCGCCGGCTGCCTTAGCTTCTTTTTGCTTGTCTGGCGGGGCAATAACAGCAATTTTAATTTTCTTGCCAGTACCATGAGGCAGTAATACGGTAGAACGGATTTGCTGTTCGCTTTTTTTGGGGTCAATATCTGTCCTGACCGCAACTTCAATAGAAGCATCAAATTTAGTGGTTGCAGTTTTTTTTGCTAATTTTACCGCTTCTTCAATTGGATAAGCCTGTTCTTTGTTAATCTTACTTTTTAATTCAGAAAATCTTTTTGAATGAGGGGATTTTTTAGTTTGTTTTTTCATAAAAAATTAGAAATTAGTAAATTAGAAATTAGAGATTAGGAATTGGTATTTTATTATAAATAAAAGTTTCATTTTCCCAGTCTCCAATATCCAATATTAAGTTTCAACAAAAAACCAGTGCACACAATACACCGGTTTTAATGATATTTGTATTGCGTGGTTGTAGTGCGAAATTCGCTCCCACACATTTTTAATTTAAATTTTAAATGAAATTAAAATTAAGTTTAATTTTCTATTGTTAGGCCCATTTGGCGAGCAGTGCCTTCAATAATTTTTGCAGCTTGTCCAAGATTATCAGTGTTTAAATCAGGCATTTTTTTCTCAGCAATTTCCCGAATTTGGGCTTTGGTAACTTTGCCGACTTTTTCTTGCAAGGGTTTACCAGAGCCGCTTTTTATGCCAGCGGCTTTTTTTAATAATTCAGCTGCTGGCGGTGTTTTTAATTTAAAATCAAAAGTTCTGTCTTCATAAACATAAATTTCAACAGGAATAACATCACCGCCTTTATCTTTTGTAGCTTCATTAAATTTTGAGCAAAAATCTTGAATATTTAAACCATGCTGGCCTAAAGCCGGGCCAACTGGCGGAGCCGGATTTGCCTGACCAGCAGGAATTTGTAATTTGATTGTGGTAAGTAATTCCTTAGCCATAAATTTGTTATTTGTGATTTAGCCATTATATCTTTTTTATTTGCAAAAAGTCAAGTTCGACCGGTGTTTCACGGCCAAACATAGAGACAAGAATTTTAACTTTACCGCGCGCTTCGTCAATAGCTGCAACTTTTCCTTCAAAACCCTTAAACGGCCCATCAACGATTTTAACCGGTGTGCCTTCAGAAACATCAATCTTAAATTTAGGCTCTTCTTGGCCCATTCTTTTTTGTAATGCTTTGACTTCAGCTTCTGAAACAGGCGTTGGCGTGGTACCAGAACCGACAAAACCTGTTACATTGGGAGTGTTCCTGACAACATACCATGAATCATCAGTTACGATCATTTGAACCATTAAATAACCAGGGAAGATTTTTTCTACTACTGTTTTTCGTTTGCCATTTTTTATTTTAATCTTTTTTTCAGTCGGCACGATAACATCAAAAATTTTATCTTCCATGTCCATGGTTTCAATTCTTTGTTTTAAGTTTTCAGCCACGCTTTCTTCGTATCCAGAATAGGTATGAATTACATACCATCTTTTGCCGCGTGAAACTTGTTTAGCCATATGTTTTTTAAATTATAAATTATATGAGATCTGATTTTCGTCAGCCGTAGCTGACTTCGGTCAGCGAAAACTGAAGGCTGAATTATATTTTTATTTAATTACTTGTTCCACTACAAGTGATAAAATATAATCAATAATGCCAATATAAGCAGCCACAGCCAAGCCGATTCCAATAATTAAAAGAGTGTAATTAACGGTTTCTTTTTTAGTTGGCCAGGTTACTTTTTTTAATTCAAAAATTGATTCTTTGATGTATTTAATTAATTTTTTGATTGGATTTTTCATATTTTGGGCATCGGGCAATGGTAATTAGACATTGGTTTAATGAAAAAAATTTATTATAAAAAAATTCCTTGTTCTAATGTCTTATGCCTAATTCCTGTTGCCTAAAATTAAGGTTTTTAAAAAGACCCTGGGCAGGTCTTGATTATATTTATATTTTATACTATTATAAAAATTTGTCAAGTTTTGACAAAAGCAAATTATTATGTAAATATTATTTTAGGACCTTTGGTTCTTTTAAAATCTAAAAAAGGAGAAGAGAAATGGAGAAAAAAACTGTGAAATTTTGTGTTATAATCAGTTTTATAATGGGGTTGATGATTTTCAGCTTTTCAGGATTACGAGTGGCTGAAGCTGGCAAGGAAAAACTAAAAGTTTCAGAAAATTACATTGATTTCCACGCCATGATAACCCGTACAGTTATGTTCGCTCTAATGGATTATGATAATGTGGTAAAGCCACCAGAAACGGAAAATTTTATCGTTTATTATTTAGACGTGGAAAATAAAAATTGTCCCAATTGTCAGGATGATATTCGCAAAATGTTTTACAATTTGCTTTATCAATCTGAACTTGTCAAAAAGAAAAAATTAACATTAAATATAATTTCTCGCTCAGACCATAATCAAACTTTTAAATTTTTAGCTGAATCATTAGCAACTGTTTTTTATATGAATGGTGGTTTTGAGCAAGGAATTTTACCAACACGTGAAGAAGTTAAATTAATGTTAAATCAAATCCGTTTCTCTTATTTTAGTAAAGTAAATTTTGCTGATTTGGGTATAGAAGAGGCTGTTAAAGACATACCTAAAACAGGAATTTTTCCTTTAGTGCTTTTTTATGGGGCGCCAGTAATGCCGGATAGGCTTGATTTTACAGATCGTAAATTGATTTATATTGCTGGCGGGGGAGAAAATATTTGGTCAGATGTCGATGACATTATTAGGTTATGCACGAAAGAGAATTGCTTTACTAAGTAAAGGATGATTAATAATGCACAAGCGATTCGCCTTCGGCGAATCGCATTTTTATTTATTTACAAAAATTTTTAGCTATCATAATCAAGTCCAGTAGTTTATTTTTTTAAAATTTGTTATAATATAATCATATGATTAATTATCAAGAATTAAAGAAAATAGGGCTTTCAGATAAAGAAGCTAAAATTTATTTGACTTCTTTATCTCATGGTCCGGAAACTGCACCAACTTTGGCTAAGCTTTCAAATATTGTCAGGCCTACAGCTTATGTTATTATTGATAGTTTGATAAAAAAGGGTTTGATGAGTTCTTTTGATAAAGAGAAAAAAACATATTACACAGCTGAATCTCCAGAGCATTTATTAAGCTTGATTCGTTTGCAAAAACAAGAGATTGAAGAAAGAGAACGGGAGTTCGCTAAACTAATTCCAGAATTAGAAAAATTGGCTAATATTAAAGGTGAAAAACCAAAGGCGCGAGTTTTTGAGGGTAAAGAAGGGTTAAAATCAATTACTGAACAGATCCTTAAGTCTAAATCCAAGGAAATTTATAGTTATATACCAATTGATTTAATTTACGGTTTATTCACTGAAAAAGATCATACAGAGAGAGTTACGCAAAGGAGGATCGCTAAAAAAATAAAAAGCAAAGTTTTTTATACAACTAAAAGAGGTAAGATATTAAGGCCGGTTGATAAAGATTTGCTTAGAGAAGCAAAATATGTTCCTGAAGATAAATTTCCTTTTAAAGCCGGAATTGATATTTGCGACGATTTTGTGGCAATTTATACTTTTAAAGGCAAAATAATGGGCGTAATTATTGAAAATGAGGATATTGCCAAGACATTGAAGTCAGTTTTTAAGATGTGCTGGGAAAATTTTAAATAATAAAAATTAAAATATTAAGCGGAAAATGTCAGTAAGTATTGACATTTTTTTTAATTTATGATAAAATACCACATTACAGTATTTGGAGGTATTAATATGAACGGCCTGTAAAACTTTACGGCTGAGGCGCCAAGTGTTAAAGGTATTTTTCTTTTGACACTTGGCAAAACAAAAATTCAGCCATTGGCCGAGATATTTGCCTCCGGGGAGGAGGACAAAATGCATGGTTTGTAAAATAACCGGCTAAAGAGATGAAATGTGGAATAAATGGTTTCTTGAGATCCTTATCATGAAAAAAAGAAGAATTTTAAAGGACTCAGGATTAATGACGCAAGCTTAATGATTGCAAAAAGCTTGTCAAAATTTGAAGAGGAAAATCGTTAAAAAAAATGATCGACAGCAGGTTTTAAGAAGCCTATGCCCATTTTACATTAAGTCCAGTTTTTGGGAAAAAAGCATTTTGCTTTCTGATAAAAATTATTGGCAAACAATAACCTTAACCTTTATCAAAAAAATAAGAAAAGAATAAGCTAATGGCTCTCAATTTTGGGAGCCTTTTTTTTGTTGTGTTAAAAACCGTCGGTCAACCGGGTACGTTTAAAGCAATGGCGTAAGAGAAAAATGGTGATAAATAAGTTATAATGTAAAATTAGGTTTAATGGTTCTAATAACCTCTACTTTTTTTGAAACCAAAAAAAGTAGCAAAAAAAGTTCTGGGGTGGCAAATTCGCCTTAACATTGTGGTACAAACGGTGGTTCTGTTCCTGAGCTCAGTTGCCACCCCCAGACCCCATGGTGGGAAATAAGACGAGAGACGCGACAAAATTAATATTGATGAAAGCGCATAAGATACAAAAAAGATATCTGCAAAAGTATTGTGCGGGCATCGCCTGCAAAGTATAAGCCACCGGCTATTTTACCGGTGGTTGTTTTACTTAAAATTTTAAATGTTTTGTCTAATAAAAATTGACTTTTTTTAAAAAAATAATTTTGCTAATTTTAGATAAATTATGCAATTAAAAATATGTTGGGTCAAGGGGGCTTGACAAATTTTTTTAGATATGATACAATGCTAAATCAGCTTGAAAAAAGTTTGTAAGTTTTTTGAAAAAAATATTTGGCAGAAAAATGTTAATAAGGTTTTACTCTTTACGATTCCATTAAATACTTTGAATTGGGAATCAAATGGCCTTATTTTCATTTTCTTGTTAGATATTTGAAATTTATTGGGGAGAATAGTGCAAATAAGGACATAGTTGATTCCAGAAAGCCCCACGAATTGTGGAATTAACTCTTATTTGCGCTATTCTCTTTAATAAGAGATCCCATGCTTATTGAATTAAAAAAGAGCAAAGATTTAAATCTTTGCTCTTTTTATAGAATGAAAATTCTATTATCAACGGCTTTAGCCGTTGTGCGGCCGCTATCACGCCGTTGGCGGATCAAGAAAGCGGCCGATAAATATTTATTAAGGGCAGGGCGAAAACGGCCTTAGATATTGGGATTGTTTTACTGTAGAGACGCGGTTAACCGTGTCTCTACAAATTCGTTGAGTGAACTCAAGGATTTAGTGCCCCACCCAAATGGCGAATTTCGTTTTTGATAAT
>CAZPVP010000001.1:109702-214542 GCA_964590345.1 uncultured Gammaproteobacteria bacterium | reverse complement strand
AAATAGGACATTTTAACTTCCCTGAGAATAGGACATTTTAACTTCCCGTTGACAAGCAAATTTTGCCAGTTGACAACGAACTTTGAGTTGTTATAATATGTATACAAAGCCGTTTGAGTTTGGTTAACACCAAGCGAGGTCTGGGAAGAAACCTTAGGGGAGTAGACCCCAGCGTGAGTCCGCGTTAAGGATAAGAATTAAGGTGTCCTCTGAAGCTTTATGCGAAGGAGGAAATCAAGGTGGCACCGCGAGAAAAAATCTCGTCCTTGAATCTGTTGCTTTTTAATTATGTAATGGATTTGAAGACGAGATTTTTTTTAAATTCTAAATTTTAAATTCGAAACTCTAAACAAATCAGAAATTAGAAATTCAAAACACTAAACATAAATCTTAAATACTTAAATCTTAAATCTATGTTACGTACAAATACTTGCGGTGAATTAACTAAAAAATCAGTTAATAAAAAAGTCACTTTATGCGGCTGGGTTAATACTCGGCGAGATCATGGTGGAATTATTTTTATTGATTTGCGCGATCGTTATGGTTTAACGCAAATTAAATTTGATCCTGATATTTCCAAAGAATCCTGGAATCAGGCCGATAAAGTTCGGCCTGAATGGGTTTTGCAGGTGACTGGTGAAGTTTTAGCCAGACCAAAAGATATGATTAATAAAAATTTAAAGACCGGTGAAATTGAAGTGGCTATTTCTGAAATTACTGTTTTAAATAAATCAAAAACACCGCCTTTTGAAATTTCACAAGAAAAAGGAGTTAATGAGGACTTACGTTTAAAACATCGTTATCTTGATTTACGCCATCCGCGTTTGCAGAAAATTATGAAAAAACGTGATGAATTAATTGCTTATATACGAGAATATTTTCATAAAAAAGATTTTATTGAAATTCAGACTCCGATTTTAGCAAATTCATCGCCAGAGGGTGCTCGTGATTATTTAGTGCCTTCACGGCTTTATCCTGGTAAATTTTATGCCTTGCCGCAGGCGCCGCAGCAATTCAAGCAGCTTTTAATGGTTGCCGGTTTTGATAAATATTTTCAAATTGCGCCATGTTTTCGCGATGAAGATCCGCGAGCGGATCGTCATCCGGGCGTTTTTTATCAAATTGACCTGGAAATGTCTTTTGTGGAGCAAGAAGATATTTGGCAGGCAGTTGAACCTTTAATGATTGAATTAACTGAAAAATTTTCAGATAAGAAAATCATAAAAAAACCATTTCTTCGCTTAACTTATAAAGAAGTTATGTCAAAGTATGGTTCTGATAAGCCTGATTTGCGCTTTGATTTTGAAATTAAAGATATTTCAGATGCTTTGGCTAAAACAGAATTTAAAGTTTTTGTTGATGCCTTGAAAAATAAAGGTGTTGTTTATGCCTTGAAAATTGATGGTGGAGCTAAGTTTTCCCGCAAAGATATTGACGAATTAACTGAAATGGCCAAAGAAAAAGGTGCTAAGGGCTTAGCTTATATTGTTTATGAGCAGGAATTAAAATCTCCAATCTTAAAATTTTTAAATGATAAAGAGATTAAAGCAATTACTGATATTACAAAAGCTAAAAATGGAGACATTGTTTTCTTTGGAGCTGACGAATGGAGAGTTGCTTGTGAATCTTTGGGTGCTGTTCGTGAAGAATGCGGTAAAAGATTAAATTTAAAAGATTCGGAAAAGGCAGCTTGGTTGTGGATTTATGATTATCCAATGTTTGATTATTCTGAATTAGAAGAAAACAAAATTGATTTTTCTCATAATCCTTTTTCTATGCCCCAAGGCGGTTTAAAAGCTTTAGAATCAAAAGATCCGTTAGAAATTTTAGCTTATCAATACGATTTGGTTTGCAATGGTTTTGAAATATCTTCTGGAGCTATTCGTAATCATGATCCGGAAATTATGTATAAAGCTTTCGAAATTGCTGGATATAATAAAAAAGAAGTTGATGATAAATTCGGCCACATGATTAAGGCTTTTGAATACGGTGCTCCGCCTCACGGCGGTTTTGCACCTGGCTTGGATCGTATTTTAATGGTTTTATGGGAATGCCCAAGTATCCGTGATATTTATGCTTTTCCAAAAAATGGTCAAGCCCAGGATGTAATGCTTGATGCGCCAAGCGAAGTGAGTGATAAGCAACTGAAGGAATTGTATATTAAATTGGATTTGGATGAGAAATAGGAAGAAGATGAGCTAGAGGAATGCAGAACTGCTGATATATATTTACTGATAACACAAAAATAATTAAACCCTGTAGTGAAAACTACGGGGATTTTTATCTTATAATTTTTCCACCGGGTAGTCCCGAATTCTTTCGGGCGGGAATTTTCGCGCTGAATGAATTCAGCGTCACCCATTAAAAGGGGCTTGAACAACTTGAAATTTTAAGCTAAAATTATTACATATGCGACTTTCAAAATTGTAGAAATATAAAGGCTTACAAATATCAAATAACAAAGTTCAAAATGTCAAATGTTGAGATTGAGCAAGGATCTCGAAAGAAGTATGATTCGGCAGAGAGAGCGTCGAAGTTTGGCGAGGAAATTATTGTTTTTGCTAAAAGTTTACCATATAACGTCATAAATCAGCCTTTAATTAGGCAACTTATTCGTGCTACAATTAGTATTGGCGCAAATTATATGGAAGCTGATTGCGCTGAAACCACAAAAGATTTTAAATACAAAATTAGCCTTTGTAAAAAAGAATCAAAAAAGTCAACGCATTGGCTAAGCATGATTGCTAAAACTAACCTTGATAGAAAAAAAGGAAATTGACAAATTTATAAATGAAGCCGAGGAACTTTTAAAGATTTTTTCTAAAATATTGATTAGCTGTAATAAAAAGGAAGATAATAAATAATTAATTTGACATTTTTCATTAATATCTGTGCGTTTATCCAAACTCCAAAAATACATATTATTGCAGTGTTTTGAGCGTAAATGCAGTAAACTGGCTCGTAAGAATTTAGTTGATTTTTATAATTTGTCTAAACAGAAAATAAAAAGGGAAAGCCAAATTAATTCAATTACTGTCAGTTTGGATCGCTTAATTCAAAAAGGTCTTTTGGTTGGCTTTGGTGAGATTACCAAACAAAAAATTTTTATTGATAAAATACGTTTGACTCGTTTAGGCCGGCAAATAGCTAAAAACCTTTTAGGCGAACAAAAGAAATTACCTTTTAAAATCAGAAAGACAAATAGAAAAAATAAAAGGCTGAAGCCTTAAATCCATTTTACTAATTTCATATTTCATAATTCATAATTAAAAATTCTATGTCCGTCCCTAAAAAAATTACAAATTATTTGGACAAAAGAGGAGCTAAATATGCGATTGTCACTCATCGTAAAGTTTACACTGCCTATGATGCAGCTCAGACTTTAAAAAAGAAATTGGATGAGATTGTCAAAAATTTGTTAGTTAAAACTGATAAAGGTTTTGTTGTTGTTGTTTTGCCAGCGTCAAAAAATGTTAATTTGCAAAAACTTAAAAAGTTAATGAATGCTAAAGGTAAGGGGATTAAAAAGATTGAATTACCAAAAGAGCAAACAATGGTCAGGTTATTAAAAGTTAAACCGGGTGCTTTGCCAGCTTTTGGTTCTTTGTATGATTTAGAAGTTTATATGGATAAAAGTTTGGAAAGAGTAAAAAAAGCGATTTTCGCTTCAGGTAGTTTTACTGATAGTATTGAAATGGCCATCAAAGAATTTAAAAAATTAGAAGAACCAATCGTTGGGATGTTTGCTGAAGCGAAAAAGTTTAAAAAACCTGTTAAAAAAAGTGTAAAAAAAGCTAAGAAAAAAATTAAAAAGACATTTAAAAAAGTAAAGAAGTCAGTTAAAAAGACTAGAAAGAAATGAGAATAAAAAGCACTAATTTTTATCGCGAATTACACGAATGCGTGAAAATTCGTATATTCCTATTACAATTTATAATTTCTTATGGATAAATATAAAGTACAATTAGATGAATGGCAAGGCCCCTTGGATTTGCTTTTGCAATTAATTGAGTCGCAGCAAATGGAAATTACTGATGTTTCTTTGTCAAAAGTGACAGAAGAGTTTATTGAATACATGAATTCAAAGCCCATCTCTCCTGAGGAAACAGCTGATTTTTTGGTAATAGCATCAAAGCTTTTATATATTAAATCAAAGGCATTGTTACCTAGTTTGGAATTGGATGAAGAAGAGGGCATTGATTTGGAAAAACAATTAAAAATGTATAAAGAATATTTGGAAGCTTCTAAGAAGATTAATGATATTTTGCGTAAAAAAAGGTTTTGTTTTTCTAAAGAAAGGTTCCCCGAAGGAATTACTAATCATATTTTTTATGTCCCTAAAAGTATAACTAAAAATAAACTTAAAATAACTTTTGAACAAATAATAAAAAAAATCAAACCTTTTATTGTTTTACCCCAAAAAATTATTCAAAAAAACATTAAGCTTTCAGAGAAAATCCAGCAAATTAGAGATTTAATTATAAAAGAGACTTGCACTAGTTTTAATAAATTAGTTTGTGATTCAAAGACCAAAACAGAAAAAATTATTTCCTTTTTGGCTATTCTTGAATTAACTAAACAAAAAATTATTAATATTAAACAAAGTAACCTTTTTGAAGATATTACATTAAAGAAATTAGAAAAATAATTAAAAAAATAAATGTCTTTAAAATCAAAAATTGAATCACTTTTATTTATTTCGACCCGTCCTTTAAGTTTAAAACAAATTATGGAATTTACCGGGGGCAAAAAGGACGAGACAAAAAAAGAAATAGCAAATTTAATGGCTGAATATAATCAGTCTGATAAAGGTGTTAATATGCAAAAAATCGGCTTAAGATATCAGATGGTGTCTAATTCAAAGAACAGCGAGATGATTTCAAGATTTTTAAAAGAAGAAATGACCGGAGAATTAACTCCAGCTTCTTTAGAAACTTTGACAGTTATTGCTTATCGAGGACCAATCACTAAAGCTGAGTTGGAAATGATTCGCGGTGTTAATTGCAGTGTTATTTTGAGAAATTTATTAATTAGAGGTTTAATTGAAGAAAAAGAAGATAAAAAAAACATGGTAACAACGTATAGAATCTCTTTTGATTTTATGAAGCATTTAGGCATAACCGAATTGAATCAGCTCCCCGATTATGAAAAATTAAACAGTAATGAAGCTTTAGAAAAATTAATTCGTCAGAGAACGGAGGAAAAAGAAAAGTAGAATAATTTATAAAATTTTATTTTGAGATTTTATGTTATTTAATATAATTTTAAGTTTAATTATTGCACCAAGTTTATATCAGAATAATTTTATTTTTGATAATACTTCGAAATTAAATGAAGTAAATATAAATTTAGAAGCAAAGGCACCTCAAAGAATTTATACAGATTTTTTGGATGTAGAAACAACAGCTAAAAATATTTTGGCTGTTGATGCAAAGACAGGCAAAATTTTATACGAGAAGAATCCTCAAGAAATAGTGCCGATTGCCAGTATTACTAAATTAATGACGGCTTTAGTTTTTTTAGATTATAATTCAGGCTGGCAGAAAGAATTTTATACTATCTCAAGCGACCGCCGAAATGGAGGAATTATCCATTTAAATACTGGTGAAGTTTTAAAAATCAAAGATTTATTCTATACAGCCTTGATTGCTTCAGATAATGATGCAGCAATAGCTTTGGCAAGGTCTACTAATTTGTCAGAAAAAGAATTTATTAATAAAATGAATGAAAAAGCTAAATTATTAGGCCTAAATAATACAAATTTTGCTGATCCGACTGGCTTAAATAAAAAAAATGTTTCAAATGCTAAAGAAATAGTTGAATTATTGAATTTTGCTTTAGAGAATAAGCAAATTCAAATAGCAACAAGTACTCTTAATTATGAATTTGAAGTTAAGGGAAAAAATTATACGCGCTTTGTTAAATTACAAAATACAGATTTATTACTTAGAAGTTATTTAAATATTATTGGTGGTAAAACTGGGTATCTTGATTCTGCGGGTTATTGTTTAGCGGTTAAAATAAAGGGAAAAAAAGGGCAAGAAATTTTTGTTGTAGTTTTGAACAGTGAAACTAATTTTGATCGCTTTCAAGATGTTAAAGCTGTTAGTGATTGGATTTTTAATAATTATAATTGGTAATATGTTATTGGATATAAATTATATAGAATTATTTAAAAATTTTCCTCCTGAATTGGCTGTTTTTTTTATTTCCATGATTCCAGTCGCTGAATTAAGAGCTTCAATTCCGCTTGGTCTAACGATTTATAAATTGAGTACTTTAACTACCATATTTTACGCAGTTTTAGGTGATATTATTCCTATGCTTTTCATTCTTTATTTAATTGATCCTGTTTCCAAGTTTTTAATGAAACATTTTAAAATATTTAATAAATTTTTTAATTGGTTATTTGAACGAACTAAGATTAAGTTTGAAGGCAAATATGCGAGATATGGTTCAATTGCCTTAATTTTATTTGTTGCCATTCCTTTACCAATAACTGGTTCTTGGACGGGTGCTTTGGCGGCTTTTTTGTTTCAGATGCCTCGGCATAAAGCAGCGATTTTAATTATTGCTGGAGTTATTATCGCAGCTTTAGTTGTGACATTTATTACTAAAACAGCTATAGGCGCTTTTTTATTAATGAATTAATTTTTTATGAAAATTGGCATTGACTGCCGTTATATTTTAGATGTTAAATATGGTGAATTGGCCGGTGTTGGTCATTATACTTATTTTTTAATTAAATATTTGTTGCAAATTGATAAAGAAAATGAATATATTCTCTTTTTTTATGATAAAAAAATTAAATGTGAAGAATTAAAAAAACATAAAAATGTTAAATTTGTTTATTTTCCGGGATTAGAAAATTTGGGTAAAACACCATTTTTTTATCGCCATTTATTTATTCCTCATATTTTAAGATTATATAAATTGGATGTTTATCATAATCCAGCTAATATCATTCCCTTTTTTTATTTTCGAAAATCGGTTATTACGATTCATGATTTGGCCATTTATAAAAATAAAAACTGGTTTCCTAAAAATGGCCAATTTTTTAATTGGCGGATTTTAGTACCTTTAAGTATTTATAAGGCTAAAAAAAATATTGCTGTTTCAGAAAATACTAAAGAGGATTTGATTAAAAATTTTAAAGTTAATGAAGATAAAATAAATGTGATTCACGAAGGAGTTGAAGATTACACAAAATTAAATATAAATGAAGCGAAAATTGAAAATAAATTCAAATTTAAAAATCCTTATTTTTTATTTATTGGTACACTAGAACCACGTAAAAATTTGGTTAGGCTGATTGAATCTTATGCCCGTTTTTTAAAAGAGAATAATCAATCAAATTATAAATTAGTTTTAGCTGGCAAGAGTGGATGGCAATATGAAGAAATTTTTAAAAAAATTAAAGAATTAAAGCTTGAAAATAAAGTAATTTATCTTGGTTATGTAACTTTAGAAGAAAAAGTTTATTTATTAAAAAAGGCTTTTTGTTTTGTTTTTCCTAGTTTATATGAAGGTTTTGGTTTGCCGATTTTAGAAGCTATGAATTTGGGTTTGCCGATTATAACTTCTAATATTGCTTCAATCCCAGAAATTGTTATTGATAATGCTATTTTAGTTGAACCAAAGGATATTAATTCAATTAAAAAAGCTTTGAAAAAAATTGCTGATAACAATGAATTAAGAAATAAATTAATACAAAAAGGGAAAGGGATCGCTCGAAATTTTACTTGGCAAGAATGCGCTAAAAAAACATTGAATTTATATAAAAGCTTAAAATAAAAAAGCCGCTTTTTAATTAATTGAAAAATAGCGGTTTTATTTTATTATTTATCGCAAAATTAAATATAAAATAATCAATTGTAGCAAGAAACCTAATTTTAACGGCATTACCCAGTTTAATTTATGGCTTATTTTATCATGGGTCCAGTTATGCAGTTTATGTGTTCTGATAAAATGCTTTTGGCCAATTTCATTAATAGCAACCATGAAGTCAGGCGTAATACCACCTATAATTCCCCAAATAACAATCGGGTTGAGATTAATTTTTTGAAAAACAAATAATAAAGTAATCAATAAAGTAGTTGAAATTAAGTCAAAAATAATTAAATATTTGAGGCCTTTATTTTTAAAGTCATTCCGATAAGCCTTGATTAAGGCTTCGTCACCATGAGGAAACATATCTAAAATAAAATGGGAAATAAAAGCCAAAATAAAAGCTAAAAGAGGCGTATTTACATGTTCGCCAATAACTGCACCAACAGTAGCGTGAACTGATAATAACATATTATAGGATAATTAAAGTTAAAAGTATTAAAACAACAAACTGCAAAGCAATGCCTACATAAAAATTCCATTCGAATTTTTTAATTAATAAAGCATGCAGAAAGTTGTGTGTTTTTTGCCAGAGACAAAATATTTTTTTATCAAATATAAAATAAAATGCTTGTAAAAAATCAGGTAAAAGGCAACCTAAAAGAGCTAAAAAAATGCTTATTTTAAAAACATTAATTTGGCTACTGATAAAAAGAAAGTAGATAATTAAAATAATAAAATCTATTATAGCAATAAGACCTATATGAATGGGATTTTTATATTTTTTAGGTGCATTAGTATCTCCATGAGGTATTATATCAAGAATATAATGAGAAATAAAGCCGATTATAAAAGCCCAGAAAGGGGGAGAAATGTTTTGGCCAATAATAATGCCAATTGCGCCATGAACTGTTAAAAACATATATTAGGAATTAGGCATTAGGCATTGGTAATTTGTAATAATTTTACCTTTAACTAATTACAAATTACTAATCACCTAATTTTGCAAAGCAAAATTTATGTACCAGGGGAGGGGATCGAACCCTCGACCTTGGGCTTATGAGTCCCACGCTCTAACCGACTGAGCTACCCTGGCTTGATTAATTATAATTAATGTTAAAATTTTATAGGAAAAATTGGATTTTAGCAAGCCTTAAACTATTTTACTTAAATCACCATTGATGATTATTGGCTTCATCTCTTTTATTTCATCTACATAATGCATTTTTTCACTTTTTTCAGGAATTGGGTTATATAAATATATTTTTTTACCCTGACCGTAAGCAAAGCCCATTTCCATTAAAGTACTGCCACCAATATAATTAGCAACATCTTTTTTTTCTAAATTTAAAACTAAAATTGCATCTGAATTTTTAATAAAATCTCAATATCTTTTAATAAAATCAACAGGTTGAGATTTCCTTATTTCAATATCACCGCCCTGTTTTTGTCTCATGTCTAAATATTCATCGTAGGAAAATTTATCTTCAAAAACCATTTTAGTTAGATAAGGAATATTAACCTGATGATTTTCACTTTCTAATTCTTTTTTAATCTCAATGATTTTAGGTGTAAAATCAACACTGGCACATATTGTTATTGTCATAATTTAGATTAAAATTTTTATATCTAATTATTGTTGTGCCGCCGGTCGGAGTCGAACCGACATGAGGTTACCCTCACACGATTTTGAGTCGTGCGTGTCTACCAATTCCACCACGGCGGCATAGATATGTCTTATTTTACCTTATTTTCTTAAATTTGTCAATTTTACAAAACTGAATATTTGCTGTAAAATAAAGTTAAATTTATTATAAGGATATGGGACAAATTATTTCAATTGTTAACCAAAAAGGCGGGGTTGGTAAGACAACCACAGCTATTAATTTAGCTGCCTATTTAGCTAGTTTAGGGAAATTTATTCTATTAATTGATATTGACCCCCAAGCTAATGCCACAAGCGGTTTAGGCATTGATTATAATAAACTTGATAAAGGCATTTATGATGTATTGCTTGGGCAGAAAAATTTTAAAGAAATTATTTTAAATACTGCTATTTCAGGTTATAAAATTGCTCCGGCTAATTTAAATTTAGCTGGGGCTAATGTTGAACTTGTTAATCTAGACAACCGGGAGTTTAAATTAGAACAAGCACTGCTTAGCACAAGAAATGATTATGACTATGTGATAATTGATTGCCCACCCTCTTTAGGGCTCTTAACTTTAAATGGATTAATTGCTGCAGAAAAAATTTTAATACCGGTTCAGGCAGAATATTATGCCTTGGAAGGTTTGGGACAGTTGATAAATACAATAAATTTAATTAAAAAAAATATTAAACCTGAGTTGGAAGTTTTGGGAGCGATTTTGACCATGTATGACAAAAGAAATAAATTGTCGAATGAAATCTTGCAACAATTATATCAATATTTTCCAGATCGTATTTTTCGTTCAGTAATTCCTAGAAACGTTCGTTTGACAGAAGCGCCAAGTTTTGGTAAGACAATTTTAGAATATGACCCAAAATCAAAGGGCGCAAAAGCTTATGAGCGTTTAGCTAAGGAAATTATAGATTTAACTGATATTATTAATTATTATTAATAGTAAAATAAAATTATGGCACTAGGCAGAGGCTTGGATTCTTTAATACCGCAAAAATCAATAAAAACAAAATTTTCAAACAAAGAAATAAACAAAATAGATAAAAAAAATCAAATTTTTGAAGTTGAAATAGATAAAATTCAATTAAATCCTCATCAGCCGAGAAAAAGATTTGATCACGCAGAATTAGAAGAATTAACCAATTCAATTAAGGAATACGGTGTTATACAGCCATTAATAGTTACACAATTAAAAAAAGATTCTTATCAATTAATTGCTGGCGAGAGACGATTAAAAGCGGCGCAAATTTTGAATTTGAAAACTGTGCCTGTGATAGTTAGGAAAGCCAAAGAGCAAGAGAAGTTAGAATTGGCTTTAATTGAGAATTTGCAACGTAAGAATTTAAATCCAATTGAAGAAGCTTTATCTTATAAAAGATTAATTGATGAATTTAATTCAAAGCAAGAGCAGGTAGCTAAAAAAATTGGTAAAAAAAGGACAACAATTGCTAATACTTTGAGATTATTAAGTTTACCCAAAGAAGTTCAAAAAGCAATTTTGGATGAAAAGATTTTTGAAGGTCATGCACGGGCTATTGCTAGCTTACCAAGCGAAAAAGAACAAAAAGAATTTTTAAAAAAAATCTTACAAAGCCAGATGACTGTAAGAGAAGCAGAAAATCAAGCCAAAAAGGTTAAGGTAAAAAGTCATGCCAGAATAATAAAGGCTGATCCAATAATTTTGGAAAAAGAAGGAAAATTAAGAGATATTTTGGGACATAAAGTTTCAATCAAAAATAAAGGCAAAGGAGGGGACTTGATTATTTTTTATAATTCTCAGGAAGATTTTAATGAGATTTATAAAAAATTATTAGAGTTGGAATAATATGAAATTTTTATATATTACCGTTAGAAATTTTGTTATTAAATTTAAAGATGAAACAGATTTGTTTTTAGAAAAGGCAATAAGAGCAATAATTTATGTCAGCGTATTTTTAATACCGCTTTTTTTTATTCCCATATCAAGCGAATTTGTAGAATTTTCTAAAGTTATTTTGTTTTATGTTTTAATGATTTTGGCTATTGTTTTTTGGCTGCTAAAGATTTATATAAGTAAAAGAATCAACTGGCAATTACATTTTTTGGATATTCCTTTAATTTTATTTTTGTTTGTTTATTTATTGGCCAGTTTTTTTTCAGTTGATAAATACCATAGTTTTTTAGGAGCAAATTTAGTTATAGCTAATTCTTTTATTACTATATTTTTCTTAGTATTATTTTATTTTTTTGTCAGCCGTTTTTTTAATAAAATAAAACAAATTAAAATAATTTTATATATTTTAGTTTTTGTTGTTTTTTTTATTTTATTAATTAATATTTTTCAATTATTTTTCGCCAATAGTTGGCTTTTGTTTTTTGATTTATCAATTAATACTTTTAATTTTTTATTAGTTTTAGCTTTTATTTTGACTGGATTTTTATTTTTGTCAAATGAGGATAAAAAGTTTAAGGTTTTAAACTTAATTTTTGCGATAATTTTTCTTTCAACGCTTTTTATATTAGATAAAGAGCACGTTCTTTTGCTTCTAATTTTAGCCATTTTTATTTTTATTTTATTACTCTCTTTTAAGTCGGCTTATTTTTCTAATAGATTAGTCATTACTTTAACGCTTTTATTATTTTTAACAGTTATAATTTTAATTATTCCTTTGAGCAGTTATATCGGTTTAATTAGTCCAAGCGAATTTAATTTGTCACCCTCAATAGCTTGGCAAGTGACTAAATCAAGTTTATCTGAAAATTTGATTTTTGGTATGGGGCCGCAGAATTTTTCTTATAGTTTTTACAAATATAAACCAATAGTCTTTAATCAAACTATTTTTTGGCAATTGGGTTTTGAGAAAAATTATAATTTTTGGCTAGAGCTTTTGAATAACGCTGGCTTAATAGTGGGTTTAATTTTAATTATAATTTTTGTTAAATATTATAAAAAATTATTAGTTTTTATAAAAAAATTTAAAATTTTTGATAAATTTAGCCATAAAAAATTTTTATTTGTTTGTTGTTTGGGTGTGATAATGTCTTCTTTTATTATTTGGGCTTTTTTTGATAATTTTGATTTTGTTTTGTTTTATTTATTTATTTTATTTTTAGCATTAAATGTTTCATTTTTGAAACAAAAATCAACAAATTTTTTTCTAAATAAAAATTTAATCAATTTATTTATTTATTTATTTATAATTATTATTTTAACTTTTGTTTATTTTGGTGCAAAAATAGTTTTAGCTGAAGCTTATAATGAAAAAGTATCAGTGAAAAAATATTCTTCAGTTGAAGATTTTGAACAAGCACAAAATTATATTAAAAAAGCCATTCTATACAACTCTAAACGCGTAGATTATAATTTAAAATTAGCTGATCTGTTGATCAATAAGAAGTTGTTTTTGGATAATAATAAGAAGGGATATGATCAAAATAGTCTGTCAGAAAGAATTTTTGAAAATTTAAATATAGTACTTGAAAAAGAGAGTAAAAGAATTGATAATTATTTAGGATTACAACAAACCATTAAAAAATTAAAAAAGATTGGATTCGAAGTTAATAATTTAAAGAAGGCTATTAATCAAAGATTGCTTGCCTTAGATCCAAATAATCCAGAGCTTTACATTGATCGTGCTTTATTAAACTTTGATGATTATTTATTGATTAAAAAAGATAAAGTTGATGTTCCAAACAAAGAAAAAGCGATTGAAGCATTAGCTTTTAAAATAAAAGCTGATATAGAAAAGAGTCTTAATTTGAAAGATGATTTTGTTTTAGGCTATTACAATTTGGGACTTTATTATCAAGAATTTGGTCAAGAAAAAAAAGCATTGGAAAACATCAGAAAGGCTTTTGATTTGGATCCAAGCCAAAAATTAATAGCTATGAGTCTTAAAAAACTTTATCTTAATCAAGATAAAGTTGATGAGGCAATTTATGTTTTAAATAAATATTTAGAATACAATCCCGAGGATAAAGATGTAATTCAAATTTTAGAAGAATTGAAATAAATTATAAATTTTATTTTTTTAAAAATTTATCAATTAGTGTTCTTTTGGCGAGAGCACTTTTTATTTTATTTTTAGCTACGCTTGTTTTTACAAATTTTAGCCAGTCAGAATTGGGGAATTTTCTGTTTTTATCAGTTAAAATTTCTATTACATCGCCGCTTTTTAAAGGTTTATCTAATGTTGAAATTTGATTATTGATTAAGGAACCAACGCATTGATTGCCAATATCTGTATGTACATGATAAGCGAAATCAATTGGTGTCGCACCTTTGGGTAAATCTATTACATCGCCGTTGGGTGTAAAAACAAAAATTCGGTCTTGAAAAACGTCTATTTTAAGTTTTTCTAAAAATTTTTGATTTTCTGTTAATTCTTTTTGCCATTTAGTCAATTCTTCTATCCATTTGGTTTTTGGGGTAGGTTTAAGCGAGTCTTTTTCGTCATAGTGCCAATGAGCAGCTACACCGTATTCGGCTTCTTCGTCCATTTCTTTTGTACGAATTTGAACTTCTATAATTTCACCTTCAGGAGTAAAAACAGTGGTATGAAGCGAGGCATAACCATTGGGCTTGGGTTGGGCAATGTAATCTTTAATTCGTCCTTTTAACGGTTTCATTTTTTTATGAAGAATACCAAGTGCGGCATAGCAAGTTGATATATCTTTAACAATAATCCTTACAGCAACAAAATCATAAACTCTGTTAATATCTTTATTGTGTCTTAATAATTTTTTATAAAGACTATAAAATTGTTTAATACGACCTTTAACTTCAATAAGTTTTACGTTTTCATGGTTTAATTCTTGTTTAATAAATTTTATTACTTTGTTTAAATATTTTTCCTTGTGTTTGGCTTGTTCTTCAATTAAATTTTTTAGCCAGTTATATTCTTTAGGATAAAGATATTTAAAAGCTTCTTCTTCTAGTCGGCCTTTCATTTCGTACATACCTAAACGATTAGCAATCGGTGAATAAATCTCTAAAACTTCTGAAGCAATTCTAATTTGTTTATTGCGGGGTAAAGCATATAAAGTTTTTAAATTATGTAAACGATCAGCAAATTTAATTAAAATTACTCGCAAATCTTTAGCAATAGCAATAAACATTTTTCTAAGATTCTCAATATATCTTTCAATCCCTCGATATTTAATATTTCCTAATTTAGTTACGCCATTAACTAATGAAGCAATTTCCTGACCGAAATTTTTTTTAATATCTTCTAAATTATAATCCGTGTCTTCTGGGATATCATGCAGTAAGCCGGCGATAATAATGGGAATAGTTAATTTCATTTCTGCTAGAGTTTGAGCAGTGGCCAGTGGGTGATAAATATAATCTTCGCCAGTCATCCGTTTCTGACCAGTATGAGCTTTTTGGGCAAAATCAAAAGCCAGTTTAAGCAAATCTAAATCAGCTTTAGGATGGTATTCTTTAATAGTTTTTAATAAAAGTTTAAAATTTTTATTAATATCTGACATATATACATTATAAGATATTTTATTTTAAATAAAAAGTTAATATTTGTCAATTAAAATTAATTATTTTGAATTAAAAAGGCTTGACTAATTTTACCAGATATGATATACTGTATTTAGATGTAAGGGTAAATCTTTTTTACAAAGGGAAAAAGTTCCAGGCTTCGCGCCCGGGATTTTTTCTTTTATGAAGGAATTTTTATTTTAATTTACATTTTATATTGACAGAATGTAATTTTTTTGATAACATTAAAATGATGAGGGAGTTGACACCCTTACATCTACTTTGTAATTGGGGTTAAATCCTCCCTCATCACTATTCAGCGTTTGTTATTGAATTATTGAAATTCTGAATAGTGAATTAAAAAACCACGGGTAGTTTCTCGCGGTTTTTTGATTAGCTTAATTTTCTTTTTTAGGATTTTGCCAAGAAGCATAATCACATTCCGGATATCTATTGCAGGCCCAAAATATTTTACCTTTTTTGGTCTTTTTCATTACAATATCACCTTTTTTGCATTTTGGGCATTTTAAACCAGTAGATTTTTGAATTTGTTTTGTAAATTTGCATTCGGGATAATTAGAACAAGCCAAAAATTTACCAAAACGTCCCATTTTTACCACTAACGGCCCACCACATTTATGGCATTTTTCCTCTGTTTCTCCGGCTTCTTGTTCTTCCTTGGTTATTATTAATGGTTGAGTAAATTTGCATTCGGGATAATTAGAGCAGGCTAAAAATTTGCCAAAACGTCCCATTTTTATAATCATTGGTGAGCCACATTTTTCACAAATAATATCTGTTTTTTCCTCAGTTAATTCCTTTTTAGTTAATTCTTTTTCTTTTAATTTTAAATTATCAATAAAAGGATCATAAAAATTTTCAATTAAGGGTACCCATTTTTTTTCGCCCTCGGCGATTTTATCTAAATTTTTTTCCATTTGGGCGGTAAAATTATAATCAACAATTCTGGGGAAATGTTCAACTAAAAGATCATTAACTAGCATACCAATTTCAGTTGGTTGCAATTTTTTATCTTCATTTTTTTGAATATAGTTTCTGTCTTGAATTGTTGAAAGTGTGGGCGCATAAGTTGAAGGCCGGCCAATGCCATATTCTTCCAGTGCTTTAATTAGGTTAGCTTCAGTATAACGGGCTGGGGGTTGAGTAAAATGTTGCAGTTTTTTTAAAGCAATCAAAGTTAATTGATTTTTTTCTTTTAAGGCGGGCAAGGTATTTTCTTTAATCGTTGTTTTGTAAATTTTTAAAAAGCCATCAAATTTAATAATTTGACCGTTAGCTCGAAAAGTATAATTATTAGCTTTAATATCAATTTTTGTCTGATCCATAATAGCTGGCTGCATTTGACAGGCTAAAGTTCTTTCCCAGATTAGTTTGTAAAGTTTAAATTGTTTTGGATCCAAAGATCCTTTAATTTTTTCAGGGATATTGTTTATATCAGTCGGCCTGATAGCTTCATGAGCTTCTTGGGCTCCTTTTGCTTTTGTTTTAAATATTCTAGCATTGTCGGGCAAATAATTTTTGCCGATTTGATTAGCAATATATTCTCTAATATTATCTAAAGAAAAATTAGAAAGATTTAATGAATCAGTTCGCATGTAAGTTATTAAGCCGACTGATCCTTTGCTACCTAATTCAATTCCTTCATATAATTGCTGGGCCAAGCGCATTGTTTGCTTGGCGCTATAGCCAAGTTTTTTTGAGGCTTCTTGCTGTAAAGTAGAGGTGGTAAAAGGAGTCGGCGGCTGTTTTTTTGTTTCTTTTTTTTCAATTGATTCAACAATATATTTAGCATTTTTTAAATTGTCCAAAATTTTTTGGGCTTGTTCTTTGTTTTTAATATCTAACTTTTTGAGGGTTTTATTTTTTTCTTTAACTAATTGGGCAATGAAAATTTGTTTTTCTTTTTCAAGTTCAGCTTCAATTGTCCAGTATTCTTCTTCATTAAAATCTTGAATCTCTTTTTCTCTTTCACAAATTAAACGTACAGCCACTGATTGTACGCGACCGGCGCTTAAGCCTTTGGCAACTTTTTTCCATAAAAACGGTGAAAGTTTATAACCGACCAAGCGATCCAAAATTCGTCTAGCCTGCTGAGCATTAACTAAGCTTATATTAATATCACGTGGATTTTTTAGAGCTTCTTCAATGGCTTTTTGGGTAATTTCATGAAATGTGATTCTTCCGGTTTTTTTATTTTTTAAATCCAGAGCATGAGTCAAATGCCAAGCAATCGCTTCTCCTTCTCTATCTTCGTCAGTAGCCAAAATAATATAATCGGCTTTTTCGGCCAAGGCTTTTAATTTTTCAACTAGTTTTTTCGCCTTATCGGGAATAACATATTCCGGCTGAAAATTATTTTCTATATCGACTCCTAATTTTTTTTCTGGCAAATCTCTGATATGACCAAAAGAAGACTCCACTTTGAAGTCTTTAGGTAAAAATTTAGTAATTGTTTTAGCTTTAGTTGGTGATTCAACAATAACAAGTGATTTAGACATTGGTTGAAAATTAGAAATTAGAAATTTAAAATTTGGATTAAATCCTGAATTATGAGATCTGATATCTGAAATTAATTCAGAATTCAGCTTTCAGAATTAAACACATTACTACTATTAATAACAGAGCCTATATTTTTTGTCAAATTTTTAACTTAACAAAATATAATTTTGTCCACCGAGGTTTTTTATTAGACCTTTCATTTCCATTAAGCTTAGAGTGCTGACAACTTGAGAAGTTGGCAATTCAGATTTTTTAATAATTTGATCAACATGAGTTGGTTCTTGATTTAAATATTCAATAATCTTTTTTTCTTCATCTGTTTCGGGCAGGATTTTTTGATTAGTAATGTAATTTTTGATTTCTTGCAGATTTAATTCTTCCAAAATATCATGATGGCTGGTGACCAGCTTAGCGCCTTTTTGAATTAATTTATTAGTGCCAAGTGATTGGCGGTTGTAAAGCGGTCCTGGCACAGCAAAAACTTCTCGGTTTTGTTCTAAAGAACAATAAGCAGTAATTAAGGCGCCTGAACTTTCGGCAGCTTCAATTACTAATGTACCCAAACTTAAACCAGCAATTATTCTATTTCTAGTAGGAAAGTTATGTTTTAAGGGTAATGTGCCGATTGGGAATTCAGAAATTATTGTTCCTTGATTCTCTAAAATGTTTTGGGCCAAATATCTGTTTGAATAAGGATAAATACTTTTTTTATCTAAACCACTACCTAAGACAGCAATGGTTTTGCCTTGAGCTTCTAAAGCTGACTGATGGGCTAAGGCATCTATACCAAGAGCTAAACCGCTTACTATGGCAAAGCCATTTTGTACAAGTGGTTTTACAATTTCAGGCGTGACCCTTTGTCCGTAAGTGGAAATTTTTCTAGTACCGACGATGGCTAAATTAAATTTATTATTTAAATTTTTAATATCGCCTTTAATATACAATAAAGCCGGCGGATTAAAAATTTCTTGTAATATTTTTGGATAATTTTCGTCTAAAATAGTAACTGCTTGAATATTCTCTTTTTGAAGCTTTTCTAATTCAATATCAGGATCTATTTCTTGTCTTTTAATGATTAATTCTTGAGCAATGTTTTCCTCTAAACCACTTCGTTGCAACTCTAATAAAGAAGCTTGCCAGGCTTCTTTCAGTGAAGGGAAATAAGTATATAATTTTTTAAAGCGATTTGGACCGATTTTTGCAAATTGCGAAAAAGCAATCCAGTATTTTGAATCTTGTTTCATACTTTAATAATATTAGCATATTGGAGAAAGAAGAGAAATAAAGAATGAGATTAGGAGAAATCGGGTATATAAATCAAGATGAAACAAGGCAAAAAGAGATATTCAGGAAAGTTAGCGGATATTCAAACCAATCAGATGTGAAAAACGTGTTTGACAAAGGTCAGCTATTGTGCTATAATGTTAAAATATTAGTATCCAGATTTCTACCTTGCCAGCCGGCAATGAGGGAGGTCCCTCCTTCTCCTGATTTGCCACAAGTTAGGGCCATTAGCCTAGTGCTAAGAACTCTACGCTGGTAGGTAGTACTCTGGATATTAAATTAATAAGGAGGTGTACTTTGCTGATAGCAATAATTAGCGCCTGGTTTTGGGGAGGAGTGATTATTATTGGTTTAGCCTGTATGGCTAGAGCCTTAACAGGTTATGAAATTTACGATCCCTTTAAATGGGGAAAGTATTATTTCCTTGTCCCTTACAAACTTTATTTGGCAATTTTTTGCCGCTAATTTCAAAATGTGGGCGTAGCGCAGTCTGGTAGCGCACCTGCTTTGGGAGCAGGATGTCGCAGGTTTCCCAAGGGGATCCCTTTGGGACAAATCCTGCCGCCCGCATTTCAAAAATCTAGTCGTATGACTAGGTTTTTTTATTTATAATTGATTGAATTTCTTTTATTGTTTTTTTGGGTAGCTCTTTGGCTTTTTCCAAGTCTTCTTTTATAAACTTTTGTAAAACAAATTTTTCTGTCGGGATTTTTTTTCTGATCATTTCATTGGCAACGCCAATTTTTATTTGCCAGAAATCATTTGATTTTAAATGCTTTATAATTGATTGAATGCCTTTATGGCCTGCGCCGTTTGAGCCTTTTTTTGTTTTAATTTTTCCGATAGGAATATCAACGTCATCGCGCAAAACAATGATATCGGAAATTTTAATTTTATAATATTTTTTCAATAAGCTAACAGCCTCACCTGAATTGTTCATAAAGGTTCGCGGCTTGGCCAGAATAATTTCTTTGTTTTTGGAAATTTCAGCTTTTAATTTTTTATCTAGTTTAAATTTTGGCAAATCAAAAGACTCTCTGATAAAATCCAGAGCAGCAAAACCAATATTGTGGCGAGTATTTTGGTATTGTTTTCCGGGATTACCTAATCCGACGACAAGTTTCATAGATTTGGCGAATAGCAAACAGCCATTAAGCTATAAGCCATTTGCAATATGTAATTAAGGTAATTTAGTAGCAATTATTTTTAAAGCTTTTGATAAAATTTTAATATCTAAATAAGGTAATTCTACCACTTCGCCATCAATTTGAATAGGCGTTTTTTTATAAAAAGGCAAAATATAAACATTTTGAGCCGTGTAATATTCATAACGCCAATCTTTTTGGTAATTGCCAGTAAATAAACGATAAATTAAGATGCCTAAGTCACTGATATTTAAAGTTTTTAAAATACTGATATTTAAATAGCCGTCATTAATTTTTGCTTGGGGATTTAAATTTAAATTAAAGAAACTGGCAAAATTGGAGACAAAAATACTTTGAGCAGTAACAGTTTGTTGCTGACTATTTGTTTTTATAAAAAATTTATTAGCTTTAGTATTAAAAAAACTAAAAATAAGACTAATAATATAAGCAATAAATCCCCATGTTTTTTTTGATTTTGTGGAAGCGTTTTTTATAACTTTGGCATCAAAACCGCAGCCAGCAGCAATTAAAAAATGATGACGATTATTAATTAAGCCAACATCAATTTTTTTTATATTTTGAGTAAAGCCAAGCTTTAAAGCCTTTTTAATATCTAAGGGGATGCCCAATGATAGAGCTAAGATATTAGCGCTTCCAGAGGGAATGATGGCTAATGGAGTCTTGCTTTCATTGTTAATAATCCAAGAGGCAGCTTCTTTTACAGTGCCATCGCCACCACAAGCAAAAATTCGGTCATAATGATTAGGATTTAATTTGGTAAAAGCACCTTTAGTTGTATAATGCCAATCAATTTCAAGATTAAAAGTTTTAAAAAAATTTTTTATCTGCTGGTCTTTTTTACTTTTTTTACCAGCCAATGGATTGTAAATGATGAGCAGTTTCATTGTTTGAGATTTATTTTTATTGGTGTGCCTATTAAATCAAATTTTTGATGCAAAGCATTTTCTAAATATTTTAGATAAGCTTGGCTTAATGTATCAGTTTTGCCAATACGCAGTTCAAATTTAGGCGGATTTGTTTTAATTTGTTTCAGATTTAAAAGACGAGGATGTTTAAGGCCCTTGGCTTTAGTTGGTTTATGCTTTTTTATGGCTTGTTTTAAAAATTTATTTAAAGCATTTTCAGAAATTTTAATCTGCCGAGCTTGATAAACTTTTAAAGCTAAATCTAGAATTTTATGGGCATTTTTACCTGTTAAGGCAGAAACAAAAATAATCGGTGCCCAGGTTAAATAAGGAAAATTTTTATAAATATAATTTTCAAATTTCTTTTGGCTCTTTGTTTCTTTTTCTTCAATTTTATCCCACTTGTTAGCCACAATAATAATACTAACTTGAGCGTTAAGTAAAATTCGGCTTAATCGGTTATCCTGAACCGAAATTGGTTTGGAGATATCAATGACTAAAAAACAGATATCGGAATTTTTAGCATTTGTTAAACTTTTTTTTACTGAAAGTTTTTCCAAGTCTTTTTTTATTTTTGCTTGTTTGCGAATCCCTGCTGTATCAACGAGAATAAAATTTTGTTTTTTATATTCTAAATGAGTATCAATGGTTTCTCGTGTTGTAAAAGGAATGGGAGAAACAATAACCCGATCTTCACCCAGAATCGCATTTAAAAGTGAGGATTTGCCAACATTTGGTTTGCCTAAAATAGAAATTTTAATGGCTTTTTCGATTTCAAATTTTTTTGTTTTTCTTGTTTTTTTTGTTTTTTTTAATTTAATTGTAATTGAATCCAAAAGATCACCTGTGCCAGAGCCATTTAAGGCTGAAACATAAATTGGGTCACCAAAGCCAAGTTTGTAAAAATCCGAAATATTTGATTTATATTTGGGGGAATCGGTTTTATTGGCTACAAAAATAATTTCTTTATTTGATTTTTTTATAGCTCCGGCTAATTCTTTATCCTGTGGCAAAAGCCCGCTTTGAATATCAACGACAAACAAAATTAAATCAGCTTTTTTTAAAGCTGTTTGAGTTTTTTTAATAATATCCTGAGCAAATTCAATGTTTAAAGCAGGCGAAAGTGTTTTTAATTTTTTTGAAGTAATAATTGTTTCTATGCCGCCAGTATCAACTAACTCAAAATTAATACCTTGCCAATAGACTCGACCAATATTAATATCGCGGGTTGTGCCAGCGGTTTTTGAAGTAAGAGCTTTTGGTCTTTCAATTAACCGGTTAAAAAGAGTAGATTTGCCGACATTAGCCCTACCAATAATAATGACTTGAGGTAAGGTTTTCATAATTTTAATCTAATTGGGAAATTGAAGTTTCATCTTTTTGATTTTGGCCTAAAATAATTAAAAAATCTATCCCAGATTTGGATAATAAAGAATCAGGTATAGCAGGAGAGATATTGGCGCTTAATTTACTTTTTAAATCTGCCAATGCTTCTGATTTTTGGCCTTGGCTAAAATCAAAAATAACGGTTTTTTCAAAATTTTGTTCATGAGCATTGCTAATTTTGAGTACTTTATAACCTTTGTTTTTTAAATAAACTGAAGTGCGATAAGCCAATCCTTCTATCCTTGTGCCATTTTGTATCTCTACTTTGACTTGTTCTTTTGCTTTAATTTGTTTTTCTGGTTCAAAGGCATATTTAACTATTTGTTGGAGTTGATAAAATGACATGTCTTTAGGTAGCAGCAAATAGGCTCCGTTGATATTGGTTGAATAAAGGGGGCCATCGGCGCCGTTTTCCAGAACAATATTATTAATGTTTTCTTGTCCAATGTTTTTTGCCAATTTTGCAAATTTGAAAATTTCCCAGACTTTTAAATTCGTAGTTACGTGTTCTTGATAAAGGTCAAGCATGGCTGAAATTTTTCTGTAGCTCAAAAAAGTGGTAAAAGAAAGAGCCTTTTCTTTTACTGCTTGAATGACTTTTTGCTGTCTTTTGCTGCGGGCAAAATCAGAATTTTCTCCATTAGTGCCGTGCCTTGATCGGGCATAATTCAAAGCAGTTTGTCCGTCCATTTTTTGCCAGCCTTGTTCAAAGGCTACTGTTTGGTAGGCGTAATTATCAGCCGGGAATTTATAATCAGCAAAATCATTGTCTACATGTATTTTAATTCCGCCCAATTCATTGATTAAGTTTTCAAAACCCGAAAAGTCAATTCTTACGTAGTAATGTATTGGCAGGTCAAAAGTTTCACTGATAACTTCAGCGGCAAATTTTCCTCCTTTGCCTGGTTCTTTTAATTCCCCGAAATGATTGGCATTATTAATTTTGCGCCAGCCATAGCCCGGAATTGGCACTGATAAATCTCGTGGGATAGAAATCATTGCAACTTTATTTTCTGAAGGTTTTAAAGAAATAATAATTATAGTGTCAGTTAAATAAGGTCCGGGATGGCCAGAACCGCCCATACCTAAAAGTAGTACATTGATTCTGTCATCAGTTTCGCCTGCTAAAGGCTTGTCTTTGCTTAAAGAAAGCCCATAAGTGCTAAAGATATTAATTTTTTCAAAACTTTCGCTTAAGCTATCGCCAGATAGAATAATTTGAAAAGAAAAAACAAGAATAAAAATAATAAAAAAAATTAAAGGATAAAAAAACAGTTTAGGCAAGATCCTTTTTTTCCTTTTATTTTTTTTATCTAATAAGTTGTTTAAAAAATTTATTTTGGGCGTTTCCATAATTTAAATAAATATAAAACTTCAAAGTATCGTTTATTCTTCCTCTTTATATTTAACCAAAAAAAAGAAAAAATTTCAAATTAATTGAATTTGATGACTTTGATTTTTTATGGTATAATCTTTATAATTATAATTAAGCTTTTATTTTTATTATTTAAATCTTAATTAGATTAAAAAGAAATGTTTAATAAAAATGATGATCAATTTGAGTGGCGAACAAAATCAACCTATGATTCTTTAGGCCGAACTATAGGGGAATTTTTTGTAGAAATTATTAAAGTTGTTATTATTTCTCTTGCAATTATAATTCCAGTCAGGTATTTTCTTATACAGCCTTTTTATGTCAAAGGCGCTTCTATGGAGCCAAGCTTTCACGATCATGAATATTTAATTATTAATGAAATAGTTTATCGTTTTAATGAGCCGGAAAGAGGCGATATTGTAGTGTTTCGTTATCCTAAAGATCCAAGTCAATATTTTATAAAAAGGATTGTTGGCTTGCCAGATGAAAAAGTTAAGATTAAAGAAGGCGATATTTTTATCTATAATGATCAATTCCCAAATGGGGTGCCACTTGATGAAGACATTTATTTATTTGAAGATATGGAAACACCGCATTTGGGTAAAACAGAATTTATTTTGGAAGATAATGAATATTTTGTTTTAGGCGACAACAGAGAGGCAAGCCTTGATTCTCGTAGATTTGGTCCGGTCCCCAGACGTTTAATTATTGGTAAGGCTTGGATTAGGGGTTGGCCTTTTGATAAAGCAACTATTTTTCAGACACCAGAATATAATTTTTAATTTAGCAAAATAGCATATAGCTATTAGCGATAAGCAAAAATATGACCAGAACTAAAAAGAAAAAAACAACTAAAAAAGCCGCAGCAAAAACTGCATCAAAATCTGCAACCAAAAAAGTAAAGGCTAAAACAAAAAAAACAGCCAGTAAAAAAACAAAAGCAGCCAAAAAGAAAACTGAGAAAAAGAAAGCAGAAGAGGCAACAAAAATAGTTAAGCCGACAAGAAGCACACCCCAGCTTTTGCGAGGTTTTAAAGATATTTTACCCTCTGAACAAAAATATTGGCAGCTGATTAGAAATAAAGCAAAGCAAATGGCAAAAGATTATAGTTTTGAAAGGATTGATTTGCCAATTTTGGAGGAATCCTCTTTGTTTATTCATGCAGTAGGCAAAGACACCGATATTATTGAAAAAGAAATGTTTTCTTTTGTAGATAAAGGCGGTGATAATGTAAGTTTAAGGCCCGAAGCAACAGCTTCAGTAGCGCGTGCGTATATTAATCATGGCATGCTTAATTTGTCTCAACCAGTTAAGTTTTTTTATATTGGCCATATGTTTCGTTATGATCGTCCGCAGTCAGGCCGATATCGTCAATTCCATCAATTTGGTTTTGAATCGCTTGGTGATATTAATCCAGTTTTAGATGCTCAAATAATAATTATGAGTTATAATTTTTTTAAAGAATTGGGCATAGATGTTAATATCCAAATAAATAGCATCGGTTGTCCAGAATGTAGAAAAGAATATAAAACTCAATTAATTAATTATTATAAAACTCAAAAAACAGATTTATGTGATAATTGTAAAGCAAGATTAACTAAAAATCCTTTGCGACTTTTGGATTGTAAAGAAGAAAAATGTATAGCTATTAGCGAAGATGCGCCTCAGATTGTTGATTGGTTATGTGATGATTGTAAAAATCATTTTGTTAAAGTTTTAGAATTTTTAGATGAAATAGAAACACCTTATAATCTTAATTCTTGTTTAGTTCGCGGATTAGATTATTATACTAAAACAGTTTTTGAAGTTTGGGCAGAACAAGGTAGTAAAAAAGCGCAAAATGCTTTAGGCGGTGGCGGCCGTTATGATGGCTTGATAGAGATGTTAGGCGGTCGTCCAACTCCGGCAGTTGGCGTAGCTTTGGGGATTGAGCGTATTATTTTAAAAATAAAAGAATTGGAAATAGAAGTATCAGAAGAAGAAAACCCCGATGTTTTTATTGCCCAGTTGGGCGAGGCAGCCAAAAGAAAATGTCTGGTTCTTTATGAGACTTTAAGACAGGAAGGAATTAAAATGGCAGAAAGTTTTTCTAAAGATGGGCTTAAGAATCAATTGGATATCGCTAATAAGTTAGGTGTTAAATATGCTTTAATTTTAGGTCAGAAAGAACTTTCTGAAGAAACAATTTTGCTCCGTGATATGGAAGGCGGCATACAAGAAACCATTAATTATAATAAGGCAGTTAAAGAGGTGAAGAAAAGGTTAGGTTTGTAAGATTTTTACAATAAAATAGGCGCCGGTTTAAAGCCAGCGTTTTTTTATTAATTTTGTTTGACGAAATTTAAGTTTATTGTTATTATTAAGTTAAGTTTTAGAAAGGAGATGTGAGTAAATAAATGGCAGAAGCAAAAAGAAAAAAAAGCGAGACTTTTGAAAGCTTGTTGAGACGTTTTAATAAAAAAGTTTTACAAAGCGGTAAGATTTTACAAGCCAAAAAAATTAGATTTTTGGAAAAAGAGCCAAATAAAAATTTAGCTAAAAAATTAGCTTTAAGAAGAAATAAAATTAAAGCTAAAAAAGAATATTTAAAAAAAATTGGCAAATTGATGGAAGATTAATTTGGATGCGGAGCTGCAGCTCAGTTACAGAATTATAAATTTTAAGCAAATTTCTGTATCATTTTGTAGTATCCGTAGCCATGTAAAAATGTCGCTTTTAGAGCAAATAGAAAAAGATTTTCAGCAAGCTTTTGTAAAAAAAGAGCAAGCCGTAGTTTCAACATTACGTCTGCTTTTGGCTGCTTTAAAAAATGAAAGAATACAAAAAAAAGAAGATTTAAAAGATGAAGATGTTGTTAAAGTAATAAAGAGTGAGATAAAAAAACGAAAAGAATCAATAATCGAATACGAAAAAGCTAATCGCCAGGAATTAGCTGATAAAGAAAAGAAAGAGTTAGAGATTTTAGAGAAATATTTACCGAAACAAATGAGTGAAGAAGAAATTGAAAAAAAAGTTAAAGAGATAATAAACCAATTAGAGGATAAAGAGAATATAGGCAAAGTTATGGCTGCGGTTATGAGTGAATTAAAAGATAAAGCCGATGGTAGCTTAGTTAAGCAAATTGTTGAAAAAGAAATTGCCGAATAAAATTTTATTTAAATAGATTCCCATGCGTCAAAAATCACTCTTGACTTCGAAAGCAAGCCAAGAGAAAAAAAAGAAAAAGAAAATCAGTAAAGCTGCCAAAATTTTAGTGATAGGTTTTTTGGTTTTGGCGGTTTTTTTATTTGCTTCAGTTGTTTTTGCTGGCGAGCTTGAAGTGGGATTAGAATATGCTGAAGGAACTGGTTTAGGTACTCAGGATATTAGAATTACTATAGCCAATATTATCAGAGCGGCTTTGGGTTTCTTGGGCATTTTGGCTGTTGGAATTATTCTTTATGGCGGCTTTATTTACATGACTTCAGCTGGTAATCCTGAAAAAATTGAAAAAGCAAAAAAGATTTTAATAAATGCAGTAATTGGTTTATTGATTATTTTAATGGCTTTTGCTATTGCCAGTTTTATTATTAATCTTTTATTGGAAGCAACCGGACTTGGACCGCCGGGACCGCCACCTTATGGCGGAGGAGGGGGTGCTTTGGGCAATGGCATTATTGAAAGTCATTATCCTGCTCGCAATGCTTTTGATATTCCGCGCAATACCAGCATTGTAGTGACTTTTAAAGAAGAAATGGATGTTACTAGCATTGTCAATGAGAAGAATCCCGAGGATGATTTAGATGATTTAATTAATCCTGACAGCATTAAAATTCGTAAAACAGCTGATTTTGACGGACCTTATGTTTCGGATGTAAGGGCTTTTCATACTGATGATTTGAAAACATTTGTTTTTAAGCCAATAACCTTATTGGGCAGTCCTGATGAACCGACTAATTATACTGTTGAATTAACTGATAATATTAAAAAGTTTAATGGCCAAGATGCCTTTGGCTTGTTTGGCGGTTATGACTGGAGTTTTGAGGTTTCAACAGTGGTTGATTTAACTCCGCCAAAAATTGTTTCAGTCTTGCCACGGCCAGCTAATACCCCTGAACAGACAGTGCCTAGAAATCATATTGTCCAGCTTAATTTTAATGAAGCAATTAATCCAATGACAATGAGGGGCTTGGTTGAACTGGAAAAAGGGGGCACAGTCGGCAGTTTAAGAAGAGATCCTCAAACTAACCAAATTAATACTTTCAATAATATTAACGTATGTGCTGAATCTAATCCTGCTGATTGTAATGAAGATAGTGATAATATAATTGCTGGAGAATTTTTATATTCCAATCAATATAAAACAGTTGAATTTGTAACTAATGACTTGTGCGGTAAAAATACTTGCGGCGGCGATGTTTTTTGCCTGCCTGAAAACGAATTTATTACTGTTTTAGTTAAAGCTGCTTCTTTATTTGAAGCCGGAAGCCCGGCTGCCAGTTTCCCTTACGACGGCATAGTTGATATGGCTGATAATTCTTTAGATGGTAATTTAGATAATCAAGCCCAAGGGCCGGAATCTCAAAGCAAAAATCCCCCTTATTATATCAATATTCCTGATCCTGATGATCAAGGTGATGATTCGCAGTGGAGTTTTTACACTAGTGACAAGATACAATTATCCCCTCCAGAAATAGAAAGATATTATCCAGAGGCTGGCGGCACAGATATTCGTCCCAGAGTTAATTTTGAAATAGCTTTTGACAGATTAATAATGGCAAGCACAATTAAGCCAGACAGCGGTTATGGCGACGGTTATTGCCCTTGTACAAGCGATGATGAGTGTCCTGGAACGAGTTGTGATAGCGCTAGCGGTTATTGTTTGAATGATCAAGGAGAAAGACTTGTTTGTACCCCAAATGTTGCTTGCCCGGCAGGCCAGACTTGTGTTGAGACTGAATATATAACGCTGATTCAGCCTTCAAGTGAAATTTTGGAAAGCGCTAATTATCCAGGCGGCGGCTGGGCTTACTGGCTGGAGAGCGTGAATAAATTTTTAAATAGACCCGAAGGGCAGACAATTGCAATTATGGGACATGCGGTTTTAGGCGAGAATTTGGATTTTAGTTTAAGAGTCGGTTCAGGAGTTAAAGATATTTTCCAAAATTGTTATCAGCCTTGCGCCGGTCCTGGTTGTGTTAAGGAAGAGACTGACACCCCTGGCGTTTATTTGGAAGACGATCCTTGGCTTGGTGTTTTCCCAAGCTGTGAAATAGAATAAACAATTTTATGAATAAAATTTTTGCAAAAAAAGTTATATATTTGTTAGGAATAATTGTTCTTTTAAGCTTATTTTTATTAGTTAGTCAGGCAAATGCAGGCATGATAGAAGTTGGCTTAGAATATGGCACAGAAACAGGTTTAGGCGCTGGAGATTTTAGGCTGACGATGGCAAATATAATTAAAGTTTCTTTAGGTTTATTAGGAATAGTGGCAGTGGCTTTGTTTATTTATGGCGGATTTTTATATCTAATTGGCAGGAATGATTCAGAAAAATTAGAAAAAGCTAAGAAAATATTAATTTCTGCTGGTACTGGTTTAGTTGTCATTTTGGTTGCTTTTGGTATAACTAATTATATTTTGAAAAAAATAATGGAAGCAACAGGTGTGGAAATGGCAGAGAACGGCCGAATCGTAAATGAAAATATTAATCAGCAATATTATGGTGATGGCGAGCAAGAAAATGGCGAGGAAGAAGATGATGATGATTCTATTGGTTTATTGACTGATACTGGTTTTTCAATGGATTATAATGGGCAGAGCGTTGATTTGGGTATTTTTAGTTTAAATAAATCAATTAAAGATTTTTACAGTTATGGCACTGAGTTCACTGCAAGCACTAATATTATTTCTCTTGAAGAATATGGCGGTTTTTTTAACAGGATGATAGCGGCTAATCGCACAATAAGCTTTATTTATAAAGATCAAAGCAATCCTAATCAGCCAAAATATTATTTAATTAATATTCATAGCGAGATTAACAAGGGATCAGGCGGATTTAATGGTTCATTAACAAAGACCAGGGATTATTTTAAATTTGCAATATTAGACGATGGCATATTGGCATCTTTGCCAAATTATCCATGTGATAAGACTAATATTAGAGGCGACAGGTATGGCGAGTGCAATAATAAATTAGTTTATAATAATGGCTGGGCGCCTTGCTGTACTGACGGCGAAGTTATTTATATTGGTGATGGATCTGAAGAATTGATTTTTGATTTAACAGTAAATAAATTTGAGCCTCATGAGTGGGGTTTCAAAAGCCCACTTTTAGATGCAGAATGGTATTTTTTCTCAGCAGATTTGAAAGAGGGCATTCTTTTGGCCAAGGAATTTCCAGCGACTGTAACTATTAATTTTAAACCAAATCAATAAAATAGCATGAAGAATTTTTTAACTAAAAAACGATTAATATTTACAAGCTTAATTTTAGTTTTAGGCCTGATTTTTGTTTGCAATTTTGCAAATGCCGGAGCTTTGGATGTTGGCATAGAATACGGCGCTGGGACTGGTTTGGGCACTCAAGACATTAGGATAACTATCGCGAATATTATCAGAGGATTTTTGGGCTTTTTGGGGATTTTAGCTGTTGCTTTGATAATTTACGGAGGGTATCTTTATATGACAGCAGCAGGCATGCCGGAAAAAATTGATAAAGCAAAAAAATTGTTAACTGGTGCAGTTATTGGCTTAGTTATAATTTTATCAGCTTTTGCCATAGCCAGTTTTGTAATAAGCCGGTTGGTCAGCGTAACAGCACCAACCGAGCCTCCAGGCCCACCCGGGCCTCCTTCACCTCCGCCTCCCTCACCTGGCCCAACAATTTATTGTGCGGATCCCAACCCTAATGATTCTAAGCCTTGGTTATGTATTGATCCTGATAGCGGCTTGCGCGGAGCTGGAGTTACAGTTACTGGCGGTTTAGTCGGCGATGAGCCGGGCCGGCTTTTCTTTAAGGATAAAGACGGCAATGAATTCCCAGCTGAGATATTAAAATGTAAAGAAGATGACCCGGATTGGTTTAAGCCAATATCAGACAGCGAGCTTAGCCGAGTAGTGGTTAAGGTGCCAGAAGAAATAACTTTAGAGGGTAATGATTATATGGTTGTAGCTGAAACAGCCGATGAGCTTTTAAGTTCGGAAAAGGATTGGGGTATAAGCGATCGATTGGATGTTTTTAGATTAACTGGTGAAGAGTTGTCAACCGCGCCAATTTTAATTTGTTTGCTTGATGAAAACAATAATGAAGTTTATAGCGCTAAAACTGGTGATTTTAGAGGATTAAAAGGTGAAAGATTTGGTGTGACTGGCACAGTAACTTACAATAATGTTATTGCGGAAACATCATCCTGGTCTGAAGAATTTATTGATTCAACCGTGCCAGGGACAAGTTCAGGAAAGGTAAGGGTAACAGTGAGCACCCAACAAAGTAATGGTTTGTGGACTGATATTATATGTGAAACTGATGCTGATTGTTTGTCTGATTGCTGTATTAGTCAGATTTGCCAGGACGCTGAATATTGTTTGCCTTATATTGGCGAAAGTTGCGATGCTGATACTGAAACTGAAGCCTGTGAAATAAGCGATTGTTATCCTGGATTAGTTTGTGATTCTGAAACATGTACTTGTCAGGAAAAACCAGGCCCGGGCGAAGAATGTGTTGAAGTAGATGGAGCTCTTTGCACTGATGCTGGCTGTCAGGAAGGTTTATATTGTGATGAAAATTGTATTTGTCAGGAAAGAGGCATGGGCTTTCCTTGCGATGAAGATGATGATCCAGCAACTGGCTGCCAAGCTGATGATACAAAATGCGGTCCTGAATTTTATTGTTCAGGTACTGAAGATTGTACTTGCCAATATTTGCCGCGTATTGATGATGTTCAGCCAGATAATGGCGCGCCAGGCAATTTTATTACTTTATGGGGGCGCGGTTTTGGCACTTCGTTAGGCAGGGTGATTTTTTTAGGTGATGAAGCGGATTTAGCTGATGACGTGAATGCGGTATTGCCGCTTGGCTGTGGCGCAGAAAATATTTGGCAGGATGATCAATTAATTATAGAAATACCAGAAGAAGCAGTGACCGGACCTTTGAAATTAATTAATGCTGATGGTCTTGAAGAAACAACCAGTGATGAAGACGGCTGGGTCGGCGATTTTAAAATTAATAATATTGTCAGGCCGGCTTTATGCAGCTTGACTCCAAGTCAAGGCGAGTTTGGCGAGTCAGTTGCTTTGGGCGGTAAAAATTTTGGTGAGACAAAAGAAAGAGCTTTAATTGGCGGAATGGAATTTGACAACAAAGCAAACTGGTCTTGGTCAGACATTGAAATAAGCAATGCTTTAATACCAAATATTGAGCCTGAAATTTTATCGGTTCAGGTTCAAGTCAGTGAATTATTCAGTAATCCTTTTAATTTTACTGTTTTGCCTTCGGCAATAGCGCCAAGAATTGATTATATTAGCCCTAATTTTGGTCCAGTTGGCCAATATGTAACGATTTTTGGCAGTAATTTCGGCAATCAGGAAGGTTCTGTTAGATTTGATAATAATGAGCCGGATCAAGAAGACTGGCAACGGGCCGATACTGATTTCCCTGAAGCTTGCCAAGCTAAATTTTGGAGTAATACTTCTGTTGTTGTTAAAGTGCCAGACGTGCCAGACGGAACATCTTCTCCTGACAGTCAAATAGTGCTGGAAACAGCTGAAGGTTTATTTACTAATACAGTTGATTTTAGAGTTTGCCAGCAGGATCCCGAGACTTGCCCTTTGAGGCCAGGCATTTGTTTGCTTGAGCCTGATCAGGGTCCAATTGGCACTACTGATATTACGCTTTACGGCGAAAATTTTGATAGTTATGATTATGATTCAGAGCAAAGCAAAGTATTTTTTTGGGATGACAAAGAAGTTGCTGATGATTTATCAAATTATTGGACTGAAAATCAAGTTGGTTCTGGCCAAGTAAGGAGCGGATTGCCAATGACTGTTCCTGAAGGAGCAGTAACAGGTCCAGTTGAATTAATTGATCAAAATGGTTTGGTAAGCAATCAAATGCAATTTGAAGTAATTGATTGCCGTGATGATCCAAGTATTTGTGATACAGAAAATACGGGCTTAATTTGCTGTGAATTAGATGGCGTTTGCCGTTTGCCAGAAGACTGCGAAATGGAAGTGGCGCCAATGTGCACTTATAAATGGTCTTTTACAACAGGTTTAGATATTGACGTAGAACCACCCCAAGTTATTGAAGAGCTGCCTTGTGAAGAGAACACACAAAGCCCGACACCTTGGAAAAATTCAGTTGATAATTGTGCCAATATTTGGATTTCAGCCCGTTTTACCCAAAAGATGGATGTAGCTTCTTTAAATAAAAATACTATTATTGTTCAGAAATGTAATGATGATGGTGCTTTTGAGGAAAATCTTTGTTCGCCAAGGCCGCTTGAACCTTTAGCAATAGATACAATTAATGAAGATACTGGCTTTGTTTTTGAGCCAAGGACAGAACATCCGGATAATTATTTAAAGCCTAATACTTGGTATAAAGTGACCTTAAAAAGTGGTCGTGATGGCATTAAATCGGCGTTAGAGCTGGGTAATTATTGGCTGGATGGTGATTTTGACGGCATTGAAGGCGGAGATTATTCTTGGCATTTTAGAATCAGAAATTCAGCTGAAGCTTGTGAAATTGATAACGTCGTGGTTAATCCCCAAGAAGCATTAATAGAATTAATTACTGAAGATCAGGAATATAATGCCTTTGCCTTGGCTGAAAATTGCAATATTTTGAATGGTAATGCTTATGACTGGACGTGGTATAAAGTTTATAGTGATGGTACCAGAGAAGAAGCTTCAGAAACATTGGAAGATTATGGCATTGCCACTATATCAGAGCAAGATATTCGGCCGCGTATTCGTGATGAATCCGGCAATATAATAAGCGAGGGCAATAATAAGATTGATTATAAACAAATAGCGACACCGATTGATCAGGGATTAACTTATATTGGCGCTGAAGTTTTTCCTGATTCACCGGATAATGAAAAGGATGAAGACAATGAATTGGTAATTGATTTGAATCTGCCGGAAATTGATAGAATTTACCCTAACAATGGCCTGATTCATCCTGATATTAATGCTTATGTGACAATTTACGGCAAGAATTTTGGTGATGAGCCTTTGGCTGGTGGGGTTACCTTTGAAGAAGTGCCGGCTGAATTGGTTGACTGCGGTGATCCTTGGACAGATGAAATAATTCAGGTCTTAGCGCCCAAAGCCAAACCAGTGGAGGCAGAACAACAAGCCACTTATAATTTGCCGGAATTAGTGGATAGAAATGGTATGATTTTATTTTATAGTTTTGAAGATACTGGCGGAGTTATTTTAGAAGATCAGTTGGGCAATTATGAAGGCGAAATAATGGGCTCACCTCAAAGAGTTAGTGATCAGTTTGGCCAGGCTATGTTGTTTAATGGAGTTAGTGATTATGTTAAATTGCCAAATACTTTAGATTTGGAAACGGGCAGTCTTGAATTATGGTTTAAGCCGGAGCAAGCAGGCCAACAAACTTTGTTTAGCGCTTCTGACGGTTCAGATGATTTATTTTCGTTAGATTTGGAAAGTGGCACTGAAAATGGCACTGATTTGAATTTGGTTATTAATGGTCAATTTAATAAAACAATTGGCGCGCCAGTCAAATGGAATAACTGGAATCATCTTGTCTATACTTTTGACGGTGAAAAATACAATATTTATATTAATGGCGTTAAATTGCAATATTTAGCCAGTGAAGGGAATTTAGCTAATAATAATTTAAGTCAGCAAGGATTTTTAGCTGATGTTATTAACAAAACTGATGTTTTAATTGGTGCAAAAAACAGCCAAGGTATTAAAGATTATTTTAAAGGAACAATGGACGGATTTGCTATTTATGATCGTGTTTTAGGCGCAGGAGAAGTCCGTAATAATTATGGCTTGCAATCAGGTCAAACTTTATTGCTTAATTTTGAAGGTACAGGAGAACAAATTATTGATTCATCAGTTAATAATTTTCAGGGAGTTTCAATTGCTGATCCAAGCAAGAGCTTTAGAATTGACGAAGGGCGCTATGGCAAAGCAATTAGTTTTAATAATGATAATCATATAAACATTGCTGATAATCCGGCTTTGCGTTTTTATAAAGGCATAACTATTGAGGGCTGGTTTAAAGTTAGTGATACTCAAGACAATGTGATCTTTGAGCAAGGCGATAATTTGTCAGTGAGAATAGTTGATGATAGTTTGCTCTTTAGTGTTTTTGTGGCTGATGAGGGAGAAAAAACTGGTTCATCTGTTTATGCCGAAACTTCAAATGGCATAAATATTGACCAATGGAATTATTTTGCCGGAGTTTATGACGGTGAAAAAGTGAAAATTTACCTTAATGGCCAGCAAGCTGAATATGATGAACCAGGCAGATATTATAAACAGGATATTTATGGCGATTCATGCTTAGGCGGCTGTGATAATGAATTTACCGGTGCTTTGGATGAAATAGTTGTTTATAACCGGGCATTAAGCGAGGGAGAAATCCAGAGCCGCTTGGGCGCTAAAGACGGTTCATATGTTTATGTCCAAACACTTTTTGGTAAAGCTAAAAGTGATCGGACTTTTATTTATAGTGAAAATGTTTATCCTTTCTTATGCGATTTGCAGCCTGATTTTGGTTTGGAAGGGACAGAAGTTGCTTTGGATGGCGATAATTTCGGCGATTCCAATAAAACGACTTATGAGGGCAAAGAATATGGCGTAGGCAGTTATACTATTTTTGACGCTGATTTTTTGGGAGACGAGAATATTAGGGGCTGGACCAACAAATTGGTGGAAGCAATTAATCCGTTTAGTGATATTGGTTATCCAGAAATAGACGTTTCAATATCCATTGATCCTTATTCAGAGCCATATAATGATTTAACAGGTGATGGTTTTTTTACTCCCTGTGCAGAAGGCCAGACCGAAGGCTGCGACGAGTATGCTGATATAAATTCCAATTTTGAATATGATTCAGGCACTTATTCAGTAGAAAATTTTGAAACCGGCAATACTGAACAAAATACTGAACAAGTAGATTCTCTTGAAAGCAATACCTTGCCTTTTTATTTGCCGCCGGTAATAGAGAAAATTTCACCTGATAACGGGCCAATCGGCACTTGGGTGACTATTTCTGGTTATAATTTTGGCGAGTATGTGAAAGGGGAAAGTAAGGTTTTCTTTTATAATGATAAAGAAGCCTTGTTTCCGCCGCCGCCTTGTGATAATTATTGGACTAATACCCAAATCATTGTGGAAGTGCCAGAAGGCGCTGAGCCAGGCGATCTTTATTTAATAACTGGGACTGGCTTGGAAAGCAATCGAGTCAATTATGAAGTTAATGATGATCCGCTGGGCGCTGGAATTTGTCAGATAACGCCGACATTTGGCGAGCCGGATGAAGTAGTTGTTGTTCAGGGCGACAGGTTTGAAGTTGAAAAAGGAAACAGCAATTTGATTTTTACGGATAGGGCGATAGCCACAACTTCTTATTGGGATAATAAGACTATTACAGGCAATGTGCCGGCCGGAGCTGAAACCGGCGAAGTGGTAGTGACTAAAAGAATTGAAACAGGCCGGGCTTGCGCTGGCTTTAGTATCGGTACATGGTGCCCAAGCGGCCAATACGACATTGTTTATGAAGATGTGCCTAGTAATCCAGTTAATTTTACTGTTTTTGGCGGTTGTGAAGTTACTGGCAGCGGGAAAATCGGCCGTAAAGAAGCAGTCTTGTCGGGGTTCCCGATAAGGCCCCATGATCAGGCAGGCAAGATCGCATCTTATGTTAATACTTATAATTCAACCAGTGACGGAACATATTTATATGCCAGAACAGATACGACTTGGTGGAATTGGCGGCTATCTTATGATTCAAATATTTCTGGCGTTAACCCCCGTAATATTATTTATAAAATTGGCACTGGTTATAATGGCACTGAATTGGGCAGGATATATAATGAATATGTCTGGCGTGACAGGATCCAGCCTGACAGCAGCGAGCAAGTAATATATTTGCCTTCAATAACTTATCATTCTGACGGCAAATTTTATCCGGGGCTTACTTATGCCGAAGGCGGTAATTGGTGGGTGCCGGAAATAATTTTTGATGATGAAACTAATGAATTTTATTTACAGCAATCAGCCTCATTGCCATCACCGTTTTTGAATTTTGTGGGCGGGATAATTAATGCAGCTCGCAATATAAGCAATGGCTCACTGATAAATGGCGGATTAATTGATTCAAATGGCCAGTATGTCTTTAATGTTGCACAGATTAAATTTTGGTGGGGAAAAACCTATAAAGTTAAAATTTATGATCCTAAAAATAATTGGCGCTTGGTAAAAAGCTTTACTGTTGATGATTTGCCAAATGGCGTAGCCGGCCCATTGGGCATTGCAGTTGATGAAAATATTATTTATATTTCTAATTATTATAATAATTCATCAATAGGCGTGGTCGCCCTTAACTGGCATTCAGAAGAATATGTTACTTCTTGGTCCAAAAACAATCTTTCACCAAACGAAGAAAATGAAGCAATCGGCGGTTATGACTGGGAAAACAGAGTCTTTTGGACTGGTGAATTATCGCTTGTTCGTGATGCAGAAAAAAATAGAATTTCTAAATATGTAGCCTGCCCTTTAACTGGCGCAGCAGACCAGTGCAAAACTGACTTGGATTGTAATGCCTGCGGTGAAGGCACAAGCAGTTGCATTAATGGCCGTTGTACTCCATATATTATGGAATTTACGCCAAATAGCGGTGCTGTCGGCACTTGGGTGGCATTGAATGGCTGTTATTTTGGCTGTGATCCGGGCCAGGTTTATTTCTGGGGCAAGACAGCTGAACAAATGGAAGACTTGACTTCCTTGCAGGATTATAAGGCTTATTATTCATTTGATGATGACACAGCTAACGATGCTTCAGCTAATGAATATCACGGGGAATTAAAAGGTGATGCTTCTATTGATCAAGGTATTTTAAATTTAAACGGCACTGGCGATTATGTTGCCTTGCCAATAAGTTATGGCCAGAGTGAGCTTCCAGAAACTACGGTTTGCGCCCGGGTGAAATCTTCCAGCCAACAAGCTCAAATAATAGCTTCTTTTGACAGGAGCGAAGTTTGGCGATTGGCCTTGAAAGACACCGTTCCTACAGGAGCTGCAAATGTTGGCTGGGATACAACAGATAGTTTAGATCAAACACGTGATTTGTCAACAGAAAGCGATTATGCTGATGGAAACTGGCATTATATTTGCGGCTGGTTTAATACTAATGCATCACCCAATAAAAGAATTTATGTAGATGGCGAACAAGTAGCTGCAGTAACTACCCCTGGTGATAAAAGTTTGGGCGCAGGCCAAGAAAGATCACAAAGCTTTGGTTTTATTGGCGTAGGTTCAGAAGCACGCAAGCCTGATGGAGTAAAATCCCCGGAGTCATGGTTTTATGGCCAGATAGATGAATTGCGGATTTATGACCGGGCATTGACTGATGTTGAAATACAAGTTTTGGCAGGCAAACAAGCAACTGGTTATATTAAGGAAGCTTTAAATGTGGGCGAAAAAAATCCAGACTGCGGTGAGACCTGGCGCTGTAATCCTGATGATTATGACGAGGTTATTGTTGAAGTGCCGAATCAGGATATTGAGCCAAATATGGACTGCCCTGAAGGCGATTGTCCGCCAGAAGGGTATGATTTAAATGATGCAATTGACGGGCCGATTAAGTTAATTACAGCTTTTGGCGCGCCATATGAAGATACGACTGAACATTTGGATCCGGCTAATTATGATGTGGATGATGTCTCAGTTCCTAATCTTTGCCGTTTAACACCTGATTTGGGCAATCAAGGCATAACAGTTAGAGCCATTGGTGAGAATTTCGCTGATTTGCAAGCAAATGATTATATAAAATTTGGGCCAAATTCAGAACTGTCAGAATTACGGGAGCCCTGGTATGATTACGGCCTTGACGGCTTACCAAGCGAGCAAGAAGACGGCTATGATCCGGAAATAAATCCTGATCCTGCTTCAGATGATTTTGACAGCAGTTCAAACCCGGACGGAACAGAAGGCAATAATCAATATGATTATGATGAAAAGGAAGGGATTGGCGAACTTTTTATTGATGTTAATGAAAATGGCTTGTATGATACTGATTTATCAGCTGATGATTATAGCTTTAAAATAACTGATTATATTAATGAGCAAGAATTTAATGCTTGTCCGGCTGATGACGGATGGGCAAATGAAAATATTTGTTTTAAGGTGCCAGAAGATGCTGCTGGTTATGGTACGACTTTTGGTACAGGCAGGAATCAAGTACAGGTTTCTAAAGATATTAATGGCCAGGATATTTTAAGCAGTGCTTTGCGTTTTGATGTTAGTTTTGGCGCTTGCGGTGACAAAATCATTGACCGTGGTTTAGGTGAAATGTGTGATGACGGCACAATGCCGGAAATAGAAGATTCCGAATTAGAAGAAATTTGTCAAAAATTGTTTTCTGAAAGACCTGATGAAGAAATAGATCAATGTTATGCTGACTGCGCAGATGATTGCAATTTAATGTTTTGCATTGGCAATGATTGCCGCTCGATTTTAGATTTATGCGGCAACAATATAATCAGTAATTATCCGGAATTAAATTATATGGAAGATTGTGATTGCGGTGAAGAGTGGCAATGTACAGTTGTTGGATTAAATAATCAAACTTGCGAAACTTTGGAGCTTGAGCCAGGGGAATTAAGTTGTTATCCGCCTGGCCATAATGAACAATGTGAATTTGATACTTCTGCTTGTAGTTTATTAGAGCTGCCGCAATTTAAAGTTCAGGCTACAATGCCGAATCATGGCGAAGAGGAATTTTGCACTAATGGTATTGTTGATATTTATTTTGATGATTTAATTGATGAAAGCACTTTGGAAAATCATATCAGGATTGCTTCTTGCAGCGATTCAACTTTTGCCCGGCAGCAAAATAAAGGTTTGGTTTATAAAACAGTCCAATATTTTAAAAATATTTTCAAGAGATTGGTCGGTTATGACAGGCAAGCCTTGGCTCAAGAATGCACTGAATTTAGCAGTGAAGAATATGAATTGGAAACTTTAAATGCTTATGATAAAACAATAGTTTCTTTGTTTACTGATAATTTTTTAGACTCTGAACAATATTATCAGGTAACTATTATAGGCGGTGAAATAGGTATAAAAAGTTTAGCCGGCGGCCAATTAGATAACAGCAATTCGCCCTGGCCAGATCCATTAGCTGATTCTGAAGATTATATTTTTGGTTTCAAAACTTTGGGTGAAGCTGATGATCCTCAAAGCGGAATCTGCAATGTTGAATGGATTGATGTTTCTGTTTATAGCAAGCCTTTCACAATTTGGGATAATAGAAATGCTGAATTTAGAGATGATGATTTGTTTATGTGTGCTGGCAGGGATGATTGTGCCTTAGATTTAGATTTTGACCAGGATCCTGCTACAGAAGGCAATCAGCATGAATACGATGCGATTGGCAAATCAAAAAAAGGTTTTTCTTTAAAAGCTAATTATCAATGGTCAAAAACCGATGATACAGATCCGCAACGGGCAATAGAAATATATAATGATAAGCCAGAATTAACCGGCGGTGACAGTTCAGAAGATGATTATAAAGTTCAAAATGATACAGGCATAACTTTTGTCACAGCAAAGCCAATAGAAGAGGCTTTTGCCCAGTTAGCGATTGAAGCACAGGCTAAAGGCAGCTTTGAGCCGCCTGCGCAGGAAAATTTTGATGTTTATATTTTGCTTTGCGAAAATCCTTGGCCTTCAATTCAAGAAAAATTCCCGATTTCCAGCCTAATCAATGCTTATAATTTCCAAACTTATTATTGCCGTGATGCCGGACCGCCAGGCCCGGCTGGTGATTTGCCGGCTGCCCGTTGGTTATTTCCAGATGTAGCTAATTTGAGTAATTTAACGAATACTGATTTTGAGTATGGCAATTTGCTTAATTGGGTTGAGGCAACAGGCACTGCTTTTGATTCTCAGCCAGTTTATACTGATATTACTTCGCAACGGGACGGGATTTCTTCTCAAATTCAAGGCAATTGGTGGATAGGCACATATGAAAGATATAGGGGCAATTACTGGGAAGAAACTACTGATATTCAAGATACGAAGCCAACTGGAGTTTTGCATTCACAGGCCTTTTTAATTGAAGGCAATGAAATTAGATTTAAAATTGGCGGCAGTAATAACCCTTGGCCAGAGGCTAGTTATAGTTATAGCGTGGATGATTCAAACAATGCTAATGCTGTTGTTTGGGCGATCAGAGATGACCCTGAAAAAGAATGGCAAATTGTTGATAGCGCGACTGGTGAAGATCGCACTACAATGAGAGAAGAAATATTTGATACCGCAAAGTTTATGACTGGCAGGCAATGTTCAGATGATAATGATTGTAATGGTTATGGCACGTGTAAGGATTTAGAAGGCTCTATTTGCGGTGATTTGCCAGGCGAGGAGTGTCAATGTACGCCAGTAGCTGGTATAATATATATATATGATAATAATTTTGGCGGTTATACAAATTTTGATGATTTAAGGCAATATAAGAATGGCATAGAAATACCAATTAGATTTTAATAAAATTTGCTACTTATTTTTTATAATAAAATATTTTTATGACAAAGATAAATAAAAATAAATATTCATTATTCATTATCGCTTTTGTAATCTTTTTAATTCTGCCCTTTTTTGCTTTTGGCCAAGTAGACGTTTTGGGTGAAGATGTTTTGTTAAAAGAATATTTTTTTCCGATTAGCTCTTATGAAAAAGAAGGCACGCCTTTGCAAAAAAGAGGCACAGAATGCGAAGGTTACAAGCTTTATTATGATGATGAGCAAGGTTATCTTGCTTGCCCTGACTTGCCGCCTTTTGATGATGAAGGTGAAATTAAAGAATGGGTGGACGGCGCAGGGGTTTTGGCTTCAAAGCCAGCTAAATTGCGTTATAATTTTAATGTTACAGAGCAGGATGATTATGCTTTTAAAATCAGAGTATCCAATGATCAGGATAATTTTGAAAATTTAACAGTCCAGCAAATTGATTTTATTCTTGATGATAAGAAAGTAGAAGATCTTGATGCGATTTTAGCTTATATTGGTGAAGGAATTTCAAAAGATGACTTGACTGCGCTGGGCACATCAGAAATGCAAATTTATAATTTGGTTAGAAGTTTTGTTTTTAGTGTTTATGTTGACGGCGAAGAAGCTGAAAACAAAAAAGGTTTTATTATAGTAAAAAATACAGATCCCAGCGAGGTTAAAGAAGGAGAAATTTTAATTGACAATTTAAGCCCTGGCAATCATACAATTCATCTCCATTTTTTGAGCGATTATTGGTGGGATTTTAGCGATCGGCAGGATCCACTGCCGGAATATTTAAATAATTTTACTAATGCTGATTTAAATAATGATCAAATTTTAGATACTAATCCGGTAGTCCATTCAGTCTCAATTGACGGTATTGTGCCGGCTGATGATATTATTGGCGTTAGGATTTATCAAAATTTAAAAAACAAAGATCCCTTAACTTGGTACAATGAAAACGTGGTTAATCCTTCGCCAGCTGTTGAACGGATAACAATTGACGGTTATGACGCTGTCAGGGATGACCGAACTATTTATATTAATGCAGCTAATTTGGTTGAAAGAAATGTTTGTCTGAGCGGGCCTGATGACGGCAAAGAGTGCGGCGAGGATGCGGATTGTGCTGAAGAAGCTGAATGCGGTTTGCGAAAGTTTTTTTTCACTAATATTTATGTTATAGCCTATAATCAAGCCGCAGCAACACCAACAGTTGATATTTTCAATCAAATGTTAGAAAATTGGAATTTTAATGTTAATTTGATTGAAAAAGTAGGTGTTTTAGGGGTGGAAAAGATTAAAGAACAATTGCGTAGAGATACGATTAGATTATCTGATTTGAATGATATAAAAGACCTGCTTAGAACTTATTACAATAGAAACGGCCAATATCCGACTTTAGAGGCCGGCACTTTTGTTAGCGGACATTCAATTTCCATTTGGCCGTCATGGCAGGCTGCTTTGGGCAATCAGCTGGGAGCAGCTTTGCCAGTTGATCCTTTAAATATTATGTCAACTGAAAATAGAGGGCCTTATGACTGCCAGGATTCTATTGAGCAGGCAGATTGCCAAAATATTTGTTCACGCGATGAAGCTGGTAATCCTTTAACTGGCTGCCCGGCTGACCAGCAATGCGTTGATGACCAATATTGCAGCATTTGTCCGCCCGGTTATGATGAAGAGACTTGCTGGGATGAGATTAATGCCAGTTTTGCTTATGGCACTCATTCGGATTGTGATGAAAATCTTAGATTAAACGGTTCATTTAATTTGGGCGGCACTGAATGCGAGTATGACGGGGCTTATGTTTATCAATATACAGCGCTTGACCTTGATGATGACGGCAAAAGCGGCGATGGTTATTTGTTAAATTATCGTTTGGAATATGCCGAAGAAGAAATCTGTTCCCCGGGCCAATGCTTTTTTGCTAATAGATGCTATCAGCCGGGGACTTGCTTGGCTGGTTGTTTTGACAATAATAATAATGGCGTAATAGAGGATGAAGAATGCGAATTTCCAGAACATAAGAATGTTTATTGTTATTTAGGCAAATGGACCAGTTCATGCGGCGACGGTTTTGTGCAGGAGCGTTGTGGAGAAGCTTGTGATCCGAACCGACCGTTAGCTGCTGATGAATCCTGGTGCGATCAGCAGTATGGTGAGCAGGATTGGCATAATGAGGAAAATATCAGCGGAAGCTGCAGCCCGGAATGCGAATGGCAGGAATTTGGCTTGATTGGTTATATGCCTCAATCATATACGCCACAAGTTGATGATATTGATTGCGGCGGTTATTGCGGTGATAAAATTCAGCAAGCTTTGTATGGCGAACAATGTGATTTGGGTTTTTCACCAGCGCCTTTAAAAAGGCCAGAGCAAGGAGGTCCGGGCGGAATCATCCAGAGTTTGCAATATATGTGTTCAGGGGTAAGTGCCATTGGCGAAACCGGGGAAATTTTAGACAAGACAGGATCTGAATGCACTAATTTTGCCGATGATCATGATAAAGAAGATTTTTTTTCCTGCTCACCTCCGCTTGATTCGGAACGTGTCAGTTTAAGCGACAGTGCAATAACTTCCTTGGGCGGGTTTAAGGTCAGTTATGAATTTAATATTGAAGAAGCTGGTAATTACACCTTTAAATTACAAACAGCTAATTCTGGCGATAAGATAAATAATTTAACTGATGAGCAAATTGACTATTTATTCTTTTTGAAAAATGAGGGCACTGAAAATTTATATAATTTAACACCTGAAGGCGGGCTTTCTATTCCGGAATATGGCGATATTGCTGCTGATGACGGGCAAAGAAACAATTTGTTGCGCAGTTTAATTTTTAGCGTATATTTAGATGATGATGATGAAGAAAATAAAATAGGCTCTATAGTTGTGCCAGCTAACAATGAAAATCAAATTCAATCAGGCAGTATTTCAGTTGGCGGCTTGACAGCTGGCCAGCATACTATTTATTTGCATTTTGTTGGCGATCATTTTTGGCTGCTGTTTTCCGATTTAAATTTACCAGACTATCTTGATAATTTTTCCAATGTTGATTTGGATGAAGATCAGGACTTGGACATTAACCCGATTATTTATTCTGTTTCGCTTTTTTCACCAGAGTTAGATGTAGGCGATTGTCAAACTTATGGCGGCTGGTGCGGTGATGGCATTGTGCAATCGAATTTTGGCGAACAATGTGATATTAAAAATTATTCACCGCCGTTCCCAGAAGAAACAACCAGCTTAGTTAATGGTGTCCGGCCGCAGTATAAATGTGGCAATGATCCGGTTACGGGTAAAATTTGCCAGTACCGCGGCGGTTATTGCGGTGATGGCATAATTCAGGAGGGTTTTGGTGAAAACTGCGATGACCGGGTTGGTTTTAGCTGCACAACTGATGCTGATTGCGGCGCTGGTGGCTTTTGCGCTAATAATACTTGCCAAAGCTTTAATTGCAATGATGTTTGTCAAGCAACTTTTTGCGGTGATGGCATTGTGCAAAGGCCTAATTCAGAAGGTCTTTATGAAATTTGCGATTGGGGCGACGATCCTTTATGTGCTTTTGATTGCCAGCATATAAAAATGGGCGGTGAGTGCAACCATGATTCTTCCTCAGTTTCCTCTTGTGACCCAGAAACAAACAGCAATTGCTTAACTTGTGATACTAATTTATCTTGTACGATTAGGAATTTTGGTGATGCCGGTCCAAGACGTTGCCTGGGCACTAGAGGCAGTATGGGCTGCAGTTCCAATAGTGACTGCATTTTGAGTTATTATTGTGATTTAACAACAACCAGATGCCAGCCAGAAATATCAACTTATTTAAAATATCATTCAAAAGAAAAAACCAAAGAACCATTATATACTTTACCCCCACCTTCTCCGATTGAGGCTTGTGATCCTACTGATACTGATTGTCTTACTTATGATGTAAATATTAGTGAATGTCCTGATTTGGTAACCATTATAACCGAGCAGGAAACCTATTATCTTGCAGATTTATGCACGGGCATTAATTGGTCTTCAACAGACAATATTTCTCGTCCACAATGGGATTATCAAAACGCTCTTGAAAATGCTTGTATTGGCGCGACCAGAATGCCAACGATTTCAGAATTATACAGCTTGGTCAGGCAGACAGGGCAAGGCCTGCTTTATGCAGATAAAGAAAAATTACGATTATGCCCGGCTAATTGCACTTATGATGAAAATGAAGCAGATTTATGCAGTGATTGCCCGGATGATAATTACCTTTATTGGTCAAATACTTGCGTGGCAAAAGATGATGAGGATAACTGCACCAAAGCTTTAGCTGTTAATTTTAAATACGGCAGCATTGAAGAATATCCGACTTCTTCTGCTAAATTTAAAGTTCGTTGTTTAAAAGACACAGCTTGTGGCAATGGAGTTATAGAAGAAGGTGAAAGCTGTGAGTTTTACGTTGATATGGAAGGTAATTTATTAGAGCAAGAAATAGCCCGCCAATGCACTGAATTTGGTTATGACGGAGGATTTTTGCATTGTGATCAGATCAGCTGTACATTTAAGAAAGATGATTGTTACTTTAATTCAGGGTATGATAAAAGCTGTGAAGACATTTGTCAGGCAGAAAAAGGCTTAGCTTGTGAATCAGTAGGTTTAAACATTACAGAAAAAGACGACGTTAATTTTGCTGGCAATAGATATTTAATGAATATTGATTCGCAGGGCAATTATTGCGAAAAACGCGGTAATATTGGCTGCGATTACGAATTTGTTAACCGCGAAAGAAATTGTTATGATCCTGACACTGGCCAATACGCGCCTTTTAACTCAGAATATTCTTATTGTAATTGTAAAGAAGAAGAATAAATTAGGCATTGGGTATTGGGCATTCGGCAGTGGCTAATGGATTTTACTCTTAGAATTTTATTTTAATAGATTGGCAGGTTGTTTTGTCCGCCGTATTGAGAGAAATTAAAAATTTAAATATTTTTTTATGAAAAATTTTCATTGGTTTAAAATTTATATTTTAATAATAATTATTATTAGTTTTGGCTTTGTTGGCTGCAACATTTGGGCTGAAGTGGTTGAAACAGACTGGGTGTTAAAAGAATATCTTAAAGAGATTAAAGATAAAGACTGTCCTGGTTTTGTTGATGTTAATGTTAATGCCCTAACCATGAAGGATGAATGTACTGGCTTGGTCTGGGCGCGTCATGAATTGCCTACTTATTATGATAGCGCAGAAAATTTAGAAACAGCAGAATTAGAGCCCGGCTATACTTGGCAGGAAGCTTATGATGCTTGTGCTGATTTAGAACCAGCTGGCATGTTTCGTCTGCCCACAGTGGAAGAATTATTAACATTAGTAGAATATCAGTGTGATGATAGCAGTTGTAAAGCGAGCTTAGATGAATCAATTGTTGATGGACAGCCATTTTTTTCTCAAGGCATTTATTGGGCAATTAATGATTTTAATGAGCCAGACAGCTGGCGAGATCCAAAAGTAGTGCCTCCGGGCAATGAGATGCGGGATTATAAGCGGTCAGTAAATTTATTAAACAGCGAAGTGGATACCCCGGTTTTTGGCAAAGGAATGAGATTAAATGCCTGGTGTGTTGTTGATCGCACTCCAGAGGTTATTGAAAAGAAGTTTATTGAGGTAATAACAAGTTCTATTGACAATGGCCAAGCAGTTACTGGCGGAATATTAAAAACAGTTTATAACAGGAAATGTGATAATTATGATTCTGACTGTAAAAATGACCAAGATATTAGTATTGGCGATTATTGTGACGACATTGGCTTTTGCGCGCAGGATGAGTCGGTAAGTATAACTGAAAGAGTGGTTGATTGCAGTGATGGTAATCATGTTGAAGGCAATACTTGTGTTATTAACGCAAATGATGAGATGACTTGGCAGGGCAGTAAATTTAATGGTTATCGGCTTCCATTTCCTGATGATACTGATGAAGACGGAGTTGCTGATTCTTTGGATAATTGTCCAGGAATTTCTAATCCTAACCAGGATGATGTTGATGGGGACGGTATTGGTGATCTTTGCGATGACTGTTATGATTATAAAGGATCGTGTGTAGAACTAGAAGTTACTCAGCTAGAGACTGATTTTTCAGCCAAAATTAGACCATATGTTACTGAAAAAAGTGCTAGTGGATTTTATTGTTATGGGGGTGAGTGTGATGATTCAACAACAAGCTGTCCGAATTCAAGTAATGTAGTAGAATATGATATGGTTTATCCTGATCGCAGCAATATTTTTGCGTATATTGATGGTAGTGATGATATGATGAGCTTGGGCTTTATTCATGATGTGCCAAATATTGGTGAAAATAATGATTGTACGATTATTTTAGACGATAAAACAGATGAGGGTGGTGGTCGTGTTAAGTTTGATTTTTCAAGGACAGGTTGGGATATGGCAGTAGTAGCAGTAGCTGATGACGATGGCTCTGAATTTAGTGCTGATGATGAAAAAGACTGGCCAGCTGATTGGGAATGGTTCAAGTGTTGTACTGATGGAGGGATGTTTGAGATAGCTAATTTAGATACCAGCTGGTCTATGATAATAGAACCAAAATTTATTGATGGTATAGATAGTTGGTTTTTAAAAGAACCAGGTCCAGATGGCGTTTATGAAGGACAAGAAATTCTTGATTTAACCAAACCAGTAATTATTTCTTATACTCCGCCTTCATCTTAAATTCTAAAATTTATTTTATGCCAAATTTTTTCAGCCAAAACAAATTAATTTTAATTTTGATAGCCGTGATAATAGCTATTATTTTAGTTATTGTATTTGTTTTTGTGCCTATATTATTTGAAGATGAAAAAGAAGCTAAAAAAACAGTTTTAGAAACAAAGTCTGAGCCTAAATCAGAACCAGCAGAATCAGCAGATTTGAGCCAGGAAGAACTTAGGAATAAGCGGCTAGAGCAAGTTAATAAATATGAGACAGCTTTAGAAAAAAAAGATTTTGAATTATGCAATGAGATAGATTCTGCAGGTACGCGCGATTTGTGTTTTGAAAAAATAGCCGTTGATCTGGGAGACAGCTCTGTTTGCCAAAATATTGAAAATGAAACAGACAAAAACAGGTGTGTTTTTATTGTTTATAAAAATAAAGCTTTAGAAGAAAAAAGCGCAGATCCTTGTTATGAGATAAATATAGATAATTTAATTGAGCGGTGTGTTAGTCAGGTTACTCAAATTAATTTTTGTCAAACCGAAGAATGCATTCAAGCTTTAAACCAATAAGATAAAAAATTTATTTAAAAATTAACAAAATTATTTTATGTTTGACAAACCAGAACAAAGATCAGGGGGAGAAAGAGAGCAGACACCATCTGGTCCTCAACCATCAGGGTCAAGCCCTTCAGCAGCACCAGCTGGCGGGCAAGATCAAAGCCCTCGGCCAGAATCAGCCAAACCAGCTGGCGAACCCGAAGATATTTTTGCCGGTATTGATACTGGCAGTCCAGCTGCTGGCAAGGCTGCTGGTGAAGGCACGACCAAACCGCCCCAAATGCCAAAAATAGGCAAGAGTAAAAGGGTCATTTTAATTATTTTAATTGTGGTAATTGTTATCTTATTAATTGTCGGCGGAGTCTTGGCATATTTGAGTTTTGTTCAGCAGCCAGAGCCAACACCCAATGCCAATGTTAATGCCAATGCCAATGCTAATGCCAATGCCAATGTTAACACCAATGCCAATATTAACGCCAATGCCAATGCTAACGCCAACGCCAATGCCAATGCTAATGCCAATGCCAATGTTAATGCCGCGCCAGCTGTAGACAGTGATAATGACGGTTTGACTGATGAGGAAGAAGAAGCTTTGGGCACCAATCCATTAAATGCTGATACTGATAATGACGGGCTTTTTGATCAGGAAGAAGTAGAAATTTACGGGACTAATCCGCTTGATCCGGACACTGATGGCGATGGTTTTAATGACGGAGAAGAAGTTCGCAATGGTTATGACCCAAATGGTCCGGGCCGGCTTTTGGTGCCACCGACTGAATAAAACATTAAGTACGAAATTCTAAATCCTAAATAAATTTTAAATTCTAAATACTTATTTTAAACATTAGAATTTTGGATTTAGATATTGTTTGGGATTTGGATATTAGAATTTAGAATTTAATAAATTTTATGCTTTTTGGTAAAAACAAAAAAGAAAAAAAAGAGCCAGCAAAAGAAATCAAACCAAAGGTAGAGCCCTATGAAATTCGCGTGATGCCGGAAAAATTTCATAAGTTTTTGGCTGTTAAGAAAAAAGGCATAGGACGGTGGATTTTAATTACAGGCATAATACTGGCAGTTTTGGGCGGAGTAGCGCTCGGCGCTTTTTATTTAATTAGCCAAATGGACCAAGAACAGCCGATGCAGCCTTCACAACCAGCTAATCTTAATCAGCAAGCGCCAGCAAATATTAATGAAAACGAAAATGAAAACGAAAATATTAACGAAAATGTAAATGTTAATGAAAATATTAATGAAAACGAGAATGTAAATGCCGATGAAAATATTAATGCCAACGAAAATATTAACCAGAACATTAATGAAAATGTTAATATTAATGCGCCACAGCCACCTTCGCCAATAACTTATTCAAGCAGTTTAGATTCAGATAAAGATGACCTGACTGACGTGGAAGAAGAATTATACGGAACAGAAAAAAGAAAACCAGATACAGATGCTGATGGCTTTATTGACGGTCAGGAAATTATTAATGGCTATAATCCAAAAGCCGCTGGTTCTTCTTTGCTGAAACTTTCAGGTTTGGTCAACAAATATACAAATCCCATCTTTAATTATGAGATTTTGCATTTGGCGAATTGGCTGGCTCGGCCGACGGATCAAAGCTTAACAGAAATTATTTTTCAGTCCGCTACCGGTGAATACATTCAGGTTTTAATGGGATATAATCCGAACGGATTAGATTTAGTTGAATGGTATATAGACCAATCACCTTCAACTGATGTCAGACAGCTGGAAAGAGAAACAACCAAAAAGGGTTATGACGCTTTGATTAGTCCGGATAAGTTAACTTATTATTTAGCTGATAAAGACGATTTATCAACAATCTATATTATTACCTATAATATTGGCAATAAAACAAAAGTGAATTTTTTAACCACTTTTAAGATGATGATTAACAGTTTCTTGGTATTAGAGCAAGCTGAAGCAGAGCAGCCAGCAGAAGCTGAAGAATAAATTGTAAGATTTATGGTTTGTAATTTTTACAATAAAAGTAAAAGCAAAACCCCTTTTAATCAGGCATTTGTAGAAAAAAATATCAGCCGGGCAGCAGCTGAATTAAAAATTTTTAAAGATTTTGAATTAACCGTTTTGTTAGTAGGAGACAAAAAAATCCGTTCGTTAAATAAAAAATATAAGAATAAAGACAAAATTACAGATGTTTTAGCTTTTAGCCAAAAAGAGGGGCAAGAACTAATTTTGCCTGAAACCGAAAATAATTATTTGGGTGATATTTTTATTTGCTATCCGCAGGCAAAAAGACAGGCAAAAAATTATGGCCAATCGTTAAAAAGGGAATTCAGCTTATTATTGATTCATGGATTTTTGCATCTTTTGGGTTATGGTGATGAAAAAAAGGCGGATTATTTAAAAATGAAAAAATTACAAGATAAAATCATGAATAAAATTTATGGTTAAATTAAAAAGATTGAAAAAAAGTTTTGAGTATGCCTTTGCCGGCTTGAAAAAAGTTTTTTGGGAAGAACAAAATTTTCGCATTCATTTGATTTTTACTATAATTGTTTTGGTTTTAGCTATTTATTTTCAGATTGCAGTTTGGCAGTTTATAATATTAATTTTGGTTATTGCCTTGGTTTTGATTTTAGAAATTATAAACAGCGTTTTTGAAAGGCTGATTGATTTGCTTAAGCCAAGAATGCACCAGTATGTAAAAGATATTAAGGATATGGGTTCGGCTCTAGTTTTTATAGGCGCTTTGGCGGCTTTGATAATAGGCGTTTTAATATTTTTACCTTATATTTTTAAGTAGAATTATGAAATCTGAATGCTGAAAGCTGAAATGTTGATTTATTCGGAGGTCGGCATTCATAATTCATAATTAAAGTAAAAAATGTCGCAAGAAGAAATAATTGTTGGTCTTGACATTGGTTCAACATCGGTTAAAATTGCAGTCGGCCAAAGAACCATTGGCGAGGAAAAACAACAAAAATTACATATTATCGGCGCAATTGAAGAAGCAGCCGAAGGAATTAACAGAGGAGTTATTACGAGCATTGAAGACGCAGTAGAAAGCGTAAGCAAGGCCCTGGATAAAACAGAGAAATTGATTGGTTTGCCCATTGAACAAGCCTGGGTAAGCATTTCTGGCGGTCATATAACTTCTCAAATCAGCAAGGGCGTTGTTGCTGTTTCAAAAACTGACGGCGAAATTAGAGAGGAAGATGTGGAAAGAGCTATTGAAGCAGCCAGGACAGTAACAACTCCGCCAAATTATGAAATTTTGCATGTTATTCCTAAAAGCTTTACTGTTGACGGCCAGACCAATATTAAGGATCCCATCGGCATGACCGGTGTACGTTTGGAAGTTGAGACATATATAATTGAAGGTTTAAGCTCCCAGGTTAAAAATCTGACTAAATGCATTTATCAGACAGGTTTGGATATTGAAGATTTGGTTTTATCAGTTTTAGCTACGAGTGAGGCAGTCTTAACAAAACGCCAAAAAGAATTAGGCGTTGTAGTCATTAATATTGGCGGAGCAACAACCAGTATAGCAGTTTTTGAACAAGGAGATTTGTTAAGTGCAGTAATTTTACCGATTGGCTCTGAACACATTACTTCTGATATTGCCATTGGCTTAAGGACGTCTATTGATGTAGCTGAAGAGATAAAATTAAAACATGGTATAGCCATGACTAAAGGATTAGATAAAAAAGATGAATTTGATTTGAAAGAATTTGATGAAAATGAAGAAGGCTTGATTAGCAAAAAATATTTAGCTGAAATAATTGAAGCTCGCGTAGAAGAGATTATGGAAAAAGTTGATGAAGAACTAAAAAAAACAGAGAGAAGCGGAGCTTTACCTGCCGGAGCGATTTTAACAGGTTCAGGCGCTAAATTGCCTAAGATAATTGAAGCAACGAAGAAGAAATTAAGGTTGCCAGCTTCTTTGGGCTATCCTTATGATATTGTTAGTGTTATTGATAAAGTGAATGATTTATCTTTTACTACTGCGATAGGCTTAGTAAAATGGGGAAACCAATTAAAAGGTCAGCGTAAAGGCATCTCTCGTTTTAAAAGCGTAGCAGGCGTAACAAACAAAATGAAAAAATGGTTCAAATCTTTAATGCCGTAAATTCTTTTATTTTTTGTAAATTTGTATGAACAAAAAATGTGTCCAAAGCTGTGCAAAAAAGACTTGCATAATTTTAAATAAATGGTACAATAAAAATAAGATTATTAGGTAATCGGTATATTGGTAAATTAGGGAAAGGAAAAATTTATATAAAAAATTAGATTAACCATTACCTAATAAATTAATTTATCCCAAAGGGACCCCCTTGGGGCTAATCAACCAATTTACTAACCCATATGGAAATAAAACCAGAAATAGAAACTTTTGCCAAGATAAAAATAATGGGAGTCGGCGGCGGCGGTTGTTCAGCTGTAAACAGAATGATAGATGCGCAAATAAGAGGGGTAGAATTTATTAGCGTTAATACTGATGTTCAGGATTTGCATTATTCGCAAGCTAATAAAAAGCTTCATATCGGCAAGACAGTTACTCGAGGTCTTGGCGCAGGCATGGATCCAGAATTAGGGGCTAAAGCTGCTGAAGAATCACAAAATGATCTCAGGGAAGTCTTAAAAGATGCTGATATGGTTTTTATTACTTGTGGTTTGGGCGGCGGCACTGGTAGTGGGAGTATGCCTGTTATTGCCGATATTGCCAGAGAATTAGGAGCTTTAACTGTCGCTGTAGTGACAAAGCCTTTTTCTTTTGAGGGAGCGCAAAGAAAAGAAATCGCTGATAAAGCTTGGGAGCAATTGTCTGACAAAGTAGATACTTTAATTACTGTTCAAAATGATAGATTACTACAAATAATTGATAAAAAGACTTCTTTATTGGAAGCTTTTGCTATTGTTGATGATGTTTTGAGACATGCCATTCAAGGAATTTCAGATTTGGTTACTGTACCTGGTTTGATCAATGTTGATTTTGCTGATGTTAAATCTATCATGAGAGAGCAAGGCACGGCTTTAATGGGCATGGGACAGGCAAATGGTGATAGTCGAGCGGTTGAGGCAGCTAAATCAGCCATTTCCAGTCCGTTATTGGAGCTTTCTATGGATGGCGCTAAAGGCGTTTTATTTATTGTTGCTGGCGGACCTGATTTAAGCATGCACGAAGTTAATGAGGCAGCTAAAGTAATTACTGCTTCAGCTGATGAGAATGCGAAAATTATTTTTGGAGCAATTATTGATAAAAACTTGGGCGATGAGGCGAAGTTAACCGTAATCGCAACAGGTTTTGATAAAAATATAAAAAGTAATAAAGAGAATGAAAATAATAAGACATTTACAGAAAAAGCTGCTTCTTATAAACCCAGCCAATTTTTAGTTGAAGAGAGCGAAAAAGAAAAAACTGAGAAACAAGAGGAAGAAGAAACAAAAAAGAAAGAAGAGAAAAAAGAGGATTATAAAATTTCCAGCTCAAAAAAAGATGAAGAAAAGTCAGAAGAAGATTTAGATATACCAGCTTTTATTAGAAAAAAGATGATGTAAGAAACACTAATTAGCACGAATTATATACTAATTTAAGATTCCAGGTTTAAAGTCTGGGATTTTTTTATAAAAATTTAAAAAGTTTTCCACATTTTTAATCTTATAATTATAGGAAATATTTTTACGACGCCGAGAGAAACCTTTATTTTAGCTTTAAATTAAAATTTTTATAAAGTTTCAAATTTTATTTTAATGGACTCTTGACATAAATTTGACAGCCCCAAGATATAGTATTAAAATATAAATAGAGGATACTAAATATAGTATTATTAAAATTAAGCAAAATAGGCTTGTTTTGCAAGGTTGTTTTTGCTTTTTGAAAATGTATGAAATGTCCAGTCTGTAATTATAAAGAAACCAAAGTTCTTGACTCTCGTGTTGCTTCTGACGAAATTACAATTAGAAGGAGACGGGAATGTTTAAAGTGCGGCTTTAGGTTCAGCACCTATGAGCAGGTTGAATTGCTGGAACTGTCGGTGATAAAAAGAGACGGTAGAAAAGAAAGTTATTCAAGGGATAAATTAGAGCAAGGACTAAGAAAAGCCTTTGAAAAACGGTCAATTAGTGATGAGGCTTTTAGGATTTTAATTAATAAAATTGAAAGAAATATCCAGGCCAAGAAAAAATCTGAAATGACGAGCCAGGAAATCGGTGAAATTATTATTAAAGAATTAAAGAAAAAAGATCCGGTGGCTTATATCCGTTTTGCTTCCGTTTACCGGGCTTTTGAAGATTTGGAAACTTTTCAAAAAGAAATAAATACTGTTTTTAAAAAAAAGAGGAAAAAATAAGCAGACAGAATCACGAATCTATAATTACTAATTACATTAATAGTTGAAATTTTAAAAATTAGTGCGATTCGTGAAAATAAATTGGTGTTTAAATCATCATTAATATATCATGGGTAAAATTAATAAAATCAAAAAGCGTGATGATAGAATTGTTGATTATGATATAGTTAAGATTGAAAACGCAATTTACAAGGCGATGGAAGCTATTGGTGACCCGAATCAAAAACGGGCTCAAAAAATAGCTTTGCAGGTAGAAAAAGAATTAAACAAGAGGTTTCATGAAAGAAGCATTCCAGCAGTTGAAGAAATTCAAGATATTGTTGAAGCAACTTTAATTAAGAATAAGCAGATACAGACAGCCAAAGCATATATTTTATATCGTGATCAACACGCCAGAATCAGAGATTTTAAAACTTTGATTGATTCCGATGCTTTGATGGAGGGTTATTTGGTGCAAAGTGATTGGCGTGTTAAAGAAAATTCTAATATGGCTTATTCTTTGCAAGGTTTGAATAATCATGTTGCTTCCTCTGTTTCAGCTCATTATTGGTTAAATAAAGTTTATCCAACGGAGATTAGAGAAGCCCATGCTAATGCAGATTTACATATTCATGATTTGCAGACATTGTCAGCTTATTGTTGTGGTTGGGATTTACGGGATTTATTAATTAAGGGTTTTGGTGGGGTGCCAGGCAAAGTTAATTCTAAGCCAGCAAAACATTTTCGCACTGTCTTGGGTCAAATAGTTAATTTTTTTTATACTTTGCAGGGCGAAACAGCCGGGGCTCAAGCTTTTTCTAGTTTTGATTCTTATTTAGCTCCTTTTATTGCTTATGATAATTTGAAATATAATGATGTTAAACAAGGTATTCAGGAATTTCTTTTTAATATGAATGTCCCGACCAGGGTGGGCTTTCAAACCCCCTTTACCAATGTTACTATGGATTTGGTCGTTCCTGATGTGATGAAAGAGGAACCAGTAATTATTGGCGGCAAATTTCAGGAAAAAACTTATAAAGATTTTCAAAAAGAAATGGATATGCTTAATTTAGCCTTTACTGAAGTAATGACTGAAGGCGATGCTAACGGTAGAGTTTTCACCTTTCCGATTCCAACTTATAATATCACTAAAGAATTTAATTGGCAGAATGAAGTAGCTGATGAAATTATGGCTATGACAGCTAAATACGGTATTCCTTATTTTTCAAATTTTGTTAATTCTGACATGAAACCAGAAGATGCCAGAAGTATGTGTTGCCGTTTGAGGTTGGATAATCGTGAATTAAGAAAAAGAGGCGGAGGGCTTTTTGCTGCTAATCCTTTGACTGGTTCAATTGGTGTGGTGACAATTAATTTGCCGCGTTTAGGTTATTTAGCCAAAGATAAAAATGAATTTCTTGCCAAATTAGAAAAAATAATGCAGATTGCCAAAAATAGTTTAGATCTAAAACGTAAAGTAATTGAGAAATTTACTGAAGAAGGTTTATATCCTTATTCCCGTTATTATTTGGAAGATATAAAAAGTAAATTCGGCGAATATTGGAAAAATCATTTTAATACCATTGGTATTAATGGCATGAATGAAGCAGCCTTGAATTTACTTGGCGAAGATATTACAAAATCAAAGGGGCATAAATTTGCTGTAGAGGTTCTGGATTTTATGAGAGAAAAATTAATGGATTATCAAAATGAAACTAATAATTTATATAATTTAGAAGCTACACCAGCTGAAGGCACTGCTTATCGGTTTGCTAAAGCTGACAAACAAAAATATTCGGATATTATTTGCGCTAATGAAAAAGCTTATAGGGAAGAAGGTGCTGATCCTTATTATACAAATTCTTCGCAATTACCAGTTAATTATACTGAAGATATTTTTGAGGCATTGGATTTGCAAGATGACCTGCAAACAAGGTATACTGGGGGTACGGTCCTTCACGGCTTTATTGGAGAAAAAATGCCTTCTGTTTCTGCAACTAAAAAATTAGTTAAAAAAATTGCTGAAAATTATCATTTGCCGTATTTTACCATTACTCCGACTTTTTCTGTCTGTCCTGTTCATGGTTATATCCCGGGAGAACATTTTTTCTGTCCTAAATGCGATGCGGAAATAGGTTATATTGAAAAAGGCCAGGCAAAACAGGAAAAATTAAGTTAATAAAAATATTTATATAAGACTATCTATTTTTTTACAAATAGATAGCTAAATGGGGAGGAGTATGAACACAAAAATGCAACGTACGCCTTGCGAGGTGTATTCTCGGATAGTTGGCTATATTAGACCGGTTAACCAGTGGAACAAAGGAAAACGAGCAGAATTTGTTGATCGGAGGGAATTTAATAAACAGCTATCCGAATGAAGTGTTCTTTAATTAGGAGGAAAACAGTTCTTTAAACAAAATCCAACCTCTTGCCGAGGTTGGTTTTTTATTATAAAATAATTTTATTATGGTAAAAATCGGTGGTTTACAAAAAGTTACTTTAATTGATTATCCAGGGCTGGTGGCAACCTCTGTTTTTTTAGCTATCTGTAATTTTCGTTGCCCTTATTGTCATAATCCAGATTTAATTGAAACAGCGTCAGATAAAAAATATATTCCAGAAAAAGAATTTTTTTCTTATTTAAAAAAAAGAAAAGGTCTTTTAGAGGGGGTTTGTGTCGGTGGCGGCGAACCTTTAATGAGTAAAGATTTAGTTAGCTTTTTAGAAAAAATTAAGAAATTAGGTTATTTAATTAAATTAGATACGAATGGCAGCAAACCGGATCTTTTAGAAAAATTAATAAAACAGGGGTTAATTGATTATATTGCTATGGATGTTAAAGCTTCTTTAGAGCAATATGATAAGGTTACAAATGTGAAGATTAATAATAATAAAATTAAACAAAGCATAAAATTAATAATGGATTCTGGTTTAGATTATGAATTTAGAACGACTGTTTTGCCCAAATTTCATGATTTGTCAGAGATAGAAAAGATTGCTAAAATGATAAAAGGAGCTGATAAATATTATTTGCAGGGTTTCAGTAATAATAAAACTCTTGATATTAGTTTTGAGAGAGAGAAAAGCTTTAAAGAAGAAGAATTGGCAGAAATGAAAAAGTTAGCCTTAAAATATGTTAAAAATTGCCAAATAAGAGGATAGAATATGGCAGAATCAAAAAACAAACAAAATTTAGAAAAATTAATAAAACAAAATTTAAAAAAAACGGATTTGTTGCTTGATAAAGTTGAGAGTTTGAATAAAGATTTAAAAAAAGCACGGTTAATGAATTTAATTCGGTTTTTAATTGTAGCAATTCCTGTAATTTTGGCTGTTTTATATTTAATTCCGCTTTTTAGAGAATTTATTGAAATTTATAAACCACTATTGGATTTAATCAATCAATTTAGAGGCATTTAAAATGACTGATTTTGAGCAAAAAGTACTGGATTTAGTTAGACAAATTCCCAAAGGGAAAATTACAACTTATCATATTTTGGCGCTAAAGTTGGGCAATAAAAAACTTGCCCGGGCAGTTGGAAATGCTTTGAATAAGAATCCTATATTGGTTGAAATACCTTGTCATCGGGTAGTCAGAAATGATAAAAAAGCAGGAAATTATTGCTTAGGACTTGCAAAAAAAATTAAATTGTTGCAAAATGAGGGTATAAGCATAAAAAGGGGGAAAATAGCTAATTTTTATAGCTATCTTTATCATTTTAATTAATGATTACTAATTTAGCTAAAATCTTTTAGATTTTAGTTATTTAAGGAAAATTTATATGAAAAAATGTAAAAAATGCGGGGCACCATTGGAAGGATTTTTGTATAAAACAATTGGCAAATTAATGGGTATTAAGCCTTCTGAACAAGATCCTGAAATCTGTAATAAGTGTGCTGAAGCAGCAACTGCTGCTGAATCTGAAACAGAAGAAGCTTCTAGTGCGACAGAAACTGCTGTCGGAGAGAGTTCTGCTAGCGAAGAAACCACTGAAGAATCTTCTATTGAAGAAGAGGCTCCTAAAGAAACGACTTTTGGCGAAGCTTCTGCTGGAGAGATGCCAACAGAAAAAGAATCAGCTGAAGAAGAAAAAAAAGAAGAGCCCAGTGTTTAAAATTTATAAATATTTTTTTAAAAAAGACGGGAAGAAATTATTTTTTCCTGTCTTTAGTTAAGGGGATGTTATATGTTTTTTAAAGAGCCTAAAAATAAAGAAAAACAATTTTCACAAAAATTTTTGGTTTTAATTATTGTTTTAAGCTTAATTTTCGGTGGCTTAGCAGGTGTTTGTTCTAGTGTTTTGATTTGGCAAAACCTTGATAACTTTGGCTTTATTATTAAAGATGAAAACGGTTTGAAATTAGAAAAAGTTGAGACAGAAAAAATAACCTTAGCAGAAGAAGAATCAGCTACTATTGATGTAGTAAAAAAGACTACGCCTAGTGTGGTTAGTATTGTAATTACTAAGGAAATTCAAGATGTTTATAGTTCAACAGGGCCAGATTTATTTAATAAATTTTTTGAATTTGGCTGGCCTTTTGAACATAGATTTAATCAGCCCAGCCTACCAAAAGAAAAAAGTGGTGAAAAAACAGAAATTGGCGGCGGGACAGGATTTATTGTTTCTAAAGACGGTTTGATTTTAACTAATAAGCATGTTGTTATGGACGAAAATGCAGAATATACTGTTGTGACCAATGACGGCCAAAAATATGATGCTGAAGTTTTGGCTAAAGATCCAATTAATGATTTGGCAGTATTAAAAATTGAGGCAAATAAGTTGACGCCTTTAGTTTTAGGCGATTCAGACAATATTCAAATCGGACAGACAGTAATTGCTATTGGCAATACTTTGTCTGAATTCCAAAATACAGTTACTAGAGGCGTGATTAGCGGTGTTGGCCGAAGAGTTGAAGCAGGCGGGGCTGGTATTAGCGAAGTTTTGGAAGAAGCGATTCAGACTGATGCAGCAATTAACCCTGGTAATTCAGGGGGCCCTTTATTAAATTTAAAAGGCGAGGTAATTGGTATTAATACGGCTATTTCCAGAGCAGGACAATCGGTTGGTTTTGCTATCCCAATTAACGAAGCTAAGCAGGTAATTGAAAGTATAGAAAAATACGGCAAAATTGTCAGGCCGTTTTTAGGCGTGCGTTATATTATGCTTAACAAACAGTTGGCAAAAATTAATAATTTACCAGTTAATTACGGTGCTTTAATTATTAAAGGTTCAGACGGCACTTTGGCTGTTGTGCCTGGATCACCAGCTGATAAGGCAGGTTTGGAAGAAAATGATATTATTTTGGAAGTTAATGGTCAAAGAATTAATCCAAATCATTCTTTGGGCCGGGTTTTGGCTCGTTTTCAGCCAGGTGATGAAGTTGAACTGAAAATTTTGCATGATGGTGAAGAAAAAACAGTTAAAGCGACTTTGGTAGAAAGGGAAATTGAGAATTAGTTTATTTAGTTAAAAGTTATAAAGTTCTTAAAGTATAAAGTAAACAGCGTGTCAAAATGATGCGCTGTTTTTTTGTAGTTTGAAAGTTTAAAAAGTTTAAAAGTTTGTAAAGGTTTAAAGTGAAAGGGGCTTTTCAAGTGTGATTTTTTTTGCTAAAATTAAGATAAGTTGAAAGTTATAAAGTTCATAAAGTATAAAGTTAAACAGTATGAAAATTGAAAAATTTGAGGAGATAATTGCCTGGCAAAAAAGCAAGGAATTAACCTTAGATATTTATAGTCAGTTTAAGAAATGTTTGGATCATAATTTTAAAAGACAAATACAGAGAGCAGCAATTTCGGTTATGAATAATATTGTCGAAGGCTTTGAAAGACGAACCAATAAAGAATTTACAAGATTTTTATACATAGCTAAGGGATCATGCGCAGAAGTGCGGTCTATGCTATATTTAGCATTAGAATTAAAATATATTTCAAGACAAGAGTTTGAGCAAGCTTATAAAAAGTTAATTGAAATATCAAAAATGCTTTCTGGTTTTATAAAAACCTTATAACTTTATAACTTTTTAACTATATATTTTTAACTAGTTATGAAAGAGAAAGAATTAGTGCAAAAAATGCAGGAATTATTTAGGAAAATTAAGGAATCTTGGGGCTTTCTTGAAATTGACCAAAAAATAGAAGAAAGCAAAAAATTAGAAAAATTAATGAGCCAAAAGGATTTTTGGCAGGATCAGCAAGAAGCTAAAAAAATTAGCCAAAAGGCCAATGAATTAAAAGATGAAATTGAAACCTGGCGCAGTTTAAGAGATGAAGTTAATGATCTTTTAGAATTAGCTAAAATGGATCAAAAAGATCAAGCAGTTAATTTGAGAAAAGAAGTTGAGAAAAGATATGAAGAATTAGCAAAAAGATTTTCAGATTTGGAATTTTATTTGTTATTTGGGGATAAAAATGATAAGAATAATGCGATTTTAGCTATTCATGCTGGTACAGGCGGCGTTGATGCGCAAGATTGGGCACAGATGCTTTTGCGCATGTATTTGAGGTTTTGTGATAAAAAAGGATTTAAAACTAAAATTTTAGATGAAAACTTTGGTTCTGAAGCCGGTATAAAAAGTGCAGTTATTGAAGTGAGAGGAAATTATGCTTATGGTAATTTAAAATCAGAAAATGGAGTACATCGTTTAGTGAGAATTTCGCCTTTTGACGCTGAAGCCATGCGCCATACATCTTTTGCTTTAGTTGAAGTAATCCCTGAAATTGAAGAATCATTGGAAATTGACGTTAAACCGGAAGATTTGAAAATTGATACTTTTCGGGCATCTGGGCATGGCGGACAAAGCGTTAATAAAACAGAATCAGCTGTTCGTATCACGCATTTGCCAACAGGAATTATTGCGTCTTGCCAAAGTGAACGTTCTCAAGCGCAAAATAAAGAACAGGCATTAAAAATTTTAAAATCAAAATTGCAGAAATTAGCAGAAATAGAGAAAGAAGAAGAAAAAAAACAATTACGCGGTGAATTTTCCGAAGCCGTCTGGGGTAATCAGATTAGATCTTATGTCTTGCAGCCATATCACTTAGTTAAAGATCATCGGACAAATTTTGAAACAGCTGCTGTGGAGGGGGTTTTGGATGGATATTTGGACGGGTTTATTGAAGCGTATTTAAAAATGAAGTAGAAAGTTATAAAGTTATAAAGTAAAATTAACTTTCAACTTTAGACTTTTAACTTTAAAAACTAAATTATGCTAAACAACAAAGTCTGGATAATTGTTCCAGCTTACAACGAACACAAAAATATTTTCGGGGTCATTAAAAGCCTGCAGGAGCACAGCCGAAATATTGTAGTTATTAATGATGCTTCAAATGATCGGACAAAAGATATTATTAAACCTTTAGGAGTTTATTTAATTAATCACATGATTAATCGTGGACAAGGAGCAGCTTTGCAAACGGGCATGGAATTTGCCTTAAAAAAAGGCGCAAAAATTATTGTTCATTTTGACGCTGATGGACAAATGCAAGCCAAAGATATTTATAGAATGATTGCGCCAATTGTAAATAAAGAAGCAGATATTGTTTTTGGTTCCCGTTTTTTAGATAAAAAATCAAAAATGCCCTGGACTAAAAAATATTTTATTTTGAAACCAGCCATTATTTTCAATTGGTTTTTTACGGGCGTAAAGTTAACTGACGCACATAATGGTTTTAGGGCCCTTTCCAAAAAAGCAGCTAAAGCAACAAAAATAAGCCAGGATGGCATGGCTCATGCCACTGAAATTTTGGATTTAGTTAGAATTTACGGTTTAAATTATACTGAAATACCAGTGGAAATTATTTATAATCAATATGGCCAGAAATTTTTAAACGGTTTTAAAATTATCCGAGATTTAATTTTTGCTAAATTATTTAGGAAATAGTTAATAATGCCTAAAAAAAACAAAAAAGAATTAAAATGGTCAACTAATGATACTGTTTATCAGGTTTACCCCTTAAGTTTTAAAGATACTAATGAAGATGGCAAAGGTGATTTAAAGGGCATAATTGAAAAATTTGATTATTTGAAGAAAATTTTGCAAGTTAATGCTATTTGGTTATGCCCGGTTTATAAGTCACCGATGAAAGATTTCGGTTATGATATTTCAGATTATTATAAAATAGATCCTATTTTTGGCAATATAAAAATTTTTGAAAAATTTGTTAAAGAAGCCCATAAACATGGGATAAAAATTTTAATGGATTTCGTGCCTAATCATACTTCTGACCAGCACCCTTGGTTTGTTGAATCAAAATCTTCATTAAAAAACCCGAAACGCGATTGGTATATTTGGCATAAGCCAAAACCAGATGGCTCACCGCCCAATAATTGGTTAAGCCGATTTGGCGGTTCAGCTTGGACTTTAGACAAAAGAACAAATCAGTATTATTTGCATACTTTTTTAGAATGCCAACCGGATTTAAATTGGCGCAACAAACAAGTTCAAAAGGAGATGGAAAAAATAATGAAATTTTGGCTAGCCAAAGGAGTTGACGGCTTTCGCTTGGATGCCGTTTATCATATTATTAAAGATGATAAATTTCGTGACAATCCAGTAAATCCTAAATATATTCCCGGGCATGACGATCCTTACCGCCAATTTTTAAATGTTTATGATAGGGGCAGGCCAGAAACTTTGGAAATTTTAAATAAATTTTGCAGTATTGTCGGCCAATATAAAAATAAATTTTTAGTCAGCGAAGTTTTTTATAAAACAAAAATGGCAGAAATGAAAATGTATTATAAGCTTTGCCAGCAGGGGCTTCATGCTCCCTTTAATTTTAATTTTATTAGATTGCCTTGGAATGCCTGGGCTTACCGAAGTTTTTTGGATAATTATGAGGAAAATTTAGATGCAGGAGATTGCGCCAATTATGTTTTGGGCAATCATGATCGTCCTAGAGTTGCTTCTCGCCTAGAAAGCCGAAAAAAGGCCAGGCTATTTGCTATGTTGCAATTGACTTTAAAAGGCATGCCTTTTATTTATTACGGTGAAGAAATTGGCATGTCAGATGTGCCAATTAAAAAAGATGAGCAATTAGATCCCTGGGGCAAAAATGTTCCCGGTTTTGATTTGGGACGCGATCCTCACCGGACACCAATGCAGTGGTCAAGCCAAAAATATGCCGGATTTTCCAAAGTAAAGCCATGGCTGCCAGTGGCCAGGAATTATTTGATTTTTAATGTAAAAAAAGAATTAGCCGATACCAAGTCAATTTTAAGTTTATATAAAAAATTAATTAGCTTCAGGAAAAAGTCACAAGCGATTTTGCAAGGGGTTTATTATTCTTTAGATATAAGGACAAAAGATCTTTTGGCTTATATTAGGGAAAGCGAAAAAGAAAAAGTTTTGGTCTTGTTAAATTTTGCCAGCCGAAGAAAAAAGATTTCTTTGCCTTTTTCTTCCGCGGAATTAATTTGTAATACTTATTTAACAAAAAAACAAGGCCAGCCGATCAATTTAAATAAATTATATTTAAGGCCTTACGAGGGTTATTTAATAAAGCTTAAAAAATAATTTTATGTATTTAGTTTTTGATATTGGCGGGACAAAAACACGCTTAGCAGTTTCCAAAGATAGAAAGACTTTTTATAAAAAAAAGATAGTTGCTACGCCTTTGGATTTTAATCAAGCAATTTTGCTTTTTCAAAAATTGATTTCTCAGCTTACTAATAATAAAAAAGTTAAAGCAGTGGCGGGCGGAGTTGCCGGGCCATTTGACAGAAAAAAGACAAAATTAGTAAATTCGCCTAATTTGCCAGATTGGATTAATAAACCTTTGAAGGAAAACTTGCAAAAGATAATAAAAGCCCCAGTTTATTTGGAGAATGACGCTGCTTTGTCTGGTTTAGGCGAAACTAAATATGGCGCGGGTCAAGGTTATAAAATCATTGCTTATTTAACTATAAGCACTGGTGTCGGCGGGGCAAGAATAATTAAAGGAAAAATTGATGATAACTATTTTGGTTTTGAGCCAGGTCATCAGATTATAAATTTTTCTGCCAAAAATGGCAGCAAAACTCTAGAAGAAAACATTGCCGGTTCAGCCTTAGAAGAAAGATATAATAAAAAAGCCCATAAAATTAAGAAGCAAGAAATTTGGCGCAAAGAGGCGGATATTTTGGCGACTGGCTTGAATAATGTTATTGTTTTGTGGTCACCTGAGGCGATAATTTTGGGGGGCTCTCTAATGAAAAGTGTTTCTTTAGATTTGGTTAAAGACCAGTTAAAAAAGAGATTGGAAATTTTTCCTTATTTACCAGAAATTAAAAAAGCCAAATTAGGAGATTTAGCCGGTCTATATGGCGGGCTTTGTTTTTTAAACCAAAAATAAATTTAAAATATATGATTATTCAGCTTATTTTAATTCTTTTTATACTTTTTGCCGTTACCAAAGTAGCTTTGCGTTATAAAGATAAGATAATTTCTTTGCAGGAATTTATTTTGTGGACTATTTTTTGGTTTATGGTCGGTTTTGTTGTGATTTTGCCGGAAACAACCTCATTCGTAGCAAATTTGGTTGGTGTTGGCAGAGGAGTTGATTTAGTAATTTATATTTCAATTTTAATTTTGTTTTATATTGCTTTTCGGATTTTGGTGCGTTTGGATAAAATTGAAAAAAATATAACCAAGATAGTTAGAAAGATGGCTTTGGACAAGAAGGATAATGATAATAATGAAGTATCACATTAAAGTTTTGATTCAAAAGAATTCGCCGGTGAAGCAATATGCTGAAATCCCCTGTTTTAATAAGTTTTATTTATGCAAAAAAATGAGATAAAAAAAATGTGTCAGAAGTATGGCATTAGGCCAAGCAGAAATAAGGGCCAGAATTTTTTAACTGATAAAAAAGTTTTAGAAAAAATAGCTGAAACAGCGAATCTAAATAAAAACGACTATGTTTTAGAAATTGGGCCGGGCTTTGGCATTCTTACCGAAAAATTAATAGAGTTTAGCAAAAGAGTTTTGGTCATTGAATTAGATAAAGGATTAGCTTGTTTTTTGAAACAGAAATTCAAAGGGATTAAAAACCTGGGAATTTTACAGGCTGATATTTTAGAAATTAAAAATTCAGATTTAGCTAAAGAATTGCAAAGTGACAAATATAAAGTAGTGGCTAATTTGCCCTATTTGATTACTAAGCCGGTTTTGAAAAAATTTTTAACTTATGAGCCAAAGCCAGGAATAATGGTTGTTTTGGTGCAAAAAGAAGTAGCACAAAAAATTGTAGCAAAACCCGGCAAAATGAGCCTTTTAAGCTTGTCAGTCCAATTTTATGGCCAAGCTCAAATAATTGATTATATTTCTGCAAAAAGTTTTTATCCGCAGCCAAAGGTTGATAGCGCAATTTTAAAAATAAAATTAAGCCAAACCTTGCCAGCCGCGGTATCAAAGATAAAAAATTTCAAGGAAAATAAATTCTGGCAGTTGGTTAAAATTGGCTTTAGTTCGCCCAGGAAACAATTGCAAAATAATTTGGCAGCTGGCTTAAAATTAGACAAACAAATAGTTAAAAATAAGCTAAAATCAGCTCAATTAAAAGAGAATATCAGAGCTCAAGATTTGAGTTTAAAAAATTGGGCTGATATTTATCAACAATTTGTGGTTTAAAGAGTGTTTTTGTGATATAATTATTAAAGAATTTATGTTATAATAAAAACAGTTTAATGACAGACAGACGAGAAAAAATAAAAGAATTTTTTGAAGAAAAAAGCGAAGAAATAAGCAGCAAAATAGAAAAGACTCCTATGGAGAAATTCTTTGTATTTTTTTTAATTTTAATTACAATTTCTGCTTTAGTCCTTGGTTATCTCCAGTTTAAAAAAAATTTAGAAGAGCCTTTGTATCCCAGCTATTTGCATAATATAAGAAGTGACTTGCGGAACAAATATAAGGTTAGCGCTACAAATCAAGCAAGGCCAGAAGAAGAAGTTATTAAATTGCAAAATCAGGATAGTGATTTAGACGGTTTAGATGATTATAGTGAGATTTATATTTATCAAACCAGTCCTTATTTGGAGGATAGCGACAGTGATGGCATTTGGGATAAACAGGAAATTTTGGCTGGCACTGATCCCAATTGCCCGGAGGGGGAAGATTGTACTGCTCAGCAGTTTGAAGAAGAAGCAGCAGGAACATCTTTAAATCAAAACATGAATGGACCGGCAAATGAAATAACTGATTTAATTGATACATATTCTTCTGAGGATATGAATTTAGAGGCAATGGGTATTTATGATCAGGATTTTCAGCAAATGTTAGAAGAGTTTAGCAGCGGTGAGTCAATAGGGACAGAAACAACTGAGCAATTAAGTCCTGAAGCAAAGGAATTAACAATAGAAGAACTAAAAAATTTAACCCCGGCTCAAATAAGAGAGGAGCTGGAAAAAAGCGGTATTGATAAAAACTTATTGGATCAGATTGATGATCAGACTTTAAAAAACACGTTTTTAGAAATTCTTAATTCATATTGAGGCGTAAAAATAAGCAATTTGGTTTAATTATCAAAGAGTTATAAAATTATTTTTTTACCATGCTTAAGTCAAGAAAAATAAAAATTAAAAAGCTGATAATTTTAGTTGTTGCGCTGATTTTTGTTTTTAGCAATTTTTATGCTGTTTTCTTTTTTAAGCTTGAAGAGGTAAAAGCAACGCCTGTAACTAATCCAGATTTAGTTCCTCTTTCGACAGCCGAGAATGTGATGAAAGGCGCTCATATGAGTCAGCAAGCAGCAGAGGAAACAGAAAAAAAAGTTGACAGGATAATCACAAAAATTTTGAGTGAAATAAAAGCAATGTTTTTTAAAAATATTTTAGGCGGATTAGCAAATACGATTGCCCAGCAGACAGCTGTATGGGTGGCTCATTCAGATAAAGGCGGTGCGCCTAAATTTATTACAAATTTTGACCAATTTATTCAGGGTTATGCTGATGCGGCAATTGGTGATATGATTCAGACCGTGATGCAGGATTTAACCGGTATTGATATTTGCACTCTTGATCCAAGAATAGCAATTGATTTAACTTTGGATATGCCTATGTTTCCAGGCTTTAAAGGCTATTCGCCTGATTGTTCGTTTTCAGAGTTGACTAGCCATTGGGAAGAATGGGCAGAGTCAGATTGGTTTTCTTTTAATTATCAAATTCAGGAAGGCGGGACAGTCAGTGAGAGCAATGAAAGATTACGAAATTTTACGCTTTATGACGAGCAGCTTATGATATGGGATAACCGGTTGATGGACTGGTTACCAGGAAATTGCGAGTCTATTTCTGGAGGCCGAGTCAAATGCAGTATGCCGCCAGTTCAAGAAAATTTGCAGGTATATGCTGAAAAACTGGATGATTTAACAGAAACATTATCAGATGATAGCAGAGCGATTAGAGGCGGAATGGCAAGCAGTGAACCGGTTGAATTATCAGTTGGTGAATTTGTTATTGCACCGGAAAATATCCCTTTAATTAAAGAAGAATGGTTTAACAGGATTGATCCTTGGCTGGAAAATTTACAGGAAGCCAAATCTGTTTATTCAGGCTGTAAAGGCAAAAGCGCAATAGAATTGCGTGAAGGCGACTGCGCAAGGGTTTTACAGGGTTTAGGCATAGGCCCGGTCCTGGGCACAATACCAGAAGACGCTAGAAATTTGGCTGAAATTTATGAAAATGAAGTTAATCGCAAGATTGGCTTGATTGAAGGTGTTATTGATTCTATAAAAAGCAGCTTTGATTATTTAAAAAGCAGTCTTGATAGATTATTAACGCCTGAAAATTTTGAAGCCGGTGAAAGATATAATTGGCAATTAGGCAAGGGAATGTTTAATCCTGAAGCCAATGAATTTAATGCTTGGGAAAATATAGCTAAAGAAATAGTTGATGTTGGTCTTGATAAATTTATTGACCGTCACGTTGAAGCAACCATTAATGATGGCTGGAAAGGGGCCATGGATCGCATTACTGATACTATTCAAACCCCTGCTAATCTTATTAGGGATTCAGTAGAAGAAGATTTAAAAGCAAGCAAGGGGGTTTATAATGCCAGAATTTATACTAAAGAAATCGCAGCTGATGCTTTGGGTGTTTTTACAGGCACACTTTGGAATCACATGATAAAAAGGTTATTAACAGCCTTAAATGAATCGCAACAAGAAGAGTATTCAGTCGCAAAGTTAAAAAAACAAGCCGCAGATGAAGCAGAAAGCGAACCCTTGGATCCTGTTCAGCCTTTTAATGTTTTTAGCCAGGAAGTAGTGACAAGTGAAGGCATACAAAGTTATGTTGAAAAGTTGGCTCAGCAATTTAGTTATAGTGCTACATATAAAAGTGTGAATTTATTGTCTGATTTTCAATTAGAGCTTAAGGGGGAAGTTAATCCAAATATTTATAATAATGTTATTGATTCAAATTTTGCTTTAGCAATTAATGATAAATTAACAATAAGTGAGGCTTTAGAAAAAAGGAAATTAGTTGGTGATTATGGTTTTTCATGGGGTGAGACTGTAGAAACAGGCACTTATCATTTGGCTAATATTAAAAAATTAAGAAAAGCTCGTGTTGTGCCTTTGGGTTTGGAATTGGCTATTGAATTAGTTAGAGACTGTAATTTTAGAAATATTTATGATGAAGATAATGATGGCCAGCCTGATTTTGCCAAGTTTGAAGATATAACTGCACAGCAACCGGGCTACAATGATCTTGCCAAACCTTTTGTTGCGGAACGATTAAGAAATTGTTTATTTAAGCCATCAGGCGTTGGGGCCAGTTTGGAAGAAATTAGAAATTATAACATAAGAAAGAAAAATGAAGTTGTCGGAGCAACTCTGGCTGATGTCGTTAATGGTTTTGATAAAATTGGTTCTGGAACTTGCGGTGATTTTGATGATGATGAGTCAGCTTTTTGTAATTTGGTCGATCCTGATTGGCTTTTAAAAATTCCAACAACAAAATGCGCTTTGCAAACTGATTTAGAGCCTTACGGTGAAATTTTAATGTCTAATTTAACTGGCCAAAGGTACTCTCGCTGCCCTGATTTTTCTTCCTGCTTGGAGGAAGATGGCAAGGGAGGCTGTGTTAATGAAGATTATGGATTTTGTGTCAAAGAAAAAAATGCTTGGCAATTTGGCGCTGATTCTTGCCCTGAAGCATATAATAGCTGCCGTACTTATACGATTAGTGAGCCTGAAGGCACTAGTTTAATTTCATATTTAAAAAATACTCTAAGCGGCAGCGAAATCTGCGGGCCTCATAATGCAGGCTGCAGTTGGTATGCTACTAATCGTTCAAAAGCTGGTCTTTGGCAGGATGATCAAAGGATTTATTTAAACAATAATGTTGAAAGCTGCCAAAAAGAAAACGAAGGCTGTAATGAATTTTTCTTATATCGTGATTCGGCTAATAATTTAGTGGCTGATTCAAGCTTTGAATACACTAAAGAAGGTTATTTCCCGGCTAATTGGGATTTGCGACTTAAAAAAGAAGTAGAAGAAAGAGATGAATGTGACGGTACTTATTATGAAAGTTGTTTAAATTATGGTTATGAAACAAGAGAATTGTGTAATTTTAATAATGGCACTTGGCAGGGTTTTTGTGACGGTGTTGAAGATGCAGTAACAGAAGAAGAATGTTTAGCTCGCGAGGGAACTTGGGATTATCGTTGTGAAGGCGCGGTAAATGATGACGTAAAAGAAGATGATTGTTCTAATGATAAACTTGGCATAGATGCGGAATATAAAAAATATTGTTTAACAAGTATTTTAAAATATAACCTTTGCAGAAATCCGCAATTTGATAATCAAGCAGATTGTGAAGATAATAATGGAACTTGGCAGACTGAATGTCAGATTGACGGTCAGATTTCAAGCGAATTAACTGAAGCAGGCGAAGAGACTTGCGTGCAAAATGGAGGTAGTTGGCTAAAGAGTTGTCAAGATGCTTTTATTTATGATTATAGCAAAGAGAATTGCCAAGAACTTTTAGGCGATTGGCTGGGGTACGGGCCATTTAGTGACATAGCTTCTGTTTCTAAAGATGGCTTCAATGTACATCGTGGCTTAGGTAAATTGCAAGTGGATATTAGCCAAATTCCAGCTGATCAAGAATTGCAGCTCGTTCACAGCCTTAAATTTAATGAGGATGGGAATTTAACAAGAGCAGGCGACACTTATACAGCCACAGCTTATTTAAAGTCTAATCAGCCCCTGGATCAACCAATTATTTTTAATTTAGTAAAAAAGATAAAAACTTTCCCTGACGAGCTTAATAGTGGCAGTTTTTCCTTAAATAATGCCTATTCTCGAGTTAATAGCACATTAATGACTTCGCGTCCAGGCACAGCTCTTGAAATTTTAATTAATTTGCCAGGCGGTGAAACAGATGCAGAGGTTTATTTAGATGCTCTTGATTTATCTCTAAACACAATTGATCAGGTGAGAAACAGAGATTTTATTAGCGGATATACTGATTATGAATCAAATAATAAGATTTATTATAAGAAACCGCCGGAAATTTTAAATTGTCATGGCTATGGACCGGGTGATCCGCCGCCGGTAATGGCAAATTTTACAACTAAAAAGGCTTGTGAAGACAATGGGTATTTTTGGGATCAGCCAGAAGATGATAAACCAGCATTCTTTGCTGACAAAACAGCTTGTTATAAATATGCACCTGATGATTCAGCCTGTATAAATTATATGAAAGTTTGCCAACCCGAAGAAGTCGGTTGTCAGCTTTTTACGCCTTTGAATAATGATCCTCCGATTCCTGGCGTAGTAAGCACGTATGATTATTGTCCGGCTGAATGTGTCGGTTATGATACTTATAAACAAGAGTCAGCGCTATATGATCCAGAACCTGATCCTTTATATCATTATTTTATTCCAGATACGGCTTCAGCTTGTACGCTTGATGAAGTTGGCTGTTCGCAGTTTACTAATTTAGATGAAGTGGCTAGAGGAGGCGAGGGCATTGGATATTATACTTATTTAAGGCAATGCATTAAACCTAATTTAGGCTTAGGAGAAAAGACCTATTTCACCTGGCAGGGCTCTGAAACAGGTCCGCCGCAATTGATTAAATATGAATTACAGCAAGATGAGAATACTGGTGCGCCAAAAACAATTGATGGTTCAGCCGATTGTAGAGTAACTTTAGGCAGCCAAGATTTTAAGTGTATTAATTTTTTTGACAATGATGGCAACAATTATTGGCGCAATATTAGAAAAACAGTTTCGGTTTCAGAAGACTGCCACCCTTACAGAAAAACTGACGCAACTGAAGAAAATTGTGAAGCTACTAATGGCCGCTGGCAGAGCGATATTGAAGCTTGCCTTTATGACGCTATCCCAGATGAAGGCATTGCCTGCCGTCCTGAAGCAAATGGCTGCCGTGCTTTTGTCGGCAATCAAGGCAATAATGTTTATATAAAAATGTTTGATAATTTTGAAGACACAGCTGAATTAGATTGGTATAATGGTTTGGAGGGAGAGGAAAATGATTCTTTAACTAGAGTTGGCGAATCAATAGCAGTAGGCGGCCATTCTTTATTGATTCCTCAGCAAGAAGTAAACAGTATTCATAAATTTATTGATATTCAACGGGGTAATTTATACACTTTGTCATTTTGGGCAAAGACTGACAATCCAGCAGGTGAAGTAATCGCAGTTAGATTTAGCACAGCAGTAGATGACGGTAATGCTACAACCATGGAAAATTTCGCTACCTTGGAGAACCAAACGGTAAGATTGACTACGGACTGGCAAAATTATACTTTAGGGCCGGTTTATGTTAGCTGGGATGATTTGCAAAATAACAGTTTAATCTTTGATTCCCTTGATAATAAAGTTTATTTGGATAATATTTTATTAAAAGTGGTTAAAGATAATGTTTATGCTATTAAAGATAGTTGGTCAACGCCAGACAGCTGTGATAGAACATTTTACGGCGTATTTAAAAAGGGAGAAATGATAGGTTGTCAAGCTTATGAGGATATTTTAGGACAGACTCATTATCTTAGATCGTTTACTAATCTATGTAGAGAAAGCGCAGTCGGTTGTCAAATTTTAGTTGATACTAAAAATTCAGTCAATCCACATGGCCAGACTTTTAATAATGAGAATGCCTCGCCTTTGGATGATTATTCAGTAGCTGAAGATGAATTAACCACTTTAGTTTTGAATGATAATTATAGCTGTTCTGATAATGATAAAGGTTGTCAGCGTTTAGGCAAGCCAAACTTTGAAGATGTAGAGAATATAACTTTTCAAGAAGTTTATTTAAAGAATAATCCGGACAAATATGTTAATGTGCCAGACGCCATTTTATGCAATCATGACGCTTTAGGTTGTACGGAATTAATTAATGAAGAGGGTGTTTCAGAGTATTATAAAATTGAGCCAACCAAACTTTGCGAGTATAAGCAAAATTTAATTAATGGTCAAAAGGTTGAAGGCTGGTTTAAAAAAGGCAATCCTAAACTTGGCTGTGGCGGCTTGCTTTTTGATAATATAGAGGATTGTCAAGATAATGGCGGAGAGTGGAGTGAAAAATATGATCAATGCACTTTAATTTTGCCTGAAATAAAAGATGAAGAAACCTGTTTGTTAAAAAGAGGCGAATGGCTTAATTCTCAATGTTTAGCTTATCCGTTTAGTATTTATAAAGTTTATGAGGCAAATAAATATAAAGGTTATGTCGGAAAATGCAGTGAAGAATGGAATGGTTGCACTGAATTTTTAGATATTAATCCTAATTTTGTCTTTAACGGTGGTTTTGAAACCCGTGATCCGACTGGTGGTTTGTCAAATTGGGTGACTGTAGCGGCTAGTTCTGGCAGCCAGGATAAAGAAATAGATGATGTCCAGGCCGGTGAAACAGCTATTAAATTAATAAAAGAAACTGCTCAAGATTGCCCAAGTACGCCTTTATATGAAGAATGTGAAGCCCCCCCTTATGGTATTAGCCAAAAACTTGTCCGTTTAGAAAAAGGTAAAGCTTATAAAATTTCTTTTTATTATAAAATGAATGAAGATTCAAAAGGCGTGGGCAATGATTGCCCAATGCCAGAAGCAGCTTTTGAATTTAGGCCGGTTGATTCAGAAAGGGGAGCCGAACCAATTATTTATACAGCTGAAACTGACTGGAAAAAAGTAGAAATTTTATATTCGGTGCCGCTTGGTGAGTGTGAAAATTCTGATTATAAATCTCAAAAAAGCTGCGAAGAAGAGGATCTTACATGGAACGAATTTGATGATTTGCTTGATTTCAATTTAATCTTATATGCCCCGCTTAATGGGAATAAAAGCGCTGAAAAAAACAACTGCCCCGATTCTTATATAATTTATGACCAGGTTGAAGTCAAAGACAATACAGAAGACAGTTATTATGTTATAGATTTAGGAGTTAATGTTGACAGGTCAAGCTGTACAGAAGTTGATTGGAATAATGGCTGTGTAGAATTTTTAAATACAGCAAATAATAATTTTGAGACAATAAAAGTTTCAAAGGACCGTAATTGTGAGCAATGGGCCGTTTGCACAGAAAAAGACGAAAATGGTTTTTGTCAGCAAGTTAATTTGTGCGCTGAACGCGAAGCCAGTGAATGCGTTAGATTATTAACTGAATGGCAGGGAGGCGAGTTAGTTAGAGCACCAAAAGATAATGTACGATATAGTTTGCAAGAAGAGCCAATGACAATAAAAAGAATAAGCGATTATAATAACAAAGAAGGTTATATTTATCGTTTCGGCATAGGCCCGTTAACGCAGTTAACGCAATGGCGCGCAGGTGATTACTCTGGTTATACTATCCCTAATCGTTTCCCTTTAGAGACAGAGTTAAATGATAAAGAATTTGAACAATATTTTCATTTGAATAAATTGGGCAGGACAGCAGATGAACGTTATACAGAAGCAATTTGTAAAATATTCCCTGAACAGAACGCACCCTTGCCTTATCAATTATCAGAAGAGCAAGAATATAAAGATATACCGAATTTATATAGTCAATCTGTAGACTTAAAAGATATTGGTACTGCTTGTTCTTATGAACAAGTTAAAGCAGGAGGTTATACAACTTATTTTCCTTTAGGTGATTCACCGGCAAAAATTTGTACCATGCCTGAAGAAGCAAAGGGGCAAGTTTGCAGTAAGGCATCTGACTGTAATCCATATTATGATCCGGACAATCCTGAAGAACTCGCAAATTGTAAAGATATAGAAAATAGAAAAGCAATCTTTGGCCTTGAAGGTATGTGTTTAGAATTTGATACTTCAAATCCGCTTTATGACGGGATTTACCAGGATTTTTATGAAACGACTTCTGATTATCAACCCTATGCTTGCTTGACTTATTATCCTTTTTTGATTGATACCTGCGCTTATTATAAAGATGAAACAGAGTGTGAAAACAAAATTGGTTGTTCTTGGAATGGCGATGTTTGCAAACATGAAGGCAATTCATCACCTGAAGGTGGCGCGTCTAGTCCATAAATTTATTTTTTTAAAATGCTGAAAAAATTTCAAAATAAAAAAATTTTAGCCAGTTTAATGATAGCAGTTTTTTTAGTTGTAATTGCCTGTTTGTTTTTTAATGTTGAAACAGTTTGGGCGGCAGAAGAAGCCTCTAAATGGACTGGTCATGTTCTGACCTGGATGGTTGCGGGCATAAATTTTTTAGTTAAGGTTTGGATTTGGATTTGCGGTAATTTATTAGTTTTAATTATGAAAGGGGTTGTCATTGTTGCTCAATATAATGATTTTATTAATTCTCCTTTTGTAAAAGATGGCTGGAAAATGATGCGCGATATAGTTAATATGTTTTTTATTCTGGGTTTGCTTTTTATTGCTTTTGTTACTGTTTTAAAAATAGAGAAATATCAATGGAACAAGCTTTTAGGCAAGCTTTTGATTATGGCTATTTTAGTTAATTTTAGCAGAACTATTTGCGGTATAATTATTGATTTTTTCCAGGTAGTAATGCTGACTTTTGTTAATTCCATTGTCGGCATTACTGAAGGCAATATTTTTGGCGGCACAGGCATGATAGATTGGTTTAAAGCTAATGAACAAGCTGAAGTTTCAGGCGGTGGTGATGCGGTCAAGGCAATTGGCGCCAGTATATTGGGCGCAGTTTATACGACTATATTGGTGATAATTATGATAATCTTTTTAGTCCAATTGGTTTTCAGGATAATAGCTTTGTGGATTTTAATTGTTTTTTCGCCATTGGCTTTTTTTGCTTATGTTTTTGAAGAAACAGGCATAGGATCTGTATCAAAACGTTGGTGGAGCATGTTTATGAAATATTGCATGATTGGACCATTTTTGGCTTTTTTCCTTTGGCTGTCACTTTTGACCATGGCTCAATTATCTAAAGATCCTTGCGCTTTTATAAAGGTAGCTGATTGCCAAGAAGCGGCGCAAGAAACAGCCCAAGGCACTTTTTCTGCCGCTGGTAAATGGAATAATATTTTAGCATTTATTATTAGCACTATTTTATTAGTTGCTGGTTTGCAATATAGCGGGCAGTTTTCTGTTGTTGGTTCAGGTATGGCAAGCGGCGCAATTAAACGAGGCAGGGCCTGGGGCGGTCGAAAATTGGAAGGCGCAGCCAGGCGAGGAATGGCAGGCACAAAAGCAGCGGTTAAAGCTCCTTATACTAAAGCCGTTAGACCGACTATGGCGCGAATGGGTCAAAGAGCTTATCGGCGTGGCGGTCCGGCGCGTTTAGCAACAAAAAGAGGTAGAAGAGAAGCTTATGAGCGTGGCAAGGCCAGGGTTGGGTCCTTTTTAAGCGGCACACCATTAGATAAAAGACAAGTTCAAAGGAAGCAATCAGAAGGCATGTTAAAGGAATTAAAAAAGACGGGCCAGTATCAGGACCCTGTTGCTATGAGCCGAGGATTGAAAAAAGCGGCAAAGCAGAAAGATAGAACAAAAATGGAAGCTTTTGCCAATGGTTTAGCTGAACAAGGCGCCTTAAATCCTACTCATGTGGCCCAAATGCGTCGCGGCGGGATGTTTAAAAAAATGAATGAGCCAGAACAAATTGATTTTGGCGAAAATTTAGAAAGGAAAAATGAACAGGCAGGAGGCAGCAGAGTGCCAGTTTCTCCTTTGCGCTGGGATCCGGATACGCAAACACTTCAGGCTCGCGATGATTTTTCTGAAGTTAAGAATTTTGTTAAAAATTCGCAAAAAGACCGCTTTGTCCAGCAAGCAAACAGGGTTGGCTTTGGTAATCCTGGTGAAGTGCCTGATGCCCCTCGTGTTGGTGATCCAGCTGGCGATGAAAAAGCGCGCGCAGCTCGGGAAAATTGGCAAAAGAATCCTGACCGCCAAGTTTGGCAAGAAGATATTAATCGTCAGCAAAAACATGCTGTAGCAGAGTTAACCGGCGCAGCTAATAATCAATTTATTGGCAGTTTAGCTGGTCCGGCACGCAATAGACTGGTTAAAAAATTAGATTTTATTGTGTCTTCAAGTGATGCCAGAAAAGATATGCTTGAAACTGAAGAAAGAGTAGAGCGCGATCCAATAACCGGTGAAGAAAAAAGAGTGACGACTTTAACTGAAGACAGCGCTCAATTAGCAGAAGATGTTTACCGCCGCAGAAAACCTGATGAAAGCCATGAAGATTATCGCAAAGCTGCCTTAGAACATTATAAGGAATTTGATCCGACTGCTGATCGGGATTTGATTGATGACCAAGAGTTAGCTCAGTTGAATAATTTAAGAGCCAAATTAACTACTGAATATGATGCTTCGGGCCGGCCAGTACAAGGCAGTCAAGGGCAGGGCTTTACAGCTTTGGACCCCAGCCGGCTTAATAGTAATATAAAGGATAAGATTCAAGCTGTTGGTCCTCCATCACCGCCAACTGTCCCTGAAGCAGCAGAGCGAGAGGATATGGACGCTTTTAAAGAAAGAGAAAGGAATTTGTTTCCTTATGATCGAAAACAAGCTGGAGATATTAGAAGTGTTTCTAATAATGTAGTAAATAATTTAAATACCAGCTTATCTGTTATTTCTAAAGCTGAAACACCAACAAAAGATGCAGGTTTTCAAGTAGAAAGCATTTTTCGTCAATTAGAAGGTTATATGGATAAATTAAAAGAATCTGGTGTAAAGGTTGACGAAAGCAGAATAAATGAAGCAAGGGATAATTTAGACGAATACAGAAAGGCTGATAACAGAGAAGCAATGCAAAATGAAATAAACCGTTTAATTACAGAAATTAGGAGTTTCAATATATTGGCAGGTAAGGAAGAGGAGGGAGAGCAAGAAGGCGAGGGATAGAATGATTTTTAATTAAGATTATTTTATATGGATAAAGCGATAAAAGAATTTTTAAATTCTCAAGATTTTCAAAAAGCTTTAAAAAAAGTATTTCAAAAATATAAAATTTCAGCCCCAAAACAGGATTTAATTAAGGATATTTTTAAAGATTTACTTGAAGGCAAAATAATTTTATTTGCTTTAAGCAATGAATTAGAAAAGCGATTAAAATTGGATCAAAATTTGGCTATTAACGTTGGCTTAAAATTACATTCAATTTATGAAAATTTGGTGCCCAAGGAATTGAAAGAAAATGTTCAGAAAAAAATAGAGCTGTCTAAAAAATTGCCTAGTTTGCCCCAAGTAAACGTAATGAACCTTGACCAATTAAATTCAAATTATCAGGAAAGCAAAAAATGGTTTTTAAATAATGAAACAATGCCTGAAGCGCCTGATTTTTCATTTCCTCCCCCTGATATTATTGATGCGCAAGAGATAAATCAAATTTTAGCCGAAGATCCTATTTTAGCTCCGAGTGATTTTGTTTATGCAACAGGTGAATTAATGGATCGCGAAGAAAAAATAAAAAAATTGAAAGTTAAGTTGATAAATAAGGGAATAGCTGAAGACAAGGTCTTGGATTTGGCCGAAGATTTAGTTAAATTTGTAGAAGCTCGAGAAAAATACTTGGCAGTGCAAAAAGTTTTGCATCGAGATATTTTGGCTGAATTAGAATTAATAAAAGTTGAACAAGGAGAAGCTAAAGATTTTACTTGGCCCAAAGAGATTAAAAAGGTTATGGAATTAAAAGAAAAGGTAGATAAAAGTAATTTGGAGTTATTAAAAAAGGCCGTTTTTAAAGCAAACAGTATTTTAAAAGCTTATCAGAAGAAATTGTTAGCCAAAAACGCGAAATTAAATGAAGCAAAATTAGACTATTATGAAAAAGCCCTGACTAATGCCAGTGAAGTATTAGCTAACAAAGAAATTAATAATGAAATTTTGGCTAAAATTAGTGATATTGTAAAAAAAAGCTTGTTAGCAATTGAAGCCGGTTTATTATTTGAAAGGCCTTTATAGATAAAAAGTATAAATTATGCCAAATAAAATCAAAAAATATTTAAACGAGATAGATGTTGCTACTGAAATAGAGGGATTATTTAAAAAATATGAAATTGAAGAAAAGAAAGAGGAGATTATTATAGGAGCAATAGAAGATTATTTGGGGGGGGCAATAGAAAAAAATGATTTAGCCAGCGAATTAGAAGAAAAAGCTAATCTTGATTTTTCAGTGGCTTTGGATTTTGTTTATGATTTAATAGATAAAATTTTGCCTTTGTTGCCCAAAGAAGCGCAAAAAGCAGCAGAAGAAAGTGAAACAAAAGCTGAAAATAAGGAAAAAAATAATTTGCAAGAAATCATTAAAGAAATAAAAAAAGAAGCCAATTTGAAAATTAATGAAAAATTTGAAAAAAGATTTGAAAATATTATTTTTAATTGGTTCCGTGATGTAAGGGATGATAGTGAAACAATAGCCGTGTTAAGCAAGAGCCATAAAGTCGGCGGTTTGGATTTTGATCAGCAAGAAGCTCAAGATTTAATTAATATTTTAAAAAGAAAAAAAACAAAATACGCTCAAAGGGGGATTGATGTTCTTAATTTAATAACTCAAGAATTAGAAAAAGAAGAGGCAAGCTTTAGAAAAAAAGTGCCAGAAGAAGAAGAAATAGATGTTGAAGCAAAAGTTAAGCTTCCTCAAGAAAAAGAAAAAATTACTGAAGACGTGACTATTGATCAGTTGCTTGAGAGAGAAAAAGGAGGGGTGGAATTTGAAGAATTAGCCAAAAAAGAGGCAATAAAAAGAGAATTAGGTGACAAGGAAAGGGTGCATCCCAAAAAAGAAGAATTGGCCGAGGTAATTGAGGAAAAAGAAGAATTTTTGGAAAGCAAAGAGGAATTGGCTCCGCCAGCGCCAGCAATAGAAAAGGAAAAAAACGAGTCAAATTTTCAGCCATCTGGTTCGCCGCAATCTGATTCAGCCCAAGCTCAATCAACAGCATCACAGCCAGCTGAACCAGAGCCAGCTGAACCAGAGCCAGCTGAATCAAGCCAAGAAGAAATTAATCAGCCTTTAATTAAAAAAATTGATCAGGGAGCAGAAGGCAGGCCAAAAGTTGAAGATGTTAAATTTACAAGAAAATTAGTTGGTCCGATTGAAGAATTGTCAGTTTTTAAGACAGAAGATTTTCGTCGGCTGTCCAAAGATCCTCAAGAAGCAGTTAATAAAATAATAGTTAAACTGGATCTTTTGGAGGATGAGTCAATTGCTAAAAGAGTGCAGGGGATTAAGGCTTTGAAAAGCAGCCCACTTTATAAAATTTATGCTGATATCATGAATCAGGCAATTAAGGAAGGAAAATCATTTGAAAAAATCGTTGAGGATAAAGACACCTTTTCTTTAGATGAATTTAAAGCAATTATGGATTTGAATAAAAAATTAAAATATTAAGTTATGCCGGATCAATTTTTAGTGCCACAATTTATTGATGTTGAGAGCAAGATTATCGGCTCAATAACGACTAGACAATTTTTAATTATGCTGGTGGCTGGTATGCTTGATTTTATTTTTTATAAAATTTTTTATTTTAATACTTTTGTTGTTGTTGTTGTTATAGTGACTGTTATTTTTGGCGTTTTTGCTTTTTTTAAAGTCAATGGTATGCCTTTTCATTTCTTTTTTTTGAATATTATTCAAACATTAAGACGACCCAGTTTAAGAATTTGGAAGAAAGAAAAAGTAAAATCTCTCCCCCCTAAAGAGAAAGCTGAAGTTGAAAAAGAATTCATAAAAAAAGAACCGCTGCCTACTTCTCGGCTTTCTTCTTTAGCATTGGTGGTTAATACTGGCGGTGCTTATAAAGAAGAAGAATAATAATACAAAAATTAACCAATGATTTTTATTCAGAGAAGCATACAGATTTTAATATGAATAGAAATTAGCGGTTTTTGACTAATAATTAAATTTATAGTAATGGCCAAAGTTTCAACTCAAAAATATTTGGATATAGCAGAAATTAAGGAGGATACAGTGATTCTTAAAGACGGGACATTAAGGGCGGTAATTTTATGTTCTAGTATTAACTTTGCCTTAAAATCTGAAGATGAGCAAAATGCTTTGATTGGTAGTTATATGGAATTTTTAAATACATTAGATCATCCGTTGCAAATAGTTATACAATCAAGAAAGCTTGATGTAGAAGATTATCTAAAGCGATTGAGAGAAGCATATAAAAAACAGACTAATGAGCTGTTAAGGGTTCAAATTGCTGGTTATTTGGATTATATTCAGGAATTAATTGAAATTGGCGAAATAATGAATAAAAATTTTTTTATAGTTATACCTTATAATCCAACAGGATTTAAGGCTAAAAATTTTTGGGGAAGATTTAAAGAAACTTTAAAATCTGGACAGTTAATTAAACTTAAACGAGAAAAATTTTTGGAATATAAAGAGGAATTAAATTTAAGAATTGCTAATGTACAATCAAGCTTAAAATCATTAGGTTTAGATACAGCAGTTTTGGATACCCAAGGTTTAATAGAGCTTTATTATAATACTTATAATCCCAAAACCGCACAAAATCAAAAATTACGCGATATTAGCAAGTTAGATATAGCAAGATAATAATTATTATTTTATTTCAAAATGCCTTTACCAATTTCTTCACAATTTAAAAAAGAAACAGCTGCTGAAAAAAAATCAACACCAGAAGAAACTATGGCTAAAGAAGAAACAATAGCTAAAGAAGCAGCAATTACTTTAGAGGAAGAAAGGATTTATAGAAAAGGGGTGATTGATATTAAGGATTTAATTGCTCCTGCTGCCTTTGAAATTAAACCAAGTTTTTTAAAGTTAGCTGATAATTATGTTAGAACGCTTTTTGTTTTAAATTATCCTCGTTATATTAGCGTTGGTTGGTTTACCCCGATAATTAATTTGAGCAAAACTTTGGACGTAGCAATGTTTTTTTATCCTGTTAAGTCAGAAATTATTTTAAAACAGTTGAAAAAAAAGGTAGGCAATTTACAAGCCCAATTAATGTCAGATGTAGAAAAAGGTGCGCCAAGAGATCCAATTGTAGAAACAGCTTTACAAGATATAGAAAAATTAAGAGATGATTTAACTCAAGGCACCGAAAAATTTTTCCAATTTGCTTTATATGTGACAATTTATTCTGATAATTTGGAAGAATTGGATGAATTAACTTCGGAAATTGAGTCAATCTTCGGCGGTAAATTAATTTATACTAAAAAAGTTTTATATCAGGCTGAACAGGGTTTTAAATCAACAATTCCGATGTTAAATGATGAATTGATGATTTCTTTTAATATGAATACGTCACCAATAGCCTCATCTTTCCCTTTTATTTCTTCTGATTTAACTTCTGATGGCGGTATTTTATATGGCATTAATCGTCATAATAATAGTTTAATTCTTTTTGACAGATTTTCTTTGCAAAATGCTAATTTTGTTGTTTTTGCTACTTCCGGAGCTGGTAAAAGTTATGCAATCAAATTAGAAGTTTTGAGAAGCATGATGTTAGGGACCGATGTTATTATTATTGATCCGGAGAGAGAATATTTTCATTTGGCTGAAGCAGTTAATGGCACTTATGTTGATATTTCTTTGGCTTCAAAAAATAAAATTAATCCTTTTGATTTACCAAGAGGCATTGGTGATGCCAGTACCGAAGATATTATCAGAAGTTCAGTAATTACTTTAAAAGGTTTATTACGTATAATGCTTGGCGAATTAACTGTTGAAGAAGATACAATTTTAGATCGGGGTTTAATAGAAACATATGCAGCCAAAGATATTACGCCCGAATCTGATCTTTCTAAGGTTGAGGCGCCGATTATGCAGGATTTGCAGAATATTTTGGAAGGCATGGAAGGAGCGGAAAGCATTGCCTTAAGATTAAAAAAATATACTGAAGGCACATTTGCTGGTTTGTTCAATCAGCCAACCAATGTCGATATGAGAAATCAATTGGTTGTTTTTAGTGTAAGGGATTTGGAAGATGAGCTTCGGCCGGTTGCCATTTATAGTATTATTAATTATATTTGGAATGTAGTACGTTCAGAAATGAAAAAAAGACTTTTGGTTATTGATGAAGCTTGGTGGTTAATGACACATGAAGATTCAGCAAAATTTATCTATGCTTTGGTTAAGCGCTGCAGAAAATACTATTTAGGCGTTACGACCATTACTCAAGATGTCAATGATTTTTTAAATAGTCCTTACGGCAAAGCAATTGTTACTAATTCAGCTCTGCAATTGCTTTTAAGGCAGTCGCCAGCAGCTATAGATAACATCCAAAAAGTATTTTTATTAACTGAAGGAGAAAAATATTTGCTTTTAGAAGGCGGCGTAGGAGAAGGCATCTTTTTTGCTGGTACAAAACATGCGGCAATTAAGGTTGTTGCTTCTTATAATGAAGATCAGTTAATTACAAGCGACCCCAAACAGCTTTTGGAGCTTGAAGCAGCTAAAAAAGAATTTGAAAGCGCTGAAGAAGCTGCGCCGGAAAAAGCAGCTAAAAAAGAAACGGCAAAAGAGTCAGGCAAGGTTGAAGAGATGGAAATTTGATTTTTCTAATAAAAAACATAATAAATAAAAAAATTTTTATGGCGGAAAATTTAACTAAAAGAAAAAAAGTTATTTGGTTAATAATAATATTAATAATAATATTGATTATTGCTGCTTTAATTTATTTATTATATAACTATTTTGGCGCTGCTCCACCGGAAAAAGAAGTTAATTTAAATGAAAATCTAAATCAAGCGCCGGTAGTAGAAGAACCGCCTGTTATACCTGATTTTAATAAGGCTGATTTAAATGTTTTGGCTGATTTAAAAGCTTTAAGTGAAGAAGAAATAATTAATGAAGAAGCCGGTGTAGATGTTTTATTTGTTGCTCAATCTTTTGCCGAGCGATTCGGTAGCTATTCTAACCAAAGTGATTATAGAAATTTTGATGATTTAGAAGTTTTTATGACTGATTCAATGAATGATTGGATTTTGAAATATAAAGAAGAATTAAAAAAGGAAAATCCAGGCATTGACACTTATTATGCAGTAGAAACAAAGGCTATTTCAAGCGAATTTACAGAGTTAGATGAAGAAGCGGGGACAGCGGAAGTCATTATAAAAACTCAAAGACAAGAATTTGAGAATGATATTACGAATCCCCGAATATTTTATCAAGATATTTTACTGCAGTTAGTTAAAGTTGATGATCAATGGAAAGTCAAAGGGGCTTATTGGCAATAATTTTAATAAAAGTTTTTGAGTATTTGAGTAATTGATAATAATAAATGTATAATTTTGTTGTCAGATTAAAGAATATCAGCGAGTTTGCTCTTGATTTAATTTTTCCAAAAGAATGTCTGTCTTGCGGTCAGGAAGGATTTTACTTGTGTGCTAAGTGTTTTAAGCAAATAAAATTGAATAATAAAAATTACTGTGCTCTTTGCAAAAGAAAAACCTTTTTGTCACAAATTTGCCAAACTTGTCAGAAAAATACAAATTTAAGAGCGGTTTGGATAACAGCTGATTATAATAATGAAATTTTGCAAAATTTGATCCATAATTTGAAATATAAATATGTTGAAGAAATAAGTCAGATATTAGCTGATTTAATAATAAAATATTTGGGATTAAATAAAATTTTTTTAAGTTTAAAAATTGATAAAGATAATTCAATAATAACAGCCGTCCCTTTACATAAAAAACGCTATCTAATGAGAGGTTTTAACCAAAGCGAGTTGTTAGCAAGAAAAGTTAGTAATTATTATAAAATACCGGCAGTAGCTTTATTAAAGAGAAAAATTAATACTGCCAGTCAGATTAATTTAAAAAGAAAAGAAAGGCAAGCGAATGTTAAGAAAGCTTTTATTTATAAACCATCTAAAAATTTTGTTAAAAATAAAAAAATCATCATTATTGATGATGTAATAACAAGTGGCAGTACTTTGAATGAATGCGCCAAAGTTTTGAGCGAGGCAGGGTTTAAAGAAATTTACGGTTTAGTTATTGCTCAAAGAGAAGATTAATCACTTCCTCACTATGTTCGTCAGTGACTGCTGGTGTGTGTATAGCACACTGAATTTTTACGGAGTAAAAACGAAGTGCGGAGAGGGTGGGATTCGAACCCACGGCCCCGTTGCCGAGGCTCCGGTTTTCAAGACCGGTGCATTCGTCCACTCTGCCACCTCTCCAGGTAAGTTTGGAGTATTTAGTAATGAGCAAGAGTTAAATACAGCTCATGCACAAAACTAATTACAAATTAATAAATTTTGGCCCTCTTTCGCTCCAGCCGACGCCAAAGCTTTGGCTGGCAATAAAGCTACAGAGGGCGATGCGGAGAGGGGGGGATTCGAACCCCCGCGCCGGTTAAACACCGACCTACAGGTTTAGCAAACCCGCCCCTTCAACCACTTGGGTACCTCTCCATTTAGTTTATATTTTACATAAAAAAAACAAAAAAGTCAAGCTTAAAATTGTAACATTTAATTAATTTTTATAAATTAAATATTAATAAATAATAAAATATTATGCCTAAGGAATCAAATAAAATAAAAGAGGACGAAGAATTTGGCAAGATTTTTTTTGAATGGCAAGTTGATAAATATCCCCAGCATAAAAGAACGAAAAACTGGTATCTTTTAATGAGCTGTTTAGTCTTAGCTTTAATTATTTATAGTATTTTCACAGCCAATTTTCTTTTTGCTTTGATTATAATTTTAGTTACTTTTATTATATTTTTAAGAGATTATTCTCGATTCAGCAAGTTAAATTTCAGGATTACCGAAGAAGGCATTATTCTTGGCGGTCAATTTTTCCCTTATAATCGGATAAAGAAATTTTATATTATTTATGATCCGCCGCAGGTTAAGAAATTATTTTTTAAATTTAAAGATTTTTCGCCAGATCTTTCTGTACCCTTAGAAGATACGGATCCTTTGGCTATTCACGAGAAACTTTCAGAATATGTTGATGAAGACGTGAAAAAAGAAAATCAAAGCCTTGATGACCAATTAGAAACTATTTTAAAGTTGTAAATTTTTTTTAAATAGTTTATTATTTAAGAGGAGATAACTGATATCTCCTTTTATTATAAATTCCAATTATCAAATTAAAAATTCCGAATAAATTTTGAATCCAAAATTCTAAATTCTAATATTCAAAAAAATTTAAGATTTTGAATTTTGGTCATTGAATATTGTTTGATAGTTGTAGTTTATATTTTGTGATTTTTTAAAAATGGTCCTCGTAGTTCAACGGATAGAACGCGAGATTGCGGATCTCGAAATCTAGGTTCGATTCCTAGCGAGGGCAAAAGATAATTTTAAATTTTAAATTTTAAATTTTAAATTTAAATCATGTATTCTTTAGATACGACAATAGATAAGCTTACTAGAGTAGGCAAAACTACTGCTAGACTTTTAAATAAAATAGAAATTAATAATGTTTTGGATTTGATTTATTATTTTCCTTCTCGTTACGATGATTTTAGCCAGATTGTTAAAATAAATCAGCTTGTCCCCAATCAAGCAGTTACGGTCAAAGGCAAAATGGTTTTGATTAATAACCGGCGCAGTTGGAAAAAGAAAATGGTAATTACTGAAGCATTACTTGAAGATGAAACTGGTTCTATAAAAATAATTTGGTTTAATCAGCCTTTTTTAACCAAAAATTTAAAAATAGGCGATGAAGTTTTTGTTGCTGGTCAGGTTGAGTTTGATAATTTAGGTTTGCAGTTTGTTTCTCCTTCTTATGAAAAAATTACCAGCCAAAAAAGTTTAAATACAGCCAAAATTGTGCCAGTTTATCCTTTAACAGGCAGATTAACGCAAAAGCAATTGCGTTTTTTAATTAATTTAGCTTTGCAGTCAGTTAAATTAATTCCGGAATGGCTGCCTGATAAAATTTTGAAAAAGCATAATTTAATGCCTTTAGTTAAGGCTTTGTCAGGAATTCATTTCCCAACTGATTTTAAAAAATTGGAAAAAGCTCGTTATCGCTTGAAATTTAATGAGCTTTTTTTGATTCAGCTGCAAAATCAGTTAACAAGAAGATTTTTACAAAAAAATAAAGCAGTCAAAATTAAATTTAAAGAAAAAGAAATTAAAAAGCTTGTTCATTCCTTACCTTTTGAATTGACCAATGACCAAAAAAAAGCCGCTTGGCAAATATTGATAGATTTGGAAAATGAAAAGCCAATGAACAGGCTGTTGGAAGGAGATGTTGGTTCTGGCAAAACAGTAGTGGCTAGTTTGGCAATTTTAAATACTATTTTAAATGATTATCAGGCTGTTTTAATGGCGCCAACAGAAATTTTAGCTAAGCAGCATTTTGCCACAATTGATAAATTTTTAAAAAATCTTAGTTTAAGGACCGCTTTATTGACTGGCAGTGAAAAATTAATTAATGATCAGGAGACAAAAAAAAATAAAAAAGAAATTTTAGAAATGGTTAAACAAGGCAGTATTAATTTGATTATTGGCACGCATGCATTAATTCAAGAAGGGGTTGAATACAAAAAAGCAGGCTTAATTGTTGTTGATGAACAGCATCGTTTCGGAGTTGAACAGCGAAAGAAATTAAAAGAAAAAAATAAAAATAAAAAAGTGCCGCATTTTCTTTCTATGACTGCGACACCAATACCGCGCTCTTTAGCTTTGATTTTATACGGTGATTTGGATTTATCCATCATTAAAGAAATGCCTAAAGGCCGGAAAAGGATTATTACGCGTTTAGTGTCAGAAAAAAACAGAGAAAAAGCCTACCAGTTTATCAGGCAGGAAATAAAAAAAGGCCGGCAGGTTTTTGTTATTTGTCCATTGATTGATCCGTCGGATAAATTAGGCGTTAAGTCAGTTAAAGAAGAATTTAAAAAGCTTGATAAACAGGTTTTTCCTGATTTGGAAATAGGACTTTTACACGGGAAATTAAAAGCTAGTGAAAAAGAAGCAATGATGCAGGATTTCAAGGCTAATAGAATTAAGATTTTGGTTTCAACTTCTGTAATTGAAGTAGGCATTGATATTCCTAATGCAACAATAATGATGATTGAGGGTGCTGACAGATTTGGCTTGGCGCAATTGCATCAGTTTCGCGGCCGGGTCGGCAGAGGCCAGGAGCAGTCATACTGTTTTTTGTTTGCTGAAAACGGCTCACCAAAAACAAATGAAAGACTATCAGCTTTGGTAAAATCAAGTGACGGCTTTGCTTTGGCAGAATATGATTTGAAATTCCGTGGGCCTGGCGAAGTTTTTGGCACCCGCCAGTCTGGCATGCCAGATTTGAAAATCGCTACGCTTAATGATTTGGAATTGATTAATTTAACTAAAAATGAAGCTCAGCAATTTTTTGACAATTATAATTTGACTGATTTTCCTTATCTTAAAACTAAATTAGAAAAATTAAAAATAATTGATCATTTAGAATAATAAAAAAATAAAAATTTATATTAAAAATGAAAGAGCGATTGGTCAATCGTTTTTTTGTCCGTTATATTAATTTTATTTTTTTGAAATAAAAGCATTATCCTTTAAATAAAAGCGCCAGAGTTTGTCTTTATACTGGCCTGCATAATCAATGCCAATACGCTTGGCTTTTTTTATTTTGTTCGGTTTAATTTTTTCTTCTAAATTTTTCGCCAAATAAATTTTTTTGCTGGTTATTAAATTTTCCCCGTTTAATTCTTTATCAATTTTAAAAGCCTGGCAAAATTTACCCGGGCCATTGGTTAGTTTAGGATTGAGTTTTGAGTGCTGGGCAAGAGGAATGTTTCTGTTTTTATGAATTTCTTTTAGACATTGGACTGGTTCTGCTGCGCGGATTAAAATAGCAGCCGGAAACTCTTTTTTTTCAGTAGTGATATTGAAGCAATAATACATGCCATAGATAAGATAAACATAAGCCAGGCCAGCTTTATCAAACATTAATTTTGTTCTCGGGGTCTTGCCGCGCGAAGCATGGGAAGCCAGGTCATTCGGGCCATAATAGGCTTCTGTTTCAATAATTTTGCCAATTAAAGTCTTTTTATTATATTTTCTGACAATATATTTGCCAAGCAAATTTTTGCCCAGTTTTAAAGTGTTTTGTTCAAAGAATTTTTTCGGCAGACGTTTAAAGTTTTGCATATTAATTAATGAAGAAAATTAAGATAAAAAAACTGCGATGTGGAAAAAGCGTTTTTAAATTTTTAACATTCAGGATAATCAATTTTAAAGATAGAGTGGTCATTTAATTCATAATTGCGCCAGGAACAATATTTATATTTAGAAATATTATCAGTTAGTCCATGCTTAATGGGGTTATCATGAATATATTTTAATTTTTCCTCAAATTTTTTATCTGAATAGATATTAAAATCATAAAAACCCGATTGCCAAATTTGATATTTTAAGCCCCTTTTATGCCCTCTCCTCGTCCGGGTGGCACGGAGCCCCTGCTCCGTGCCAGGTATTCGTGCCGAGAGCAGGGGCTCTCGGCTACCCGATTTTGTTTTATAATAATTAATGATTTGCCTGGCTGCTGCTGATTTTATATTTTGCATTATTTGGGAAACAGTCAAGTTTGGATATTTATCCAAGTCAAAATATGTTAATAAATGAACATGATTTGGTATTATGCAATAAGCATGTATTTTTAAATCAAATTTAGTTCGATAAAATTTTAAATTTTCTAAAAATAATTTGCAGCATTTCTCATCTTTAAAAAATGGGATATTCTTAAACGTCCTCGCAGTTATAAAATGTATATGTCCCGGCTCATTAAATTTTTTCATAATTTACAAAGCTTTTTTGATCGCCTCATTGATGTTTTTAACCATGATAAGATTTTTTTTATTGGTTTTGATAACCGGACAAATAATATTTTTAAAGTTTAATTTCTGGGTTTCTTCAATTCTTTTTTCCATTTGATAGACAGGCCGGATTTCGCCGCCTAAACCAACTTCGCCCAGAATTAAAGTTTCTGGAGAAATAATTTTATTTTTTAAAGAAGAAACAATGGCCAGGCAAACAGCCAAATCAGCGCCTGTTTCATTGATTTTTAAGCCGCCAGTCACGTTCAAATGAATGTCTTGATTAACCAAAGGAATTTGAGAGCGCTTAATTAAAACTGCAATTAGCATTTGTAGCCGGTTCAAGTCATAACCCGAAGTTTTTCTCTGCGGGTAACCAAATAAGGTTTTGCTGGCCAAGGCCTGAATTTCAATTAAAAAAGGCCGTGTGCCTTCCATAACACAAGTAATGGCAGATCCTGAAATCGGCTCTTGATTTTGGGGTAGAAAAAGTTCTGACGGATTTTTAACTTCTACTAAACCTTGATTAGTCATGTCAAAAATACCCAGCTCATTGGTTGAGCCAAATCGGTTTTTAGCACAGCGTAAAAGGCGGAAATTATCAGTTTTTGAGCCTTCTAAATATAAGACAGTGTCAACCAGATGCTCCAATGATTTTGGCCCGGCTACTTGGCCGTCTTTAGTGACGTGACCAATAATTAAGATCGGGATATTATATTTTTTAGCAATTTCTAAAAGTTTAACAGTGCAAATCCGCACTTGATTAATTGAACCAGCTTCTGACGGCAGTTCTGAAGAATATAAGGTTTGAATTGAGTCAATAATTAATAAGCCAGGTTCCCCACCAATAATAAAAGAAATTATTTTTTCAATATTATTTTCAGCTAAAAATTTTAAATTCTGAAAATTGATGTTTAAGCGGTCAATTCTCATTTTAATCTGGGAAGCTGATTCTTCGCCAGAAACATAAAAGATAGGGGATTTGATTTGGTTGCAGAACTGCAAAACCAAGGTTGATTTGCCAATGCCTGGCTCGCCGCCCAGTAAAGTTAAACTGCCCATGACAATGCCACCGCCCAAAACCCGGTCAAATTCCGAGATATTGGTTTGCAGTCGCTCAAAAGCTGGCGGCGGTGTTTTTTGAAAATCAACCAATTGGTTTTTGTCAATTTTAACATTAGCCATTTGAACTTTATTATTTGACATTTCTTCGCTCATAGTGCCCCATGAGCCGCATTCAGCGCAGCGTCCGGCCCATTTAGGAAATTGAGCGCCGCATTTGCTGCAGGAAAAAATCATTTTGGGTTGTTTTGGCATAAATTGTTTTATTTAAGATTATTAGGGTTGTTGCGGTCCAGATGCCAGTTGATTGGGTTGGCAATAATATATTTCCGGATATTATTTAATGCATCCTTATCGCGGATAATTCGGTCATGAAATCGTTCTTGCCAATTAAATTCTGCCAAACCATGCGATTTGCAATAACGCGTTACCGCGGCCTTATAACACCCAATGATTGCGGCGATGGAATTTGGTTTTAATGGCCCAAATTTGTTTTCGTCCCAATTCAACGGGTCATCCATATCTGCAAACGATGTTGTAGAGACGCGATATATCGCGTCTCTACGATTTCGTGCCAAATTCCATATTTTCCGCATTTTAAAATTATCATCATTACCATCTGTACCCAATATTTGCAAAATACCATGCGCATGGTTTGGCATGACAATAAATTCATCAATGTTCGTATTGGCAAAATGTTTTGGTATCTCTAACCAAAATCCATGGGCAATTAATCCTGCGGCGGATAACCCCATTATTTTATTATGCACCTCTCCAAAGCAACATTCTCGGCCATCAATGCAAATGGTTATGAAATAATAACCTGGCGTTGAATAATCCCAGCCTTTCAACCGTGATGACGCGATTCGATATTTATTTTTAAAAAACCCCGCCCCATTTTTTTGCCTGCCTGCCGTAGCTCAAAGAGCAAAGGCAGGTTTTTGTTTATACATACATTGTAAATTCAAATCAAAAATTTGGCAAATGGGAGTTAAAAGGAAAGCGGAATAGAGCAAAGGTGTTTTTACCCCCTCTATAATCCCCCCCTATCTTAGGGGGAGATTTATGGGGTTAAAGCTTGTAAATAAAAAACGCCCGGTCTTGTGCCGAGCGCTAGTTTATTTAAAAATAAAATTATAAATTTTGCGGGAATGGCTCCATTGATAAGATTTTTTTTACATCTTCATCGGTAAGCACTTTGCGCTCTTTTAAAATTTCAATCAGAGCTTTAACCTTGGTGTCTTCTTTGCGCATAAGCACAACTAAATCACCCCGCAGATCAGCGAGTTTTTCATCTAAATAATCTTTTGTGACCATGGTTGATTCAATTTTATCTAGCCGTGATTCAACACCTCCTATCCGTGATTCAACACCGTCAAATCTTTTTTCTGTTTGAGTCGCAAATTCATTGACTGAGTTTAGAATTTCTTCGTTAGTTATTTCTTTAGGCATATTTTTTGAAAAAAAATTAAGGTATTTATAGCTTTATTATATAAAATCAAGTTTGAGAAGTCAAATGGGAAAATCAGACGCCGCATTTGCTGCAGGAAAAAATCATTTTGGGTTGTTTTGGCATAAATTGTTTTATTTAAGATTATTAGGGTTGTTGCGGTCCAGATGCCAGTTGATTGGGTTGGCAATAATATATTTCCGGATATTATTTAATGCATCCTTATCGCGGATAATTCGGTCATGAAATCGTTCTTGCCAATTAAATTCTGCCAAACCATGCGATTTGCAATAACGCGTTACCGCGGCCTTATAACACCCAATGATTGCGGCGATGGAATTTGGTTTTAATGGCCCAAATTTGTTTTCGTCCCAATTCAACGGGTCATCCATATCTGCAAACGATGTTGTAGAGACGCGATATATCGCGTCTCTACGATTTCGTGCCAAATTCCATATTTTCCGCATTTTAAAATTATCATCATTACCATCTGTACCCAATATTTGCAAAATACCATGCGCATGGTTTGGCATGACAATAAATTCATCAATGTTCGTATTGGCAAAATGTTTTGGTATCTCTAACCAAAATCCATGGGCAATTAATCCTGCGGCGGATAACCCCATTATTTTATTATGCACCTCTCCAAAGCAACATTCTCGGCCATCAATGCAAATGGTTATGAAATAATAACCTGGCGTTGAATAATCCCAGCCTTTCAACCGTGATGACGCGATTCGATATTTATTTTTAAAAAACCCCGCCCCATTTTTTTGCCTGCCTGCCGTAGCTCAAAGAGCAAAGGCAGGTTTTTGTTTATACATACATTGTAAATTCAAATCAAAAATTTGGCAAATGGAAGTTAAAAGGAAAGCGGAATAGAGCAAAGGTGTTTTTACCCCCTCTATAATCTCCCCCTATCTTAGGGGGAGATTTATGGGGTTGAAACTTAAACAAAAAGCACCCAGTGCTTTTTTAATACTGGGCGCGTTATTTGAGGCGTTAATAGATTTTGATTGTTAGTATTTTTTAAAAAATTTAATTTTTATGGGCATTTGTCAGTGCCCAAAGTATCTGGGCATGAACTATTGGCACAGATAGCGTCATGATCGTCACCAAAATCTAGGTTTCTTTCATCACATACGCAGCCCTTGGGTAAAGCTTCTGCGCAAGTGCCTTCATCTGCGTCCTTGTTGGGCTTATAACAATTTTTATTTTGGCATTGATCATCGTCAGCACACCAATCTCCCCCGTCTGGAGTACAAGATGCATCTACATCACCTGGGTTTCCTGTGCCATCCTTAGGCGCACAGACATTTTTCCCAGCACCTGTCCAGCCCCAACATCTTCCGCTTTTGCACACTTCATTTGCTCCACCCCCTAAAAGAGTTTCAATGCCGCCACCACCTTCTATATCTTCTTGACAATTCATGCCATTTTCTCTTTTAGGAAAACAGCGACCTTGTTGGTCAGCACCTGCGCTTGCACAATAATGAGTGTCAGGACAATCATCCATACTTTCACATTCTTCAACAGTACCTGTGTCAGCACAGCAGTTTGGTTTGGCAGGATCATCACAACGGCCATCACTAGGCGTTTTATTTAATTCATTACAACTTTTTTCATAGCATTGAGCTCTTGGATTTTTGCCATTACATGTTTCGCCAGCCAGTTCTCGGGGATCAAAAGAAAGCCCTGGTTGAGGTATGCATTTGCTGCCATCCACGATTTGTCCGCCTTTATCAGTGCAGGCTGATTCTGATTCAATGAATTCATACCTTGAATCTATTTGACAGCAAGGCATGCTTTCAAGTTCTTTAGGCAAGATTTTTTCAAAGCTGACAGTGCCAGGGCTGACTGTTTCCAAAATAAAAACCGCAAACATGGCCAAAAAAAGTCCAAGCAGTGCTTTGAAAATTGTGTTTTTCGCCTTAGAAATTTTTTCAGGATTGCCCGCAGCAAGAACCCATTGTACACCGGCAATTATGATCATAACAATAGCAAAAGCAGCAATCGCTGATGAAACAAAAGTGTAAGCAGCACTGACATACTCGCCGATGGCCCAGCCGCTACTTATATCCAGAGTTTCTGTGGCGCTGCTAAAAGGCTTTTGCAGTTTAAGCTCTATTGCTGCTGAAGCCGCTGAAATAAGAATGAAAAAATTTACAAATAAAATTATTAAAATAAACAGGCTGAAAATCAACAGTTTTCTTTTTTTAGCCATAATTTTTTGATTGATTTGTTAAGTTAAGGTTTGCTTTTACTCTAAAGCGATTTAAGCTCTTGATCAATTATATTTTTTAAATTATCAAATTCTAAATGGCCTTCAACTTTTTGGTCATTAATATATAGAGTCGGCACAGAAGTTATTTGTAATTCCAAAGAGTCAGTAAGATTTTGGTTGAGCACGCTTTCGTATTTTTTTGTTTCCATGCATTGATTAAAATTCTCCATATTTAAATTTAATTCATTGGCATACTCACGGTATTTTTGCTTGCTTAACAAAAGAGGATCTTGATAAAGAAGATTTTTATATTGTTCAAAAGCATTTTGTTCGGCAGCACAATAAGCGGCAAGCAAAGCCGGCCTGGTCTGGGCATGGATAGTGATTGGCAGACCTTTGAAGACAAAGCGGACTTTATTGCCGTAAAATTTTTCTATGGCAGTTAAATCAGCCTGAAGCTCTTTGCAGGGATCGCATAAAAAATCACTATATTCAAAGATAGTCACTTTAGCATCAGGCTGGCCTTTAATCGGATCAAGGGGGTTAATTTGAGGTGAAACTTGGGTCAGCTGCTGGGCCCTTTTTTTATAAAAGTTTTCCATGTCCTTAATCCGGGACCAATAATCCCAAAAAGAATTAAGGAGAATAAAAGCAAAAATAAGCAGAACAACAGTTGAAATAATAATGAAATAAACAAAATAAAATTTTTCTTTTTTTCTTTTTGGGTTCTTTTTTTGTTTGCTTGCCATATATTTATAAATTCATTTTTTTAATTTGGCCAGTGTTTTTTTCCAGCCAATATAGGGATTGATTGTCTTGGCTGATGATTAGCTTATCAATTGTGGTAGGGAAAAGAGGCTCTGCTGCAAGTTCTTTTGTGCCGTTAATAATGTCTATTTTATAAATGTTATCAGGCGTTTGGTCAGCCAGATCAGGCCTAAAACCAGTGCCAGTTTCAAGTGAACGGGGGACAGCGCAGTAGGCTGTAGTTTCAGAAGCAAAAACGCATTTATCAGCCCAAGTTTGGAGCTCTAAACTATTACGGCCAGTAGCAAGCAATTCAGGGCTGGTATTAACAACCCATAAGGAAGGGTTAAAATTGGAACGGGAATTATAAACGCTGTAAAGAAGCTTATTGCCGCTTGGCGACCATTTGAATTTTAAATCCCGGCCTTCAACTCTAAATTTTCTGAAATTTTCATTATGAAAGCCGATAGGAAAAACTTCTGCTCTATCACCATCAATTGATTCGCGGTATAAGGCGACATATTTATTATTAGGCGCCCAAGTAATATGAACATCTTCGTCTTTGTTGCCTATTTTTTCTATTTCCTGATAACCAGTGCCATTACTATCTACAATAGCAATAGATCTGTTCTCCGGATCTAGTTTCATGGATTTAAAGGCGATTTTTTTGCTGTCATTGGAAAAAGTAAAATCTTTCCAATGTTTTGGCAAGGTTATTGAAGTTTTTTGCCTAAAATCATAAACAATATTGGAACCATCAGGATATTCTATTACAGCTTTTTGGTTGTTAGGCGCCCAAGTAACATTTTCTACATTTTTGAACGGGCGGTCAGAAAAAACTTTTTTTTCACCTTCAGGAGTTAGCGTGTAAAAGAAGCTGGTTTCCTCGTCATAATAAATTAAATCTTCGCCATTATTAGCTAAAGTAGGATTTTTGCTTTTATTAGTTTCTAAAGTTGAAAAAGAGGTCAGGCCACCGCTTGCTTCAAAAGAAATAGCTGGACCGGGCACAGCCGGTGCTGGCGCCAGAGAGGGAACTTCGGCAGGAATTTCCGCTGGCAGGTTGACAGCTGCTGGCGGGATATTAACAGCAGGCGGTACAGCTGGCAAGCCAACTTCTTCTGGCGGGACATTGACCGGTACCAAAGGCGGCGGTGCCGGGGGCGCAAAAAATTGCCGGAAAAATAAATAATAAATGAGAAAGGCCAAAATCAAAAAGATTATAATAAAGCCAATGATGATAAGGATTTTTTTGTTTCTTTCAGTCATATGATTTTAATATTAATTAATAATTATATAAAATTTTAGGTAAGAAGAAATTTCAGGAGGCCTATAAGACCTAAACTAAGAATAATAGCAGGCAGAAAAATTACTATTAGCAATGCAGCTAAGACTACAGCTAAAGCAATATTTAAAAATACCATGGCTATTATTTCAGCCCATTTAGTGGCTTTGCCAAATTTGCTAAAAGCCTTACCAATACCAGAGGCTTTGCCCATGGTCCATTCACTGCCGAATTCGCAGAAAAATTTTGAGCCAAGAATATATTTAATACAAAAATGAAAATTTATATATAAAAGAGTTAAACCAAAAGAAGCAATCAGGCTAAGCCAGGACGATCTCAAGGCTTGGCGGGTGAGAAGGTTAACAGATTCATGTAATTTTTTTTTAGCTTTAGCTTTGGTTTTTCCTTTTTTTTTTGCTCTAAGCGATCTTTTTTTTCGTTCTTGTCTTTTACGTGCTGCTAATCGTTGTTTTGAGCTTTTCTCACTATCAGCTTCTGGCGCCTCGCCTTCTTTTTTTTCTTTGCCGCTTTCTTTGCCGCCTTCTTTGCCGCCTTCTTTGCCGCCTTCTTTGCCGCCTTCTTTGCCGCCTTCTTCACCGCCTTCTTTGCCGCCTTCTTCACCGCCTTCTTCTCCGCCTTCTTCTCCGCCTTCTTCTCCGACTTCTATCACCACTTCACCGCCTTCTTCTTCTTCTGGAGCTGGTCCTAAATTGCGTTTGCGTCTGCGTATAGCATGGAGATCACGGGCCGCTTGGGCTTGCTGCTGCGGCGTTATAGTTTGTGTTTTTTGATCAGCCATTAGTAATTTGTAAATTGTTATTTTTAATAATTATTTTAAAGATGCCATTAGATTTTGTTTGCTGAAAAATTTTCTCTGAAAGAGGGTTGCTGATCAATTCTTCAATGTTTTGTTTGATAAAACGGGCGCCTTGATCTTCCCTGAAATTTGTCTTGGCCAAATAATTGATAACCTGATTGTCATATTCTATTTTTATATTTTGTTTGGCTAAGCGCTCTTCAAGGCTGGCCAGTTCAATTTTGGCAATTTTAGCCAATTCTTTTTGATTTAGGCTTTTAAAGAAAATAATTTTATCTAAACGGTTGACAAATTCTGGCCGAAAAAATTTTTTAATTTCTGATTCTAAAGCAAGTTCATCCTGCTCGGTTGATTGTTTGTCAAAGCCCATAGCTTTATTTAATTTTTCTGAACCTAAATTTGAAGTCATTATAATGATGGTATTTTTAAAATTTATTTTTTTGCCTATAGCATCAGTAATATAACCTTCATCCAATACCTGCAAAAGCAGATTAAAAACATCAGGATGAGCCTTTTCAATTTCATCAAATAAGACAATGGAATTTGGATTTCTTTTGACAGCGTCAGTTAGCTTGCCGCTTTCTTTATAGCCGATATAGCCGGCTGGGGCGCCGATCAGTTTAGAAATATTAAATTTTTCAGAAAATTCTGACATGTCTATTTTTATCAGTGAATTGTCATAATCAAATAAAATTTGGCTTAGAATTTTAGCAGTGTAAGTTTTGCCAGTACCGCTAGGGCCGATAAAAATAAATGAGCCAAGCGGCCGGTTTTGTTCAGCGATCCCTGCCTTGGTGCGCCTGATTGTTTGGGCTAAAGTATTTAAAGCTTTTTCCTGCCCGATAATTTTTTTAGCCAGTAATTTTTCTAATTTTAAAAATTTCTTTTTTTCTGTGAGCAGCACCTCTTCAATTGGAATAGCAGTAATTTTTGAAATAATTTGGCCGATTTCTTCTGGCGCGACAATTGATTGGTAATTTTTTTTCTTATTTAAACGTTCTTTTAGATTATTAATTTGTTCTTGTTTGTCTTTTTCTTGGGCTTTTAGCAAAATAGCCTGTTTAAAATTTTCAGCAATAATTGCTTTTTCTTTGTCAGTTTTAATTTGTTCTAATTGGTCTTCAGTTTCTTTTAGTTGACGGGTGATTGAATCTTTTTTTTGTTTAATTTTTATTTTTGAAGCAGCTTCATCAAGCAAATCCAGAGCTTTGTCAGGAAAAAATCGGTCAGTTAAATGTTTTTTACTTAGCTCAACAGCAGTTGAGATAGCTTGATCAGTAATTTTAACATTATGATAATTTTCATAATTTCCTTTTACTCCCTGTAAAATTTCAATTGTTTGTTTTTCTGTTGGTTCATTAATTTTAACAATTTGAAATCGGCGTTCTAAAGCTACATCGCCTTCCAGATGTTTTTTGTATTCTTCAAAAGTGGTAGCGCCAATGCACCTGACTTCGCCCCTGGCTAAAGCCGGCTTTAAAATATTGGCCACATCCATTGAGCCTTGTGTTGAGCCAGCGCCGATAATGTTATGGATTTCATCAATAAAGATAATGAGATTAGGATCTTTTTTTATCTCTTCCAAAATTTGTTTCATGCGATTTTCAAATTCGCCGCGGAACATTGTGCCGGCTACAACCAAGGCAATATCAAGGGCAAAGATTTTTTTATCCAAAAGAATTTCTGGTACTTGTCCGTCAACGATTTTTTTTGCCAAGCCTTCAACGATGGCGGTTTTGCCGACCCCAGGATCGCCCAAAATTAACGGATTATTTTTTGTGCGGCGCATTAAAATTTCAATCAAGCGGGTAATTTCTTCTTCCCGGCCAATGACAGGATCAATGTTTTTTTGGATGGCTGGATCAGTCAAATTGACAGTAAAGGTTTCTAATAATGAATTTTTTTGGCTTGTTGTCGGATGTATACCGGTCAGTTCTTCGCCTTCAAAATTGTCAAAAGAAGAAGTAAAGTTTTGAAATTTCGAAGTGCTGTTAAAGATTGTTTGGATTTGATTCTTGATAAAAGTCTGATTGACCTGATTGTTTTTTAAGATTTTTTCTAGATTAATAGCTTTACTTTCTAAAATAGCTAATAAAAGATGTTCAGTCGCAATGTAGGGATGTCTGTGCTGATAAGCAATAATTGCTGATTTCTCAATAATTTTTATAGTGCGTTCATCTAAGACAGGAATGAAATCAGCATTAGATTTAGATACTTTTTTATTATTATTTAAATAAGTTTTCACTTTTTCTTTTTTTAAATTGGCTTTTTGCAAAATTTCTGCGCCCAAACTGCCTTTTTGTAAAAGCAAAGCATATAAAAGGATTTCCGGCTTAACCTTTTTTGTTTTTAATTGCCATGATAAATTAATGGCTTTTATTAGGATTTCTTGGTAATTAGTGGAAAAATTTTTGAGGAAAGCTTTAGACATTTTTTATTTTTTTAATTTCTTGATATATAGTAAGAAGATAAGCAAAGACAAATAAAATCATCAGAATAAAAACTATAGAACTTAAAATTGCCCCGATTATATAAAAAGGAGTCAAGATTACAGTAATCCAGTTTAAAATAACAAGAATTAAAGCTAAAATTATAATTTTGAAAAGTATTTTAGCTTCTTTGCCTTTGCTTAAAGAAAAAGATTCTTTCAAGGCCGCTAAACAATTTTTTTTCTTTTCAATTAAAATAAACGGACTAAAGATTAAATAAGTCGCTGCAAACAAGATTAAAATAATACCTAAGATAAAAGAAAGCACGCCCAAGATTAGATTATTAAACATAAAGAGAAAAATAGCGACGTAAATGGGGATAGTTAAAATAAAAAAGATTATATTAATAATAATGGTTAGGCAAAAGAAGCTTGGAAAAACAATTTTGACTGATTTTAAAGTAGTTTTCAAATCAGTTTGAGTATTTAAGAGATTATTGATTATTAAAATTTGGGCAAAAGCAGCGACAGCCATGAAAATTAAATAGCCTAAACCATTCCAAATTAAGCGGAAAGTAAAGAAATTATTTTCATTTACGAAGTTAAAATGTCTAAGCAAATAATAAATTAGAATTGAAATTATTGAGATAGCTAAAACTAAAGAAAGAGTGAAAAAAATAGCAAGTATTAAATTTACCCATGTTTTTTTAATAATTTGAAAACATTTTGAAAAGTTTAGAAAAAGAGAGTGAAAAGGAGTTTTTATTTTAATGTTTGTGGTCATTTTTTTGGAATTAATTTTTAAATTTAAATTTTATTTTAAAAGTAAAATTGAATCAAGCCATTTTTCTAAGTTTAGCAATTCGTTCTTCAATTGGCGGATGAGTTGAAAAAGCTTTAACAAGAAATTTTTTTGTTTGGCCAAAGGGATTGGCAATATACAAATGCGCAGTGGCATTATTAGCTTTTTTTAAAGGCATTTGATTGGTTTTTTTAATTTTTTCTAAAGCATTGGCTAGACCTTGGGGATAGCGGGTTAATAAAGCACCGTCTGCATCAGCCAGATATTCTCTTTTGCGCGAAACAGCTAACTGAATTAACTGCGCAATTAAAGGAGACAGAATGGCTAAAATTATTCCTGCAATTATTAAAATCCCCCCGAGCTTATCTCTGCTGTCGCTGTCAGCTTTGCCCCAAAGAAAACCTCGTATTAGCCAGTCAGCTAGCAGGACAATAATGCCGAGCAAAACAATGACTACCATCATTAAACGAATATCATAATTTTTAATATGAGAAAGCTCATGAGCAATAACAGCTTCTAGTTCTTCGTTTTCCAACTTATCTATGGCACCTTGAGTGATAGCAATAGAGGCATGTTTAGGATCCCGGCCAGTGGCAAAAGCATTAATATTTGGGTCATTAATAATATAAACTTTTGGCAAGGGAAGTCCGGCGGTAATACAAAGATTTTCTACCATTCTATAAACATAAGGATTATTTTTTTTTTCAATTTTTTTAGCACCAGCAGTGGCTAAAGCGACCTTATCACCGCTAAAGTAGCTAAAAATTGCCATAACCAAAGAAATGATTATAGCTATGCCTAAGCCGATGTAGCCAGTATTTGTTATTTGACCATAAAACCAGCCTAAAAATAGGACAAAGACAATAAATATGGTTATTAAAATAACAGTTTTACGTTTATTAGAATCTATTTGTTTATACATTTTTGCTAATGGCAAATGGCCGATGGTTTATAGCTGTAAGCTATTAATTATCAGCTATTTGCAAATTAGAATTTAACTTTTGGCGCTTCTCTTGCTGCTTCTTCTTCCACTTGAAAAAAATCATATTTTTTAAAACCCAGTAATCCAACGATTAAATTAGTAGGGAAAACTTGAATTTTAGTGTTAAAATCTCTGACATTACCATTATAAAAACGGCGAGCTGCTTGAATTTTGTTTTCTGTGTCAACAAGCTCATCTTGCAATTGCATGAAGTTTTGACTGGCCTTTAAATCAGGATAATTTTCAGCTACAGCAAAAAGTGATTTTAATGTTTCAGATAGTGCGTTTTCTGCCTTAGCTTTCTCTTCAACATTTTCAGCTTGCATGGCCTTGGATCTAGCTTCGGTAACTTTTTGAAATGTTTCTTTTTCGTGGCTGGCATAAGCTTTGACTGTTTCAATCAAATTGGGAATCAAATCATACCTTCGTTTAAGCTGAACATCAATATCAGACCAGGCTTCGTCAACGCGGTTTCGGCTTTTAATCAAGCTATTATAAACCGCAATAAGCCAGATAATAATTAAAACAATTACAATAAGAATTATTCCGAAAATTTCCATAAATTTTTGCTTTAATTAATTAAATTTTATATACTTAAACTAGTATATTATCACTTTAATTATAATATAAAATATTGTTCATTGTCAAAGTTAAAATTAGTAAGCTTTGGCTTTAGTATAATTTCGCCAAAGTTAGGCTAATTTGAAAAGGATAAAAATATGGGAATTAGTTTAAAATTGGTCAAAAAATTAAAATTTATAATTTTGTTATTTATTTTAGGTTTATTATTGTTTAATCCACAGTCAGCGGTTTTGGCTGATCAGGAAGGCATTTGGGGTAATGGAACCATTTATCTTCCAGAAGATTTAGTCTATGAAAATATTTTTTTTGCTGCCGGGGAAAATATCAACATCAATGCCGAAATGAAAGATGATGTCTATTTGGCTGGCGCTAATGTAGTGATTAATGGACCAGTTGAAGGTGATATTATTGCTATAGGTTCAAATGTAGTTATAAATGCTGAAGTTAAAGGTAATTTAAGGGTCGCGGGCAGTTCAGTAACAATTAAAGGTAATGTTATTAAAAATGTTACTGCTGCTGGTGGTATGATAACTGTAGACAGCAAAGCAGAAATCGGCAGAAATTTGTTGATTGCTGGCGGCATAGTTGAGATTAATGGTAAAGTTAATAAAAATTTATACGGTGCTGGTGGGCAGGTAATTTTAAATAATGAAATTTCAGGCAGCGCTTATTTATCAATTGACCCGGAAGGCAAATTAATTTTATATCCGGAAACTAATGTAGCTGGTAATTTAGAGTATACTGCTAGACAAACAGCTGATATTAAAACAGGCGCTAAAATCGGCAATGAAGAAAAATTTAGCCAATGGCAAAAAAAGCAGAAAATGACGCCTAATGTCGCTGTCTTGAAATGGTTAGCCTGGTTGGTAATGCTTTTGGGAACTATTATAGCAGGTTTAGTTTTAGTAACTTTATTTAAGGAATTAATTTTGAAAAGCCAAAAAATAATTGATAAAAAAGTTTTGATTTCAATCTTAAAGGGTTTTGTTTATTTGATTGTTACTCCATTTGTTTTGATTATATTGGCTATTACGCTAATTGGCTTGCCCTTGGCATTTATTTTGGGAGCTCTATATTTTATATTCCTTTATATTAGCAAAATTTTCGTAGCTGTATTTGTGGGCGAAAAAATTATTAAATTTTTTAACAAGAAGCAAGAAGCGCAATTAATTTGGTCAATGATAGCTGGTCTTGTTGTTTTATTTATTTTATTTTCTATTCCTTATTTCGGCTGGTTGATAAAATTAACTGTTTGCTTGTGGGGCTTGGGAGTATTAATGTCGGTTATAAAAAATAAATTAAATTTAGAAAGTTAAAATTATGTCTTTAAACTCTGAAATTTTTCATGCTTATGACGTGCGCGGTGTTTATCCTGACGAGATAAACGAAAAGGCGGTATATAAAATTGCTCAGGCATATATTAAAGTTTTTAAACCAAAAGGCGCTATTGTTTTAGGCAAAGACGTGCGATTATCTTCGCCCGAGTTATGGCAGTCAGCTGCCAAAGGCATAACTAATGTTGGTTATGATATTATTGATATTGGCACAATTTCAACTGATATGCTTTATTTTGCTGTGGCTAATTATGGCTATGGCGGAGGTATTACTATTTCGGCATCTCATAATCCCAGAGAATACAATGGTATGAAATTTGTCAGAGAAAAAGCCATTGCTATTTCAGCTGATACTGGACTTTTGGATATTAAAAAACAAGCATTAAAAGATGTTGAAATTATTGAGCCAGAAAAAGGAGAGATTGTTAAAAAGGATATTTTAGATGATTATATTAAGCATTGCTTATCATTCATTAATTCTAAAATTATCAAGCCAATGAAAATCGTCGCTGATGCAAATTTTGGCATGGCTGGAGTGGTTGTGAAGCAAATATTAAAAAATTTGCCAATTGAAGTTATTGAATTGAATTTTGAGCCAGATGGCAGCTTCCCAAAAGGAAGGCCTGATCCTTTAATTCCAGAAAGAAGAGAAGAAGTTAGCAGTTTAGTTAAAAAAGAAAAAGCCGATTTAGGAGTTGCTTGGGATGCTGATGCGGACAGGTTTTTTATTTTTGATGAAAAAGGCGAGTATGTTGATGGTTATTATTTGGTGGCTATTTTTGCCAAATATTTTTTAGCTAAAAATAAAGGTGCTAAAATTATTGGCGATGTCCGGTTGCAATGGGCAGTAAGAGATGTAGCCGAAAAAATGGGCGGTGAGTATTTAGTCAATAAGCCCGGCCATTCTTTTATTAAAGACAGAATGCGCAAAGAAGACGCTATTTTTGCTGGTGAAAATTCTGGCCATTTTTATTTTAAAGATAATTTTTATGCTGACAATGGCATGATTCCATTTTTGATCATAATGGAGATTTTGAGCAAAAATGATAAAAAAATGTCAGAAATCGCTAATCAGTATCGTAAAAAAT
>CAZPVP010000001.1:75207-109692 GCA_964590345.1 uncultured Gammaproteobacteria bacterium | reverse complement strand
TAAAAAATATTTTATTTCAGGCGAAATTAATCTAGAAGTCAAGGAGAAAGATAAGATTTTAGAAAAAGTTGAAAATAAATATGCTGATGGTGAGATTGAACATATTGATGGTGTTTCTGTAGAATACGATGACTGGCGTTTTAATTTGCGTAAATCAAATACTGAATCGTTGGTGCGCTTAAATGTGGAAGCAAAGTCGCAGAAATTAGTTGATGGGAAAACAAAAGAATTATTAAATTTGATTAAGTAAAAAGAAAACCACGAAAGTTTATTTTTTATTCTTCCGTGGTTTTATTTTTTGACAAATTTTCTCTTTCTAATTCTTTTTGTTTGACCCAGCTACAGGCTTCTTGAAAAACCCCTGTTTTGCTGCCCTGGCAAGTATTGCGAGTTTCTACATCTTCAGCAAACCATTCCTCTGAAATATTCTTGCTTGTATTTGGCCGGTAAATTTTGATAGCTGGAAAATGTTCAGATGTATAATAGGGGCCATGTTCGAGATCTTGTTCTTTGCTTATAAATAAAAAAGTTATACCATTGACAATTAGTTGTCCCATTTTTAACCTCCTTTTAGGGAATAATATAACGTAACAAATTAGATTAATTTTGTCAAGAAATTGTGTGGTTAAAAAAGAAAAAGCGGAAGTAGAACTTCCGCTTGAATTTTGATATAAGAGTTTTTACCGAGCATTCGGCTGAGTGCTCGGATTAGAAGGTGACTATAGTGGTCGCACGCATCAATCAAACCATAGCCGCACTTCATCGGGTTCCCTTCTTTTTTGGAAGGCGCACTTCCGCTGAGGGAATAACTCTTCGATTTTGTCTGCCGGCAGCAAAACCGTCCTAACCCGACGTTAAGTTTCGGAAACCAGATCCTGCGACCCCTCTTGCAAACCGCATTTGACGCAGCCTGCTGAAACTTAACAATTTTTATTGTATAAAAATGTTATCATCTAATTTTAAAATTGTCAAGAGCCGTCGCCCGTGAACAACGACTCAAGAAGGCTATTTGATTTTTATTTTTTATTTGTGTAAAATTAAATTATCAACGCTTTTGGCGTGATGCCGCCAAAGGCGACATAAAATTAAGAAGTAATTTTTAGATACATGTTTTTAACTGTATTAATTTTTATTATTGTTTTGGGTCTTTTGGTTTTTGTCCATGAGTTCGGACATTTTATTACTGCCAAAAAAATGGGCATGAAAGTGGAAGAATTTGGTTTTGGTTTCCCACCCAGGATTTGGTCAAAAGAAGGCAAGGATGGCGTGACGTATTCTGTTAATTGGATCCCCTTAGGTGGTTTTGTCAAAATTAAAGGCGAAGACGGTGAAAATCGGGGAGATCCAGATAGTTTTGCCAGTAAAAAGCCATGGAAAAGAGCGATTGTTTTATGTGCTGGTGTGGCTATGAATTTTTTATTATGCGCTGTTTTGTTTTCTATTGGTTTTATGATTGGTTTGCCCCAGGCAGTTGATCAAAAAGCTTTAGAACAGGAATTAGTTAGGGATTATAAAGTACAGGTGGTTTCTATTTTAGAAGACAAACCGGCTCAAGAAGCTGGAATTGAAGTGGGTGATATTATTTTAGCTTATGATGGGCAGGAAATAAAAGGCATTAATAACCTTTTAGAATATACAACTAGCCAAAAAGGCGAAACAGTTACTTATAAAATAAAAAGAGAAGAGGATGTTTTAGAAAAAGAAGTTAAGATAGTTGATATTGGTGAAGGCCGAGGCGGAATAGGTGTCGGTTTAATTGAAAGCGGTATTGTTTCTTATCCTGTTCACGAGGCAGTTTGGCATGGTTTTAAATTAACTGGTTTTTTAGCCAAGGAAATTGTTTTTGCTTTTGGCAATGTTTTGAAGAATTTGGTTGTTGGTGAACCAGTGGGCGTGCAGGTTTCTGGACCAGTCGGAATTGCTGTAATAACTGGTCAGGTGGCGCGTTTAGGTTTTATTTATATTTTGCAGTTTACAGCCTTGCTTTCTTTGAATTTGGCCATTATAAATTTTGTGCCTTTCCCGGCTTTGGATGGCGGCCGGTTGGTCTTTTTAGCAATTGAAAAAATAAGGCGCAAACCAGTTAGTCAGAAAATTGAGTCGTTGATCCATATGCTGGGCTTTACACTTTTAATGCTTTTAATTATTATTATTACTTTTCAGGACGTGATCCGTTATAGCGATGTTTTTACGAATTTTATTGTTGATATAATTCAATGATTTGGGGATTCGTTTGTTAGTAAATTTATTTATTGGTGAATTGAAAATATTTTATAAAAAATTTATCCTATCCCTAATTACCTAGTATGCTAATCTACCAATATACCAAATAAATATGGAAATCGACATAAAAAAAATTAAAGACCAAGCTTTGAAAGAAATTGAGGGGATTAAAAATTCCCAGGAATGGCAGGATATTCGCAATAAATATTTTTCCCGCAAAAGCGGTGAATTAGCTAAATTGATTAAGGATGTAAAAGATGTTTCAGAAGATTTAAAACCTAAGCTTGGGGCAATGGCTAATCAGGTTAAAGAAGAAATCAGTTCGGCTTTGGAGGAGAAAAGGTCAGAAATTGAAGGTAAAAAGGAAGGAAAAATAGAAAAAGATTTTATTGATGTAACTTTGGAAGTGGAAAAATATAAGCTGGGACATTTGCATCCGATGACTCAAATCCAAAATGAATTGGAGGATATTTTTAAGTCTTTGGGCTTTATGATTTTGGACGGTCCGGAATTGGAGTCTGATTATTATAATTTTGAGGCTTTAAATATCCCAGAATGGCATCCAGCTCGAGACATTCAAGACACTTTTTATATTGAGTCAAAAGATAATTTGCTTTTACGCACACATACTTCACCGGTTCAGGTGCGAGCCATGCAAAAATACGGCGCGCCTTTGTGCTGTGTAGTGCCTGGGCGAGTTTTTCGCAACGAAGCGACTGATGCTTCCCATGACCACACTTTTTATCAGCTGGAAGGCTTAATGGTTGATAAGGATATTTCAATTGCCAATTTGGTTGCAGTTATGAAAGAGATGCTTTCAGCGATATTTAAACAGGAAGTTAAAGTTCGTTTAAGACCTGGATATTTCCCTTTTGTGGAACCTGGTTTTGAATTGGATTTTGGCTGTCTGATTTGTAAGGGTAAGGGCTGCTCGGTCTGCAAGCAAACTGGCTGGATTGAATTTGTCGGTTCTGGTATAGTTCATCCCAATGTTTTAAAATACGGCGGAATTGATCCTGATAAATGGTCTGGCTTTGCGTTTGGCCTAGGTACCACCCGGCTGGTAATGATGAAGTACGGGATTGATGATATCCGTTTGTTGCAAAGCGGGGATTTAAGGTTTCTTGGGCAGTTTTAAAAAATGATGTCCGCCTCAGGCGGATCAGCCTTTGGCTGAAAATACGGTATTGATGATATTAGATTATTACAATCAGGAGATTTAAGATTTTTAAATCAATTTTAAATAATAAGAATAAAGAATAAAGAATTAAGAATAAATATGGATTTGATAACTTTAATTGGTTCATTTGGTGCATTTTTGATTTTATTTGCTTTTATCATGAATCAATTGCATAAATGGCAGGAAGATTATTTGATTTATGATTTGGTTAATTTAATTGGCAGTTTGCTTTTGGTAATTTATGCATTTATACTGAGCAGTTATCCGTTTTTAATCTTGAATCTTGTTTGGCTCGGTCTTTCTTTAAGAGATGTGATCATTGATTTAAGAAGGTCAAATTCAAAGAAAAAATATTTAATTTCTAAGTGGGTTAAATAAATTTATGAAATTAATTGATAAAGAAAATTTTGAGATTTCCTTGTCTAAAGGTTCAATTAGTATGGGAGAGGATTATCCTAATAAGGTAGATGAATATTATTCAGACGAAGTAATAAGTGCTAAAATTAATGATCACTTGCCTAATATAAAAGTATTAACATTAAGATTGGCGAGTGATAAGCATATAACTTTAGAGGCAAAAGATGTAATTGCACAACAATATCTTGTGGATGCTTTAAAATATATCCAAAGAGAAATGATTAATAAAACACTTAAAGAAGTTTTAGATTATGATTATGGTAATGCTTTCCGTGTTGCAAATAATTAATGATAATATTTTTCAGGAGATATTATTAGGTATTGATTTTTTTAAAAATATGGGAATAAGTGATTTATTACAATTAGTATCCATTGTTGTTTTAGGTATTACGGCTATAGGCATTTTTTGGTATTCATTTGAGACTATGGGAATGAAGCAAGAAATGATAAATACAAATAGGATAAATATAAGACCTATTTTAGTATTTTATATTAGACGGAGCGGTAAAAATCAAGATGGTTCTAATTGGAGATTAAGATTAAGAAATACAGGAAACGGACCTGCATTCAATTTAAAAATAGAAAATATTTCTCAAGAAGAAATTTATAAGGAAATAGAGTTTTTCATAAAAAACCCTTCATGCTTGACTGTAGAAGATCGAGGCGAAGAGATAAATATTTATATTAAGCTAACATCATATTCAAAAGAAATTAAAGATTATGACGATATTTTACAGATGAAAAAATCTTTAGTTTTACGAGTAGGTTGTTCTGATATTGAGAAAAAAAATCATTATTCTATATTTGAATTAAATGGGCATGATATAAAAATGATAGAAATTAAATAAAAATTATGATAAAAATAAAAAATGAGGAATTAATTAAAGAATTAGTGGGTGCTACACATGATTTTCCCAAATATACAACGCAATTGATTAATTTAGCTAATCAGAATGCCCAAGGTACCAGACCAAGAGTTGTAGGTCAATTATCAGAATTAATTAATGAATGTCCTGAAAAAACATATGAAGCTTGGAAAGAATGGTATTTATATAGACACCCTAATGCGATTGAAAATGCTACTGCAAAAATTACTGCGATGATAAATAATTTGAAGCAAGCAATTAAAGCGATAGACGAAAATATGATAAAAGAGTGGGTTGAGGATTTAGTATTAGAAAAGACTTTCATTGGATTAAAATTTCAAGAAGCAATACTTAATAAAGTTGCTTCAATTAAAAATACAACATATAGACTTGCAAATCCAAAAGAGGAATCTCAAGGTATTGATGGTTTTGTAGGCGAAACCCCTGTATCCATAAAGCCCATAACCTACAAAACAAAGAAGGCTTTAAAGGAAAGCATCGGCTGTAAATTAATTTTTTATAAAAAAACCAAGGATGGTTTAGAAATAGATGCTGAATCATTTAATTAATAGTTAATGCAATTTAAAAATTAAGAGATGATTACAAAACATAAAATAATTATAGGGGATTCCAGAAATATGGCGGAAATAAATAATAAATCCGCCCATCTTATTGTTACTTCTCCTCCATATTGGCAAATCAAAGATTATGGCAATAAGAAGCAAATTGGTTTTAATGATTCTTATGAAGAATATATAAATAAATTGAATCAAGTTTGGAATGAATGCTACCGCGTTTTATGCGATGGATGCAGGCTGGTAATAAATATCGGAGATCAATTTGCCAGAGCGGTTACTTATGGAAGATATAAAGTAATTCCTATTCGCGAGGAAATTATTAGATTTTGCGAATCTATTGGTTTTGATTATATGGGCGCAATTATTTGGCAAAAAGTTACAACAATGAACACTACTGGCGGTGCTTCGGTGATGGGTTCATTTCCGTATCCGCGAAATGGCATAATTGCTATTGATTATGAATTTATATTATTATTTAAAAAATTAGGTAAATCACCAAATAATATTTCGGAAGAGATAAAAAGGCAATCAGAGCTTACTAAAGAAGAATGGCGAAGATATTTTACTGGTCATTGGAATTTTGCTGGTGAGAAACAAAATAATGGCCATATAGCTATGTTTCCGGAGGAATTGCCAAGACGTATCATTAAAATGTTCAGCTTTGTGGGCGAAACAGTTTTGGATCCCTTTTTGGGTAGCGGTACAACTATTAAAGTCGCTAAAGATTTAAATAGAAATTCTATTGGGTATGAGATAAATAAAGAATATTTATCTATTATTAAAGAAAAAATAGGAATGGATAAAAAGTCATTATTTGACGACGAAAATAAATTTGAAATTAATTTTCAGAAGAATGTTAGAATCAAAAATAATATCAACAACAAGGTTAAGAAGAAATCTACCATTGATAATAGGATAAATCACCCTGATTATTGGAAATTATTAAAAGAAGATAACGGATTAAATATTGGCAATATATAAATTTATGTTAATTTCACGCAACTGGCTAAAAGATTTTGTTAAGATTCCAGACTCTTTAAGCGCTAAAGAGTTAGGCTTGAAATTGACTATGGCCATGGCAGAAGTTGAAGGATTTGTTGATCAAAGGGAAAGTTTACAGGGAGTAGTGGTCGGCGAAGTTTTAGAAATAAAAAAACACCCTAATGCGGATAAATTGAAAGTGGTTATTGTTGATATTAAAGAAAAGAAATTAAAAATAGTTTGTGGCGCGCCCAATATAGAAAAAGGGCAGAAAGTACCAGTAGCTTTGGCCGGCACTATGTTGCCTAATGGCTTGAAAATAGAAAAAGCTAAGGTGCGAGGCGAAGCCTCAGAAGGCATGCTTTGCGCTGAAGACGAGTTAGGTTTGGGTTCTGATCATTCTGGTATTTTAATTTTGGATAAAAATTTGGTCGCGGGAACGCCATTATCCCAGGCCTTGAAGCTTAATGACATTATTTATGAAATTGACAATAAATCATTAACCCATCGGCCTGATTTATGGTCTCATTATGGCGTGGCTAGGGAAGTGTCAGCAATTTTAGGAGAAAAATCAGCTGATTATAAAGTTAAAAGTTGTAAAGTCGGCAGTCAGAAACTTAATATTAAAGTTGAAGATTTTCAATTATGCCCCAGATATATGGGGATGGTAATTGAAGGCATTAAAATTGAAGAGTCTCCCGAGTGGTTAAAAAGGCGGGTTGAAGCGGTCGGCATGCGTTCAATTAATAATATTGTTGATGTTACCAATTATGTAATGATGGAAATTGGCCAGCCATTGCATGCTTTTGATTTTGATAAATTGGAAGGCAATAGAATTATTGTGAGAAAAGCAGGACCTGGTGAAAAAATAAAAACTTTGGATGATGAAATTCGAAAATTAGATAACGAAATGTTGGTTATTGCTGATGCTCAAAAACCGGTCGCTATTGCCGGAGTAATGGGTGGGGCTAATACCGAAATTGATAATATGACAGAAAAAATTGTCATTGAATCAGCTAATTTTAATCATGTCTCTGCCCGGCGAACTTCCCAAAAATTAGGTTTAAGAACTGAAGCTTCAATACGTTTTGAAAAGGCCTTGGATCCAAACATTGCGGAATCGGGCATTAAAAAAGCAATTGAATTAATTACGCAAATTTGCTCCGGAGCTAAAATAGTTTCACGCATTGAAGATGTGAAAAAAATCAAGTTTGACCAATGTCCGATTGAAGTTTCTTTTGATTTTTTAAATCAAAGAATAGGCCAGCCAATTGAGCCGAAAAAAGCAATTAGTATTTTGGAAAGTTTGGGTTTTGGCGTTAAAAAACAAAAATCAGGAGTTTCTGTTACTGTGCCGACTTGGCGGGCAACCAAAGATATTTCCATACCAGAGGATATACTGGAAGAGGTCGCCAGAATTTATGGTTATGAAAATATTGAGCCGCAAATGCCGGCCGTTGTCATGGAAAGGCCCGAAATTAATAAAGAAAGGGAGCTGGAGCGCAAAATTAAAAATATTTTGGCTTATGGCTTTGATTTGGCAGAAGTTTATAACTATTCTTTTAATAGTGAAGAACAATTGAAAAAAATCGGTTTGTCTGTTGATAGCCATATTAAAATTGCCAATCCGCTTTCAAATGAAACAACCAGGTTAAGAACTTCATTGGTGCCAAATTTATTGATTAATATAGCCGATAACGAAAGATTTTTTGACGATGTTAGATTATTTGAAGTCGGTTCAGTTTATTTGAAAGATGAGCCAGGCCAACGTATTTCTGATAAAAAAGACGGAAGGTTGCCTTTGCAGGATAAATATGTTAGTGCCGTGATTGCTGAAAGGAATGAAAAAAAACCTTTTTATACGGCCAAAAATATTATTGAGGCGCTTTTTAAGCAATTAAGATTAGATTATCAGATAAAAGAGACAAAAAAATTTCCAGCTTGGGGATATTCCGGTAAATCAGCAGCAATTTTTTTGAATAATAAAGAAATCGGCCAGATTACTGAATTAAATTCCAGTTTATATCCAAAATTAGATATAAATAATAAGGCTGGTATTTTTGAATTTAATTTAACTAATTTAGTTGAATTTTATTCTGATGAGATGGTTTGTCAGCCGATTCCTAAATTTCCCAGTATTGAGCTTGACATTTCCATGATTATTGATAAAAATATTTTATGGCGAGAAGTTAAAAACTTAGTTTTAAGTGTTGATAAAGAATTAATTAAGAAAATTACAATTTTTGATGTTTATGAAGGCAAAAACATCCCGGCTGGTAAAAAATCAATTGCGTTTAGAATAGAATACCGTTCAGATAGCAAAACTTTAACCATGGAAGAAGTTCAGGCTGTTCATAATAAAGTTTTAAAAACTTTAGAAAATAAATTGGGGGCGCAAATAAGGAAATAATTTAGCAAGTAGCATATAGCTTATGGCATATAGCCATTTGCTATCTGCAATTTGCCATTAGCTAATATATATGAAAAGATTTTTACAACTAATATTAATTTTAACACTGGGGCTATTTTTGTTATTGCCGTCTAAAATTTTAGCGGTAACCAGTTTAAGCAAAATTTATTTTGATATCCAGCCTAAAAGTGCAGGAGCTTTATCAACCTGGACTATCGGTTTTAGCTTGCCTCAAGATAGCAAAGTCGGTCACATTTTGATTTCTTTGGCTGGTTATCACCCGGATTTATCAAATACCAAGTTAGGTGTCTCTGGTTTGCCTAATGGTACGGCAAAAATTGGCAAGAGTAATCTAAACTGTGTTTCTAATTGCGATGATATTCGTTATTATTTTTCCGCACCTGTTGATATTAAAGCCGGTACTGATATTGTTTTTACTTTAAGCGATGTTAAAAATTCCAATAAAATCGGCCAGACAGGCATAAATTTTATAAATGTTTTTAGCTCAAAATATCCGGCTACTGATTTGGCTTTTAGTGCCAGTGATTATTTTGTGAAGCTCGTTGAAAATGATTCAGAAAATGGCTTGATTCCGGAATCTGTTACAAATGAAGGCCATGAAGAAATTCAAGAGATAATGATTAATGAATTGTTTTATCAAGAAGGCAGCCAAACAACTAAATTAAGCGAGATTAAGGATGCTAGCAATGTAGAGAATTTAACTTTTGATTTAATTGATAAAGCTAAAGTTGTCTTTAAAGAACCGGTTGATTTGTCTAATGAAGAGGCAGTCCATTATATTGCTAATTTGGCTGATTATATGACTTTTCAGCATTTATATTTTTGGACAGATTATCAATTAACCAGTTTTTTTAACGTTCCTCTGGAATTAACTTTTTATGATATTTCTTTTGTTTGGGAACCAGATATTTTGAAAGACAATGAATTTGTTTTAGTTGAAGAGGATATTGAAAATTTCCATTCAGCTGTTGTTGATGATGAATCCCAAATATCTTTTATTATCAGAGAAGGAGGCAGTTATCGAATTATTCCTCGTTTTGAACTTTATATTACAGATAATCAAAAAATTACCACTGAAAGTAATGAAGCAAAATTTTCTGGTAGAATTTCAGATCCAACAGCCTTGATTACAATCAGTTTGAATGGTAAAGAATTAAAAAATTTGGAACCAAAAATTGATCCTGAAACAGGTGAATTTTCTTTTTCCCTTGAATTAACTGAAGGCGCAAATTTAATTGAAGCTGAAGCTGAAAGTGTTTATGGCGAAGTTGATAAAATCACCAGAATTATTAATTATCAGCCGACTGTAGAAAAAGCGATTGAAAAAGAAGAAATTTTTAATCCCGTTTATTACATAATAATTATTTTGATAATTTTAGCAATTGTTTTGATTGCAACAATTGTTTATTTGGTAAAGAAAAAATAATTTGGTATAATTAAGTTAGTAGAAAGTTTTAAAGCTTATAAAGTAAAAAGTTTTTTGAATAATGACTTTATAAACTTTATACTTTTTAACTTTTAACTTATCCCTATGATCGAATCAACCAAAGACATTTTATATCTTGTATTAGCCTTTTGTGTTTTATGGTTCACTATTTTTTTAGCTTGGGCAATTTATTATGTCGCAATGATTTTAAGAGAATTTAAAACAATGTTAACTGATTTGAGAAAAAAGGTTGAGCTTTTAGAAAATGTTTTAAAAGCCTTTAAAGAAAAATTAGAAAGCACTTCTTCGCATATGAAATTATTGGTTGAGACGGCAGTTAATGTGGCTGAATTTATTAAAGACAGGAAAAAAGAAAAGAAAACAAAAGGCAAAAAGAAAAAATAGAATTATTAGAAATATGAGATGTCTTTCATGTTTATTATTATACTGATATTATGCCTTAGTGGATGTGTTGAGGCCGGACCTTTTGTTGATATAATTGATTGTGGCGTTACTTATGAAGGTTTTTATGATTTTGATAAGGAACTGTCAAATAAAGCAATCAATTGTTTTAGAGATAATTTAAAAAAATGTAATAGCGCAAAAGTAATACTTAATGAACATAATGTTGATGAAATTGAATATAAGATTTTAAAGGAAAAGAATGGATTGTGTTATATTAATGTGAAATTATTAAAATTTCATGAGCAGGAATTTATTAATAAAGAAATGTTATGCAAGATTCCTGTGCAAGAATCAAGCAGTTTTATTACTAATCCTCATTTTGATAAATGTGAAGGTGATTTAGTTGATTTAATGAAATAAATAAGCTGAAGTCGCGAGGTGCTTAAAAAATAAAATAAAAAGACAAAATTGTGAGATATTTGATCGAATGTCTCTATATTTATACAATTTTGTCTTTTTATTTTGGGTCAAAATATCGCCAATGGCCTTCGGATAAATTTCCCAGTTCCCATTTGTCAATTCTAATTCTTTTTAATTGTTTAAGTGGATATTTAAAATGTTCAAATAAGCGGCGGATTTCCCGTTTTTGGCCTTGAGTTAAAGTTAAATTAACTGAAGTTGTATTGTTGATTTTATATTTTTTTATTTTTAATAATTGTTTTTGATCTCTGACACCCTTTTTCATTTGTTCCAGATGCTGAATATTAATTGTTTTGGTTGTTTTAACTATATATTCTTTTTCAATTTGAAATTTAGGATGAGTTATTTGATAAGCCCAGTTGCCGTCATTTGTCAGGAAAATTAAGCCTTGTGAATTTTTATCTAAACGCCCGACAGGAAAAATTTTTTCTTTAACTTTTACTAAATCTAAAATGTTTTTTTCTCCTTTAAATTTTTTGGTAGTGCAGGTATATCCTTTGGGCTTATTTAGCATTATATAAATAAAGTTCTTTGGTTTTATTAATTTGTTTTGATAAAAAACCTCATCTTTTTGCGGGTCAATTTTTGTATTTAAATTTTTGGTGACTTGGCCGTTAATTTTAATTTTGCCGGATAAAATAAGTTTCTCGGCTTGGCGCCGGGAAGCAATGCCACAATCAGCCAAGTATTTATTTAAACGAATAAACATAATTTTATTTTAACTTAAGTTTTAATAAGAAACAAATATTTTATAATTCTTTACAAAATTTATATGATAGAGTATAAATAAATAGGGGATCGATCATTTAAATCGGGAAAAGCTGACCCATCTGTAAGTCGAGAAAGGAGCTCAAGATGGAGATCACCTTTTATGGGACACGGGGTTCTGTGCCCATAGCAAACAAGGACAGTGTGGTTATGGGTGGCAACACCACCTGTATCAGCATTAACAGTCAATGCTTGCCGGAAAAGATGTGGCTGGTCGTAGATGCTGGCAGCGGTTTTGTGCCGCTTTGCGCTGAGGCTTTAAAGTCTGGCGTCAAATCGGTGCAAATATTTTTCACTCATTGGCATCATGACCATACTCAAGGCCTACCTTTGGGGCCGTTAACCTTTATCAAGCAGATTCCCATTGTTTGTTGGGGACCCGTTGATGGAGGCATGGGGCCGAGAGAGGTGTTAACAACCTTGATGAAGCCACCTTTTTTCCCGGTAGATTTCAAGGTCATAGGTTCTCATTTCACTTTCAAAAAGCTCGAGTATCCAAACACCAAGGTCGTTTTGATTCATCCCGAAGGCGGGGTTAACCAGATGACTGTGGAGCAGTTTGAGCAGTTTGAAAACGATGGCAAGCTTTTGCCAATCGGCAAAGGTCGCTACCCCAGAGATGAATGCCTGTTGATTCGCATGCTGCACAGCAATCATCCGGAGAGAACCATTTCCTATCGTTTTGAGGAAGGACCGACTGGCAAGGTCTTTGCTTTTTGTACTGACCATGAAAACCAGGACGGTCTGCCTAACGACCTAAAATCCCATCTTTCTGGAGCGGATCTTTTGGTTATGGATAGCCAGTATCGGCGCGAAAAATATGAGCAAGTTACAGCTGGCTTTGGCCATGGCACGCCTGATTATTGTGTTCGGGTAGCTCTGGATGTCGGTGCCAAAAGCCTTGGCTTGACTCATCATGATCCGCCATCGACTGACAAAGATGTGGAAGCAGTTTTGGCTGAAGCAAAAAATGCTTTTACAGCTAAGCTTAATTTGGCTAAAGAAAAAGCTTCCAAATTCAAGCCTTCTTTGGGGCTTGATAAAATCTTTGTTTGTCGCGATTACCAGAAAGTAACTGTCTGAAAAAAACCTTTAAAAGCGCTTGATGGTACGCCAGCCCCCTAAATTAATGATTGATCCCCCAAATTAATCCTCACAAAAAGTGGGGATTTTTTCTTGCCCTGTCGTTTACGAACGACGTGGCTTGACAGAAATTATAAAATATGATAAATATTAAGATACCCCCCTAGAAAGTTTATTAGGGCCAAAAAGTCAGGCAGTGCTTATTTGGACTGATAAACTATAATAAAATAAAGTTAAAATAAAGAGGATGTTCTATAAATAAAGTTTTATTGTTAAGCTGCCACACCTCTCCGAACTAGTTTCGGAGAGTTTTATTTTGTAAAATGCGAATTTACCCACCTTTGCTCTTAAAACTCGGCGGGCAGCTGAATGGATGAGAATCTGCGAATTATTAAGCATTTTTAAGCAACCTCATATAACCTAATAAAACCCAATTTAACTTTATAAAACCTTAACCAAGGGTATAATAAAGCAAAAGTCACAGGTATAATAGAAGATATCTAAGAAATAACTTCAAACCCATGACTTTTACACATGCATTATCTCAAATTCCAGCAGAAAAGCAAGCTTTAAAAGAGCTAAAAAAGATTATTTTCGGTAAAAATGTAACGTGCCCACCATTGACAAAAATGCTTATTTATGATAAGATATGGTATTAAGAACATTGAAAATTTAAACAGCCCCGCCTTTGCATAAAGCTATGGCGGGCACAGGAAGGAGGTGAAGAAAATGTTTAAGCGGTCAGAATGGCTAAAGGAGTATGGTCTGATTGTGAAGATAATTTTGGTCATCTTGTTTTTTATTGGTATGAATGATTTAGAAATTACTTTGCCGATATATGAATCTAGCAAAGTAAAAGCCTATCATAAATATGATGATTACTTATCTTATCGTGGAGCCAATCCCACACCAGAAGAAATTAATGATTGGCTTGAGCGCAAGAAGCAAGCTGATTTGGGAATTGACTTAATGATTCAGGAAATTGAAAAAAGAAGAAATGAAATAAAGTTAGTGGATTATTTTCGCTATTTTGACAAGCTGCTTGATCTGGAGGAGAAATATAAAATTCGTTTAAGCAGCGGAATTTTGTCGCCTTTAGAAAAAAATCACCGGGCTTGTTTTACGGCCATGGCTAAAAATGGCAATTCTCAGATAGCTGAGGAAGATTTGCCGGAGAAAGAAAGATTTTATATTAATGCTGTCAGAGACAGACATGCCTGGTTGCATGATATTCCTGTTAGTAAAAAAGGTGAACTTTCCATTAATTATTTGGCAGCTTTTAGCTGGCTAGTAAAGAAATATTTGCTGATAATGTTTTTCTGGTTCCTGATTTATATAATAAGATTTCAGGAAAAAGAAAAATCAATTTACAGGTTTAAACGTCATCATCATGAACTTAATAAGTTTATTAATGACCAAGAACCATATCCTGGGCACCTTTCTTTGAAAGAAGAATTGTTGCTTTGCCCTGAAAGATTTTTGCTACGTGTATTATTATGGCCTTTTTTCTGCTGGAAGTATCCGATTTACGAAACTACGGCAGAAATGGTCAGATATAATCGTTTAAAAGCAGAATATTTGCGCTATCAGCCGGTTGGCTATCAGCTTTCTGATCGCGAAGAGATTATTTTAAGATCAAAAGCCAGAGCACCAGTCAAGGATTTTGCTAAAACAGTTAGAGGCATTAGAGAATTTAAAATTACGCCTTTAATGGTTCGTAAATCTTTGGCTACGGCTTATTTGAGTTTATTCTTAGGTGTGATGTTTCAGCCAGCAATTGTTTTTGCAGCCAAAAATTCTGAAAAAGTTAACAATTTCTTTCATGGATCTGTCCAAATTGTTAAAATTGATTATCAGTTTCAATATTTTGACAATGGGATTGATCCGCCGCAAAATGATAATAATTTTAGTCCGCCAACTATCTCCAATAAATTCACATTAGAAATTTTATGGACTGAGTGGAAATTTGTAATTATTCCAATGACTTCAAAATTAAAGGAGATTATCAGAGAAATTTTTCACATTCCTCTTACTCGGTTGTTTTTCGGCGCGGCAGAAGCTTACAAACCGCTAACCGTCTAACAACCGGGAGACAATGTTCTCTCGGGCGAATGGTCGCCTTCGCTCCTCACTTTGTTCGGAGCTTCGGCGACCGATGGGAGAACGAAAATGAGAGGAAAATATCTGATCGCGGTGGTTGCCATTTTTATGGTGACCATGGCAGTTAACGAAGTAAAAGCAGTGGAGGATGATGCCCAGTTTGGCTTGTCTTTTAACCTGACTAGGGAATTGAATCAAGATCTGGATTTAAAAGGGCATTTGTCATTTACCAATTTAGTTAATGGTTCTGTCCCTTATGGTTCTATGGGGCTGAATTGGGTAGTATCGAAATGGTTTGAGGCAGAAAGTTATTTGGGTTATGGTTTTGAGCCAGACAAAGAAATTCAGGGCTATTTTGTCGGTCTTGATCCGGCATTTAGCTGGGAGAATTTTTGTTTTGCTCATACCATTGCCTACTACGATGGCTTTGACCTGTTTTTCACTTGGCATTCTCTCAATTACGGCTACAAGTTTTTGAGGGTCGGCTTGGATTCATGCAATTATCAGTATTTGCTGGAAGCAGATGAGGATTTGCGTGCTTATCAAGTCGGTCCCAGCCTGAAAATCATATTTTCAGACCGAGCCAATGTCAAGTTTAACTACTACTACTCTTTTGAAAATGATGGTGAAGATACCAATATATTCAAAATGAGCTTAAGTTTTAACTTATAAAAAAATTAAGAGCAAGGAGAAATCCTTGCTCTTTTTAATTTGGGGTGAAAAGTTTTTAATATTAGAGGAGAGAGAAGAGCTATAAGAGCTAAAGGATTAAAGAACGCTTCTATCTCCTATAGCTCTTCTTATACTTAATTTTTTTTGACAAACTATTACACGTTTGCTAAGTTAAAATAATCTTTGAAAATTTAAAATCCCACTACAAAGGAGGCAGTCATGGGAGATAAAATCAGAGTCTGTTTGGTCGGTGCGAATGGCAGAATGGGGAATGTCATACATGATTTAATTATTGAAGACACAGTCTTTGGCGAGGTGACTACAGTTGATTCTAATTTTGAAAGAGGTCGGGTGGATTTTACAGAAATTGGTCTGGTAGAGCCAGGTCAAATTGACGTGGTGATTAATTTCACTAATCCTGAAGCGACTCTGGAGACAGCCAAATGGTGTGCTCAAAACGAGATTCCTTTGGCTACAGGGACTACTGGTTTAAGCAAAGCCCAGTTAAACGAACTGGAAGAGCTTTCAGATGGTGCGCCAATTCTTTGGGCCCCTAATATGAGCTTGGGCGTTAATTTGATTGATGCTTTCTTGCCTCGGTTTGCTGAAATTTTGGAAGGGTTTGCCATTGAAATGATAGAGATCCATCATGACAAGAAAAGGGATTATCCTTCGGGGACAGCAATTCGTTTTGCCCAGACGCTTGTTAAAGCCAAAGGTGGCGAGGTAATTTTTGGCCGAGCAAAAGGTGCGAGCGATAATCGTCCAATTAATGAAGTAGTTGTGCATGCGCTTCGCGGTGGTACTGTTCCTGGCGAACACACAATTTATTTTCTTGGTCCTGATGAGGTGATTGAAATTAAGCATAGAGCTCTTTCTAGAAAAATTTTTGCTCTAGGAGCATTAAAAGCTGCCAAGTGGATCATTGAAAGTGAAAGAGGATCTGGTTTTCATACAATGAATGATGTTTTGGGCATTTAAAGTTTTAATTTAATCGAAAGTAAGGAGGTAAAAAATGAGCATGTTTATAAGTTTTCTTTTGCTGGTAGGTGGCTTGATAGGCATGGCCATATTAGCTAAAAAAGCCGAAATCAAAAGAAATGGCGATGATTTTTTTATTGCCGGAGTTTGCGCGGGAATTGCAAAAAAATTTGGTATTCAGCCCATTGTTGTCAGGGCTGGTTTTGTCCTTTCAGTTTTAATTTTTGGCTTTGGTATTATTCCTTATATAATCCTTTGGATTATTTTGGAAAAAGAAGAATGAATTAAAAAAACGGTCGTAAGACCGTTTTTAAAATTTTAATGATAATTATAGAAAATTTAAAGATAAACTTGATTTTTTAGTGATAAAATGATATTTTTAAGGTAAATTTAGAGTAAAAAGTTATAAAATCAATATGATTTTATTTTAAAATTTTTAATAATTTTATGTCTGAAAATGATAGCGTTTCACTTATAATTCATGGCCGCGTACAAGGCGTTTTTTATCGTTCTGAAACGAGAAAAAAAGCCTTGCAATTAGATTTAAAAGGCTGGGTGAGGAATAATTCTGACGGCACAGTTGAATGTGTAGCTGAAGGCAAAAAAAGTCAGCTTGAACAATTTATCAAATGGTGCAATGAAGGTTCTGATTCAGCGCGAGTTGAAAAAGTTGATGTAAAATGGCTGCCTTATCAAGGTGAATTTGAAAGTTTTTCTATTAAATATTAATTGTAGATTTAGATAAAATTATGGCACGTAATTATTCGTCTCATTTGGATAAACTGCCAGAAAAAGAAAGAAAAAAATATCGCAAGCGAGAATATATCCCAGGTTTGATGATCTGGGTTACTTTTATCGCTTCAATTGTTTTGTCTTTTGTTAAGCCGCTTTGGGTGATTTATTTTATAATTTTATTTTCTTTATATTGGGTATTGCGCCTTTTTTATTTTGTTTTTTATTCCATTTTATCTTCTTACATGTTTAATAAACAGATTAAATTTGATTGGAAAAATAAAAGAGAATCTTTGGAAAACTGGCAAGATTATTATCATCTATTTATTTTACCAACATATAATGAGCCTTATGAGGTTTTAGAGAGTTCTTTAGAAGGAATTCTTGCTTGCGGTTATCCAGCTGATAAAATTATAGTGGGAATAACTTGGGAAGAAAGAAGAAAAGACATTTATGATGAAGTTGAGCCAAAGATTAAAGCAAAATACGAAAATAAATTTTTTAAATTACTGACCACTTTGCATCCTGATGGATTAGAAAGGGAAATAAAAGGCAAGGCAGCTAATGCTAATTGGCTTGGTTGGAAATGTAAAGAAATGATTGATGAATTGCAGATTCCTTATGAAAAAATTATTGTTTCATATTTTGATTGTGATACGGCTGTTCACCCTAAATATTTGGATTATTTAACTTATCGCTATGCCACTCATCCAAATCCAACACGTTCTTCATTTCAGCCGGCTGTTTTATATAATAATAATATTTGGGATGCGCCAGCACCGATGCGAATTACTGCCTTTTCAACAGTTTTTTGGTTATTGGCAGAATTAATGAGACCAGATCGGTTGTATACTTTTTCTTCTCATGCCATAAGTTTTAAAGCTTTGGTTGATGTCGGATTTTGGGAAAAAGATATTGTTACTGATGATTCGCGTATTTTTTTGCAGTGTTTTATTCATTATAATGGTGATTATGAGGTGACACCTTTATATATCCCCGTTTCAATGGACACGGTAATTGCTGAAACATCAGCTTGGGAGGGTTTTAAAAATTTATATAAACAGCAGAGAAGATGGGGCTGGGGCGTAGAGCATTTTCCTTATATGCTTTATCATTTTCGTAAGAAAAAGGATTTGATTCCTTTTAAAACTAGAGTTAAATATATTTGGAATTTAGGTGAAGGAATGTATTCCTGGGCAACAGCTCCTTTGATCCTTTTTGTCTTAGGCCGGTTGCCTTTATATGTGGCTGGTCCTGATGTTAAAGCAACAGTAATTGCCCAAAATGCGCCTTTTGTTTTGGAATTGTTAATGACTATTGGCATGGCCGGTATTTTGATTTCGGCAATTTTAAGTATTAGATTATTGCCGCCTCGTCCCAAACAGCATCCTAAATACAAATGGCTGATAATGCTTTTACAGTGGATTTTGTTGCCTGTAAACATTGTAATTTTCGGTGCTTTTCCAGCGATTGAAGCGCAAACACGATTAATGCTCGGCAAATATTTGGGATTTTTTGTTACGCCTAAAAAACGAAAATAGGCACTGGTAATTGGACATTAGTTAAATGAATTATATTTAAATTTAAAAATTCCTAGCACAAATGCCTATTGCCCTGCCTGTCGGCAGGCAGGCTAACGCCTAATTATTAAAAAAATATGCCAAAAGTTTCAATACATTTAATTACCTGGAACGGACAGAAATATATTGAAGAATGCTTAAATTCAATTTTGGAGCAAACTTTTAAAGATTATTTTTTGTTAATTATTGATAATGGTTCAGTTGATAATACGCCTAAAATTATTGAACAGCAATTTGTGCCTGTCTTTAAAGATAAAATTCGATTTATAAAGGAAAAAGATAATTTAGGATTTGCTAAAGCCCATAATAAGGCTATTTTATGGACTGATTCTGATTATGTTGTTGTTTTAAATCAAGATGTTATTTTAGAAAAAAATTTTTTAGAAGAAATAGTAGCTTTTTTAGACGTTAATAAAAGTATTGGTTCGGTTAGTGGCAAGATTTTACGCTGGCAATTTGAAAATACTGAAGAATTGAAAAAAAGTGAAAAATCTGATATAATTGATTCACTGGGCTTAAAAATTTTTAAAAATCATCGAGTCACTGAAATTGCTTCTGGGGAAACAGATGAAGGCCAGTATGAGCAAATTAAGGAAATCTGGGGGGGCAGTGGAGCTTGCCCTGTTTATCGGCGTAAAGCTTTAACTGATGTGCGCTATAAAGACGAATTTTTTGACAATGATTTTTTTAGCTATAAAGAAGACGTTGATCTTGCTTCTCGTTTAAGATGGCGAGCTTGGACTAGTTTTTATTTACCAAAAGCAATTGCTTATCATGATCGCAACGCTAAAAGCCAGAATAAAACTTCAGAAATAATTAAGCATAGGAAAAACAAGACTAAATTTGTTAATTATCATTCTTATAAAAATCATTTATTTTTTTTAGTTAAAAATTTGAGTCCTGGAATTTTTCGCCGTTATTTCTTCCATATCTTTTTTTATGAACTTAAAAAATTTATTTATCTTTTGTTTTTTGAACGGTCGACTTTGGCCGGTTTAAAAGATTTTTTCGCTAAACGGAAAAAAATGAAAGAAAAGCATAAGTTTATTATGAAAAATCGCTTGGCTAAGGATGAGGATATTCGAAAATGGCTTCGTTAGCTAATAGCAAATGGCATATAGCTAATAGCAATTTGCCATAAGCCATTTGCCACAAATATGGATTTATCAATTATAATTTTAAATTACAAAACCAAGGGGTTGGTTAAGCAGTGCATTAGAAATGTCAAGGTCGCTACTGCTAATTTGAATTATGAAATTATTGTAGTTGATAATGGATCTAATGACGGCATTGAAGATATGATGAAAGAAAATTTTGCTGAAATAAAATTTATTCAGACTGGAAAGAATTCGGGATTTGCTGCAGGCAACAATATTGGCATTAAAGAAGCTCAAGGCAAATATATTATGCTTTTAAATCCTGATGTTACAGTTTTAAATGGTTCAATTGAAAAAATGGTTAATTTTATAGAAAATAATCCAGAAGCGGGTTTGGTTGGTCCGCGTTTAATTAATCCCGATGGAACCTATCAAATTTCTTGCCGGACTTTTCAAACACCAAAATTAATTTTATATCGTCGAACCCCCTTGGGTTTAATGCCTTTTGCCAAGGAACAATTGGTCAAACATTTAATGCTGGATTTTAATCATCAAGAAAATAGGGAAGTAGATTGGCTAATGGGAGCTTGTATGTTAGTGCGTAAATCAGCTTTGGATAAAGTTGATTTGCTTGATGAAAGATTTTTCTTTTATGTAGAAGATATGGATTGGTGCCGCCGTTTTTGGATGAACGGCTATAAAGTTTATTATATTGCCGAGGCAGAAATGGTGCATTTATTTGAGCGGGCATCAGAAACAGATATTTGGGGATTTTTCAGGATTAATAAAATGGCCAGATGGCATATTTCTTCCTGGCTTAAATATTTTGCCAAGTACTTGGGGGTTAAAAATACTGGCCGTTAAATTTGGATATTAGAAAATTGGATATTGGAAATTGGGGAAAGGAATATTTTTATAAAATACCACTACCTAATTTCAAATTTCTAATTTTAAATTTTTAGATTATGCCGATTGAAGAATTAAAAACAAAAAAAGATTTTACAGAAGAAAAATTAACCTCACCGGATTTTTCTAAAATTACTGAAAAACCACAGAAGTCTTATTTTAAAAAGATGACTTTTTTGGTTTTTAAATTTTTTTTAGCGTTTTTGATTTTTATTATGATAGGCGGTGCAATTTTAGGAGTGGTTTATTATAATAATTTTAAGAAAGCTTCTGAATTGTCTTTTTCAGCCAGAGACAATTTGGAATTGGCTGTCCATAAAGTTATCAATCGTGAATTTAAAGAAGCAGCCGATTTGATCAATCAGTCTAATTTGGAATTTAAACAAGCCAAGGATTTGTTGGATGAGGTAATTATTGTTCGTTATATACCTTATGTCCGCACTCAATTAATGGCAGTGGACAATGCATTAATTGCCGGAATTAATTTGACAGAAAGCGGAGAAAAAGTGGTTTTGCTGGTTGATGACATTGTTGAGCCGCTGCAGAATGAATCAATAACTTATGCAACCATTACGCCGGTCCAAAAAAGGGAAATTTTGAATAAGATAGTGGAATCAGAAGATTTGCTTTTGGAAGTTCAAGAGCAAATTGATCAGGCGGTTGTGGCTATAGACGCTATTCCTGAAGAAAAATTGGTTAAATCTTTAAGGGACGGAATTTTGCCGTTGAAAGAAAATTTGCCCAAGGTCAAAGAATTGATTGACCGAACAATACCGATGTTAAGAGTAGTGCCAACCATAGTCGGTTTTGATCAGCCAAAATCTTATTTGTTTTTACTTCAAAATAATTCTGAATTAAGACCAACCGGCGGGTTTATAGGCACTTACGGAATTTTAACTTTGGAGGACGGCGAAATAAAAGAGTTTCAAACCGATAACGTTTATAATTTAGACAAACAAACGCAGCACGTATTAAACGAACCAACGCCTTGGCAGTTGGAGAAATATTTGGAGCAGACTGATTGGTCTTTGCGCGACATTAATTGGTCGCCTAATTTTCCGACTACAGCAGAAAAAGCCATTTACATGTACAGAGAAGAGAATAGAATTTTGCAGGAATTAAAGGAAAGCGGAGAGCTTATTAAGGGCGAAGGCGATGTTGTTGTTGACACTATTCCTTATCAAGAAGTTGACGGAGTAATAGCTGTCACCCCGGAATTAATTGAAGGTCTTTTAAAATTAACCGGTCCGGTAGTAATTGAAGGCATTATGTTTAATGATGACAATTTTAAGGAGCAACTTGAATTTTACGTAGGCCAGGAATATAAAGAATTGGGTATTTCCTTGGCAGAAAGAAAAGAGATTATCAAAAAATTGGCCGACCAAATAAAGCTTAAATTAGTTTCTTTGCCCTTTCATCAAATAACCGATATTTTGGATATTGTTTATGATGCCCTGGACCAAAAACAAGTTTTAATCTATGCTAAAGATTCTGAATTGCAAAAATTGGTTTTAGATAGAGGCTGGGGTGGGGAAGTTAAAGAAACCGATTCGGATTATTTGTTTGTTGTTGATAGTAATTTGGCCAGTTTAAAAACCGACCAATTTGTCAATCGTTTTATTGATTATAATTTGTCTTGGCAAGATAATGATTTGGTGGCAAATTTAATTTTAACTTATCAAAATAACGCCGATTTTACCTGGAAGTCAACAAGATTAAGAACTTATACCCGTGTCTACGCGCCTTTGGGCAGCCAGTTAATAAACTCAACAGGCGCTATGGAAAATGACAAGATAAGGGATCCGCAAAAAAGGCCTGGCGAAGTTGAAATTACTGAAGAATTTAACAAAACGGTTCTTGGCGCTTTTATTTCAATTGAGCCGCATGAAACAGGTGTTTTAACTTTTGAGTATAAATTGCCCCAAAAAATCAAAAATCAAGTAAAAGAGGGCTATTATAGTTTGTTAGTTCAAAAACAGCCAGGAGTAATTCATAATTTGACATTAGACCTTAATTTTGATAAAACTATAAAATCAGCTGTTCCAGCGGAACTAGAAACTGAGTGGTTTAATACAACTTATAATTATAAAACAACGCTGGATAAGGATAAAGAATTTTTTATAAACTTTAAATAGTATATTGGTATATTAGTATATTTGTAGATTAGGGAAATAAGTATTTTATTATAAAAGTTGCCATTACCTAATATACTAATTAACCAGTTTACTAATCTTCTAATATATGTTCAGAAAAAAAATCGGCATTGATTTAGGTACAACAAATATTTTGGTTTATTTACCCAAAAAAGGGGTAGTCATTAATGAGCCTTCGGTTGTGGCTATTTCAACGACTGATAAAAAAATAATGGCTGTCGGCATTGAAGCTAAAGAAATGTTAGGCAAAACACCTGATACAATTATTGCCTCCCGACCCTTAAAAGATGGTGTGATTGCTGATTATAAAACAACCGAAGCAATGCTCAGATATTTTGTTAATAAGGCTTTGGGCGGTTTTAGAGTTTTAAGGCCGGAAGTTATGGTAGCTGTGCCAGCCGGAATTACTTCTACAGAACGGAGGGCAGTGATTGATGCGACAATGGCAGCTGGTGCTAAAGCAGCTTATATTATTAAAGAGCCGATTGTGGCTGCAATTGGTGCAAGTATTCCGATCGGCAGTCCGTCTGGCAATATGATTATTGATATTGGCGGCGGCACGTCTGAAGTAGCTGTAATTTCTTTGGGCGGTATTGTAACTAGCGGTTCAGTAAGGATCGGAGGCAACCGTTTAGATCAGGCTATTTTAGAATATACCCGGCGTCATCATAATTTAGCAATTGGCGAAAGAACGGCTGAAGAAGTGAAAATTAATATTGGCGCGGCTTTACCAATGGAAGAACCCTTAACCATGGAAGCAAGAGGTAGAGATATGGTAACTGGGTTGCCAAGAACCATAACCATGACAACTAATGATGTGGTAGAAGCAATCAATTCCCCATTAGAAGGTATAATTGAGACAGTTAAAGAAGTTTTGCATAATACACCACCAGAATTGGCTGCTGATGTAATTGATAAAGGCATTATTATGAGTGGTGGCAGTTCATTGCTACGTAATATTGACCAATTGATTTCTAAAGCAACTGGCGTGCCAGCTTATGTGGCTGATGATGCTCTATTTTGCGTGGCCAAAGGCACTGGTATTGCTTTGGAGAATTTAGAATCGTATAAACGGTCGATTTTGGGATCAAAATAGGGGATATAGAATAAAGAATATATAATATTGAAAATAGAAGAAAAAAACTTGGCTTAAGGCCAAGTTTTTTAAAAAAGAAGCTTTACTTAGCTTAAATTTTAAGCTATAATAAAACCATGAAAAATTTTAACTGGCCGGTTGTCGGCCATGAAAAAATAATCCAATTTTTGCAAAAAAACATAGAAAACGGCAAATTGGCCCATGCTTATTTGTTTTCCGGTAAAGAACATTTGGGTAAGAGTTTATTGGCTGAGCAATTTATTGCTTCAATATTGTGTAATGATTATAATGAGAAAAATAAATCTAAAGCCGAAATTTTGCCTTGTGGGCAATGTGTTTTTTGCAGCCAAATAGCTAAAGGCATACATCCTGACATTTATTTTTTGAAAAAGGAAGAAGATAAAAAAAATATCAGCGTAGAGCAAGTCAGAGAGATGCAAAAACTTTTGCAAATGGCCTCTTTCTTGAATTCTTATAAAATAGCTTTAATTGAAAATGCCGAAGATTTGAGCGAAAGCGCCCAAAATGCGCTTTTAAAAATATTAGAAGAGCCAAAGCCAAAAACAATTTTAATTTTAATAAGCAGTGATCATAATTTGCTTTTGCCGACGATTGTTTCTCGTTGCCAGTTAATAAAATTTTTTCCTGTCAGTAATGAAAAAATTTTTGGTCATTTGATTAATTTAGGCACAAATCGCGAGCAAGCCAGCATTTTTGCTGCCTTAGCATGCGGACAAATCGGTTTGGCTATAGATTTTTATAAGAAATCTGATTTATTTAATGAATATTTAGGACGGATTGAAAATTTTTTGAATATTTTTAATAATAATATTAATGCAAGATTTAAAATTTTAGAGAAATTATTAGCTAATTTTAAAACTAATTTAGAAATAATAGATTTTTTAAATTTACAATTAGATTCTTGGCAGCTTGTTTTAAGAGATATTTTGGCTATACAAAATCATTCTGAATATTTGATTATTAATTTGCATTTTAAAGATAAATTAGCTGAATTTGCTAAATTATATTCTATAGAAAAGGTAATTAAATTACAAAAAGAAATTGATCAAATTAAAAAATATTTAAATTATAATATAAATCCACGTTTGGCAGTGGAAAATTTAGTTTTAAATTTTTAATTTAAAAATATGAAAAAATTTTATTTATTAATTTTCTGTTTATTAATATCTTTGCTGTTGACTGGCTGTATTTCAATTAAAGATAACGGTCAAGCTGTTAAAGGAGGAGCTTTAGGTGTTTATAAGTCAGTTGATGGTAGCAAAAGTTGGCAGGAAAAAAATTTTTTATTAAATGTTCAGGGCAAAATGTTAACTATTGGCGATGTTAGCGTTAATAGAATTGTAATGGATCCAAATGACCGGCAAGCTTTGTATTTGGCTACTGATAAAGGTTTGTATTACTCTTATACAGGCGCTGATAGCTGGCAGCGGGTGGAATTATTCGCTGACGCCCCGATTAATGATGTAGCTGTTGATTATTTTGATAAATGCAATATTTTTGTGACAGCTGGTCAGTCAATTTATAAAACCACAGATTGTCTGCGAACATGGCAGGAAGTCTATTTTGATAGCCGAGCCGGTTTATCAATAACTGAAGTGGAAACAGAATATTATAATAAAAATATTGTTTATGCCGCTGATAATAAAGGTGAAGTTTTAAAAAGTACTGATTACGGTAAAACCTGGCAGACCATTAAAAGGTTAGATAATCCAGTTAAGCAAATTTTGATTGATAAAAATGATACTCGAATTGTTTATGTTGCTACAGAAACTGCCGGGCTTTTTAGAACAACTGATGGCGGTAAAACCTGGAGTAATGATAATCCAGAGACAGATTTAAATAAAGAATTAGAAAAATTTTATGACGGTAAGGTAACCCATTATTTAGTTCAGGATATGACAGAAAAAAACACTTTTATTTTAGCTTCCCAATATGGGCTTTTAAGAACAACTAATGGTGGTTTAAATTGGGAAAGCATAGAATTAATTACGCCGGAAAGAGGTGCCAATATTTTTTCTCTGGCGATTGATCCTAAAAATGGCAATAATCTTTATTATGGCACTGATACAATTATTTATAAATCAGCTGATGGGGGTAAAAGCTGGGCAACTCAAAAATCGCCAACAAGTGGAGCAGTTAATTTTCTATTAATTAATCCAGAAGATTCAAATATAATTTATTTGGGGGGAAAGGCAATTAAAAAATAATTAATAATTTTATGCCAACATCTAATATTTATATTGATCAATACAAAGAAGAATTTGAAAAAGTAATTGATCATTTAAAGAAAGAATTAAATGCATTAAGAACTGGCCGGGCGCAGGCTACTTTAGTGGAAAATTTGCAAGTTGAAGCTTATGGTGCGATGACACCATTGAAACAGTTGGCCAGCATTAGTGTGCCTGATGCTAAAAGCATCAGTATTGAAGCCTGGGACAAGAATATTTTGAAAGATATTGAAAAGGCTTTGAATTATTCTAATTTAGGCCTTTCAGTAGTTAATACCGGCGAAAAAATAATCGCCCAAATTCCGCCAATGACCGAAGAAAACAGAAAAGAACTTTTAAAGATTATGGGAGAAAAAGTTGAAGACGCGAGAATAAGTTTAAGACAAATACGGGATAAAGTTAAAGAAGAAATTTTAAAAGCTGAAAAAGAAAAAGAAATTACTGAAGATGATAAATATAAGTATTTGACTGATTTGGATAATTTAGTTACAGATTATAATAAACAAATTGACAAATTAGCTGAGGAAAAGGAAAAAGAGATAATGACGGTATGAACCACTAATTTTTTATCACGAATAAACACGAAAAATATGCCTAAAAAAGAAGAATCCGCCTCCGCTAAAGCTACGGCGGATAAAGAAAATATAATGGAAAAAATAGTTTCTTTATGTAAGAGAAGGGGATTTATTTATCCTGGCTCGGAAATTTATGGGGGGTTGGCTTCAACTTATGATTATGGGCCATTGGGAGCTGAATTGAAAAGAAATATAAAAAATATTTGGTGGCAGTATTTTATCCATAACAGGGAAGACATGGTAGGGCTGGATGGCGGAATAATTTTATCGCCCAAAGTTTGGCAAGCAAGCGGCCATGTTAAAAATTTCAAAGATCCTTTGGTTGAGTGTAAAAAATGTCATAAACGTTTTCGTCCCGATAAATTGAAGGATGCTTCCAAATGTCCGGAATGTGGCGGTGATTTTACTAAAGAGAAAATGTTTAGCGGCATGTTTAAAACAGTAATCGGGCCGGTTGAAAAAGATGGCATTACAACTTATTTAAGGCCGGAAACGGCTCAAGCTATTTTTATTAATTTCAAGAACGTTTTAAATTCAAGCAATGTAAAGATTCCGTTTGGCATTGGCCAAATAGGCAAAGCTTTTAGAAATGAGATTACTACGGGTAATTTTATTTTCAGGACAATTGAATTTGAGCAAATGGAGATAGAATATTTTATTTCGCTACATGCCAAGTGGGAAGAAATTTTTGAAGCATGGGTTGATTATATGCATGGTTTTATGGATATAATTGGTTTGGACAGAAAAAAAATGCATGATGAAGAAATTCCAGAAAAAGACAGAGCTTTTTATTCTAAAAGAACAATTGACATGGAATATGATTTTCCATTTGGCCAAGATGAATTATGGGCGATTGCTTACCGTACCGATTATGATTTGAAAAAGCACCAAGAATATTCGGGAGAAGATTTCCAATATTATGATGAGGCTTCAAAAGAAAAATATATACCCCATGTGATTGAACCAACTTTTGGTGTTGATCGGACACTTTTAGCAATTTTAACCACTGCCTATAATGAAGAAGTAGTAAAAGGGGAAAAAAGAGTAGTTTTGAAATTGCATCCTAATGTGGCGCCATATAAAATCGCTGTTTTCCCTTTATTGCGCAATAAGCCAGAATTGGTTAACAAAGCCAAAGAAATTTATGATGATTTGAAAAAGGATTGGCAATGTGAATTTGATGATAATGGCAATATCGGTAAGCGCTATCGCCGGCAAGATGAAATAGGCACGCCTTATTGCGTGACAGTTGACTTTGAAACATTGGAAAAAGATAATAGCGTGACAGTTCGGGATCGTGATTCAATGAAACAGGATAGGGTAGGGATAAATGAGTTAAAAGATTATTTGCAAGGAAAATTTTAATATAAAAAAGCGCTCAATAGAGCGCTTTTAAAATTGGATTTTTTTAATTCTTTTTCATGTTTAGTGGTGTTTGAGGAATACGGAAATTGCAATTTTGTTATTGTTTATAGCTTTGCAGAAATTGTTCAATCCTGTTTAAGCCGTTAGCCATTTCTTCAACTTCAGCTAAACAGGTAATCCTGATATGTAAAGGCTTATTTCTGTCATCAAAACCAGTGCCTTGGACAAGCTGAATACGTTGTTCTTTGAGCAGATCAAAGATAAATTGTTCGTCGTTATAAATCGGCAATTTGGGGTTGATTTGCGCGTAAACATAAAGTCCTGATTGCGGTTTGACGCAGGATAGCCCAGGAATTTGATTAACACGCTGGTGGGTAAATTTAATCTGTTCATGCAACCTGCCGCCTGGTTTGATATATTCTTGGATAAAATCAGAGTTGTGCAAAGTAACTGGTATAGCCACTTGTCCAAAAAGATTAGGATTTAGTCTGGAATTTGTTACAGTACAGACGCCGTTTATTAAGTTAGTCGATCTTTGCGTACAGCCGGAAATTACCATCCAGCCGGAGCGAATGCCAGGTATAAGCCGATTTTTTGACAATCCGTTTAAGGTAAAAATGAGAACATCATCAGCTAAGGTAGCAATTGGGATATGGACTGCTCCATCATAAAGTATTTCACTGTAGCATTCATCTGCAAGAATTATCAGATTGTTTTCGCGAGCCAGCTGAATTATTTTAAGCAAAATTTCTTTTGGATAAACACTACCCGTCGGGTTATTGGGATTAATAATCACAATGGCCTTGGTCCGGTCATTAATTTTTCGTTTGATATCAGCAATATCAGGATACCAGTTTGATTGTTCATCGCAATTGTAATGGACAGGTTTGCCGTCAGATAGTTGAACCTGCAGGCGCCAAAGAGGATAATTGGGGGTGGGTAGGAGAATTTCATTGCCAGGATCGCAAATAGCAGAACAGCAGATTTTGATGCCTTCGCTGACACCGTCAGTTCCAAAAATGTTTTCTGGTTTTAAGCCTTGGAAATTTTGGCAATATTGGTAAATTGATTCTATCGCTTCAGGAATACCGCTGGAATCAGTATATCCTGTATGGCGTTTATTAGTTTTATCTCTGTGGTTTTTTTCCTTTATTTTAATTTTGTCTATTATTTCTTCTGGCATCTCAATGCCAAAAGCTGGCGGATTGCCAATATGCCAGCAATGCAAATATAAGCCATTTTCGATTAGAAATTGTTTAATTTGTTTAGAGCTATAATCCATTTTTAACATTTTTTCAGTGTGCGTTTCAATTTCCATTTGAATCTGATTGCTTAGTTCTCTCATTTTAGGATTACGAACGTCGTAAGCCGCACCATTTAAGCGCTTAGATTGTATAAATTCATGTCCAGACATTATTTTTTCCTCCTTTTTTTAAATTTTCAAAGTGATTTAATTAATTTAGCAAATTTTTTTATAAAAGTCAAGGTATTTGGCATGTTTTGACTATATAAAAAACGCTCAAATGAGCGTTTTTATTCTTTATAATCACAATCAGGATTAGGGCATTTTTTTATTGGTATAATATTGCCTTTTTTATTTTTTTTGGAGATACCAGATTTTTTTAGAATATGGCCACATTTGGGACACTTGTCTTTAAATAAATTAGCAAATCTTGAAAAGCGCTGTTTTTTAGCTTTTCGGCTTTGCTTTTTCATTTTCCCTCCTTTAGTCCGCCATAGCTCCAAAGGAGCGAAGGGGGCTTTGATATGCTTGATTTTAAAGGTAGCAAATTTTTTTAGTTTTTGTCAATCCAGCCTTTCGCAAAGGGCTGGATCAATTGGCTAAACATAAAATTTTATGCTAAAATAAAATTAATTAATAATTAAGCGTTTATAATTCCAAAATTATGTGCGTAAAAATTATTGAATTAATTGGCACTTCAAATAAAAGCTTTGAAGATGCGACTCAAGATGCTGTTAATACAGCAGCAAAAACATTGCGCGACATTACCGGTGTTGATATTTTAGGCCAGACTGCAGTAGTTGAAAACAACAAAATCGTTGAATACCGCGTTAATGTAAAAGTGGCTTTTAAACTTGGAAAATAGCTGTAAATTTATTTATTTTTAATATTGCGATTGGTTAATCGTTTAAATTTTATGTACCAAAATTTTGAATTGAAAAATGGTTTTCCGGTTATTTTAGTACCTAAAGTAGATAGTAAGTCATTAACATTACTGGTTCTTTATGGTGTCGGTTCTCGGTATGAAGATCCTGAAGTTAATCAAGGGGTCTCTCATTTTATCGAACATTTGATGTTTAAAGGAACAAAAAAAAGGCCTAGTTCTTTAGATATAACTAAAGAATTAGACGGTATTGGCGCTGAATTCAATGCTTATACTGCCAAAGATCATACTGGCTATTATATTAAGGCGAATGCGGAAAAATTGGATTTAGCCGCTAATATTTTATCGGATATGCTTAATAATTCTCTTTTTGCTGCTAATGAAATTAAAAGAGAAAAGGGCGTGATAGTTGAAGAAATAAGAATGTATGAAGATCAGCCAATGTTTTTTTCTGAGATTTTATTTGAACGTTTGGTTTTTAAAAATAGCGGTTTAGAGCATGATGTTGCTGGCACAGAAAAAATAGTTAAGCAGATGCAGCGTGAAGATGTGGTCGATTATTTTAATTCTTTTTACCGCCCGGATAACGGGGCTATTGTAATAGCCGGCAAAATTGATGAAAAAGTTAAAAATGTTTTGAATAAATATTTTGCTCAACACAAAAAAGACCAACCGGAAAAGAAAAATGGATTTAAAAAATTTATTGATGAGCAAAAAGAGCCCAGATTAAATTTTAATTATAGAGAAACAAAACAGGTGCATTTAGCAATGGGCTTTCCTGCTTATTCTTATTTTCATCCTGATTTGTATGCGCTTCATTTATTGTCGGTAATTTTGGGTGGCAGCATGAGTTCTCGTTTGTTTGTTAATATCAGAGAGAAGAAAGGGCTATGTTATTATATAAAATCTCAAGCAGACATTTATCAGGATACTGGCAATTTAATGATTCGTTCGGGTCTTGATAAAAATAAGATAAAAGAGGCAATAAAAATTATTATTGGTGAATTAAGAAAAATAAAGAATAAAGGTATAAGTGAAAAAGAATTAAAAATGGCTAAAGAATTTTTAAAAGGCAGATTGACATTACAACTGGAAGAATCAAATCATTTGGCAGAATTTTATGGCAAACAATTTATTTTAACTAATAAAATTTTGACTGCTGAACAAAAAATTGAAAAGATTTTTGCCGTAACAAAAAAACAGGTTGAAAAAGTTGCTAAGGATATTATTAAAATTGAAAAATTTAATTTGGCCATGATTGGTCCGTTTAAAGATAAAAAAGAATTTTTGAAATTAATTAAATTTTAAAATTTATGCAATCAAAAGGAAATAAAATTATAATTGCCAATTGGAAGATGAATCTTTCGGTTAAAAAAAGCTTGGAATTTGTTGAAACTATTAAAGCTTCTAAAAACAAGATAATTATTGCTGCGCCATATACTTTTTTATGCGAATTGTCTAAAAAGGTTGCTAAAAAGAAAATAAATTTGGCCGCTCAAGACGTTTCTCAATTTAAAGAGGGCGCGTATACTGGGGAAATATCAGCGCAAATGTTAAAAAGAATAGGCTGTTCCCATTGCCTTGTTGGCCATTCGGAAAGACGAATTTATTTTAAAGAAACTGATAATATAGTCAATCAGAAAATTTTACAGCTGTTGGATGAAAAAATTAAGCCGATTTTGTGCATTGGTGAAAACGCTGATGAAAAAAGAAAAAAAATAACTAAAAAAGTTTTAAAAAAACAGCTAACTTTAGATTTAAAAGGAGTTAAAATGCCAAGTGAAATTTTGATTGCTTATGAGCCGATTTGGGCTATTTCCACTTTTCAAAAGGGAAAAAACAAGTGTTCAGCTGAAATTGAGGATATTATTGATGCTCATTCATACATAGAAAAAGTGTTAAAAGGTTTATATAAAGATAAAGTTAAAAAAGTGAAAATTTTATACGGGGGGAGTATTAATCCTCGGAATGCTAAAGAAATTTTAAGCTTAAAAGAAGTCGATGGCGCTTTAGTTGGCGGTGCAAGCTTGAAATCGTCTTCATTTAATGCTATAATAAAATCTATCTGAAATAAGTATAAAGTTGAAAGTAGAAAGTTAAAAAGTTTTATATACTTTATAAATTTAAAAACTTTGTAACTTTTTAAATAACTAATAATATATGTATAATATAATTCCATTAGTAATTATTCTGATTTGTTTAGCAATTATTTTGTTAATAATTTTAAAAAAATTGCCTATTTTAGCAAATTTTGAAGTTAGTGATATTCCTAAAGAAAAGGCAGCAGAAACAAAAGAAAAAATAATGAATGAGAGAGTGCAAAGAAAAATTAAATTTTTTTATAGTAAAATTTCACCTTATTTGAAGTCAATATTTGATTTTTGGCAAAATAAAATAAAATTGGTGCAAGATAAATTAAAGAATTTAGAAGAGAAATACAAGAATAAAACACCAAAAGAGGCTTTAATAACAAAAGAAGAATTTAAGAACTTTGAAAAAAATATTGAAACTTTATTGAAAGAAGCTGAAGAATTTGTTGAAAAAGAAGAATATGATGAGGCTGAAAAAAAATATATCGAGATACTTAATTTGGACGCCCAAAACCTCGATGCTTATTATGGTTTAGGCGAATTATATTCATTACAAAAAAATTTTGATGAAGCCAAGCAAACTTTTAACCATATTTTAAAAATAGATAAATTTGCGAGCAAAGCTTTTTATGAATTAGCCGAAGTTTATCATAAAATGGAAGATTATAGTAGAGCTTTAATTAATTTAGAAAAAGCTTTAGAATTAGCGCCCAATAATCCTAAATATCTTGATTTTGCAGTGGCAGTCAATATAGCTATAAAGAATAAAGAAAAAGCCAAAGAGAATTTAAAGAAATTAAAAGAAGTTAATCCGGAAAATAAAAAAATTGAAGAATTTGAAGAAAAAATAAAAGAATTATAAATTTAGAAATTTAATATAATCGAATTTTATTCTGATTTTTTTATTTAAGTAAATTACCGTAATAGATTTCGGCGCGCGCAGGCATTAAGGGGATTTGCAATTATGGACGATTACCAACTTAGTTGAAATGTGAATTTGGTATTATAATTTTATGCCGTTGTAGCTCAGTTGGTAGAGCGCATCCATGGTAAGGATGAGGTCTCGGGTTCGATCCCCGACAACGGCTCAGGCACAATACAACGAGATGTTGTATTTTTATATATTTAAAGAATTGTATTTTTTGTTTTGACTTGACCAAATTTTAAAAATAGTGTATAATTTAGCTATATTTTGTATAATTTTTGGATCGGTACCAAAGCGCTCCCGCCGTCACTCTCACTCTGTTCGAGTCTTGGCGGGCAGGCAAATGGGCAGGCTTAGTATATTTTAAAATTTGAATTAATTATATAGAAATAACTTGGGTCGGTACCAAAGCGGTCAACTGGGGCAGACTGTAAATCTGCTGGCGTAAGCCTTCGCAGGTTCGAATCCTGCCCGGCCCACACTTCGTTTTTACTTCGTAAAAACTCAGTGTGTTTCACACCAAAACGAAGTCACTGATGAACACGGTGAGGAAGTGACAACTTACCACCTTAGCTCCCTTTGCTTTTGCTCAGGGCAGGCTTTCAAAGGTTTTATTATTTGAATTTTGCCAGCGTAGCTCCTTGCACTATAATTCGCATTCGCTCATAAAGTGCAGGGCAGGCAGTTGGTCAGAGCAACTGTCTTGCCTGCCTGCCTAAGCCGACCCATGCCACCCTAGCTCAGTTGGAAGAGCAACTGTCTTGCCTGCCTGCCTAAGCCGACCCATGCCACCCTAGCTCAGTTGGAAGAGCAACTGTCTTGCCTGCCTGCCTAAGCCGACCCATGCCACCCTAGCTCAGTTGGAAGAGCAACTGTCTTGTAAACAGTAGGTCGTGGGTTCGAATCCCACGGGTGGCTCAATCTTTGGCTTAGTTCGGCAGGCAGGTAAACAGTAGGTCGTGGGTTCGAATCCCACGGGTGGCTCAATCTTTGGCTTAGT
>CAZPVP010000001.1:0-75107 GCA_964590345.1 uncultured Gammaproteobacteria bacterium | reverse complement strand
TCGGCAGGCAGGTAAACAGTAGGTCGTGGGTTCGAATCCCACGGGTGGCTCCGAGATAAATTTTTAATTTTAAATTTTAATTTATATTTTATGTCCCAAGAAAATTTGATCAAATTGGAATGTTCAGAATGTAAAAGAATCAATTATTATTCTCAAAAAAATAAAAAAGCAATAAAAGAAAGATTAGAGCTGAAAAAATATTGCAAACACTGCAAAAAACATACTTTACACAAAGAAACAAAATAAAAAACAGCCCCGGAGAAGCCCGGGTGTTTTTTATTTGTTGTAGCTGTTTTAGCCGCGCCAGATTAAATAAATAATATAAACAATATAAATTAAAACAAAGGTGAAACCTTGCCATTTTTGCAAAACATGCTTTTTGCCAAGAAACATGAATAAGAATAAAAGTAATGAAGCGAAAATTAGAAAAATTATATCTAAATTGAGGGCAATTGAATATTTTAAAGGTTTTACAATAGAACTGATTCCTAAAACCCAGAAGATATTAAAAATATTTGAGCCAACAATATTACCGACAGCAATATCTGGCTTTTTTTTGTAAGCTGCTACAGCTGAAGCAGCTAATTCCGGTAATGAAGTGCCAATAGCTACAATTGTTAAACCGATTAGAGCTTCACTTATTTTTAACTGTTCCGCTATAGAGATTGCACCGTCAACAATCCAATTGGCACCTATTAATAAACTGGCTAAACCTAAAATAACATAGATTATTGATCTGAGTGTGGTGAATTTTTCAATTCGGCCGTCTTTTTCGGGAATTTTGCTGATGCCAAAAGTGTAATATAGAAAAATAATGAAAAAGCCAAGAAGAACCAAACCGTCAATTCTGCTTAATTCGGAAAATATCCTGTTTTCAATAATATGGTCATTGGCCATTATTAAGACCATTATAACAGCTAATAAACTTAGCGGAATGGCTTTCCAGACTGTTCCTCGTTCCAAAATTAAAGGATAAATAAAGGCTGCTACGCCTAAAACTAGAAGGATATTACTAATATTACTGCCAATAACATTACCAATAGCCAGTTCTGCAGCATCTTGAGCACTGGAGAAAATATTAACCAAAAGTTCAGGCATGGAAGTGCCGAAAGCAACAATCGTTATGCCGATAACAAAAGAGGATATTCCGTATTTTTGGGCAATAGAAGAAGCGCCGTCCACTAAAAAATCAGCGCCTTTAATTAAAATTACAAAACCTAATATAAATAAAAAATAAGTAATAATAGTCCAAAACATCAGTTAAAAATTAAAAATTAGGAATTGGGAAGTGATTTAAATTAATTATAGCAAAAAATAAAATTTTGGTGAATAATCAAATTTCGTTTTTTTAAAAAAAATGTTAAAATAATAATGCTTAATTATTAAATTATAAATTTATGAAAGGCTTTAATATAAACATTGAAAAGGAAACTTTACAAAATACAAATTTCCGCAAAGTTCTTTATACTTCAAAATACAGCCAGTTGGTTCTGATGAGTTTGGCGCTTAATCAGGATATTGGCATGGAGGTGCATGAAGAAAACGATCAGTTTTTTAGATTTGAACAAGGCCAGGGTAAAGTTATTATTGACGGTAATGAATATGAGGTAGGTGATGGTTCTGCTATTGTTGTGCCTGCCGGTGCAGAACATAATGTTATTAATACTTCTGACAGTGAAGACCTGAAGCTTTATACGATTTATTCACCGGCTCACCATAAAGACGGTATTGTAAGAGCGACAAAAGAAGAAGCTGAAGCTAATGAGGCTGAATTTGACGGCCAGACCACAGAATAATTTTTAAATTTTAGTTTGACAAATTAAACACGAAGTTAAAACTTCGTGTTTTGTTGTGATAAGAATTTTTGTTATAATAAAATTATATGGCAAAAAACATAAATAAAACTTTAACCAGAATTTTTATCTTGATTATTCTTGTAATTCTTTTATATTTGCTATTTTTGATTTTTAGGCCGTTTTTAAGAGAAATTATAATTGCTGCTATTTTGGCAACAATACTTTATCCTTGGTATGAAAAATTATTGCAGAAATTTAAAGGCCGCAAAAATTTGACCGCTTTTGTTATGTCTTTTTTGATCCTTTTGTTGATTATAATTCCGCTGATAAATATCGGCTATTTTTTTGCCCAGCGTTCCATTGAAGCTTATCATACTTCACAGCAGCTTTTGAAAAATTTGCCAGAAATAATAAACATTAATTTTTTGAATGTTTTTGATCTTGACCAGCGATATATTTCAGTTATCCAGGATTCGGTTCTTTCCCTTGTTGCTTATTTGAGAGACCTTTTGGTTAATTGGGCATCCGGCTTTATTAAAGGCACCAGCCAAGGAGTGGCAAGTTTATTTTTGATTATTTTAACAACCTTTTTTGTTTTCAGGGACGGTAAGAAATTTTTAAAATATTTGACCGAATTGATTCCTCTGCCCAAAAGATATAATAAATTGATTTGGCAGAAATTCCGCTCTGTCAGCCGATCAGTGATTTTGGCTGAATTTGGCTCGGCCATAACTCAGTCAATTCTGGCGGTTATAGGTTTTGTAATTGTCGGTCTGCCTGCTTTCATTTTATCTTTATTAATTTTTTTAGCGGCTTTTATCCCTTATCTTGGCACTATTATAATTTGGCTGCCAGTAAGCATTTATTTATTTTTAACTGGCAGAATATGGCAGGGTATATTTTTGACTTTATGGGCCATTGTAGTCGTCGGTTTGTCAGATAATATAATTCGTCCTTATTTGATAAAAGGCAAAATACATGTCCATCCTTTAATTGTTTTTTTCAGCATTATCGGTGCTATTATTGTTTTTGGTTTTTGGGGGGTGGTGATTGGACCGTTAATAGTTGCCATGGCTGTTGTTGTTTTTGATATTTATAAATTGGAGTTTGTAAACAAATAAAATAATTTTTAAAAATAAAAAAACAGGGAATTTACCCGTTTTTTATTTTATTCAATTTTATTTTATCGGCAGTCTTGCGGGCAATTTTTTTTGTTTCGGCGCAAGGACAGCCTGTTCCGAGACAGACTATTTCTTGGCAGATGCCGTCGCCGCATAAATCTTTGCAAATTTTTCCGCTTTCTTCTTGCTTATCGGGTTCACCTGATAATAATTTATAGTCAATGGCTAAATATAAATCAGTAACGACATTTTGTTCATTAAATTTATAGCCTACCAAACTGTCATTATTGGACAGACCCCAAGTATAATCTTTTAATTCGGTTTTTTCATTTTTAAGGCTTTTTATTACGGCTTGTTTTTGATCAAAGTCAATGGAATCAATTTGCTTTAAATAATCTAAATTGTTTAAAGCCATGCTCTTTTCGATTATGCCGCAACATTCGGTCGCATAAATAATGAGATTGACTTGATTTGCCAAATAATCGCTGATTAGTTCTTTATTGTTTTGCTCAAGAGCTTTTTCAAAAGCATTAAGGCGGTTTTTTGTAATCGGTGTTTTTTCATAATTAATATTTTCCTTTTCATTAATAATTTTTGGCGTGAAAAAAATTGAAGCGATTATTAGGCTAATGGTTATTAAAACAATGCCAATTATAACAATTATAACAATAATTGTTTTTTGATTAATTTTTGGCATAGTTTATCTTAATTAAGTTATATAAGCGGAATTTATAAATTTAAAAACTTGAAGCCAACATATAATGAATAAATTATAATTAAAAAAAGCGCCTCTTTTTTTGTCAGCTTGTTTTTTGTTAAGAAAAAGATTAATACAATTATAGAAGTAATGAATAAAAATGGGATATCAAAAAGTAATAAAGATTTTTCAACATTAAATTCACTAATAGCGCTGCCCAAGCCTAAGACTAAAAGTATGTCAAATATATTACTGCCGACCAAATTGCCTATGGATAGCCTGGTCGCTTTTTTGGTTACGGCACTTATTGAAACAGCAATTTCAGGCAGGCTTGTGCCGGCCCCGATTATTACTGCTCCGATGAAAGATTGGGAAATCCCCCAAATTTCTGCAAGAATAATAGCATTCTCAATGACAAAATTTGACGAAATAATCAGGATAGTAAAGCCTGAAAGCAGAGATAATATTGCCCAGCCCGTCCTTAAGGGCGGAGCTCGTTTTACTTTTCTTTCTTTGCCTTTTTCTTCTCTATATAAACTTAAAAAATAAATTATATAAAATAAAATAAAAATAATTCCGTCAATTCTTGATAATTTCCCGTCAAGCCCCAATATAAAAACAAGGGCAACTGAACCTAATAGCGCTGCGCCGCCTCTGATCAGTTCATTTTTTGTAAGAAATAAGCTGGTGCCTAAAAGCCCGACAATGCCTAAAGTTAAAGATATTTGAGCTATGCATGTTCCTATTGCTTCGCTGACTATCAGTCCAGAAGTTTCTATGCCTGTAAGGCGATGGATTGAGCCGTTAATAATAACCATAAGTTCTGGCAAATTAGTGCCAATCGCTAGGATAGTGAGACCGATAAAAACTTGCGATATTTTAAAGTGTTCAGCAATGTTCAATGCTCCCTTGATAATCAAGTGAGCGCCAAGAACCAAGCCGATTAAGCCCAAGATTAAAAATATAAATTCAAACATATGGTATATTAATTATTCTTTGTTTAATTATAACAAAGAGCATTCGTAAAGAGAAATAATAAAATATTCTATCATATCAAGAAGTTGGAACAGAGTTAATAAAAAAGACGAAGGCAGTTAGCTGATTTTATACTTGAAATTTTTATCAATTTAGGCTAAAATATTACTATATTTGGGCGATTAGTTAAGTGGTATAACATCGGTCTCCAAAACCGAGGTCGGGGGTTCGATTCCCTCATCGCCTGCAAATAAAAATATCCACCTTGTGGGGTTATTTTTATTTTGGGAGAAGTATGAGCGGGAGAGAATTCCAAGGTTCGCCTGCCCCGCCGAAGTTTTAACGAAGGCGGGATTCCCTCATCGCCTGCGAATAAAAACACACCGCCTTGTGCGGTGGATTTTTATTTGTAATTTTAGGTTTAATTTAGTAAGATTAATATGGAGGAATAAATTATGGCATTAAAATTAAGACGAGATAAATTTAAACAGGCACGAATTGGCGATTCAAAATTATATGATATTATTTGCCGTAAATGCGGCTATAAAGTATTGATTTATCAAAAAGATGGTTTGGGTAATTTATTAAGATTATATTTTGACCGAATCATTGCTCCGTTTCAATTAAGTGCTTTGCATAAAAAAGATATTAAAGAAATTGATTATTTGAAATGTCCGCAATGTAAGAATTTGCTTGCTAAGCCATATGTGTATGTAAAAGAAAATCGTCCAGCTTTCCGTTTATTTAAAAATCAATTTATTAAAAAATTACATAAATAAAGATTAATTTTATAAATTCATGAAAAAAATCATAATTTTCTTTTTTGCTATAAATTTAGCTCTAATTCCTTTTGCCGTTGATGCCGGTTGCTGCGGCTGTGATCCCGTTTATGAATATTCTAATCACGGCGAAGTAATCAGTGCTGTTTGGGTCAGAGACGAAGCTTGCGTTGCTACCGGTGAAATAATTGATACATTGCAGGCCGGTGAAGTGGTGCAAATTACCCATCGCACAGACGGCTGGTATAAAGTGATTAGCCCGCGAGGCAAAATCGGCTGGTCAGGCGAGCAGTTTTTTAAAATGACTGACAAACCCTTAACCAGCTCCTCTATCTCATCTAGTTCATCTTTTTCCTCTAACTCATCTGGTTCCTCTTCCACTTCTGAAACCAGTTATTCTTTAACTAGGCTAAAAGGCCACATTTTACTTCAGGTAGAAAATAATGGCGAAGCTCATTACTATTATCCGGATAATAATAAACGCTATTATTTGGGCCGGCCAGCTGACGCTTTTGCCATTATGCGAGAATTGGGTTTGGGCATAAAGCACAGTGAATTGGCTGGTTATTTGGGTTATAAGTTTCCAAGCCGCTTGTCAGGCAAAATTATGCTTAACGTGGAGCAAAACGGCGAAGCATATTATGTTTACCCTAAAGATTTAAAAGGTTATTATTTGGGCCGGCCGGCTGACGCTTTTGCTATTATGCGAGAATTAGGTCTAGGTATCACTAATTCAAATTTGGATTTAATTTCAACAGCTAATATCTCAACCTCTAGCGCTTCTAGCTCTTCTTCTCCCTCTAGCTCTTCTAGCACCTCTTCTGCAACCGGCTTAACATTATTACCCACTTCCACTGATCCAGCTGGCGGTCCTAAATTTGTTTCCAGCGGCTCGCAAATAGCTGGCACTGGCAATTTTCAAAAAGGTTCTGTGCCGAGCGGATTTAATTACGCTGTTATAAATCAATATGTGTTGGATAGAATAAACAGGGAAAGAACAAGCCGGGGCAAGCCGGCAATTATTTTTGACCAGCGCATGGTAGATACTGCTTCCGTCTGGGGTGAAGAAATGTATAAGCAAGGGCAGATTACGCATACTCGTTTGCCAGTTAATATGATTGCCCGTGAATGGGTTTGGCAGAATTTTAAAATAGAATTTAGGGAAGATTGGGGCTGGCTTTATGAAAATATTGGTGGCGGTTCATATAATCGTTCTCAGGGGATTAATGAGAGTATAATGAATTCTATGGATAGTTTGTTTGATTTTTATATGAGCGAGGAAAGCTATAACGGCATTCATTATCAGACCATTATGCATGATCATTTAACCCATGTCGGTGTGGGTTTTTATTTTGACGGCAATAATGATTCCGGCAAATTATATACTGTTTTACATTATGGCGGACTTTATGGCCAAGTCCCGGTAATTGATAAAATATGGTAAATTTGAAGCTTGAGATCTGAAATCTGAAATGTGAATTTTAAATTAATTTTATATCTTAATTCTTAATTCTTAATTCTAAAAAGATGGATGAAGAAAAAAAAGTTGACTCCGCCTCCGCTTTTGGAGAAGCTTCGGCGGACGTTAGCAAAGAGGGGCAAAAAACAGAACAAAAGCCAGAAGAGATGAAAGAAAGAGTTGTTTCTGAAAAAGTCGTTTCAGAAAAAGTTTTAGGCAGCTCAAGCGGCATTGCCCGTTTTGGCCGCAAAGTTAAAGGCCAAATTTCCGGCCGTTTAGGCGGGATTGCTCTTGGCTTATTGCTAATTATTATTTCTTTTGTTGTTGTCTGGCAGTCGGAAAAATTTGATAAATCTGCTGCTTTAGTGGCAGCCATGCCAGTGCTTTCGGTTGAACAAGCGGCTGATTCAACTGGTTTGGTTAAGGTTCAGGGAGAAGTAACTTCAGAACCGATTAAATCACCCAGAGAGAATAAAGATGTTTTGTATTATCATCATACTCGCGAAGAATTAGAAATGGTGACTGAAACAGAAACAGAAACGCGAGTAATTGAAAGAGATGGCCAGGATGTTGAGCAAACTGTTGAAAAAGAGGTTGAAAAACCCAAATGGGTAAGTAAAATTGATGATGAAAGGTGGGCTGAAATTGTTTTAGGCGGAAAAATTACAGTTAAACCAAGTGATGCGAAAAAAAATTTGGAATTAACAGAAATTTATTCAATTGAAGAGGAAAAATATAAAGAAAGAATTGAGGCTCTTTTGCCAACGGAACAATTGCTGGTAGTTGGTGATATTAGTAATAATATTATTTCCAGCGGCAATCCTTTTATTATTACCAATAAATCCAATGAAAATCTTATTGCTTCTTTAGAATCATCTGAAAAAACAACCTGGTGGATTTTAAAAATTGCCACTTTATTATTGTTTGGTTTTGGTCTTTATTTAATGTTAGGCCCATTACTTTTGGTTTTAGATGTAATTCCTGTTTTAGGCAAAATCGGCAAAGGCGGCATTTTGGCGGTTTGTCTGATAATCGGCTTTATTTTTACTGTTTTATCAAGTTTAATCATTGCTTTTTGGTATATAATTTTAATTATTTTATTAGTTTTAGCTGGTTACTTGATTTATTTGAAAACCCAACAGTCGCAGAAACAAGAAAAGCCAGAAATTGAATAATTATGCCGGGAGTAATACCGATTAAAGAAAAAAAATTTAGCCAGCCTTTTGTTGTTGTTGGTGCGATTATAGAAAAAGACAATAAATTTCTATTGGTCCAAGAAGGTAGAGTAGAGGCAGGTAAGTGGAATCAGCCGGCCGGTTGGTTAGATTTAAAAGAAGGAATTATTGAAGGGGCAAAAAGGGAAATAAAAGAAGAAACAGGTTTAGATATAAAATTTATTGGCTTATTGGGCGTTTATAATTTAATTAAGCCAATTGATAAAAAATATGTAAAACAGGGCTTTGTTCATGCTGTTAAGTTTATATTCGCAGCTAAACCTTTAAGTAATGATATAAAATTTGATCCGGATGAATTGCTTAATGTTAAGTGGTTTGCTATAGAAGAAATAAAAGACTTAGGTGATAAATTAAGGGATGCAGATATAATTAATGAAATTGACGATTATTTGGCGGGAAAGATTTATCCTTTGGAAATTATTAAGCCATTTATGGATTATACACAGAAATAAGCTCGTTTTTCGGGCTTATTTTTGATATAATAATATCAAGATAATTTTAATCTAAAAATATGGCTAGAAATAAAAAAATTAATTTTAGCAAGGAACAAAAAGCCTATGTTATAGCAGTTGATATGGGATATGGGCATCAGCGGGCGGCTCAGCCTTTGCACGTTTTTGCTTATAAGGGCAAGATTATAAATGCCAATGATTATAAGGGGATCCCAAAATCCGATAAAGAAATATGGCATGACAGTAGGCGATTTTATGAATGGATTTCTTTATTTAAGAAAACCCCTTTTGTCGGCGAATACGTTTGGAACGTATTTGATCATTTTCAAAAAATTCCTGAATTTTATCCTAAGCGCGATCTCTCAGATCCGAATATGCAGCTTAAGTATTTTATGTATTTAATTAAGAAAAAAAATTGGGGCAAACATCTGATAAAAAAATTAGAAAAAAAACCATTGCCTTTAATTACTACTTTTTTTGTCACTGCTTTTATGGCTGAATATTTTAAATATAGCCAAGAGATTTATTGTTTGGTGACTGATACTGATATTAGCCGTACTTGGGTGCCTTTGAGTCCGATAACCAGTAAAATTAATTATTTTGCGCCAAATTACCGGGTTGAACAACGTTTAAAATTGTACGGCGTAAGTTCTGATCGCATTTTTTTAACTGGCTTTCCTTTGCCTTTAGAAAATATAGGCGGACCAAATTTGGATACATTAAAGAAAGATTTAGGCCGCCGTTTGTATAATTTGGATCCCAAGCGCAAATACATTAGCAATTATGATGAAACAATATGCGAACAATTAGGTAAAAAAAATATGCCCAATAAAAAACATCACATTTTAACCATTGCCTTCGCGGTTGGTGGTGCTGGCGCGCAAAGAGATATAGGCATTAATATTATTAAAAGCTTGAGGCGTAAAATTAAAAGAAACGAAGTCAGAATAAATTTAATAGCCGGAACTCATAAAGAAATAAATCAATTTTTCAGAGATAAGCTCAAAAATATGGGATTAGCCAATTATTTGGACAAAAATATTCAAGTCATTCACGCGCCGAATAAACAAAAATATTTTAAAGTATTTAATGATGCTTTAAGAACTACAGATATTTTATGGACAAAACCAAGTGAATTGTCTTTTTATACGGCTTTGGGTTTGCCAATAATAATGTCGCCGCCAATCGGTTCGCAAGAAGAATTTAACAGAAAATGGCTAAGGACAATAGCTTCCGGCGTTGATCAGGAAGATGTCCAGTATACCAATCAGTGGTTGTATGATTGGCTTGATTCGGGTTGGTTTGCTGAAGCGGCTATGGAAGGTTTTATGGAAGCGCCTAAATTCGGCACTTATAATATTCAGAAAGTCATATCCCATAAAGTTGAAGAAACAAAGACAATGAAGACAGTTTTGCAATATTAATTATTGATTGGCTGGAAAAGTTTAAAATGAGCAAAAGCAGTCAAAATAAAATAGGCTAAAAAGGGCGTAAAATAACGCCCTTTTAATTTTCATTTATTTTTGCTAAGCTTATTGTATAATGAATATATTTATAAAATAAATATTTTTGCGAATATACAAATATTATTAAAGTTGCAATATTCGTATTTGTTCGTAAATTCGTATTAAAATGCAGAAATTAGCTAGTTTATTGGAAAAATTAAATACTGCCAATCAGAAAGATAAGGTTGTTAAAAAGGAAGGCGAGGAATTAATCAAGGTTAATGTCATGACCAGCGCGATATCCTTTATGTACGAGAAAGTGAGGACTATTGTTGATTATAAAGAGGAGCACTTATTGCGGAAAAGTGCTATTTTTAGAATTTTGAAACGACGGTTTTTGGAAAGCACAGATTGTTATAAAATGGCTGAAAATTTAATTAAAGAATTAATAGGTGCCAAATATTTAGAAAACAACAAGATTCCCGAAACTAAGATAATTGAAGTCGCCCAAGTTATTGAAAAATATGATTTTCTTTATAATGGCGTTGAGGAACAAAAAGGCTTAAAAAGAGCTCTGAAGCTTTATGATTGGATAATAGGTCTAGCGGCTGTTGAGATTGAAAGGGTCTTGCTGCCAGCTAATAAAGAAAAAATTTTTGTTCGTTTTATGTACGATGAAATTCAAGCAAGAGCAGAAATTGCCAGTCAGGATATGACTGAAGAAGAAAAAAATATGCAGATTTTTTTGGCGGTTAATCGCAGTTTAATTAAGTCTGACAAACCAATGCTTGAATATTTAATTCTAAAGCTTTGGTATCCGGAATGGAAAAATAATTACAAATTATTTTTGCCGAAATTTATTGATGAAATAGAAACAATTAAGGAAGAAATTGATAAAGCAATTAATCATAAGATGGCCAATCGTTTATTAAAATTCTGCCGTTCTTATTCCACTATGATGATAATTTTGCAAGAAGTTATTTGTCAGGATTTTAAAGCCGGGAGGGAATTGGTTAATGATATTCCGCTTTTGGAAAACAAAATCAGAGAAGTTTGTCATCATAAATATCAAGAGACTAAAAAACGTTTAAAAACCCATATTTGGCGTGCCATTGTTTATATTTTTCTAACAAAAATGCTTTTGGCCTTGGTTATTGAAATACCGTTTGATTATTATATTTTGCAAAGTTTTAACTGGTTAGCTATCGGCATTAATATCGCTTTCCCGCCCTTATTGATGATTTTTATTGCCAGCACTATCAGAACGCCAAGTGAAAAGAATACTCAGGCCATGATAAAGGGAATTTACGAAATTTTAACCGGCAAAATCGGTGAAGTTAAATATATCAAAGAACCGAAAAAAAGAGGCTGGTTTACTTGGATTTTGTTTAATTTGATTTACTTGATTACTTTCTTGGTGCCTTTTGTTTTTATTGTTTATTTTTTGGACAAGATAGGTTTTAGTTATTTAAGTATTTTGTTGTTTTTGGTTTTTTTAAGCATAGTAAGTTTTTTTGGCGTTAGGATTAGAAATTCAGCCCGTGAATTGGTGGTGATAAAGAAAAAAGAAAACATTATCGGCGAGCTTTTTGATTTTATCACTTTACCTTTTATTAGATTGGGTCGCTGGCTTTCTTTTAATTTTTCCCGCATTAATATTTTTATTTTTATTTTAGATTTTATTATTGAAGCGCCATTAAAAATAATTTTGCAGGCGGTAGAAGAATGGCTGGCCTTTTTTAAAGAAAAAAAAGAGGATTTATACTAATTTAAATAAATATTATGGATTTTGAATCGTTATCTTCAAAAGTAGACAAGCATGAGCAATATATTATGAAAGTAATGGAAAAGAATAATGTTGTGGAAAAAGTCGCAGCATTAATGAAAGAGAATAAAAACTTTAACGAAGCTTTTGATTTGGTTTTGAATTCAATAGGTACAATGGGTGGCGAAAAAGACAAGATTTTAAGGGAAAAAGTGGCTAAAATTTTAGGGCGAAGGGGATCGCAACGTAAAGAAACAATAAAAAAAACAAAAAGCCAACCCAGTAAAGTTTTTACTAAAGAACAGATGAATAAAATTAAAAAAGAAGCACAATTGCGGCAATGGCGTGAAGAGCGCCGGGCTGGTCAGACCGAAGAAGAAAGTGGCTTGGTTTAAATAATAAAAAATAAAATTATGATTACTAAAGAGGTTTTACAATTAATAAGCGGCAAATTACGTTCAGTGATTAGTTATTTAATTATTATTGGCCTGTTATTTTTTGTTTTGGCAGTTGCAATTTTATTTTATCCGCAGGTTTTGACATTTTTATTTGTTTTGTCATTTTTTGTTATGGCTTTTATGGCTTTTTTAATAGCTATAAAAATTAATCATATTAAAACAAACTTTGATAAAGTTCTTTTGCTGTTTCCAAAAAAGAAAAAGACAGTAAAAAAGAAAAAGTAATTTTTTTATGAAAGAATTAAATCATTTGGCAATTATTATGGATGGCAACCGGCGCTGGGCAAAATCAAGAGGTTTATCAGCCCAAAAAGGGCATTATCGGGGTTATTTAAAGGTTTTAGATCTAGTTGACTGGTTAATTGAAGAAAAAATTAAAATTGTCAGCCTTTATGCTTTTTCAACAGAGAATTGGCAGCGTTCAAAAAAAGAAGTTGATTATCTGATGCATTTGGCCAAATTAATTTTCAAAAAACATTTAAAAGATTTTCAAGCTAAAGGTGTAAAAATTTTAGTTAGCGGTGTTGAGGATAAATTGGATAAAACATTGATTGAGATTCTTGCCAAAGCTCAGCAAGAAACTGAAGAAAATAATAAGCTGATTGTTAATATTTGTTTTAATTACAGCGGCAGAAGGGAAATTTTAGAAGGGATCAAGAAATTAATTAAAGATAAAGTTCCGGTTGATAAAATTAATGAAAAATTTTTCAGGCAATATTTGTTTCATGATTTGCCAGATCCAGATGTTATAGTCAGAACCTCTGGAGAGCAAAGGCTTTCTAATTTTTTAACTTGGCAGTCTGTTTATTCAGAATTGATTTTTATAAAAAAACATTGGCCAGCTTTTTCTCAGCGCGACTTGAAAAATATTATTAGTATTTACGAGCAAAGGCAAAGAAGGTTTGGTAAATAATAATAAATAATAAATATACGTAACCACTAATAACACTAATATCTGTGATTTGTGGTTAAAGTAATTAAAAATTTATGGCCGAACAAAAAGAAATTATAATTTACACTACGCCAACTTGCCCTTATTGCAAACAGGTTAAGGATTATTTGTCAGAAAAGGATATTAAGTATAAAGAAGTAGATGTTTCAGTGGATTCAGATAAAGCCCAGGAAATGATTGATAAATCAGGACAAATGGGCGTTCCTGTTTTGGATATTGAAGGGGAAATTATTGTTGGTTTTGATAAAGAAAAAATTGATAAGGCATTGGGTTTGTAAATGTTTAAAAAGTTGACAAAAGTGAAGCAATTTGTTAAGTTTTTAGTATATGAAAAAAGCTTTCCACAATATTATCATTACAATTATTATTCCAGCTCGTATGGAAGGCTTTAGTATTTGTTAAGTTACGTCCAATTAGTTAAATAAATCCGGCCTTCCAAAAAGGGGCTGGATTTTTAAATAAGAGTTTTTTTAGAACTTTAAAACGAAAAGTCCTCCTTCGCTCTAGCCTTCGCATAAGGCTTCGGCTAGCAAGAAAGCTCCGGAGGACTAAAGGAGGGAAAACCAAAATGAGAAAGAGGATTGTGGAAATCTATGATTCAGTCAGAGAAACCGAACAAACCAGTTTGTTAAGCGGTGTAATGACAGCAGAAGGTATTATTAAATTTGTCAGACATTTGCACGAATTCGGCATACCTTGGATTGAGGGTCCATGGCCAGTACCGCAAAGGAAAGCCGAAGAGGAGGGCGGTTTGCTTCAGTTTGAGAAAGCTCAAGAATTTTACCGTCTTTTGCAAGCAGAAAACCCTGAATTGAAGAGAAAAATTGTCGCATTCGGTTCAACGATGGACAAGAACGTCAGCCAGGCAAAGGAAAGTCCAGTGATCCAAAATTTAGCGGCCACCGGCTTGAATAATTTTTGCATCTTTGGCAAATCCTGGGCAGAACAGGTGCACGGTGTTTTAAAAACATCGCTTGGCAACAATTTGCAGATGGTTGAAAAATCAGTCAAGTTTTTAAAGTCAAGAGGCGGCAAAGTTTTTTTTGACTTAGAGCATTTTTTTGACGGTTTTAAATATGACCGGAAGAAAAGTTTAAGCCAAAATTATGCTGTCAAAGTCATGCTGGCTGCAGTAAAAGCCGGTGCCGATGTTATTGTTTTTTGCGATACTAATGGCGGGACTTTAATTGATGAAGCCAGGGAAATTCTTGAACAGGCAGTTCCTTTGCTGAACGGCTTGCCCTGGGGCGTGCATTTCCATGACGATGAAGGCTTGGCTAAGGCCAATACTTTAATGGCTATTGATTTGGGAGCGAATTTCCCTCAAGTGACGACCTTGGGGCATGGCGAGCGGATTGGTATGCCCAGGCTGACTGACTTGGTGCCGACTCTGATTTTGAAAAAGCGTTATAGGTGTTTGGGAATTGAGAAATTGGATAATTTAACCGAGTTTGCCAAAATATCAGCGGCCTTTTTGGGCGAGAGGCTTGGCACGGGTTTGCCATATGTTGGTTCCGCAGCATACGGCCATAAGGCTGGTACGCACTTAAGAAATCCTCGCTTGCAAGAACATGTTGTTCCGGAGAAAGTCGGTAATACAAGATTTAGGCAGATTTCCGCCTTACTTGGTCCACGAGGGATCAGGGAAGCGCTTAAAGAGGTTGGTATTCATTTAAAAAAGGACAATCCCTTAATCAAAAAAGTGCATGATAAGGTCAAGAAAATGGACGCTAAAGGCATTCATATTGGTTCGGCCAAAGGCAGTTTTGCTCTTTTGGCTTTGCGTCGCTTTCCCGATTATAAAGCACCTTTTGTGATCAAGGAAATAGAACCTTATTCTCTTTTTGTCAATCGTGGCAAGCACAAATATTCTCACGTATCAAGAGCATCTTTGGAAATTGAACTGCCTGATAACGCTAATGCAACTGTTTCGGTAGAAGTTTACAAAAAGGCGGAATCAGGACAGGTAGATGCGATTGATTCGGTAGTCAAACATGTTCTGGCAAGTGCTTATCCGATAATTCACGAGATTAGGCTGGTGGATTACAATGTTCGGGTGTTAAAGGGTAATGGCCAGGGTACTGCTTCAAAAGTCCGGGTTGAAATTTTAGCCGATACTCCTTACGGCTATTATGAATTTTTTGCCATTTCGGAAAATGTAATTTTGGCATCGGCCTTGGCTCTGACTGACATGTACGAACTTACAATTCTTTTTCAGAAAAGGAGACGCAAAAGAAAAAAATAAATTGAATTTTAAGGCCCGTATTTAATGCGGGCTTTTTTATTTGCAAGAAACTTGTTAAGATTAAGATGTATGATTAATCAAGAATTGGCTAAAATTTTTCAAAATATTTCTACTATTTTAGAAATTAAAGGCGCTAGTAAATTTCGTGTGATTGCTTATGATCGTGCCGCTGAGATTATTACCAGCTTAACTAAAGATTTAGACGATATTTATAAAGAAGGCGGACTTAAAGCTTTAAAGGAAGTGCCTGGTATTGGCCAAAGTATTGCGGAAAAAATAGAAGAATATATAAAAACCGGCAAAATTAAAGATTATCAAAGATTAATAAAGGAATTTCCCAAAGGCGTTTTAGCCTTAACTGATGTTTCTGGTATAGGGGCAAAAACAGCTTACACTTTATATAAGGAATTAGGAGTTGACAGTATTAAAAAATTAGAAAAAGCAGCTAAAACAGGAAAAATCAAAAAATTGCCGCATTTCAAAGAGCAATCCGAAAAAAATATTTTACAAGCTATTAAGCAGTTTAAAATCCGGACAAAAGAGCGTAATCGCATGGTTTTAACCACGGCCGGCCCTATTGCCGATGAAATTTTAGCTTATATTAAAAAGAAGAAGGCGGTCAAAAAAGCTGATGCGGTCGGCTCTTTGCGCAGAATGAAAGAGACAATCGGTGATATTGATATTGTGATTGCTACTGATAAAGCTAAAGAAGTGATCAAATATTTTGCTCAGGCACCTTTTTTAAAAGACGTTTTGGCTAAAGGAAATACTAAAATTTCAGCTACTCATAAAAAAGGAATAAGGATAGATTTAGAAATTTTGCCTGTTAAAGACTATGGTTCTTTGCTTCACCATTTTACTGGATCCAAGGAGCATAATGTTCATTTGCGTACTTGGGCAGTAAAGCATAAATTAAAAATATCAGAATACGGTATTGAAGACTTAAAAAAGAAAAAATTGCACCATTTTGCCGATGAAAAAAGTTTTTTTAAATTTTTAGGCATGCAATATATTGAGCCAGAGTTGAGGGAAGACAGAGGCGAAATAGAAGCAGCTTTAGATTATAAGTTGCCTAAGATAATCGGTTACAATAATTTGCAGGGTGATTTGCATTGTCATACTAATAAAAGTGACGGTTCAAATACAATTAATGAATTAGCTGAAAAAGCTTTGGAGATGAAATATCAATATCTGGGCATTTCAGATCACACTTCTGGTTTGGGTGTGGCCTCTGGTTTAAACAATAAAGAACTTTTAAAGCATCGGGCAGAAATTATTAAAGTAAATAAAAAATATAAAAATATTAAGCTTTTGGCTAGTGCTGAAATTAATATAAAAGCAAATGGTCAAATTGATATTAAAAAATCAATTTTAAATAAGCTTGATTATGGCATTGGTTCAATCCATTCTGCCTTTAATCAGGATGAATCAGTAATGACTAAAAGAATTATTTCAGCAATTAAAAGCGGAATTAAAATTATCGGCCATCCTTCCGGGCGTTTAATCGGTTATAGGCCAGCTTATGATGTTGAATGGGATGAGATTTTTAAAGCTTGTGCTAAATATAATGTGGCCTTGGAAGTAAATTCTTTCCCTGAGCGTTTGGATTTAAAAGATACTTTAATTAAGGATGCCTTGGACTATGGCTGTAAATTTGCCGTAAATTCAGATGCGCACGCCTTAGATCATTTTGATTTGATTAAATATGGTATTGCCACGGCACGTCGTGGCTGGGCAACAAAAGGAGATATAATTAATTCTTGGGAATTGGGGAAATTATTAAAGTGGTTTAAAAAATAAAAACCGTTTTATCGTAGGGAACTGTTTAGACTGTTTCCTACAGTAAAAATTTAATGTAGGTAAGACGGTTTTTTTTATTAAAATAGCTAATTTTAGCTATTTTTTTTGTGTTTGCCTAATTCAACCCTTGACAAAGATAAGGTTTTATGATATTATTAAAAATTAAAATAAATTGTAACTTTTAACAAAATTCAAGCAAAGGAGGGAAAGGATGGTATTTTTGATTGACAAAATCGTAAAGAAAAATGGACATTTGGTTTTAATTACACCAACCGGCAAGAGATTTCAGACAAACGGTCGGCTGACTATCAAGCATGCTGATCCAGCGCGTTTGGGTCATGATTCGGTAGATGTCCCGCTTTATAAGCGGCATCGAGACCAGATCGTCTGCGAGACCGATGAAGCCGGGCAGCGGCTCATGCAAATGCTGGCTCGGATTGCGGCTGATGAGAATAAGCTGGATGATCTCCCGGACGAAATTCGCGGCGAGGTTTTTCTGGCGCTGAACCCGCAAAAGTCGCCAACGAATCGCCGATTCTCAAGACGTCGCCTTTAAGTCGTTCGTCAAATGCCGGTTTAAAAAAAAATAAGTCCAAAAGACTTGTCCTTCAAAAAGCGCTCTCAAAAGGAGCGCTTTTTCTTTTGTTCATTTTTTGCTAAAATAAATTCAGATATATTAAATATTAAATTTTAAATTTATGTATTTATTATTGCGCTGGCTGATCAATGCTTTGGCAATTTTGGGCATTGCTTATTTTTTGCCTGGTGTTGGTGTGGCTGGTATTTATGCAGCTTTAATCGCGGCTTTAATTTTGGGTATTATTAATGCTTTGCTCAGGCCGATTTTGATTATTTTGACTTTACCAGTTAATATTTTAACACTAGGACTTTTTACTTTGATTATAAATGCTTTTTTATTTTGGTTTGCCAGCACTATTGTTGAAGGATTTGTAGTGGCTGATTTTAAGGCAGCTTTTTATGGCGCTTTAATTATGTGGGTGGTTTCTTGGCTAACCAACTGGCTTCTAAAAAAATAATTCTGAGATCTGAATTGTTGAATTATGAGTTTGATAAAAGAAAAATTATTATTGCACGTTTGTTGCGCCCCATGCAGTATTTATGTCATTAATCGGCTTTTGGATAGTTTTGACTTGACTGTTTATTTTTTTAATCCAAATATTTTTCCAGAGGAAGAATATTTAGAGCGTTTAGCTGAAGTTAAAAATTTTTGTACAAGCCGCAATATGAATTATATTGAGGCTGATTACTCTCAAAAAATTTGGTTCAAATTTGTTGATGGTTATGAAGCTGAAGCAGAAAGAGGGTTTCGTTGCGAATTATGTTTTTTGTACCGCTTATCAAAAACAGCTGAATTTGCTAAAAATAATAATTTTGACTGGTTTTCAACTACTTTAACCATGGGCAGGCAAAAGCAATCTTTTAAGGTTTTGGAAGTTGGCCGTAAGGTCGAAGATAGATGTCGAGTCAAATTTTGGGCAGAAGATTTTAAAAAGAATTTTGGCACGCAGATTTCGGATTGGCTGGCTAAGCAGATGGATTTGTATAAGCAGGATTATTGCGGCTGTCTTTTTTCAAGGAATATTTAAACACTAATCATTATAATCCTATGACCGAAGAACGCTGGGAACAAATTAAAGAAACAACCAAAAAAAATTTTGAAGTTTTGGAGAATATTGTAACCGATTTACCCAAAGAGCAGGGAGGAGGCACAAAAGAAAGTTTAATTTTTAATGGCCCGTTGGGCAAAATGAAATTAGAATTTGTGACTAAACCGTTAGTTTTGGATAAAAAAACTATTTACTCAAAACGTGCCGGGCAAGAAACCAAAGTTGATTATGTGACCTCAGATACAGAAAAAGTTCATACTTTTTTTGCGTTTAAATGGGATGAAGCTAGTGAGAATTGGATTGAGATTGATTCAGTAGCTTTTCAGTAAATTTAATTAAATTTTTAATCTTAAATTTTAAAATTTATGTTTGGTTTATTTAAAAAAAATGACAAAAAAGAAATTTGTAAATGGGGCATCGCTGGCGGTGTAGCTGAAATTATTTATGTCATATTTGTTGTTTTAGCTATCAATTATTTAGGTGAATTTTTACCTGAGCCTAATGAGCTTTTGGGATTTTTATTTGGCTTACTTTTGTTTGTTTTTAGCGTGGCTGTTTCTGGTGTTTTAGTATTTGGTTATCCAGCTTATTTGGCTTTGCAAAAAAAGTATAAGCCGGCATTTTGGACTTTATTAGCCACTCTTTTAACAATATTGATTGGTTTTATTGTGGTACTCTTGATTATTCTTTTGATTTAAATAATTTAAAGAATAAGATAGTTTAAAAAAAATTCCGCTGAAGGGATTTTTATTTAGTTTAATTTTTGTTAAAATTGAGACATGTGGGATTTAACTCGTTATAAAAAGAAAAAGAAATTTTCACCGGAAAAACAATTTGAACCGAGAGTGAAATTTATGGCTTATCTTTTTTTGATTTTTGCTTTGTTAATAATTGTTAAGCTTTTTGATTTTCAAGTTTTAAAATTTGATTTTTATTATGCTCTGGCCTCTGATCAGCACGAAATTTATCAAAAAATTTTTCCTAATCGCGGTTCAATTTATTTAAAAGACCAGACTCTTTCAGCTTTAAGCAAACAAGAAAGCCTGTATCCTTTGGCGATTAATAAGGATTATAATTTAGTTTATGCGCAGCCTAAATTTATTGATAAAAATCCGGAAGAAATTGCTGAATTATTATTGCCAATTTTAGAACCGGATGAAGAAAAGCAAGAAGGATTTAAAAAAGGATTAATTGCTAAGCTTTCAAAAAAAGATGATCCATATGAGCCTTTAAAGCATAAAGTTGAAGACAGCCATGTTGCAATGATTAAAAATTTGGAGATTACCGGGATAAAATCCAGCAAAGAAACTTTCAGATTCTATCCCGAAAAAAATATTGGCGCCAATGTCTTGGGTTTTGTCGGTTTTGGCGAAGACGGCATGAAAAAAGGGCTTTATGGTGTTGAAGGTTATTTTAATGAAGAATTGGCTGGCCAACAAGGAGAAATTTTGTCAGAGACTGATATTTCTGGACGCTTTATTTCGGTAGGGGAAAAAAGTTTTGAAAGGGCAAAAGACGGAGCTGATATTGTTTTAACTTTAGATAAAACAGTTCAATACGAAGTCTGCAGTCAATTAAATCAACATGCTGAAATAATAGAAGCAAAAAGTGCGGCAGCGATAGTTATGGATCCTGAAACTGGCGCTATTTTGGCCATGTGTTCTTATCCGGATTTTGATCCTAATCAATATAATCAGGTAGAGAATCTTAGCGCTTATAATAATCGGTCAATTTTTGAGGCATATGAAGTAGGCTCAATTTTTAAGCCTATTACAATGGCAGCAGCTTTAGATTTAGGCGCAATTACTCCTGAAACAACCTATTTTGACGATGGATTTGTTAAAATAGACGATTTTACTATAAGAAACGCTGATTTAGAAGCTCATGGCAAGATGACAATGACTCAAGTTTTGGAAAAGTCTTTAAATACCGGTGCAATTTTTGCTGTCAGACAGATTGGTAAAAGAAATTTTCGCAGATACGTTGAAAAATTTGGTTTTGGTGAAAAAACTGGCATTCAGCTTGATACGGAAGTAGCTGGTGATATTAGCTCTTTAAGTAAAAGAAGTGAAATTTATGAAGCAACAGCTTCATTTGGCCAGGGTATTACTGCTACTCCTTTACAAATGGCGCAAGCATTTTCTGCTATTGTTAATGGCGGCAAATTAGTTAAGCCTTATATTGTTGAGGAAATCAGGGAATTTGATGGTACGGTTAGAAAAACTAACAGGCCAAAACCAAAGCAAATTATTTCTTCAAAAACTTCTACGCTTTTAAGCGGTATGTTAGTTTCAGTAGTTAAAAATGGACAGGCGCAAAAAGCTGGTGTGCCCGGTTATTATATTGCTGGTAAAACTGGTACGGCTCAAATTGCTGAAGGTGGTGAATATTCTAATAAAACTAATCATTCATTTATTGGCTTTGGACCAGTCAAGGATCCGGCTTTTGTTATGATTTTAAAATTTGAAAATCCGAAAAAAGGCAACTTTTCTTCAGTGACTACTGCGCCTTTATTCAGCCGTTTGGCTAAATTTATTTTGGATTATTATCATGTGGTTCCAGACGCTTTATAACTTACAAAATTACTAATCATTACGAATATACTAATGAAAAGATGCTATGAATATAAAGAATAAACGAAATGATTTGATTTATCCAGAATTAAGTTATAAAATAAATGGTATACTTTTTGATGTTTATAATGAATTATGGCCTGGCCATAAAGAAAAATATTATCAAACAGCAGTTTATGAGGCTTTAATACAAAATAATTTTAAGATAGAAAAAGAATTATATATTCCTGTAAGATATAAAGGAGTGAAAGTAGGTAAGTATTATTTGGATTTTTTAATTGATAATAAGATTGTATTAGAGATAAAAAAGGGTGATTATTTTAGAAAAACAAACATTGAACAGGTTTATCAATATTTGGTGGCTACAGATTTAGGTTTAGGGATTTTAGCCCAATTTACAGGTTCAGGAGTTAGAACAAAAAGAATTCTTAATTTATATCCATAAAATTCGTATATTAGTTATATATTCGTATTTTAGTCAGAGAAAAAGATATGAAACAAATTTTAGAAAAATTATTGGCGTTTTTTGCCAAAAAAATATTAAAAAAATACAAGCCGGAAATAGTAGGCATTACTGGCAGTGTGGGTAAAACTTCTGTTAAAGAGGCTATTTTTGCTGTTTTGTCCTATGAATATAATGTGCGATGCAATATAAAAAGCTATAATAATGAAATAGGCGTGCCTCTGACTATTATTAATGCTAAGACGGGCGGTAGCTCGGTTTTTAAATGGTTAAAAGTTTTTTGTCGGGCTTTAAAATTATTAATTTTTAAAGATGATAATTATCCGGAAATTTTAGTTTTGGAAATGGGGGCTGACAAAGCGGGTGATATTGAATATTTAATAAAAATTGCTCCGCTTAAAATCGGTGTTTTGACAGCAGTGGCAGAAACGCATTTGCATGCTTTTAAGAATTTAACAGGAGTTTTAAAAGAAAAAGAAAAAATTGTTACAAAATTACCCGGTGAAGGATTTGCTGTTTTAAATCAAGATGACGATAAGGTTGTGAGTTTAAAAGACAGGTTAAAAGCTAAAATTATAACTTATGGTTTTGATGAAGAGGCTGAGGTAAAAGGCCGTGAAATAATTTTTTCCGGTTTAGAGCAGGATTTTTGCGAGACTCAATATCAGTGGGAATGTAAAATCTGGGGTACTAATTTTAAAGTAACTTATAACGGTTCAACTGTGCCTGTTTTTTTACCCCATTGTTTTGGCAAACAACATGCTTATGCCGCTTTGGCAGCTATTGCTGTTGGCGTGGCTTATAAAATGAATTTGGTTGACATTTCTGAGGCTTTAAGGAAATATCGACCTCCTAAAGGACGTATGAATTTAATTGCCGGTATTAAATATACTTTGATTATTGATGATACTTATAATTCTTCGCCTGTTGCAGCCAAGGCAGCTTTGGAAGTAATGAAAATGATTGAATTGCCAGAAGCGAAGAGGAAAATAGCTGTTTTGGGGGATATGTTGGAATTAGGTGATAAATCTGCCGAGGCACATCGTGAAATCGGTTTTAAAGTCGTTGAAGCTGGGATTGATTTTTTGGTTACGGTTGGCAAAGAATCAGAGGAAACAGCTAAGGCAGCCAAAGAAGCAGGGCTTTCAGATGAATATATTGTCAGTTTTGAAGATCATGCAAAAGCCGGTATCTTTGTTCAGAATTTAATTGAAACCGGTGATTTGATTTTAATTAAAGGTTCGCAAGGCATGAGAATGGAAAAGATTGTCAAAGAAATTATGGCTGAGCCGTTGAAAGCAAAAAAACTTTTAGTCAGGCAGACAGGAGAATGGGAGAATAAATAAATTTAAAATTAAACTTTAGAAGTAATTTATTATATCTAATTGTTGAAGCTTTTGAATTTTTATGGTAAAAATAAATTTATATCCACTTTAGTAGGCTAAAAAGCCGGCTAAAGCCGGGTATAATTTTTTTATTATTATTTTTGCTTCCCATTGTCCTGAATTAGAACTCTTTTCGTTCATTCAGTTTAGGATAAATCAAGTGGTTTAAATATGGCCCTATCGTCTAGCCTGGTCTAGGACATCAGCTTCTCACGCTGAAGACACGGGTTCAAATCCCGTTAGGGCTACAGAAAAAGTCTTTCCGCCGAAGGCGGATCCGCTTCTGGCGGGCATCCTGAAAATAGGGGTTCAATTCCCCTTGGGTGTGCTATTTATAATTCTGTATTATTTAGAAAACATTGGTTTTTCTATTAGGCGGTGCGGGAAATCGTGCATTTTTGTACGATTTTTTTAATTTGTCAAGTTATACACAGGTATGGCTTGTTTATTATATTTTTGTCAAATTTATGGTATAATTAAATAAAGAGTTTTCCACAGTACTTTTAATTTTTATTCCAACATTAAGGAGGTAAAAATGGTTGTCTGGCGCAAATGCCCAAAATGCGGGCAGTATTACTCCGGTGACATCGATCAAGGCACTTGCAGTTGCGGTTATGTTTTTCATAGCCATTATCACCATCTTTTTTATAGGGATACTTACTTAGTATCCCTATTTAATTTTTTTAATTTGTTAAAAAGAATGAAATAAGTTATAATATGAAAAATATGATTTTTCATACTTAATTATTAATCAAATGATTTTATGGCGAAAATTAATAATATGTTTGAAATAAAAAATTATGGCATGGCAACATTGGGGGAACGTGGCCAGATTGTCATTCCCAAAGAAATCAGAGATAAAATGGGAATAAAGCCCGGTGATAAATTTTTGGTTTTTTCTAGAGCTGATGCTTTGATTTCCTTTATAAAGCCTGAAAATTTTGATAAACTTATTGATAAGTTTGTTAACCAATTGAAAAGTTTAAAATCAATAAAAAAATAATTTATATAAAATATGAAATGGCTTTGGAATTTTATTAAAAGATTAGCCAAAAGCAAGCTTTTTTGGTTTATTTTAATAATAATAATTATTATTGTTGTTGTTTTGGTTTCGCGAGGCGATAAAGAAGCAGAGTATATTACTGAAAAGGTAGAAAAGGCCACTTTGACTCAGACTGTTTCGGAGACTGGTTCGGTGCGGGCTGCTACAGAAATCGCTTTGAATTTTAAAGGCAATGGCACTATTATTGAAGTTAATGTAACTGAAGGTGACGAGGTTAAAGAAGGAGACATTCTGGCGCGATTGGATGCTGGTGATGCGGAAATTCAGATTCGTCAGGCGCAGGCTAATTTGGATATTGCCAGGGCGAATTTAAACCGTTTATTAGCCGGAGCCAGCACTGAAGATATTCAGGTAAGCGAAGAATCAGTCAATAATGCTAAGATCGCTTATGAAAATGCCAAAAGAGATTATGAAATTTTGTTAGAGGAAATTGAGGCTAATATAGATACTTATGAACAGGCGGTTGAGGCAGCTAAAAAAGCTTTAGCCAATGCTGAAAATACTTATTCTCAAAATTTAGCTGATGCCAGACAGAATTTAATTACTACAATAAGAAGCAAGGCAAATTATGCCAATACCTCTTTGGATTTTATTGATTATCAATATGATAATTTAGGCAATGTTAGCAATTATCAGGCCAAGATAAATACTTGGACATATTATGAATATGCCAGAGAAAAACAGACAGAATTAGAAAATTTGCTTAATCAATCAGATTCAGCAATAACAGAAAAAGAGCTCGAACAAATTTCTGATTTGGCGATCGGCATGCTGGAAGATATTAATGTCAGCTTGGATAGCCTTTTCAAAACTATTAGTTCAACAATAGTTGACGCGCGTTATTCCCAAACTTTGATTGATAATTATAAAGTTGCGGTAAAAAGCGAACAAACAACTAATAGCGCGAATTTATCAGCTTTGCAAAATGCAGAACAGGCCTATAAAACAGCTCAATTGAATTACGATAGCCAAACAGATACTGTTCAGGGAAATTTAGATTCGGCAGAGGCCAAACTATCCGCGGCTTTAGCTAACAAAGAGTCTCAAATTGCTTCGGCAAAATCATCACTTGATAGCGCTTTGGGCTCTTACAATTTAGCAAAAGCTCAGTTGGATCTGAAAAAAGCGCCGGCGCGGCAGGTTGATATTGAGTATTATCAGGCGCAGGTTAATCAGGCTCAGGCTGCCTTAGACTTGGCTTTGGTCAATTTAGAAGATTACATTATCAGAGCTCCCACTGACGGCAAAGTTGTTTTTGTTAATTATAACGTAGGAGAACAGTTTGGTGTCGGCTTGACGACAGCAGAAACAAAACCAGTGATTACCATTTTAGGCAAAGGGGATTTTGAAATTGAAGTTGATGTGCCAGAATCTGAAATTGTTAAAATCAATATCGGCAATCCAGCTATGATTACTTTAGATGCATATAGTGATGAAGTGAAATTTGCCGGCAATGTTGTTTTTGTTGATTTGGCAGAAACAAATATTCAAGACGTGATCTATTATAAAGTTGCGGTTAATTTGGAGCCGACTGATAAAGAAATCAAGTCAGGCATGACAGCTAATGTTGATATTTTGACCAAAGAGAAGCAGGATGTTTTGTATGTGCCAATTAGAGCAGTAAAAGAAGATAATGAAGGCAATAAATATGTTGAAATTTTAAGTTTTGGCGGTCCTAAAAAAGTTGAAGTAAAAACTGGTTTGCGCGGCGATCAGGGAATAGAGATTATTAGCGGATTGTCAGAAGGGCAAGAAGTCATTACTTATAAAAGGGAGAAATAATATGGCTGATAAAAAATTAATAAAATTGATTAATATATGCAAGCAGTATGAAAATGAGGAAGTTGTTACCAAGGTGCTTTATGATATAAATTTAGAAGTCAATAGGGGTGAATTTGTTGCCATTATGGGACCGTCTGGTTCCGGCAAATCAACTTTAATGCATATAATGGGTTTTTTGGATAAGCCGACTTCCGGAGTTTATTATTATAAAGGCAAAAAAGTCAGTAATTTTGAAGAAGACAAGCTGGCTGAGATACGCAATCAGGAAGTCGGTTTTGTTTTTCAGACCTTTAATTTATTACAGCGAACCAGTGTTTATGATAATGTTAATTTGCCTTTGACTTATTCGGATAAAAAAATCGGTGATAAAGAAGTTATCCAGGCAATTAAATCAGTCGGTTTGTACCATCGTAAAGATAATTTGTCAAATCAGCTTTCAGGCGGTGAAAAGCAAAGAGTAGCAATTGCCAGGGCTTTGGTTAATCAGCCGGAAATTATTTTTGCTGATGAACCGACTGGTAATTTGGATTCTAAAACAGGTAAGCAAATAATGGAAATTTTGCAAGATCTTAATGAAAAAGGCAATACGGTTATTTTGGTTACTCATGAAAAATATACAGCTGAACATGCCCGCCGAATAGTTAGTATAATTGACGGTAAAATTATTGATGATTATTCAGTCAAAAAGCGTTTGATAGCTAAAAGTGAAAAATATTTAACTAAATAATTATGGATGTGGCTAATTCTATTAGGATAGCCGTTATTGGTTTAAAGTCTAAAAAGACCCGAACATTTTTAACGATGCTCGGGATTATTGTTGGTATTGCTTCGGTGATAATTATTTTATCAGTCGGAGCTGGCGCGCAGAGTTTAATTTTGAATCAAATTAGGGGATTTGGCAGTAATTTGATTTCTGTTTTTCCGGGGGCTTCGGAAGAAGAAGGCCCGCCGCCAACGGTTTTTGGTACAGTTAACACTGATTTAAAAAATGAAGATATAGAGGATTTATTGGCCCCTAAAAAAGTGCCTCACGCAGTAGCCGCAACTTATTATATTCAGGGCGCTGAAATTTTTAGATGGGAAAACAATCAATTTGACGGAACTTATATTGCCACAACTGCTTCTTATTTGGAAGTTCATGATGAAATACCAGCAGAAGGCAGGTTTATAACCGAAGAAGAAGAAGAAAGTTTAGCTAGGGCGGTTGTTTTAGGCAGTAATGTTAAAGAAGAATTGTTTGGCAATTTGGATCCCCTTGGTGAAACAATAAAAATAGGTCGGCATCGCTTTAAAGTAATTGGTGTAATGAAACCAAGAGGCGTAGAGGGTTTTCAAAATCAGGATAATTTGGTTTTTATTCCTATTACGACCGGTCAAAAAATAATGCAAGGGATTGATTATGTGACTTTAGCTCGTGTTAAGGTGGATTCGCCTGATAATATTGAGAGAACGGTTGAAGATATAACCATGGTTTTAAGAGAAAGGCACAAATTAAGGGAAGGTGAAGCCAGTGATTTTTCAGTCAGATCTCAAATTCAAGCTATTGAAATTTTTTCAGCCATAACCGATTCATTGACTTATTTTTTGGCGGCCATTGCGGCAATTTCATTATTAGTTGGAGGAATTGGCATCATGAATATTATGTTGATTAGTGTGACCGAGAGGACGAAAGAAATAGGTTTACGTAAAGCAGTCGGAGCAAAAAATAAAAATATATTAAATCAATTTTTATTAGAGTCGGTAGTTGTAACTTTGAGCGGAGGTGTAATCGGTATAATTTTTGGGATTTTTGTTTCTTGGCTGGTTGCTTATATTGCCCAGTATTTAGGATTTGACTGGGATTTTATTGTTTCGTTTTTATCAATTTTATTATCAACAACCATTGCAATTATAGTCGGCATTATTTTTGGTTTATATCCGGCTTGGAAAGCTTCTAAACTTAATCCAATTGAGGCCTTACGTTATGAATAGATTTAGAAAAAAGTTTAAAATTTTGTGTGAGGTGGCTTGCGGTTCACTTTTGCGCCATAAATTAAGAAGCGTTTTGACTATTTTAGGTATAACAGTAGGTATTACTGTAGTTATTGTAGTACTTTCAGCCGGCCAGGCAATTGAAGATTTTATAACCGGCCAGGTAACTCAATTCGGAACTGATTGGGTTGAAGTTGAAATAAAAGTGCCTTCAGCTGGTAAAACTTCATTTGAAAATGCTGCTGGTATTGCTCAAGGCGTTACTATTACCACTTTAAAGCTTTCAGACGCTGAAGAAATTCAGGAGCATCCAAATGTGAGAGATTATTATGCGGGCAATGCCGGTCAGGAAGTCGTCAGTTATGCTGATAAAAATAAACTGACCATGATTTTTGGAGTGACCCCCGGTTTTATTGATATAGATCCAGGGGAACTTGCTCGAGGACGTTTTTATACGGAATCAGAAGATAAAGGTTTGGCAAAAGTAGCAGTTTTAGGTTCTGGCATTAAAGATACTTTATTTGGTCAGAGAAATGCTATTGGTGAGCGGATAAAAATAAATAAGCAGAATTATGACGTGATGGGTGTAATGGAAGAAAGAGGTAGCGCTGGCATTTTTTCTATGGATGATGTTGTTTTTATCCCTGCCCGGACAATGCAGAAGAGAATTTTGGGCATTGATCATATTACTTTTATTTTTAACCGTATTTATGATACTTCAATTGCCAAACAAACCGCTGATGATATTACTTTAATAATGCGCGATTTGCACAATATTAGTGATCCAAATCGTGATGATTTTCATGCAACCAGTGCGCAGGAAGCATTGGAAATTTTAGACACTGTAACAGGCTCAATAAAAATACTTTTATTTGCCATTGCCTTGATTTCTTTGATTGTCGGGGGAGTCGGGATAATGAATGTTATGTATGTTTCAGTCGCTGAAAGAACATTTGAAATTGGGTTGCGTAAAGCGTTGGGAGCTAAATACGATAATATTTTAAATCAATTTTTAACTGAAGCAGTAATTATTACTTTTATTGGCGGTGTTATCGGTATTATTTTGGGTATAGCAATCACTTGGTTAATCAGCTTTATAGCGACTAATTATCTTGGTTTTGGCTGGCAGTTTTATTTTTCAATTTTCAATATTGTTTTGGCAACCGGCATGTCAATTTTAGTCGGTTTAATAGCTGGCTTATATCCTGCCCGTCAGGCAGCTGATTTGGATCCGATCGTGGCATTGAGAAAGGAATAAAAAAAATCAGCACAAAATTTTATTTTGTGCTGATTTTTTATCCCTTGATTTTTTTGTGTGATACGATGAAGTATCGTAATTTTAAAAAGTAAGGAGGATATCTAATGCAAGTCGGTCTTTTAATTCACGCTTATGGGAGCGATGATGGTTGGCAAGGAAATATTGGTTTTCGCCAAGCTTTAATTTTTTTGGAAATTGAAAGTATTGAACTTTTGCAGTTAGTTATTAGCGAAATTAAAAAAATCGTAGATAATTCTATGTCTGCGGTAGATTATGATGATAATGATAATATAAAAGATGAAGATCTTAAGGAATCCTCCGTTTTTTTTAAAGTACAAGAACTTTTCCACGAATTTAATGAGGTGATTGGTGATTGCGGAGGGTGTGTGAGTAATTATTTGGAATTACATATTATGCAAATAATTTTTACTGGTTTTTTTTCAACTCCCCTCAGATTTAAACAAAATTTCGATGAAAAAAACGATAAATAAATTGGTATCCCTGTCTAGATAAATATCTGGGTGGGGATTTTTTATTGAGGGGGAGGCAACACAATAAAGTGTGTCCTTCCGCAAAGGGGGAAAATTTGTAGTATCCGTAGCTTATTCGTAAATTCATATTCAATTTAGCACTCACTCTTGACGAGTGCTAATAGCTGCAGTATAATATAAAAAAAGGGCAATATTTGAGTTTTTAAATCTACCGCAGCTGTAAATTTTAAATGTTAAATTCTAAATTTAAATGAATTAAACTTTTTAGAATTTAATTAGTTTTATGAAAAACCGTCAGAAAAATTTATTAAATTTAATTATTTCTGAACACATAAAAACGGCCGCTCCTGTCGGTAGTAAGCTTTTGAGTTCGCGAGAAAATGTTTCACCGGCGACCATCAGAAACGAAATGTTTGATTTAGAAAAACAAGGCTTTATTTATCAGCCGTATACCTCTGCCGGCCGGGTACCGACTGAAAAAGGTTATCAGTTTTACGTGGATAATTTTGTTGAAAAGCGGGAAATCCAAGCTAATTGGCGGCAGTCTTTTGAAAAAGTTTTAAAAAATAAAATTGATAAAGATTTAGTTTTGAAAAATTTGGCCAAAACAGTCGTTGATTTCGCTGATGAAACAGTGATCGTGGCTTTTGATAAAAATAATATTTATTATACCGGCTTGACGAATTTGTTTAAAAAACCCGAATTTGCCGAACAGAATTTAATCTGCAATTTTTCTCAGGTAATCGATCATCTGGATGACAAGATTAATAAAATTTTTGATAAGATAAATAAGGTGGAAATTTTAATCGGCTCAAAAAATCCTTTTGGCGATGATTGTTCTTCAGTGATTGGTAAATATCAGCTTAAAGATAAGAAGTCAGGTTTGTTTATTATTTTGGGTCCCAAAAGAATGGATTATAATAAGAATTTGGCCTTGGTTGAATATATAAAGGATTCATTAGTAAGAGTTTAGGGCGAAACGCCCTTTGTCTGGAAGGACACACTTTAGTGTGTTAATGTAACAGACTAAACTCTGTCCATCCAATTGAGGGCGTTTTTCGCCAGACTTTATTCTTTAATATCATTTATGAAAGATAAAAATTTAAAAACCCAAAAAGAGATAGAAGAATTAAAGGAAAAATGTAATGAATATTTATCCGGCTGGCAGCGGGCTAAAGCTGATTATGAGAATTTAAGAAAAGAAACTGAAAAAAAAATGAGCGAGTTAGTTAATTTAGCCAAAGCAGATTTTTTAAGTGAGTTAGTGCCAATTTTAGATAATTTTACTAAAGCAGTAAATCATGTGCCTGAGGATCAAGAGAATAAAGATTGGGTAAAAGGCGTTTTTCATATTAAAAAACAATTAGAGGATTTTTTAGCGCGAAATGGCTTGGAGAAAATAAAAACAATAGGCGAGAAATTTGATCATAATTTGCATGAAGCAGTCGGTAAAGAGCAAGGCGAGAAAGATATAATTCTTAAAGAAGTAAATTCAGGATACAAATTAAATGGAAAAGTGATAATACCTGCGAAAGTTATTGTAGGGGAATAAACATTTAAAATTACAAATATTAAATTCCAACCTTAGTTGGCCGAAGCCAACTTTGGTTGGCGAAGGCCAAACAACAAATAAATTATAAATTCTAAATTCAAATAACCAAAATAAGTTTAGAATTTGGAATTTGGTTATTAAATATAATTAATTCTGCTATTACTTAGCTTTTAGCAGATTGGGGGTATATTTTATGCCAATAATAAAATGGTCACCTTTTTTTGAACCATGGGATGATTTTGAAAAAGCATTGCGTGAATTTCAACCTTCAACAGAAAAAATTTTTATACCAGCCATGGATGTTTACAAGGAAAAAGGTAATTTGGTAGTCAAAGCACCGATTTCCAATTTTGATCCAAAGAATATTGATATTAAAATCAAAGACAATGTTTTGACTGTAAAAGGTAAGACCGAGAAAAAATCAGAAATTGATGAAAAAGATTATTATCGGAAAGAAATTAAACATGGCAGCTTTCAAAGATCAATTTTGTTGCCAGCCGAAGTACAGCAAGACAAGGCTAAATCAGAATATAAAGACGGTATTTTGACAATTACAGTGCCAATGGAAAAAGAAGCTAAAGGTAAGAAAGTTAAAACTAGTGTTAAAAAAAACAAAGCTAAAAAAGTTGCTACTAAAAAGAAGAAAACTACTGAGAAGAAAAAGAAATAAATGAGAAGCGCCCTGATTAGGGCCTTCCAGATAAGTTAGGCAAAATTTGATTGATTTATCTGGGAGAAATTTGAAAATTAAATAAAATCACGTCACTCGCGAGTGACGTGATAAAAAAAGCCGGTCAAGATTAACCGGCTTAGACGTCCCCCCATTGAGGATTATTAAATTTTAGTTATTTGTTTGTTTTTCATGCGGCAATTCCATATGCCAGGGGACGATTATTCTCACTCCATTTCCGTCGCTAAAAAGTTTTGCTTCTTGATCGCCGAATTTGACCTTAGCGATTTCTCCTTCACTTATCAAAAATAGATGATCAGGCATTTGACGAAGTAGGAATTTTGCTCTTGATTCTGGTTTTTTTTCTCCCCCTTGCAAAAGTTCTTCAGCGACTTTTATAGTCATGTACTTTATTTGGCTATTGCTCCCAGGTTTTGAAACTTCAATTAATTTTACTTGATTTTGGCCCGCTCCATTAACTTCAGGCATATTCAAATTTCCCTCCTTTGTTTTTTTAGGTTAAAGTTTAGGGGAACGACGCTGATATCATAACAATTTTAAAATGTATTGTCAATAAGATTTGGCTTCGAGCTGTGGGCTTGAAGCTTAGGGCTTTGCTCTAAGCTCAGGGCCCTTAGCCCTAAGCTAAATTATTAAAAATTAACTATAAATACTATGTCAAAAATTTTAGGTATTGATTTAGGTACAACAAATTCAGCCATGGCCATTATTGAAGGTGGCCAGCCAAAAGTTTTAGAAAACAAAGAAGGCATGAGAACCACGCCTTCTATGGTTGCTATTTCTAAAGCCGGCGAAAGACTAGTCGGGCAATTGGCAAAAAGACAATCAGTAACTAATCCCCAAAATACGATTTTTTCAGTTAAACGTTTGATTGGCAGGCATTGGACTGATCCAGAAGTACAAAGAGATAAGGAAACTTTGTCTTATGAAATTGTACAGGCAGGAGAAGGAGTTAAAGTTAAAATGGGGGATAAAGAATATACTCCACAAGAAATTTCAGCCATGATTTTACAAAAGATGAAGTCTGATGCTGAAGAAAAAATCGGTGAAAAAATTACTGAAGCTGTGATAACAGTACCGGCTTATTTTGATGATTCACAAAGGCAAGCGACCAAAGATGCCGGTAAAATTGCTGGTTTGGAAGTTAAGCGTATTATTAATGAGCCGACAGCCGCAGCTTTGGCCTACGGTTTTGATAAAAAGGCTAATCAGCAAATTGCCGTTTATGATTTGGGCGGCGGCACTTTTGATATTTCTATTTTGGATGTTTCTGAAGATACCGTGGAAGTTAAATCAACCAATGGCGATACTCATTTAGGCGGTGATGATTTTGACAGAAAAATTATTGACTGGATAATTGAAGAATTTAAAAAAGAAAAGGGTATTGATTTGTCTAAAGATCAGATGGCTTTGCAGCGGATCAAAGAAGCCGCTGAAAAAGCCAAGATTGAATTATCAACTTCAACAGAAACTGAAATTAACCAGCCGTTTATTACCCAAAGCCAGGACGGTTCTCCTTTGCATTTAGTTTTGAAAATGACCCGGGCAAAATTGGAAGAATTGGTCGGTGATTTGGTTGATAAAACAATGGAGCCGGTCAAAAAAGCGCTTGATGACGCTGGTTTTAAAGTTAATGAAATTGAGGAAGTTATTTTGGTCGGTGGTATGACTCGTATGCCTTTAGTCCAGAAAAAAGTTGAGGAATTTTTCGGCAAAAAGCCTAATTTTTCAGTTAATCCAGACGAGGTTGTGGCTATTGGCGCCGCTGTTCAAGCCGGTGTTATGCAAGGCGATGTAAAAGATGTTTTGTTGCTTGATGTTATTCCTTTGTCATTAGGTATTGAAACTTTAGGCGGTGTTTGTACTAAATTAATTGAAAAGAATACTACTATTCCGACTTCAAAATCCCAGATATTTTCTACTGCCGCAGATAATCAGACTTCAGTGGAAATTAATGTTTTACAAGGCGAACGTGAAATGGCGGCTGACAATAAATCATTGGGACGATTCATTTTGTCTGGAATTCCTCCTGCACCTCGTGGAGTGCCGCAAATTGAAGTTTCTTTTGATATTGATGCCAATGGTATTTTAAACGTTAAAGCTGTTGATAAGGCGACTGGTAAAGAGCAAACCATTACTATTACGGCATCTTCTGGCTTGAGCGAAGAAGAAGTGGAAAAAATGAAAAAAGATGCCGAAGCGCATGCCGAAGAAGACAAAAAAAGGAAAGAATTAATAGAAGCCAAAAATTCGGCTGATGCTTTGATTTACTCAACTGAAAAATCATTGGGCGAATTAGGCGACAAAGTATCAGAAGATGTAAAAAAAGAAGTAACTGAAAAACTTGAAGAATTGAAAAAAGTCAAAGATGGCGATGATTTGGAAGCCATTAAAAAAGCCAATGACGCAGTCATGCAAGCCGCGCAAAAAGTCGGTGAGCAAATGTATAAAGCACAGGCCGACGCCGCTAAAGCTTCGTCGGCTGAAGACAAGGAAGCGCAACAACAAGCTGGTGAGCAACAGCAAGAGGGTGGAGCAACAGGCGATGAACAGCAACAGAGAGAGGGGGGGACAGGTCAGGCTGAAGAAGGCGAATTTGAAGAAAAGAAAGAGGAACCTGAAGATGATGAAAAGAAAGAAGGCGAAGAAGAACAAAAATAATTAATCATCTTGCTCCCGTAGTTGAAACGCTGGCGTTTCACCTACGGGGATAATAAAATATTTATGGAAAATCAACAAAACCAACCACAAAAGAAACAAATCAACATCAAAATTACTGATGAGGTTTTAGCTGGACGTTATGCTAACATGATGCAGGTAGCGCATACTAAGGAAGAGTTTATTTTGGATTTTGCTAATGTTGTTCCGCCGCAGGGAATTTTAAATGCCAGGATTATTACCAGTCCAGGGCATTTGAAAAGAATTATTAAAGCATTGCAGGATAATTTGAATAAGTATGAACAGCAATTTGGAGAAATTGAAGAATCAGAGCCGCCAAAAGGAATTCCATTTCCGAGTATATAGGATGGCTGAACCACGAATTTTTATTCACGAATAAACATGAATAAAAAATCCTCTCGTGCGAGCGAAAGGATTGAATCGTTTTAAAATGGGTGGCTAACCCACTATACTTACTAACCTAAACACAGGATTTTCCGCGGGAGAGAGGAATTTGGCTATTAAGTTTAAGGGTTTAGTATAGCCGCTACCCGTGGGACAGGTAAGGGTGTTAGGGTGGTTTGAATAGCACCATAGCATACCCTTCTTAATTTATAACTTAACAATAAATAATTAATTTGGCAATAACTTATGTTTAAATATGAGGGCGAAAACGCCCTGGATTTGGGAAGTAAATTACCGTAGAGACACGGTTAACCATGTCTCTACAATTTCACAGGGCGTTTTCGCCCAATTAAATAATTTATAATTTTATGCCTAAATTTGAAAAATATTGGGAAGAACAACCAAAATTAAGCTTTGATTACGAAGAAGCCGCTGATTTAGCGCGCCAAAGATTAGCTCTGGAGGGTGCTATCAACCCTGAAGAAAAACAGCAACGATCTCATGTTAAGAAAAAAATCAAAGAATTATATGGCAGCGGTGAACAGCCTAAGCGCAGGATTTTTGATTTGGAATTGCAAAAACAAAGAGTAGCATTAGAAAAAGAAGAAGCCATTAGAGAGAATGAAATTAAATTAAAAGTTGACCAGCGGGCAATTGAGTATGATCCGGCGCAAAAGCAGTTTGAATTTCCGACCGAAAAAGGTTTTAGCCAAAAAGTTAGCCGGGGTGATTTACTGACTGATATTAATTGGGAACTTTACTATCAATTGGACGAGGAAGTTCCTGAAGATTTTAAAAAACAATATATTGAAGCAGTTTATCAGTCAGAAGCGGATAAATTATATAATCAGCAATTAATTATTCAGCGGACAGAATTGGAAAAAGAGCAGATTGACGAATATTTGGCTGAAACTTATAAAAAAGTCAGCCAAGCCATGGAAAAAGGCGGTGCAGAATCAGCTGGTTTGCTTTTTGAAAAAATGATCCATAATTTATTGGCCAAAACGGCAATTGATTTGCAGAAATGGGGAATTAAAGTTGAAAAAGCCACAGTAATTGAAGACGTAGAACAAAAAATTGATTTTATAATTAAACACAAGAAAAATCGCGGGGTGGGTATTGAAGAAATTGAAGAAACAAAAGGTGAGGAAGAAACCTTGGGTATCCAATTTACTTTGAAAAGCGCTAAATCAGAAGATTTTAAGAAAAAACAAAGGCAAGTGGCGCGGGCGCTTAAAAATCCCCATGAAGTTGATGATTTGGTTTTAATTAGCGTACCAGTTGATCATGATAAGATTTTTGGTAATTATAAAAAATGGCAAAGGCATGATAAATTGCCGGGCGGTCCGGAAAATTGTTTTGATGTTAAAGTGATTGTTAATGTTATAAAAGAAATTTTACAAAATACTGAATTGACTGAAAATAAGGAGTTTATGGCTGATTTGGAGAAATATTTCAAGGAGAAACGGTAATAATTGAGGTCAGAACCACGAATTTTTAACCACTAATAACACTAATTTTTATGGGGGAATTGATTTATAAAGATTTAAGTTATAAGATAATTGGTTGTGTTTATAAATCATTTAATGAATTAGGATTTGGTTATCGTGAAAAGATTTATCAGCGAGCATTGGCTGAAGAGTTTAAAAAAAGAGAAAATTGCTTATAAAATAGAATGTCCAGTAAAACTTATTTATAATGAAAAAATAATTGGCAAATACTTTTTAGATTTTGTTGTTGAAGATAAGCTTATTGTTGAATTAAAAATAGCGAACGGATTTTATACGCGAGACATAAAACAAGTTTTGGGATACTTAAAAGCAAAAAATTTGAAATTAGGGATATTAATAATTTTCAATAAAAAAGGAATTAAATACCGCAGAATCGTTAATTAATTTATTCGTGGTAATTGATTAGTGATTCAGCGTTCAATATATTATGGGAAAAGATTATTACAAAATTTTAGGCGTAGATAAAAACTCTACCAAAGAACAAATCAAAAAAGCTTTCAGAGAAAAAGCACATAAATATCATCCTGATAAAAAAGACGGCGATGAAAAAAAGTTTAAAGAGGTTAATGAAGCTTATCAAGTTTTGGGTAATGATGAGAAGAAAAAGCAATATGACCAGTTTGGCTCTACATTTGAAGATCAGGGCGGTTTTGGCGGCGGTATGAACTGGGATGATTTTATGAAATATGCTCGGCAAGGCGGCGCAACTTACAGCAATGTTGATTTTGATTTTGGCGACTTGGGCGATATTTTAGGCGATTTGTTTGGCAGTGGTTTTGGCTTTGGTGGCTCAAGAACAAGAGCTAAGACCAGAAGCAGTGGCCGTGATATTGAAGTTTCTTTGGCTTTAGATTTTAAGGAGGCTGTTTTTGGTACAGAAAAAACAATTGAACTGGAAAAATTAGTTATTTGCGATAAATGCAAAGGAAATGGTGCTGAACCAGGCACTAAAATTACTGAATGTAAAACCTGCAACGGCCAAGGCCAAGTTCAGCGTGTTCAGCGAACAATTTTAGGCAATATTCAGGCCGTCACTGTTTGTCCTGATTGCCAAGGCGAGGGCAAAACATATGAAACGCCTTGTTCAAAATGTTCTGGCCAGGGGCGGATCAAGCAAAAGGTGCAAATTCCCGTCAAAGTTCCGGCTGGCATTGATAATAATATGACTTTAAGAATGAGCGGTGAGGGAGAAGCCGGAATTAAAGGCAATAAGGCAGGAGATTTGTATATTCATATTCAGGTTAAACCAGATCCTGATTTTAAACGTGAGGGCGATAATATTATAACAAAAGCTTCAATTAATTTTTCTCAGGCAGCTTTAGGCGATAAAATTCCGATAAAAACAGTTGACGGGGAAGTAAATTTGAAAATCCCGGCCGGCACCCAGTCAGGCAAGATATTGGTTTTAAAGGGCAAAGGCGTGCCAAAATTCCAGCGCTATGGACGCGGCGACCATTTAGTGGAAATTGATGTTAAAACTCCGGAAAATTTGAATAAAAAGCAGAAGAAATTGTTAGAGGAATTGAGGGATGAGGGGATATAATGACAGCCGCCGCAGGGCGAAAAAATTATGTATTTAAATATTTTGTAGAGACGTGCCATGGGCGCGTCTCTACATTTTTATCCCTGCGGCGGCTGGATTTGTTAAATAAATAACAGCCGAAGGCGCAATTTGCAAACTCCGCCTTAATTGTGGGTAAATTAGGTCGTTTTTTGTTTGACTTTTATAAAAATTAAAGTATAATAAAAATATAATCAATAAATAATATTTTATGCTTGAAGAGCAAGATATTCAAAAATTAATAGATGTATTTGCAACTAGAGAAGAAATTGCAACAAAAAAGGATTTAGAAGAGCTGAATCAGAAATTTGATGTATTGCAAACATCAGTAGATAATTACGCTAAAAAAGCTGATACTTATTTTCAGGAATTGGCTGCTTTAAGGTCTAAAGTGAATCGGCTTGAGGAATGGATAACAAAAATTGCCAAAAAAGTAGATATTGAATTAACTACATGATTTTTTAATTTTAATATTTTTGATAATAATCCAGCCCGTCGCGAAGAGCTGGATTTTGTTTGACAAAGGATTTTATGGTATAATATGAATAAGAAAATAAATATCCACAGGCATGGATTTTCTCTTTAATTTAAATTGGGCAACACCTACTTGGGATTTGTTTATAATCTTGTTTTTTGTCGTGGCTGCATTTTTGTATGGCTTGTCTTTGGGCCGTAATCGCATAATTGTTATTTTGGTCAGTATTTATATGGCTTTGGCCATTGTGAATACTGCGCCTTATTTAAATAATTTTTCTGCTGAAATCAGTTATAATAATGCTTCAATTTTCAAATTCACTGTTTTTGTCGGTATTTTTGTGATTTTATTTTTTTTGCTGTCCCGCGGAGCATTATTAAGAACAATTGCCAGCAAAGACAGCGACGGCGCTTGGTGGCAGTCAATCGTTTTTAGTTTTTTTCATGTTGGTTTAATTTTAAGTATTTTAATGTCATATTTGCCAAATGAAATGTTGGAAAATAATCTTTCTGTGGCAATGAAGAACATATTCGTTTCTGATCCGGCTAGATTTTTTTGGCTGGTTACGCCAATTGTGGTTATGGTATTGATCCGCAAGAAGAAAAAAGAGGAAGAATAAATTTTAAATCTGAGATCTGAAATTTGAGATTTGAATTTAAATATTGGCTATTTGTTATTCGCCATAAGCCATTTGCTATATTATTATGAAATTAAATCAGGTTTTTAAAATTTGTTTATTTTCAGCCATCTTATTAGTTGGCAGTGTTTTGCTTGTTCAGGCAGCCGGTTTTATTAGTTTTGAAGATAATAATAAAGTTATAATTTGGGATAATGTAAGAAAGACAGGCAGTGGTTTAAAAATATCTGAGTTTGGTATTAATGATACAGAGACAGTTGAGCATGGAATCATTAAAGTTATGGACAAAGACCTTTATGTACGACACTTGATGGGTTTTAATTGCCCTAATTATCCCCAAGAATTTAATTGCCAGGCAGTTATAGGTGATATAGGCGGAAATACTTTTTTAGAGATAGATAATGTTGAGGGTGATTCTATTAATCTTATTTCAGAAACAACCAATATTGATTTAAATGGCGATCCTGTTATTTTGGATACTAATTCATTAATTTTATGTCCGTCAAGCCCGGATATCAATACTGAAACTTGTACTGGCATTGATGCAGAAAGCAATAATTTGGTGGTTTCTGATCTGGTTACAGATGAAGAAGATAGTGACAGTGTTTTTGTTAATTCTTTAAGAGTTAATCTCGTGACAAATAATCCGGACAGAGATGATAGCTTATATTTGCCTAAATTAAGATTTAGTGAGGGAGCGATTTTTAATCCTCAAAGAATAATTTATATTGATAAATCCAAAATAGAATAAAATGACAAAAGTTTATAAAATTTCCTTTTTGCTTTGTTTGATTGCTTTAACTTTAGTAATCGGTGATTTTGTTTTGGCTCAGGGCAAAGGTTATTTTATAGAAAAAGATAATGAGTTTTTTATTCTGGACAGTTTATATATTAATGGATATCTGATTGTAGAAGAGTCTTTTTCAGAAAACCTCAATGCTTTATTCGGTGATGTTTTAGTGGAAGAAAAATTTGTTTTGGATAAAGATTCAAAATTTTATTTTTGCAAAGATGAAAGATATCCGCAGACAAATTTGCCTAAAAACACAGATTGTGAAAACAAGGTGCTTATCTGGTATCCGGAGTCTGATTTAGGTTTAAAAGCAATTACTACTGAGACTTATGATTTATATGAATTAAGGGTTGAAAAAATAATAGCAACCGCAACCGAGACACCAACAATAAAATTGTCATCAGGCCAAGAAATAATCACTAATGATCCAGTGAGAGTGGCAAAAACAAGAATAGACGGTTGTTTTGTTAATGACGGCACTGAAAATTGTCCTGAGCCAGCTAATTTAAAAACAGAAAAATTATATTTAACGAGTTTAACGAGTTTAGATGAAAATGAAATTGAATTTGAGCCGTCACATTTGACTTTTGAAGAAATAGATTTGGGTACGGAAGATGATGCTTTAGCTAATCAGAATTTATGCTGGAGATCTATTGATGGTAAATGCGGTGAGGCAAATGGCGGTAAGGATTTCTATGCCCAAAAAGAATATGAGAGTCTTGACGGAGAAATTGATTGGAATTGGGATGGCTTGAAAGGGACAGGGGCGACGACCATTTGTTGTTATTTGTGTGTTGATGGTTTTAATAATGAAAATTGCCCCGCTATTCCTTAGCTGATTTTAGTAAATTGATGTTTTTTACTTTTTTATGATTTTAATTTAAGAAAAATGAGCAAAATTTACAAAATTTGTTTAATTATGGCTGTTTTTATGCTTTCAGCGTCAGTGGCTTGGGCAAGTTTTAATTATGATTCAAGATATAATAGTTTTTTAATTGATTCAACTTTAAAAACAGACGGCGATTATATTTTGGTTGGCGATGCTTTGTCCGGCTATTGTGAAGATCCCTCTTATATTAACCAAAACGATTGTGAAACAGCTAACAGCGTCTGGCACGAAGCTTTAAAAGGCGATGAGGGTAGTGAAAGCACTGCTTTTTTCGCTGTTTCCAATAATTTGATATTTTTAGATCCCGCCGGAATTTTTACAACTGATGAAAGTAATCCAACAAGGCAAATGGCTGTCCACCAGCTGTCAGGCGAGAGTTTTTTAAAGACTAATACTATTACTGTGACAAGTCCATTTAGTGATTTTAGAATTTCAGCTAAGTTTGGGGCTTTGGAATTAAAGAGTGATAAAATAATCATGAAGAAAAATTTTATAGTTAATGATGCGGGCTTAATTTTTATGAATAATTTTCCTAATCCTTCCCCCAATACTATTTATGTGGACAAAGTTTTGGCTGATAGTTTTAATTTGTTTTCAGGCGAGACAGAATTAGTTGTTGGCGGTGATAATCAATTTACAATTACTTCAGGCGGCACAGCTAATGTTGAAGAACTTATTACTTTAGATGGTAATAAGTTTTGCACAGTAGAAACTTGGGATATTACTGATGATATTGCTAATGCAAAAACCAATAAAAGAAGCAGTGATCAAGCAGAAATTGCTTGTGGCGGTGATCAGCTATCTTGTTGCCCCGATGGATATTTTGTTTTTGATCTTGATGTTTATGGTGACGGTACAGAAGCGAGCATGGTTTGCTGCAAGGCAAAAGAAGAAAATTAGGCATTAGCCTGCCTGCCGACAGGCAGGGCAATAGGCATTAGTTAATAGATAATAAATAATTGATAATATAATGTCACAAAATAAAGATTTTAATTTTAAAATAAGAGATAAAAAAATAGAATTTAAAATAAATACCAAAATATATCCGTTAACAGCTATTTACCAAGCCGCTTATTTGTTTTTGGATAAAGTATATGTTTTTCTTGATGGTGATCCGAAAAAAGAGATTAAGGTAATTATGAAAAGGAAAGAAGGGCAAAAAGAGGAAAAAAGGAAAGAAGAACTGGAAAAAATAGCCGGCGAGTTTTATAATGAACTTTTAAATCAATTGTTGCGCGAAAAAATCAGCCAAACCAATGCCAAAATAAGAGAATATATTGTTTCACAGGCGCTTTACAGCGCAGTGCCAAATGAAGTTGCCGAGCTTTTAAAAGAAGTAGAAGAAGAGGATTGGCAGGAAGATCCTTTGGGCATTGCCAAGACCTGGGAAGAACAAAATTTGGCTGACGAGAATAAAAAGAGCAAAAAAAAGAATAAAAAGAAAAAATAACAAATATCAAATTACAAACCTTTGTTTGCCATAGCAAACTGTGGTTTGCAAAGGCAAATTACAAGTAAATTTCAACCTTTAAATTTCAAATAACAAACAATGGACATTATCAAATTCAATAAAAAGATATATAATATAGAAGCTGTGAAACAAGCAGTTGAAGAATTTAAAAATTTAGCTGATTTTAAAGTAAAAGAAACAAACGGTTATATAGAGGTTAAAATGAATAAAATTGACAAGGAAGTGAAAGATATTTTGGATGACGAGTTTGCCAATTATGTGCTTGGCTTACTTAGCTAATGGCAAATAGCCTATAGCAAATAGTATGTTTAGATTTGAAGATTTAGAAATTTGGAAATTATCTATAAATTACGCTAATAATTGTTATGACTTAGCTAAACAATTTCCTGATTATGAATTATTCGCTTTGGCGAATCAATTAAGACGATCAGCTATTTCAATAGCAAATAATATTGTTGAAGGTAGCGGTTCTGATTCAAATAAAATATTCTGCAGATATTTGAATATTGCAATTAATTCAATTTATGAAACAATTAATATTTTAATATTCGCGAAGATAAAAGGATATATTTGTGAGTCAGAAAAAGATAACATGTATATAAATGCTGAAATTTTAATAAAAAAGATTAAAGCTTTTAAAAAATCAATTTTAAATTAGTTATAACCATTTGCCATAAGCCATTGGCCATTTGCGATAATATGCTAGACCTAAAAACCATCAACAAGTTAGATACCAAAAAAGTCGGATTTTTCCGCTTTAAAAAGTTTGATAAAAATACTTATTTATTAACCAATGATGTTGGCAAATATGTTTTTATTGATGAAAAAGATTTTAAAAAATTCATAACCGGCAAATTAACAAAAAAAAATAAGACATATCAGGAATTAAAAGATAATCTGTTCATTAAAGATGAAAATTATCAAAATCAATTGATTGAGGGCTTTAGGCAAAAAAATGATTTTTTAAAATTTGGCCCGTCACTTCATATTATTGTGGTAACTTTGCGCTGCAATCATAAGTGCATTTACTGCCATGCCAGCGCTGGCGAGGCACAAGACAACAGTTTGGATATGGACATGGCTACTGCCAAGAAAATAGTTGACACTATTTTTAAAACCAATAATAATGCGGTTGCCATTGAATTTCAGGGCGGCGAGCCATTATTAAACTGGCCCATAGTTAAATTTATTGTTGATTATTCAAGGGAGAAAAATAAATTAGAAAAAAAAGATTTGCAAATCAGGTTGGTTTCCAATTTTAGTTTGCTTGATGAAAAGAAAATGAAATTTTTAATGGATAATGAAGTTAATTTCTGCACATCTTTGGATGGCGACGAAGAAACTCATAATTACAACCGTGTTTTTTTGCACGGCAATAGCTGGCAGCAGACAGCCAAATGGATAAAAAAGATTAATCAGGCTTATAAGGAAAAATATAAAGGCAAAAAAAGAAATTATTACAGAGTGGGCGCATTGATTACAATCACAAAAAAGACTTTTGAAAATTATAAAAAAGTAATAGATGCTTATATTAAACTGGGCTTTAAAAATATTTATTTGCGTTATTTAAATCCTTATGGTTTTGCTGTTAAAGCAAAAGAAAAAATTTGGTATACGCCAAAAGAATATATTAATTTTTATAAAAAATCACTTGATTATATATTGGAAAAAAATTATAAGGGCAGATTATTTTCTGAAGCTACAGCAATAACTTATTTAACAAAAATTTTATTTAATAAGGATTATAATAATTTGGATATGCGCTCTCCCTGCGGGGCTGGTATTGGCCAGCTAGCTTATAATTATAATGGCGATGTTTATACTTGTGATGAAGGCAGGATGATTGCCAGAATGGGTGATGACATGTTTAAGCTTGGCAATATTAATGAAAATAATCTTGAGCAATTAATTAATAATGATTTATGCAAATCAATTTGTCTAGCCTCTTGCTCTAATGGCCAGCCAGCTTATGAGCAAAATGTTTATCAGCCATATTTAGGAATTTGCCCGGTTTATAATTATTCTGTTTATAATAATATTTTCCCTGCAGCCAAAAATAATGTAAAATATAAGATAGATGAGGCAATTGTGGAATATTTGTTTAAAAAGCTTAAAAATCGTAAAAATAAAGATATATTTACTGAATGGGTAAGAAAATCTAGAACTCAAGAATTTAAAAAATAAAATAAATTAATATAAAATCAAATACTTATGAAAAATAAATTACCGAAATTAAAGAAAAAATTTAATGAATTTTTAAATGATGAAGAGGGCAAAATAACTAAAAAAGATATTATTATGCTTGGTATTGGCGTGACTGCTTTAGGGATTTTAGCTGAAGAAGCAGAAGCAGCAGTCCCGGCTTGTGATTCAGGAGGTACAAACGGAACCAATAATATTCCTGGCTGTAGAAATGTAGCAGGAGATGGTGATTGTACGAAGGCTGGGAATAATCCAATGAACACGGGACAGCATGGCCATAATAATTTTGTTCATAATGACGGTAATGTTGGTTCACATTGTTCACATGGTTCTCATGGCTCTCATGGCTCTCATGGCTCTCATGGCTCTCATGGCTCTCATGGACATCATAGTAGTGGTGTCGGATTGTGCTAATTTTTAATAAATGATTTTATGAAAAAAACAATCTTTGTCTTAATATTAATAATTATTATATTAATACTTTTAGTTGGCATAATAGTATATTTTTTTATTAAAATTCCAGCTGAGTTAGAGCCAGAAGTAATAATTAACCAACCTAAAGAACCAACTAATATTAATCAGCCACCTTTGACAGAAGAAGAAAAAGCACGTCAAGAGACTGAAGAAAAAAATAAATATTTACAGGATATTAAGAATCTTGAACTGCCTTATGCAGCTTATTATTATTTAATGGAATTGTATGTTTTTTGTAATATTAAAAATAATACTAATGCTATTTTAGATGAATGTAATAGTGTTTTTAATAATCATTTTCCAGGTAGTACTAATAGACGTTATTGTCAAAAGAAAGTCGGTGTTTTTGCGGCCATGAATTTTATGAAGAAAAATGACAAGGATAGATTTTTAGAAATATGTGAAGAAAATAAAGTTGTTCAACCCAAAACTCCAGATTGTGAAGATTTATGGTTAAGTGGTATTTATGCTGCTGAATCATATTGTGATAATGTACAGGATGATACATGTTTCGCTATAACTTCAGAGGATGAAAAAGAAAGGTGTTCCAAGGTTATTAATTTAAAAGAAGCAAGATTAGAAGATTTGACAAGCCAAAGTTGTAAGAATAATTTATCATTATATTTAATTGAAAATTTAAGCGATTGTTCTTTGATTGAAGATGATTTAACTAGATTTGTATGTTTGGACTTAAATGGTAATAATGAAATATGCAAGGATATTAAAAATGCAGTTGAATCAAGAAAAATTAATCAATTTATTGAAAAATATAAATTAAATCAATGTTGTTATGAAGGTTTTACTGATAGTCAATATGCTACTGATATTATATATTTAAAAGAGGAATAAAAGAAAAATTAATTTTGGGGTAATTAGAAAAAGATATGTATGGAAAAAGAATTAAGTTTATATATACATTTAAATTCAAAGTGCAACTTGGCTTGCCATTATTGTTATGTAAAAAAACAAGAAAACAATAAGATAAATCTAAAAAAAATAAAAGAAAATTTAAGCTATTTTTTAAATAAAAATAGCTTTTTATTTATTACTTTTACTGGCGGAGAACCCTTACTTTCTTTTAAAGAATTGCAGGAATTAGTTTCTTTTATAAAAGAAAAGCAAAGCGAAGTCGGTTTTGATTACGAAATCAGTTTAATTACTAATGGTACTTTGTTTAATAATGAAATTTTGAATTATTTACTTCAAGAAAATCTAAATATAATTTTAAGTTTGGATGGACAGAGGGAAACAAATGATAAAAATCGTAAATTTAAAAATAATAATAAATCAGTCTTTGATCAGGTTACCCAACATTTGAAAAATTTTAATGATTTTTCAATTTTTCCCAAAATATTTATTTCAAAAGTTGTTTCTCCCAATAATCTTAATTCATTAACTAAAGATATTTTATTTTTTAATAAAATGGGATTTAAAGCCGTTGATTTGGGCATTGAAAATTATAAGTTTTGGTCGGATCATGAAATTAAAGAATGCTTACGGTTTTTTAAAAATTTAATGCAAGATTATTTTGGTTTATTTGTTGATAATAAAAATAAAAAAATCATTAAGATTACTAATTTAGAATCATTAATAAATAATGAGAATCATAGATTATTAAATTGTGAAAAATATAGAATTAATTATGACGGAAATGTTTTTCTTTGCCAAAGTTGCTTGTTCAACAAGAGTTTATTTGAAAAATATAAATTGAATAAAACTGATAATATTGAGATTAATAAAGCTGATTTTTTGCAAAGGAAAATCAAACAATTAAATAATAAAATTAATCTTAATAATGTCCCATTTTGTCCTATAGATTTATATATCTATTGTCAGGATAACAACCTGAATTTTATGAGATTTTATTCTAGTCAAGTAAAATTACGATATAGTTTTAATAAAATATTATTCAATTATTTTAAAAAATTAAAAAATAATACTATTTTTAAAAAATTGTATAATTTAGATTAGCAATGAAAAATAAAATAAATTTAATTTATAATGGTGGATTTAAATATCTAATAGACAATAATAGATCTTTTTTGCCCATGGGAATTTCACAATTAAAGGCATATTTGGCAAAAGAATATATTATTGTAGATGTTTTATATTTAAGGATATTCAAAAAAAATTTGCGTTTATTGTTTAATAAATTTGAAATGTGTAAATATTATAATATTAAAAATAGATTTTCCTGGTTATTATTTAAAAAGAATAAAAATAAAAATTAAAATGAAATATATAATTGATTTAAACTATAATTGCAATAATGACTGTGTTTTTTGTTTTAATTTATATGATAAAACAAAAATTTTTAATTTGATTAATGTAAAAAAAGAAATTGATAAAGCTAAGAGAAATAAAATAAAATGTTTAGATTTTTATGGTGGTGAGCCATTTTTATATAAGCAAGATTTAATTAAAGCTTTGGCTTATGCTAATAAATTGGGTTTCAAGTCTAGTATTGCTACAAACTCTACGCTTTTGGATGAGTATTTAGTTAAACAATTAAATAAATATAGCGTACAAAGTGTGCGTACTACTTTACATGGTCACAATAAAATACTCCATGATTTAATAACGCAAAGAACAGGAAGTTTTCACCAAACTTTGAGAGGACTGAACTTATTAATTAAATATTTTAAAGGTGAAATAGTCATTAATATTGTTGTAACAAAATTAAATTTTAAATATTTAATGCTGATAATTAAATTGATTGAGAAATTAGATACGAAAAAAAAGATTGCTATAAAATTATCCAACTTAGTTTATAATGGTGATGAAAAAAATTATCAAAAATTAGCAGGTGAATATTGTAGGATCCAACCTTATTTGATAAATATAATAAAATATTTACTTGATAAAAAAAGAGGATGTTATCTTGAAAAGTTCCCTTATTGTATTGCAAAAAAATCATCAGATAAATTTGTGAAAGAAGCGGAACTGGATAAAGAAATTATTATTTGGGATGAATTATGTGAAGATTGCCAATATAAGAATAAAGGATGTGTCGGTTTTAATATAAATTATGTTAGATATATTAGAAAGATTAAAAATGAGGCTAAAATTTTAAATAATTTTAACTATGGCTAAAATTGATAAATATTGGCTGGCTATAAATAATAAATGCAATAATCAGTGTGTTTTTTGTCTTGATGCTGACAATCAGAAAAACGGAATTTTTAAACCAATTGAAGAAGTTAAAAATCAGATAAAGAAAGCAAAGGGAACGGGAGCAAAAAGATTGGTTATTAGCGGGGGTGAAGCTTCAATTCACCCTGATTTTTTGGATATTATTAAATTTGCTAAATTTATTGGTTTTTCTGAAATTCAAACTATTACTAATGGCCGCATGTTCACTTATAAAAAATTTACTCGGCAAGCAATCAAAAATGGTTTAACTGAAATAACATTTTCTTTGCACGCTTATAACGCTGAATTGCATGAGCAATTTACTGGTGTTAAAGGCTCCTTTGAACAAGCAATTAATGGATTAAAAAATGTTAAAATGTATCCTAATGTAATTGTTAATATTGACGTTGTTATTAATAAGCTTAATTATAAAAAAATTTATGATATAATTATGTTTTATGCTAATAATTTTGCTATTTTTGAGTATGATTTATTGCAAATAGTGCCTTTTGGCCGGGCTTGGGAAAACAGAAATAAATTATTGTATAATTTAGATGAAGCAATGCCTTATTTGCAAAAAGTATGGGAATTGGCTAAAAACGACAAGAGGTTTCATATTTGGACTAATCGCTTTCCTGCTAAGTATTTGGAAGGTTATGAATTTTTAATTCAGGATCCCATTAAAATTAAAGATGAGCTGAGTGGAAGAAGAAAAGGCTTTGAAAATTATTTAAAAATTGGCAAAATGTTAAATTGTTATGATAAAATTCGTTGCCAATATTGCTGGTTAAATGATTTCTGTCAGAAATTGATTAGTTTAAAAAAAATATATGATAAAAATAAAAGTAGATTTATTAATGAAATTAATAAATTAACAAGATCGCCTTTTTGTCTTGAAATTATAAAAAAAGAATTTGCAATTGATTTTATTATTAATCAAAAATTTGAGTTAGATACATTTGCTGATTTTTATATTAATAATTTATATAAAGTGAAATCATTGCATTGTGAAAAATGTAGCAAGCAAAAAGAATGCCCTGGCGCGAATATCGATTTAATTAAAAAAAAAGGTTTTAATATTTTAAAGCCTATTAAATAATATGGCAAATTTAGGTTATATTCAATTAAACAGAACCTGCAACCAGCAATGCCTTTTTTGTTCTAATCCAGAAACTGGTGCTGTTTTAACTCCTGAAAAAGCGGTTTTTTATATTAATGATTTTATTAAAAAAAAATATCAGGGAGTGATCTTTACTGGTGGAGAGCCAACTTTAAACGAGAATCTTGTGGATTTAATTAAATATGCCAAGCAAAAGGGTTTAGAAGTTAGAATAATAACTAATGGTCAAAATACTGCTGATTTTAATTTTTTAAAAGAATTAGTTGATAATGGTTTAGATTTGATGCATGTTTCCGTCCAGTCTTATAAATCACAAATTCAAGATTATTTAAGCCAAAATAAAGGGTCATTAAAAAATATTTTTAAAACATTTGTTAATAGCCGTAAATTGGCATTGCCAATTAATATTAATACGGTTATTAATAGTTTTAATGCAAAAAAATTGGATAAAAATGTTAAATTTTTTATAGCAAAATTTCCTGAAATTAACCATTTTGTTTTTAATAATTTAGATCCGGAAATGAATCGGGTAGAGAAAAATAAATTTGTCACCCCGAAATTGGCGGATTTTAAAAAATCATTAAATAAGGCTTTGGAAATTTTAAAAAACGCCAATAAAACTTTTAGGGTAGAACGCGTACCGCTTTGCTATATGGTTGATTTTGCTGAATTTTCCACTGAAACAAGAAAAATTGTTAAAGGCGAAGAGCGTAGCATTTTGTTTTTGGATAATAGAAAAGATCCGTATCGGGTGCAGAAAGGATTTTTTTATAAAAAAGCAGAAGTTTGTGAAAAATGCAGTTTAAATGAAATTTGTGCCGGACTATATGCCATGGATAGTTATTTTGATAGCAACGAGTTAATACCGCAAAATTTGGCTAAACAAATTATAATTAATAAAATTAAAAATGGATAAACGAGTTGAAATATACGTTGGCTTTAAATGTAATAATAATTGTCTTTTTTGCGTTGAAAAAAGAAATCGAGACAATTACAAGTCAAATATTTATTATAAAGATAAAAATGAAATTAAAGAAAAAATAGCAGATTTATATAATAAAGGTTATAACCACATCAATTTTTTGGGTGGGGAGCCTTTTATTGAAAAAAATTTTTTGTCTTTTTTGCAGTTTGCAAAACAATATAATTTTTCTACTGCTGTTACAACTAATGCCAGTATGTTGGCTAATGAAAGTGTTGCCCAGTCGCATTTACCTTTAATAAATGATTTAATTTTATCAATTCATGGACATAATAAAGAGTTAGTAAATAAACAGTCGCAAAATGAAAAATTATATGATAATTTAATTTTAGCTTTTCCTAATATTAAAAATTTTTTTTCTGGCAGGTTATTGAAAGTAAATTGCGTGATTAATAAATTAAATTACGAGCATTTATTGGATATTTTAGAATTTATTGAGCAGCAGGGGATTAAAGAAATTAGTTTTACTAATATGGCAATTAAGGATTTTAATAATGATATGATTGTTAGATTAAACAAATTGTCACAGCAAATTAAGAAAACTGCTAATTATGCCCAAAAAAATAATATTACTTTAAGGTTTTCAGATATACCTTTTTGTATCTTAGGCGAAAAGTATGCTCTGGCTAATGAGCTTTATTGTGATGAAAGACAAAAATTTAATATTAAAAATGAAAAAGAAAGTTTTATGAGGCCTAAAATTAAAACTGGCAAATGTAAGAAATGTAAATTAAATTATTTGTGTCCTGGTATAGATTTGTTTTATTATGAAATTTTTGGCGATATAGAATTAATTCCACAATTATGAAAAATATTGAAATAAATATTGGCAATACCTGCAATAATGAATGTCGTTTTTGTATGGTTGAACATGAGCGCAGCGCTTTTATTGATTTTGCGACTATAAAAAAAGAAATTATCAAAGCGAGACAAAAAGGTTTTGGCTCAATAGGATTTTTAGGTGGTGAATTTACTTTGCATATTCAAGTATTTAAAATTATTAAACTATGTAAGGTTTTAGATTTTAAAATAATCCATATAATTAGTAATGGCCGCAAATATCAAGATAAAAAGTTTTTAGAATATTTGGTAAAAAATGGAGCTAATCGTTTTTCAGTTTCTATTCATAGCCATAAAGAAGAAGTAGAAGATGATTTAACCCAAAGACAAGGAGGATTTAAAGAAAAAATTAAGGGTATAAAAAATTTAGTAAATTTTCAAAAACAAAAATTAATTATAAATCCAATTTCAATTAATTTAGTTATTAATAGCTTGAATTATAAAGATATTTTAGAAACATTGAAATTTTTTAATAAATTAGGAGTTAATGATTTTCGTTTAAATTTTATTTGGCTGCATGGTCGGGCAAGACAAAATAAGGATTTGTTTTTAAAATATTCTCATTTTTTACCCTATATTGACCAGATTATTAATTTAGCTAAGAATTTTAAATTAAATATATCTTTTGAAGGGATCCCACCTTGTTTAATTAAAGATAAAGAAAAATTGGAATACCTTGGCGAATCAAGGGATTTAAATACCGAAGTGATCGCATTTAATAATCCGTCTTTGGCAAGAGAAAATTTTGATTGGCAGAAAAGAAAAAAAAATGAATTTAAAGTTAAACATGAAAAGTGTACTAAGTGTCAATTTAATAATGTTTGTGAAGGGATATGGCAGGATTATATTGATATATATGGTTGGAAAGAATTTAATTTTTAAATCATGTCAATTATAAGATTAACCGATAAATGCAATGAAAAATGTTTGTTTTGTAATTTTCAGGAAAAATTGCCCAGTTTAAGTTTTGGGCAAATTAAAAAACAAATTCGGGATTTAAGGCAAAGAGAATATGTAATTATATTATCAGGAGGCGAGCCGACTCTTCATCCGGACTTAATAAAAATAGTATCTTTTGCCAAAGAATTGGGTTTTAAAATAATTGAAATTCAGACAAATGCAATTTTATTAACTAAAGATAAAGTTTTAAAATTAAAGAGAGCCGGGCTAAATAGAGCTTTTGTGCCATTGTTGGCTTATAAAGCTGAATTATTTGATGAGCTTACTCAGGTGCCAGAAAGTTGGCAAAAGACTTTAAAAGGTATAAAAAATTTATTAGCTGCTGGAATAGAGACAAGAATAAATATTGTTATAAATAGTAAAAATTATATTGGTTTATTAAATTTGACTAAATTTATTCATAAGAATTTTCCTAATTGTTCTGGCATTGATTATTCTTTTGTGGTTAGTGATGGTCTGGCCTTAGAAAATAGTTATCTTGTCCCTAAAATGAGCAAAGTAATTCCTTATTTACTTATGGCTTATAAATACTGCGAGAATAATAATATTGATTTTTCAAATCCAGGCTGTGGCGTGCCAGTTTGTTTTTTGCCTGATAAATATAAAGATATTTCATTAGAATATAAATTGTTGAGGAAAAATGAGAAGAATAATGATATTATAGAACGAAATCAGCCCAATAAAATTAAATTAAAAAAATGCCAAACATGTCCTGATGAGAAATATTGTTTAGGCGTGTGGCAAGGTTATATTCAAATTCATGGGGATAAGGAATTTATTTGATAATAATTTTATTTATGCTTGATAATAAAATTTTTGAAAATGCAGATAATTTAGATGTTTTAATAAAAAAACATCCCGGGTATTTTAATATTGAAGAAGTAATTAAATTGATTAAAGTATTAGAAAATTTAAAAATTGAAAGCAATCCATGGCAGGATGTTTTTGTTGGTTTACTATATAAAAAACTGAAGAAATTTAAAAAAAATAATATTAAAATATTGATTCTAGTTGGTATAAAAGGATCGCTAATTGAAGCATTGTGTGTTTTTTTAAAAAAATTAAATATTCAGTGTGATTTATTAGAATGCACTCACGATGAAACTTTATTTAATTTTATAAAAAAGATCGGCAATGTTAATTTTAATATCACCGCTGATAGTAAGAATTTTAACTATAGCCATTATGAATATATTATTTCTGTTGGAGCAACCTACCCTTTGATAAAATTATTAAAAAGTGATATCAAATCCAAATTAATTCTGCTTGATTTTGCCTTATATCATGCGATAATAAACGAAGTTGAAAAATATTCAAAGGATAAAAGCATCCTGAGGGAAAACGATATTTTGGAGCAAAATAAAGAATTATTGATCTATACTTGCCAGCCATATAATTTAAAGAACGTTTATAAAGATGTTATTAATTTTAACAATACAAAAATCAAGAGCATTGATTATATGCCAGTTAATTTGAGACAATTTCCCATTATAAAAACTGATAATTCTATTTTTGATTTAGTTATTCTTGGATTGAATGGGAGAGATTTCTCGATTTTAAAAAGTGAAATAAAATATTTTAAAAATAAGAAAATTTTAATTATAAATTCTAATAATAAATATTATGAAGATTTATCGGTATTAAAAAGAAAATTAAATATCAAAATAATCCCTATGGTGAAGTTTGATTTTTATCTTAAATTAATCGCTGTTTCTAAAATAGTTTTTATTCCAATAGGAAATCGATTTAACGGATATTTATCTATTTCGGATGCCTTGGCAATGGGAAAAGCGCTTATAACTTCACATACGCCAGCACTATTTCAGATATTAAATAATTTTAATTCTCCTTTAATAGCTATAAAAAATAATGAAATTAGAAAACTTAAAAAAGAAATTGATAAATTGTTATTTGATGAAGATTATCGGCAATGTTATGAAAGAAGGGCACGTTTATTTGCTAGAAAAAATTTAAACATCGATATTATTTATTTTAATATTTTCAAGAATTTATTTTATGGACCGCGTTGATTTAAAAATTGGTTTTAAATGCAATAATAAGTGTGAATTCTGTGTGCAGGGTGATAAAAGATATAAGTTAAAAAATAAAAAGATTACAGAAATTAAACAGGCTTTAGCTGAAGCAAGTAAAGAAGGCATTAAAGGCGTCGTTTTTACTGGCGGTGAACCAACTTTGCATGCCAATATTATGGAAGCTGTTGCTTATGCCAAAAAGCTTGGTTTTGAAATTATTCAACTGCAAACTAATGGTCGAATGTTGGCTTATTTAGATTTTTGCCAAAAAATAATACAAGCCGGTGCCAATGAGTTTTCACCTGCTTTACATAGTTCAAGGCCAGAAATTCATGACAAGTTAACAAATAGCCCAGGTGCTTGGCAACAAGTCGTTTCCGCCATTAAAAATTTAAGGAAACTTAATCAATATATTTTAACTAATACCGTTATTAATTCTTTAAATTATAAAGATTTGTCTGATTTGGCTAAACTTTTAGTGCAATTGGATGTTAATCAGTTTCAATTTGCGTATGTACATATTATTGGCACGGCCTGGAAAAATCGTGACTGGCTGATTCCTAAAAAGACAGATGTTATGCCTTATGTAAAAGAGGGTTTGGATATTGGTATTAAAGCTGGTAAAATAGTCATGACTGAAGCTATACCATATTGCTTGATGCAGGGATATGAAGATTATATTGCTGAAAATAATATTCCTAAAACAAAAGTAGTGGCAGAACAGGTTATGTCTGATTATGAATATTACCGTAAAAATAAAGGAAAAATTAAGAGAGAGGAATGTAAAAATTGTAAATATTTTCAGATTTGTGAGGGGCCATGGAAAGAATATCCGCAAATTTATGGCTGGGATGAGTTTCAACCGGTTTAATAAATTATGATTTTTAATTTGCCTCAAAAAATAAATAAAGTAGAAATTTTGAATTGCAATAATAATTGCCTATTTTGTGATATTAAAGAAAGAAAAAAATTGAACACCGATGATATCAAAAAAATAATAAAGTTTGGTAAAAAGGGGAATGACATTTTGCATTTTTGTAATGGCGAGGTCGCTATTAGGGATGACTTTGTTGAATTAATAAATTATGGCCAAGAATTAGGCTATCAAATTATTCAAATTGAAACTAATGGTCGTATTTTTTATTATTCAAAGTTTGTTGAAAAAAATAATAATTTAGGAATCGATAAATTTATTGTTAAAATTTATAGTAATAAGAAAGAGATTCATGAAGGTATTACTAAAATCCATGGGAGTTTTGAGCAGACAATGCAAGGAATTAAGAATTTAATTAAAAATCATAAATATGTTTCAATAGATTTTATTATTGGTGATTTTAATTATCAAAAAATCCCGGAAATTATTGAATTTTTGGCTAATTTGAAAATTAATGAAATAAATTTTAAAATTATTAAAAATTTTCATTTAAAAGATAATAAAATTATTGAAAAAGCGGAATTAATTTGCGCTAATTATGGAATTTTAACCAATAGAGTTAATATATTGGCTGAAGAATTTAATAAAACTGATTTAACTAATAAAGAGCAAAAAATAGAAGAAAAAATAAAATATTTATGGGATCAAGATATTAAATTTATTGATTTTAAGTTAAGAAAAAAAATCTTTAAAGATCTAGGATTAATTGAAATTTTGGAATATTTAAGAAATAAGGCTAATGTTATTTTTCACTCTTCTTATGATAAATTTGATAAATTAATTCCACATAAAGGCGATGCTATATATTATCACGGTAATTTTAATGCGATCTATGCTCAGGACGATCCTTATGAAGCAGTTTTACGGGCAATAAAAAATAAATCTAATAAAAAGTTAGGATTTTGCGCCTGTAAAAAAACTAATTTGATAGACAATAAATTTATTTATAGATTTTTTGCTGAAAAAAAAGTTAGGAATAATCTTTCTAATGGTTATATACATGTTATAAATAATCACGGGTTTTTTTATAATCGTCACGAATATTATTCATTTTCCAGTATTATCCCTTTATTGATTTTTGAGGTTGAGAAAGCAGATTTTCAATATGAGGTAGAACCATATCCCTTTATTGAGACTGAAAGGAGCCCGACCTCAGGCCCTTTTCAGCCCTATGAGAGAGATTTAGTGAGGGAAATATGCTTGAATAAATATGAGTCATTCAAATATGACAAACAGCATTCTTTTGAACATGTTTATCGTGTTTCGGAAATAGCTTTTTCTTTAGGACTTAATGAATGTCCAGAATTTGCCAACCAAATGTTTATTGGCGCTTGTTTGCATGACATTGGCAGGGTTGATGATAGCTTTGAATTGCAGCACGGGCCAAAAGGAGAAGAAATAGCTAAACAAATGATTAAAAAATATTTTGCAGATTATTATAATAAGGATATTTTACGGGCAATTAGGGAACATTCGGATGGTGCAACTACTGCCAATCCTTTGCTCGGATGTATTTTTGATGCTGATAGAATTGATTTGATTAGAATGAAAAAAATACCGAGAGTCGAGTTATTATCTACAAAGACAGCAAAAACTATGCTTCACAATTTATTAATTTCACATAAAAAAAATATACAGATATTATTTGATAACTGGGATTTGCATCTGGATTATTTTAGGAAATTTTTAGATAATAATCAGATCATTTTGCCAAGTAAGTTTTTCAAAAAAATTAATAAGGAAAAATTTAAAGATTTAGGAATTTTATTAAATAAAAATTATAATGATTTGGGCGAATTAACAGGAATTTATAAATATACAAAGCATAGTTGCAATAAGATTCATCTTTTTGTTTTTAATAATAAAAAAGCAATAGTGAAATTTACTGATCGTTCGGACGAGGATATTTTATTTGAAAAATATTTGATTGATTTATTGAAAGACAAAATTAATCTGCCGGTGATTTTCATGACTAAGGATAATTCGCCTTTTATTAGTTATAATAAAGGAAAAGTTGTTTTAACTGAATTTATAGCCGGTCAAGGAATAAATTTTAATCAATTAGAAAATGATGTAATCCAGCTGCTAAAAACAGTTTATTTGAATGGGGAAAAAATTGCCAAAAAATATCAGGAATTACTGCCTAGGCAATTTAAAGCTAAGTTTGTGGGTTTAAAGAAAAAAGATATTGATTTAATTAAAGATAAAAAAATAAGGGAATGCTTGAAAGACGATTGGGATTTAATAGAAAAACAATATGATGACAAAAGAAGCTTTGTGCCGGCTTTTAAGGGATTGCAGATAGTTAATTCTGATAATAAAAATTACTTTCTAGGCACAGAACATTTGTATGAATTATATGTTCCAATATATCAGGCGATTGTTAATTGTTTAGTTAATCTGATATATTTAACAAGACAAGATATCTGTATTGAACAAGATATATATTTATTATTTAATAAATTTGAAAAAAAATTAGAAATTGAAAAATTGAGAAAGGAAGAGGTTAAGTTGTTTTTTTATTTACAGTATATGATTTTCATGAAAAACAAAGATAAAGAAGATAAAAGATTATTTAATATTTGGCGGAAAATATTAATTCAGATAAAATAGAATTATGATTTTAAATAGTTTAAACAATGAAAATAAAACTAAAGTAATATTATTAAGCTTGAATAAGATGCTTAATAGTTGGGGGGTTGGTTATCAGGATTGGATTATTGAAAACCGTTTATTTTTTAAAGATTATTATTTTTTAAAAAATAATAAATTTAATCAATTCCAAATATTAATTAAAGATTCAAAAATTCCTTGGGAAGTTGAATTTGTAAATCAAGAGCAGTTAATTCCTCCATATGGTTCTGAATTTTTTAAAGAATATGCGAAATTTGTCAAAAAGTATGCTCGAATTGAAATTTATTCTTTGCCTGCTGATAAATTTGATATATATAGAAAAGAATGTGATTTAATTAATATAAAAAATGTATTATTTCAACAATTAAATATATATCAACAAATAAAAAATGAATGGAATTTTACTTATCAAAGAAAAACATATTATTATGGAAGTTATATAGGAGTTATTAAAAAGATATTAGAATCTGCGAAATTAAATAAAGATGAAAAAATGTTAAGAGTTTTATCTGAGATTAATGATAGTAGGAATATTAAAAAGCAAATTCCTGTAAAGATTATGAATTTAAATACTAATTTGATTGGCGAAATTAAGTTTCTGTTTGACAAAGAGGATGCAGTACTCAAGAATCATATTTTATTAATTAATAAAGTAACTTTGGATTTGTTACCTTATTTTATTAATGTAAAGGCAACTATTGCTCCAGTAAATAGTTATACATCTCATGTTGCAGTGATTTTTCGAGAAATTAAAAAACCTTTAATCTATAGTAATATTAATTTTTATAAGTATTTTTTTGAAGGCGATGTTGTTGAAGTTGATTCTGATAATTCAGTTTTAAAAATAATTAAACCAGTTAAATTTTAATTGTATGGTTTTGTTTAACAAGGTAATCGTATATATTTTTATATTAATAGTTTTAATTATTGGCTTGATTGTTTGTTACGAAGATTATAGGTATAATAAAATTAAAAATAAATGGATAAAAATTGGTTTATTTTTAGGAGCTGTTATTAATATAGTAGTTTTAATAATTTTATTATTAGCCAGATATGAAGTTAATTGGTTAGATTATTTATATTTATTAACTAATTTTGGTTTGGCTTTTGCTTTAGGTTTTATCTTATGGTATTTAAAACTTTGGTCAGGTGGTGATGCTAAGCTATTTTTACTTTATGCTTTTTTAATTCCTTTTAGTTTTTATGGCATTATTTACTTTAAGTATTTTCCTGCATTAACCTTGTTAATTAATATTATTTTGCCGATTTTTATTTATTTGTTGATTAAAATGTTATTGTATCCAGTCCAATTAGGTGTAAGTTATTTATTTAGACCAAAATTAATTGAAAAATATTTTCAAAATTATAAATCAAAACATAAAGTAAATAAAATAAAAATTAAAGAATTCATATATACTAGTTTAAGTTTTATAATAATTTTGATTTTATTTCAGTTAATAAGAGCTAAGTTTAAAAATTTTTTAGATCCACTTTTAGGTAATCTTTTTTATGTTATATATTTCTTCATAGGGTTTTTGATTTTTCGTCCGTTGCGTCAATTTTTGCAAAAAAAAATAATTATTGCCTTAATTTTAATAGCAATATATTTTATTGGCACAATAGTTTATTTTCATGAAAGTATTATAGAAGATTTTCATAAAGTTTTTGCTTTGCAAATGATATTTATGATGTTATTTTTTTATATTTTTAAATATGGTAAAAGGTTGGGTCAATTTTTTTATAATTCAGCTGAAGTGAGAATGATTCCAGTCAATGATTTACAGGCGGGAGTATATATTAACAAAAGTCAACTTAATGATATTTTTAAAACTGACAAGGATATTGCTAAATTTAAAAAACAAGTGAAAGATGTTTTACCAGAAGAAGAATTTGATCACCTTTGGGAGTTAATTAAAGCTAAAAAAGATAGTCAGGATAGGAAGCAGTATAAATTCATTTCATTTTTTAGAAGATTAAGTCCTCATGCTTTGCCTTCTTTAATCAGAGATATTTATCAGTATAAAAAAAATAAAAAAACAGAGGAGGATTTAATTGATAAAATAACAAAAAAATTAACTAATGAACAAAAAGACCAGTTAAATTTAATTTTAAGTGACAATAATGAGATTAAGATATTTATAAAATCCCTACGCGGAAAATTGACTCGGGAACAGGCTGAGAAGATCAAAAAGATGATTAGAAAAAGAAATAAAGAAATTAAAGCCCAAGGACATCCGCCGGTTGAACATATTATTTTGCACAAAACTTTTTCTTTTGCGCCTTTTATGCTATTAGGTGTGATAATTACTTTGTTAACGAAAAGCTCTATTATTCATTTGATTTACGAATATATTTTGCATAGATAAATTTAATATGCTATAATGTTAATATAAATTTAAAAAAATATGCCTGAAAATGATCAAAATTCCTTAACTCAACAAAAATTCCATGAGGGTTTAGCGCAATTTACTGAAGAGACATTATTGCCTGCTATGGAAAAAATGATGGATGATAAGTTAGATGAAAAATTGGCTCCAATTATACTGAGACTAGATAAGATTGAAGAAGAACTGGCAGATATAAAAGAGAGGCTTGATAAAATTGATAAAAGAACCGATGAAGATATTAAACCCAATTATCAAGAGATTGAAGTATTAAAGAAAAGAATTTATGAGTTAGAAAAAAAAGTAGAATTGCTTAAAGCTGAAAATGCTTAGAGTTTATTTTTTAATACCCTGATGAAGCCCTTTAAATTAAGGGTTTTTTTGATTTTTAGGAAAATTTAGGTTAAAATAAAAATATAAATTTTGAGCGAAAATGACTTAAACGGAGGGACAGACTTCAGTCTGTTATAGTAACACAATAAAGTGTGTCCTTCCAGAAAAGAGGTGCTTTCGCCCTTATTTAAAAATTTGAATTATGCTAAAGCTATATAACACATTAACTCGTAAAAAAGAGGAATTTAAGCCACTTCATGATAAAGTGGTTAGTTTATATACTTGCGGTCCGACTGTTTATGATTATGCTCATATTGGCAATTTGCGCGCTTATATTTTTGAAGATGTGTTAAAAAGAGCTTTGTTTTACAATAGTTATAAGGTCAAACATGTGATGAATATTACTGATGTCGGCCATTTGGTTTCTGATGCTGATGAAGGTGAGGATAAGATGATGAAAGCTTTAAAGCGCGAAGGATTAAAACTTACGGCTGATTCATTGTTAAAAATTGCTGATAAATATACAAAAGAATTCAAAAGCGATATAAAAGATTTGAATATCCTTGAGCCTGATATTTGGTGCAGAGCTACTGAGCATATCAAGGAAATGATCAAGTTAATTCAGATATTAGAAAAAAAAGGCTATACCTATGAAACAAAACAAGCAATTTATTTTGATGTCAGCAAGTTTAAAGATTATACTAAGTTAGCCAAATTGGATTTGGAGTCGTTAATTGGCGGTGCCAGAATCGGAGAAAAAGAAGACAAAAAAAATCCGGCTGATTTTGTTTTGTGGTTTAAGGCGGTCGGTAAATATAAAAATCATGTTATGGTTTGGGACAGCCCCTGGGGTAAAGGGTTTCCTGGCTGGCATATTGAATGTTCAGCTATGAGCATGAAATATTTGGGAAAAACAATTGATATTCATTGCGGTGGGGAAGATCATATTCCAGTCCATCATACTAATGAGATAGCTCAAAGCGAAGCAGCAACCGGCCAAAAATTCGTCCGCTATTGGCTGCATGTGGCATTTTTGCAGATTAAGCATGGCAAAATGGCAAAAAGCGCCAGCACTTTTATAACTTTAAAAGATTTAAAAGAAAAAGGATTTAAGCCCTTGGCTTATCGTTATTTGACATTGCAGGCCCATTACCGCACGCCTTTGAATTTTACTTTTGAAAGTTTATTGGACGCACAAAATGGCTTAGAAAATCTACAGAATAAAATTTTAGAACTGGTCCAGCAAAAAGAAAAAAAAGGAAAAATTTTAGAAAAATATCAAGAGAAATTTTTAAGCAAAATTAACAATGATTTGGATATGCCGGCAGCTTTAGCTTTAGCATGGCAATTAATTAAAGATAACAAGAAAAAAACAGAAGATAAATTAGCTACTATTTTAGATTTTGATAAAATTTTAGGTTTGGATTTTTCTAAAATAAAAAAAGAGAAAGTTAAAATACCGCAAGAAATTGAAAAATTAGTTGCGGAAAGGGAAGAAGCGCGTAAGGCAGGGAATTGGAGTATGGCCGATGAGTTAAGAAGTGTAAGCGCTAGTAAAGGGTATTTAATTGAGGATACGCCTGAAGGGCCACGTATTAAAAAGAAATAATTTTAACTATGAGTTTTTATATCATTATTCGCGGACCATTGGGTTGCGGTAAATCAACGATTGCGAAAAAAATAGCCGAAAAATTAGGGGCTGAATATTTTGAAATTGATCGGGTGTTGAGTGAAAATAAATTAGAAGATGAATGGGAAGATGGATATATCTCACAAAAAAGTTTTATTAGAGTAAATGAGATAATTGCTCCTTTGGCAATGCAGTCTTTAAATAAGAAGAGGCCAGTAGTCTTTGACGGCAATTTTTATTGGCAATCACAAGCAGAAGATTTAATTAATAGATTGGATTTCCCGCATTTTGTCTTTACCCTAAAAGCTCCTTTGCAAGTTTGTCTGGCAAGAGATTTAAAGCGCAAAAAAACTCATGGTAAAGATGCTGTGGAAGCTGTATATAAAAAATCCACTGAATTTGATTGCGGATTTTTAATTGATATAAATAAACCGCTTGAAAGTTGCTTAAAAGATATTCTAACATACTTGCCTAAATTAAAATAAGCAAATTATGTGGTGGCAGATTATTTTAATTATTGCGTTTTTATTCCTGTTATACCTTTTGATTTTCCGTTATAAAGCGCCCTGGGTCCCGATTTTTAAAGAAGATTTGAAAAGATTGGACAGTTTAATTAAATTAGAAACTAATAAAACTTTTTATGAGTTGGGCTGCGGCAACGGCCGGGTCATTTTTTATTTAGCTAAAAAATATCCTGAAGTTAAATTTGTCGGCATTGAAATTTCTTTGTTTTTATTTCTGTTTTGCCAATTGAGAAAAATTTTGGGTAATTATAAAAATGTTAAACTAAAATTAAATGATTATATGCTTTTAGATTTGAACCAGGCTGATTATATTTATGTTTTTTCCAATACCAAGCCTGTTAATGAATTGGCCCAAAAAATTGTAAATGAGGTAAATAAATCATTAATTGTCATATCGTATTGTTTTGAAATTAAAGATTGGCAGAGATATCTTTTGATTGAAAGTAAGCCGGATCTGAAAGCAAATACTATTTTTATTTATGAATATAAAAAATAATCCCGCACCTATTTTTTAGGTGCGGGGCCGTGATTTTGATGTAATTTTTCTGTAGCTTTTACATCAATATCAGACATTTTAACATATCCCGGGTATTCTTCAATAGTGGCATATTCATCTGACGGATTTCTAAGCCAGTTTATAAGAGAATTAACCCGAATATTTGTTTGTGATAAGGTTTTTATTTGTTTAGATTTAAGAACGATTTTCACTGTTATTCCTCCTTAATTAAAGCCATTTTTTATGTTTAAAATAGGTAAACATGCCAATAGTGATAATTAGCATTATACCTAAAATTTTCCAAAAGTCAAGATTTGAGCCTACAATAGGCATATGAATAACATTCATGCCAAAAATAGCGGCCATTAGAGTTAAAGGAAAAATTATGACTGAAAATATAGTTAACGTTGTCATAATGTCATTTAATTTGAATGTGACCAAGGCATTGTTAGTATCTTCCAAGGCATTTATAGCCTGTTGATAATTTTCTAAAAGATCCCAAATATTTTTGGTGTAATCAATTATGTCCTGATAAAAAATTGTTTCTTCTTTTTCTTGCGAAGGCGGTTTTGCAGCAATGAATTTTTTTAGTACATTTTTATGAGTTTGCATTATTTTTCTGAAATAAACAACATTTCTTTTTACAACTAAGATTTCTTTAACCATTTGCCTTTCTTTGCCGCGAAACAAATTCTTTTCAATAGCATTGAGATTCAAGCTGATATGATCCAGCATAGGGAAAACAGAAACATAGAGACGGTCTAAAATTTCATATAAAAGCATGGCTGAACTTTGATTTAGATACAGATCCTTCTCATTTTTATCATTAAGGCAGTTTTTGAAAAAATCTTTAAGTGGCTTGAGCTGGTTATAATGCAGAGTGATTAAATGATTTTTAGTAATAAAAATATCTATTTCAGCTGGTTTTATCTCGCGGTTTTTTCTATCATAAACAGGAAAGAGCAAGATTATAAAAAGATAATGAGGTCTAATATTAATTTTAGGCCTTTGGGCGTGTCGATGCGAATAAGCATCATTTAAATCTAACTGATTAAACTTAAGTTTTTTCTTTAAATAAGAAATTTCTTCTTCAGAAGCATTGACAATATTGATCCAGCTTAATTTATTAGATTTAATAATTTGTTTTTCTGGCATGTTTTGCAGTTAAGTTTTTTATTATTATACCATAAATATTGAAATATTGGGAATAAAATGCAAGTAGGACGAAGAATGGTTATGGCTGCGAAAGGTGAAGTTGAAAATAGTGATTATTTCAGATTTATAAATAGCTTTAATTTTTGAGCTAAATATAGTATAATTTATTATAATTAAATTTAATTGATTAAAATGCAGGATATCAGTAAAAAACAAGAAGAGCCGCAAAATCAAGAAGCGGCTAACCTGCCGGAACAAATTAAAGAAAAGCCGGCTGAGTTTGAAGTTGAAAAAAAAGTTGAAGTTGAAAAAGCACCGGAAATTGAAAAAGCCAAAGAAATTAAAGAAAAAGAAGAAGTTATTCCTCCGCCAACCGTGGCACCGACAGCACCAGCTGAAGCGCCGGCTAAGAGCCCAACTTTAGAAAAAATCGAAGATATTTTGGAAGAAGATTTAGAAAAAGTTTATTTTAAAATGTCGCCAGAAAAGCAGGCAGAATTTAAACAGGCTGGCGAAGAAACAGCTTCTAAAATAGAAAATCTTTTAAGAGAAGCTAAGGTTAAAATAAAGAAAATTTTAGATTTAATCAGGAATTGGTTAAAAATAATTCCTGGTATTAACAAATTTTTTTTAGAACAGGAAGCCAAAATAAAAACTGATAAAATTTTGGATATAAAAGAGGAAAACTCATTTGTTTCTGAAAAAGACAAAAACAAAATATAAAAAAGGGATAAAATGGAAAATTTAATTATTCAATTGGGATTTTTAGAAATTACAGGCCCCAGATTATTAGTAATTTTGGGTTTGGTTTTAATTATTGCGATTTTTACGCTTTTGATTTTATATAGCTTATCAAAGAAAATAACCAGAAAAATTTATAAAAATTTGACAAGTTTTAAGCATTCGGTTTTGTTAGTTTTAGTGCCCAAATATGAAGTTGAAGAAGGCGGTAGAATTACTGAACCTAAAAGCCAGCAGGAATTAGCTGAGAAAATTGCTATTATGGAATCGTTTTTTTCTAATATCGCTGGATTAAAAGCCCAAAAGGGATTAAAATATAATTTTTTAGGCCGAACCGATCACATGTCTTTTGAGATCGTTTTAAAAGACGGATTGATTTATTTTTATGTTGTTGTGCCGGAAAATTTAAAGGCTTTTATAGAAGATCAGATTACTGCTCAATTTCCTGAAGCATTGGTTGAGGATGTAGAAGATTATAATATCTTTGATCCTAAAGGCATTGTTGTTGGTTCAATGCTTAAATTTAAAAAAGAATATATTTATCCAATAAAAACTTATCGTAAATTGGAATCTGATTCATTAAATGCTTTGACAAATGCCTTAAGTAAATTAGATAAAAATTCAGGCGCTGCTATTCAGCTTATTGCCAGATCTGCTACACCAGAATGGCATAAATGGGGCCAAAAAACCGCTTCAGCTGCTTATCAAGGAAAAAAAATAAGTGAAGCAATTGCCGAAGCAGGCAGTGGTTTTTCTTTGAAAAAAATCGCTAAGTTTTTTGAAGGTTGGGGCGGCCAGAAAAGAGAAGAAATAAAAGAATCTGAAAAATCTTATCAGCTTTCAGCCTTAGAACAGGAAATTGTTAAAGGTATTGAAGAAAAAGCTGCTAAAGGCGGTTTGGACGTTAATATTCGTATTGTAGTTTCTGCTGACACTGAACCAAAAGCAAAGTCTTATTTAGAAAATATCATAAACAGTTTTGCCCAGTTTAATATTTATGAATATGGCAATGCATTTAAAAGATATAAGACAAAAAAAGAAAAATTGATCAGTGATTTTATTTTCCGTGAATTTGATGAAAAAGCCAAAATGATAATGAATACTGAAGAAATTACTTCAATTTTCCATTTTCCTTTGGGTCATACGGAAACCCCCAATATTGTCTGGTTAACAGCTAAGCGGTCAGCTCCGCCAACTGATTTGCCAGCCGAAGGTATTACTGTTGGCTATAATAATTTTCGCGGTGTTCATAAAGAAGTAAAATTAACTGATGATGACCGTCGACGTCATGTTTATATCATTGGACAAACAGGTACTGGTAAATCGGTTATCCAGTTAAATATGGCTTTACAAGATATAAGAAGTGGGAAGGGGGTTTGTTTTATAGATCCGCATGGTGATGCGGTTGATGAACTTTTAGGTTGGGTGCCAAAAGAAAGAGCTGAAGACGTGATTTTGTTTGATCCTTCTGATACTGAAAGGCCATTGGCTCTTAATATGTTGGAATTTGACACGCCTGAGCAAAAAACTTTTGTCATTAACGAAATGATGAATATTTTTGACAAGCTTTATGATATAAGAGCTACTGGCGGGCCAATGTTTGAGCAATACATGAGAAATACCATGCTTTTGATGATGGAAGATCCAGAATCAGGTTCAACTTTATTGGAAGTTTCAAAAGTTTTGGCTGACGAAGAGTTTAGGCGATACAAACTTTCTAAAGCCAAAACACCGGTAGTTAAAGATTTTTGGGAAAAAGAGGCGGAAAAAGCAGGCGGTGAAGCTGCTTTGGCTAATATGGTGCCTTATATTACTTCAAAATTGACTACTTTTATTGCCAATGATATTATGCGGCCAATTGTAGCGCAGCAAAAAAGCTCTTTGAATTTTAGTAAGGCCATGAATGAAGGAAAAATAATTTTAGTTAAGCTGTCAAAAGGCCTAATCGGCGATATTAATGCAAATTTATTGGGCATGGTAATTGTTGGTAAAATTTTAATGGCTGCCCTGGGTAGGGCAAACATTCCAGTTGAGCAAAGGAAAGATTTTTATTTGTATATTGATGAATTTCAGAATTTTTTAACCGAGGGGATTCAGGTAATTTTATCAGAAGCAAGAAAATATAAACTTTGCTTAACCATTGCCCATCAGTTTATTGGCCAGTTAGTCAAAGAAGGTGATACACGTTTTAAAGATGCGATTTTTGGCAATGTTGGCAGTAAAATTGCTTTTAGAGTCGGTGTTGAAGATGCTGAAATATTTGCCAAAGAGTTTGCCCCGGTTTTTAACGAATACGATGTTATGAATGTGCCTAATTTAAACGGTTATATTAAACCATTGATTAATGGCCAGGTTGTACCGCCATTCAGTTTTCATTTAATGCCATTTGATTGGCGACCTGAAAACAACAGAGAATTGGCTGAGGCAATTAAAGAGCTTTCGCGTTTAAAATATGGACGAGACAGAAATGTTGTTGAGGCAGAAGTTATGGAACGTTCTAAAATCGGTACTAGCCGTGATTTTGTAGATAAAGCCAAAGATTTAAGCGAAGAAGACCTTTTTACCTAATTGGCAAATGGCCTGCCTGCTGGTAGGCAGGTAAATAGCTAATTGTAAATAAAATTTTAAAAAATAATCCCGCCTATGGCCACCGCCTTCGGCGGGGTAAACATGACGCCGCCAAAGGCTGCAAAAATAAAAATAAATTTATGACAAACAAAAAACAAAATTCTGAATCAATTAATATTTCAAAAAGCAAATATCAATTAATTCAAAAGATTTTAAAGAATATACATGATAATTTGGGAAAAGTGATTGAAATTTTAGAACAGAGTCCAGAGGATATTAATAATTTTGAAGATGAATTATTTAATATAAATCAAACCTTGCAAGCGGCGGAAAAAGATTTGGAAGTTATTGGTGAAGAAAAAATAATTGAAGGGGTTTTTGACGGTGAAAAAATGGTGGCTAATGACGGCCAGGTTTATACTGTGCCAGCGAATTACGCTTCCAAATCAAAATTGGTGGAAGGAGATATTTTAAAATTGACTATTACTAAAAATGGTGATTTTAAATATAAACAAATAGGGCCGATAGAAAGAAAAAGAATTGTAGCGGAGTTAACAAAAGACAAGGAAGATAATTATTTTGCTGTAGCTGATAAGAAAAAATGGAAATTATTGCCGGCTAGCGTAACTTATTTCAAAGGCGAGCCTGATGATGAAGTAGTTATTTTAGTACCCAAAGAGGCGCAAAGCAAATGGGCTGCAGTGGAGCATATTGTTAAAAAATAGGAACTATTGATTTTTTTTATAAATAACGCGAATATATGAAATCCCGGATGTTCGGGATTTTTTAAAAAACTGTAACAAAATTAATTTTTAAACGATATAATAATTGTATTATGGAACTGACTGATAAGGAAATTAAAGATTTAATTTTACAGTCTCAAAAAGGCGATCAAGAAGCATTCGCTCAAATTTATGATTTGTTTTTTGAACGCATTTATAAATATATTTTTTTTCGTACTAAGCAAGTTGAAGAAGCCGAAGATTTAACCAGTTTAGTATTTTTAAAAGTTTGGCAAAATTTGGATAAATATAAGATTAAAAAAGACACTAAATTTTCTACTTGGCTTTTTCAGGTAGCACGTTTCACCTTGATTGATTATTATCGTAAAAATAAAGAAGATATAAATATCGAGGATATTGGAGGATTAAAAAGTGAAGCCAATAATATTGAAGTAAAAGCTCAAATAAGCGAAGCAAAGGAATATTTATCGCAATTACCTGAATCTTATCAAACTGTAATAAATTTAAGATATTTTCAAGGTTTGGATTTCAAGCAAATTGGCAAAATTATGGGTAAAACGCCAGTCAGTGTCAGAGTTTTATGTCACCGAGCTTTAAAAAAATTATCAAAATTAATGAAAATTTAAAATGTTTAAAAAAGATAAAATTGAAAAGATTTTGCAAAGAACAAATCAGCAGTTTGGCGGTTTTAGCAAAGTTAAGGAAGAAATTAAAACTAAACTGTTTCAACAAATAGAAAAAAGTGAAACAATTGGCCGGCAAAAACGATTAAATATAGAGAGAGGATTTTTAAAATTAAAATTACACAGATTAGCAACGGTCAGCCTTATTGTATTCATGATTTTAGTATTTTTAAGCGGCGGCGTGATCTATGCTGCTGATTTTGCAGCACCAGGTGAATTTTTGTATCCGCTTGACCGTAAAATAGAGGATATCCAGTTGAAATTGGCAAATACGCTCGAGAAAAAAAATAATTTGCGCATTAATTTATTGGAAGAAAGACAAAGAGAAATAGAAAAACTTAAAAAATCTAATGGCAATCTTGAAAAGATATTCAGAAGAGAAGAGCTTTTAAATGAAATGAATAGTTCTATTAAAGAAATTAAAAATATTTTAAATAATGAAGGAAATCAGGAATTAACCAGGGAAAAGATTAAAAAAATGGAAAAATTTTTAGAGCGGTTAGCAGAAATAAATAAATTCATAGAGGAAGAAGAAACAAAAATATTTCAGTTAAGAGAAGCTATAAAACAGGAAGAAATGATAAAAGAAGAGGAAGAAAGTGAAGATAAGAGCGATGAGATTATTGATTCTCTTGCGCCTCCAGCTGTACCAGAGATTCCTTCACCCCCATTAGAAAAAGAAAGTGAAGATAAGAGAGATGAGATTATTGATTCTTTTGCGCCTCCAGCTGTACCAGAAATTCCTTCGCCCTCATTAGAATCAAAAGAATCAAAACCATCGATAGAGCAGAAAAGATGAAAGATAAAATAATTTTATAAAAGGTCGAAGTTTAAAAATAAATAATAATCTCTAACAAATGTTGGAGAAGGAGCAAAAAATATGTTTAAAAAAATATTGCTCGTGTCATTTTTATCAATGTTTTTATTTGCTGGGATAGCACAGGCACAAACAAATGATTTGCCAAAACCTGGCTTATTGCCAGATAGCCCTTTTTATTTCCTTGAGAATTGGTCAGAGAGTATTGGTACTTTTTTTACTTTTAATGATGCAGCTAAAGCTGAACGTTTTCTAAATTTAGCAGAGGAAAGATTAGCGGAGATAAATGCTCTAATTGATAAAGGGAGACCGGATGTAGCAGAAAAAGCAGTTGAAAAGCATCAAGAACAGCTTAACCAAGCTTTAACAAAAGCAGAAAAAGCAAAGGAAAAAGGTCTTGATACTGATGAAGTTTTGGCCAAAGTTTCTGAAGTAACCCTTAAACATCAAGAAATTTTAGCTGATGTTTATGAAAAGGTTCCGGAGCAAGCTCAGCCAGCCATAGAGCGGGCCATGCAGGCCGGTATGCAAGGCCATGAAAGAGCTTTAGAAGCTGTTTCCGAAGAGAAACGAGAAGAAGTTAAGCAAAATATGAAAGAAAAGCGACAAGAAGTTGAACAAAGACTTGAAAAATTAAGAAATAATAAAGGAATACCTATTCCAGCAATTCCAACTCAAGAAGAGATTGAGGGAAATATCCCTGAGCAGCCAGAAGTCGAGATACCAGAAGTTTCTGACCAACCTGAAATTCAAGAACAGCAACCTGAAGTTGAAGAAATTGAAGTGAATAAGCCAGAAATTCCAGATGTGGAAACAGACATGCCTGAAAATGCACCCAGGCTATAGGCGAAAATTATAGATTAAACCTACGATATTACAAAAGGATGAAATATTATTATGCTTTAGAAAAAAATCCAGTGCCATTTGGCACTGGATTTTTTGTGCGAAAAACCGCCCCGCACTTTTATAAAAGTGCGGGGCGGTGGCAAGGATGAAACAATAATTTTGAGGAATCTTTATTTTTTAAAAATTGATTTTTTTAGTACAATTAATTCTTGTATTAAAAATTTGACTTTTTTATTCTATCAAGTTAAGCTTTTCTATAGTAATTTAAATAAAAGGAGGAATATAATGGAAATTACTGAGCTAAGGAAATTGGCAAAAACTAATCCGAGAGAAGCATTTTTGATTGCTTTTAAAAAAAACAAAAGACATCCCTTGCTAATGGAATTCCCTCCCTCTGTAATAGTAAAGATTTTCAAATCTGATCTGGAAAACGAAGTTGCCAATTGGATTATTCAGCGAATCGCTGGTTTTAGTTTTAAACAGTCTTTGGAAGGATTAAAAAGCTGCAAGACAAGAGATGAGCCGTGGAGTTATTTGCTTCATCGGGCGCTGCGTGAAGCTGATACTATTGAAAAGTTTAAACAGGTTGTCAGAGTAACAAATGGTTATGATGAAGCTTTTCTCAAGTTTAAGGCAGAAAAACTTTTTAAGGCATATTTTACCAAAGCTAAAACCAAGAGGGATTTTCTTCAGATATTATCATTTATAAAATGGTTAAATGATAATGATGAAAAATTCTCTTCAATTGCTTATGGTAATGCATTTAAGCTTTGGCTTAAATGGGAACGCCAAGTTAAGGAGCAGCTGTTTAACTTGGCAAAAAATTCCTCAAAAGATCTCCTTTTAATCATCACTCGGGATAAACACGGTTTAAAATCTATGTTTGGCAAACAAGCTATGGAGCTTTTAGCTGAAATGTAAATATGTGCATCAACTCGCGTTTTTTAACGCGAGTTTTTTAAAACTTGATTTTCTTGGTAATTTAACTTAAAATGGAATATATAAATTAGAGGAGTTATAGGATGACATGATTGTAAAAATAAATTCCTCTTATCATCTAAAATTTCTACCTCCTTTAGCTCTTCTATATCTTCTTATTTTATGTCATTAGCATTATATAGCAAATACAGACCGCAAAAATGGGCTGATTTAACCGGGCAGAACCATGTTAAGGTTACCTCACAGAATGAAATTGAAGCAAGGAAAATGCGGTCATTTGATTTTTTTTAAATTATGGAGAAAAAAGAATTTAAATTATTATCAGTGCCTGATAAAGAAATTGCTTGTGGCCAAATATCTTTTGATATGCTGGAAAAAGCTTTTAATGCAAAATCATTGTTTATTAAAAATAAAGGCAGAGTCGTAGCCAAAGCAGAATGGGAAGGAGATAAACTTGTTGTTACTAAAATTCGCCGTCCAGCTAAAACTTCTCTTGAAGTGGGGCAAGTACTTTATGAAAGTTGGCAGCCTCGAGAAGCTCCGCCATCGCCTGAATTAAAGACAGAAGGGCATGTTTTGGTTAGAAACAAGAAATACTCGTCAGAGCAAGCTGTAAGGTCAGATCCATATTGGCAAGATTATGAGGGTTGGTTTATTATACCAGAAAAAATAAATGATAAAGATGCGATAGAAAGATTTTTAGACGTTTATCCAGAATTAGAAGATGATAAACAAGGCAATAAATTAGAAAAGCTTAAATTATCAGAGATTAAAGATAAAGAACTTAAAATGGCAAAATTTGATGAAGTTGATGAATATGTTTGCGGTTTTACTGATAAAATACCGCAATTACATGATTTTACTCCTCCTGGCAGTGAAGACATGGTTGAATATAGGGCGCAATATTGTCATTGTGGCTGCGGGAATTTCGAAAGATGGAATCTTTACTGGCCGAATAAATGGATAGTTTATGTTCCAAGGAAAAATAAAATTAAGCCTGATAATGGTACCAAAAAATAATATTATAAATTAAATTGTTTTTTTACTTTTATTTCTGCTATATTCTATATTTCTCTCTAATTATTTTATCTTATGTCATTAGCATTATATCGCAAATACAGACCGCAAAAATGGGCTGATTTAACTGGGCAGAACCATATTAAGGTTACATTACAAAATGAAATTGAAACTGACAATATTGCTCATGCTTATCTTTTTACTGGCCCGCGGGGGATTGGTAAAACAACAACTGCCCGTCTTTTTGCTAAATCAGTAAATTGCACTAATCGTAAAACAGGCGAAAGTGAGCCCTGTAATAAATGTGATTCTTGCCTGGAATTAGTTGAAGGCAATGATCTGGACATTTTGGAAATTGATGCGGCTTCCCATACCGGTGTTGATAATGTCAGGGAAAACATAATTGCCAATGCCCGCTTTACTCCGGTTAAAAGAAAATACAAGGTTTTTATAATTGATGAAGTGCATATGCTGTCTATTGCTGCTTTTAACGCACTTTTAAAAGTTTTAGAAGAGCCGCCCAAGCATGCAATTTTTATCTTGGCAACCACTGAAGTCCACAAACTGCCAGCGACAATTGTTTCCCGTTGCCAGCGTTTTGATTTTAAAAAAGTAAAGACTGAAGATCTGATTAAGCGCTTGTCTTGGATTTGCCAGCAGGAAGGAATTAAGGTTAATAAAAAGGTTTTAACTGATATTGCGCGGGTGAGCGAAGGCTGTCTCCGTGATGCTGAAAGCTTGCTTGGCCAGGTTTTGTCTTTAGGTGAAAAAGAAATCGGACAGGAAGAGGCGAGCTTAATTATCCCAACTACAAATTATAATTTAGTATTGGAATTAGTTGAAAGTTTTGTTTATAAAAATGCTGAAACCGGCCTTGTCTTGATAAATAAATTAGTTGAAGAGGGGATTGACTTAATTCAGTTTACCGATGAATTAATAGAATTTTTACGCAAAATGATTTTGACTAAAATTAGCGCCGGCTTAAAAGAATTTGCTTTTGAGCTTGATCAGGAAATGGAAAAATCAATCATTAATTTAGCACAGAAATTTGAAGTAAATGACTTGATTAAATTAGTTAATTTATTTAGTGCCAAAAAATTTGAAATTAAAACTGCAGCTATACCCCAATTGCCTTTGGAAATCGCTGTTATAGAATATTGCCAAAAAGGAGATAAACAAGATCTTGATAAAGGCGGTCCTGAACCAGAACAGACCTCGTCAGGGCAGAGCTCGGACCAGAACAATAGTTCGGTTCAGGGCAAGGACAAAGGAACTGAAAATAAAATAGAAGATAAAAAAAGTGGTGCTAAAAACACCACTTTAAAAAATAATAATTCTGCTGACAAAGTAAAAAGGGTTAAAATAACTTTGCAGGAGATTAGAGATAAATGGCATAGTTTTTTGGTTAAACTGCAAGAGCAGAATGCTTCATTAGTATTTATTTTTAAAGTTTCTGAACCCTTAGAATTAAATGGCAATATTTTAAAAATTGGCCTTAAATATAGTTTTTATGAGCAAAGAGTTAATCAGACCAAAATAAAAGAAAATATTGAAAAAGTTTTAAAGGGTTTTTTCGGTGATGAATTGATTGTTGAAACGAGTTTACTAGCTAAAGATTATGAAAGCGATTTTATGAAAGAACAAACAAAAGAAGACGAAGTGGAGCTAATTGATGAATTGCCAGTATCAAAGGAGCTTCAAGGGTTAGAAAAAAATGAACAAGATGAGTTGATTGAAACTTTGGTAAAAAAATTTAATGGTAAAATTGTGGAATAACAATCCTGTAAAAAATCCTACAAGGTTTGCAGGATTTAGGTACAATTATAATTAAAGAGTAGAGGGTGATTTGTTTTGTTGCGCTTGGCGGGCGCGTAAGATTTGTTTTGCATGCACCCAGCCCGGAGCTTTTTTGTTGACAATGCTTTGCAAGATTTTTGTTTTTTGCTGAGGCATTTTTTTTGGCGGGATAGCCTGGCCTTTTGTTTTTAATGCCCTGGAAATCGCTGGGCTGGAAGATGGGCTTGGTTTTTTTTTTTTTCTGCTGTTTCTGCTTTTTTTTCTTTTCTTTGCCTTGACCTTTGCCCATATTTTTACCTCCTTCGGTCTTGATTTTTTAATAATAATAATGTATCATATATTGAAATAATGTCAAATTGTTGGAGATTGGAGATTAGATATTGGAAAGTTGGTTATTGATTATTAAATATTCCGGGGTCGTCTAATGGCCCCGCACTATGCCTCGCTTTGCTTCGGCAAGTGCGGGGTAAATAGGACAACTTTGGGCTGTAGCCCCGCCATTGCTTATGCTTTGGCGGGCAGGCAAGTGGCCCGTCTCGGCCGAGACCTCGCCGAGGTCGGATAAGGCACCTGGTTTTAAAAAATGTCAAAATATTTTGTATATTTATTATTAAGCCTAAAAGATAATCGAGCTTATTTAGATTCAACGAATAATTTAGAAAAAAGGATCGAAGAATACAATAAAGT